>CAJFRA010000032.1 GCA_904419295.1 Candidatus Pseudobutyricicoccus lothianensis
AGACTCGTCTCCTTTCTGGGAGTACATTGTGTTTGTGGTAAAACCATTGTACCAGAAGGGCTGACGGGTCTTCAACTTTCATTTAACTTTACAGTCCGACAAAAACAAAAAGGAGTGATTTTCATGAACAACCACAAGATCGCCGTCATCGGCGGCGACGGCATCGGCCCCGAAGTGGTGGAGGAAGGCCTGCGGGTGCTGCGGCATGTGGCCGCGCTGGACGGCTCTTTCGCCTTTGACTGCACCGCCTTCCCCTGGGGCTGCGAATACTACCTGAAGACCGGCCGCATGATGCCCGAAGACGGCATGGAACAACTGGCCGGTTTTGACGCCATCTACCTGGGCGCAGTGGGCGCCCCCGGCGTGCCCGACCACATCTCCCTGTGGGATCTGCTGCTCAAGATCCGCAAAGGGTTCGACCAATACATCAACCTGCGGCCCGTCAAGCTGCTGGAGGGGGCCCCCTGCCCCTTAAAAGACGTCAAGCGGCAGGACATCGACATGGTGGTGGTACGGGAAAACAGCGAAGGGGAATACGCCGGCGCCGGCGATTGGCTGTTCCCCGGCCAAGAGAACGAAGTGGTGCTGCAAACGGGCGTGTTCTCCCGCCGGGGCTGCCAGCGGGTGATGCGCTACGCCTTTGAGCTGGCCCGCAGCCGGGGCCAATCGGTGACCAACATCACCAAGAGCAACGCCCTCAATTACTCCATGGTGTATTGGGACCAGATCTTCGCCCAGGTGGCAAAGGAATACCCGGATGTGCCCACCCACTCCTATTTGGTGGATGCGGCCAGCATGTTCTTCGTCAAGGACCCGGGCCGGTTCCAAGTGGTGGTCACCTCCAACCTGTTTGGCGACATCCTGACAGACCTGGGCGCGGCCATCGCCGGCGGCATGGGCCTGGCGGCCGGCGCCAACCTGAACCCGGAGCGGCGGTACCCCTCCATGTTCGAGCCCATCCACGGCAGTGCGCCCGACATCGCAGGCCGCGGCCTGGCCAACCCGCTGGCCGCCATCTGGAGCGCCAGCCAGATGCTGGATTTCTTCGGCCACGAAGATTGGGGCAAGCGGGTGCTGGATGCCATCCAGCAAGTGCTGGTGGAAGGCCGGGACCTGACGCCGGATATGGGCGGCACCGCCAACACCCGCCAGGTGGCGGACGCGGTGATCCGCTGCTTGGGCTGAACCCTGCCAGTTGAAGAGGCCCCGCTCTGCTGCCCGGCTGTGGGAGAGAGCGGGGCCTTTGCATCATCCCAGCTCCAGGGTCATTTGGATGTGGGGGATGCCGTCTTCCAAAAATTCGGCCGAGGTCTGCACGAAGCCGGCTTTCTCATACAGCCCCCTGGCATAGGTCTGGGCTTCCAGCACCACTTTTTCCGCCTGCAATCTTTCTTTCGCCACCTGGATGCCCGCGGCCAGCACCTGGGTGGCCAGGCCCTGCCGCCTTTTTTTGGCCAGCACCCGGCCGATGGCCACTTCCGGCCCGGCGGCCCCCTTTTCCAGCACCCGCAGGTAGGCTTGTATGCCCTCTTCGTCTTTCAGGTACACATGGTAGGCCCGGTCGTCCCGCCCGTCGATCTCCGGGTAAGGGCATTTCTGCTCCACCACGAACACATCCACCCGGGCTTGCAAAATGGCGTAAAGCTCCTGGGCCGACAGCTCGCCAAAGCGTTTGATCACCAGTTCCATTCTCTTGCGCTCCTTCACGGTGTTTTTGTCTAGCATAGCCGATTTTCCCCCGGCTTGCAAGCCCGCTCCCCTTGACAAATGCCCGGCCGGGCAGTATGATAATGCCACAAACGGCGCCCCTGCGGCCCGGCCATAGCGATTCTTCAGGGCGGGGTGCGATTCCCCACCGGTGGTACAGCCCACGAGCCTGCGGCCTTGCCGCGGCATGATTTGGTGAGATTCCAAAGCCGACAGTACAGTCTGGATGGAAGAAGAACGCTTGCGCGTTGTTTTTGCATGCGTATCGTTTCAGCAGCCCTGTTTTTGCGGGGCTGCTTTTTTTCGCGCCGAATCCACACAAAGGAGCCGATCCTATGCCCAAACTCAACACCCACACTTTGGTCAAAGTGGCCATTTTGTCCGCCCTTTCCGTCGTCTTGATGATGCTGGAGATCCCCCTGCCCTTCGCCCCCGCCTTCTACAAGCTGGATTTCAGCGAAGTGCCCGTGCTGCTGGGCGCCTTTTCCCTGGGGCCCGGCGCCGCCGTTTTGATCGAGCTGCTGAAGAACCTGCTCTACCTGCTGCTGCGCGGCACAGCCACCGCCGGCGTGGGGGAACTGGCCAACTTTGCGGTGGGCCTGGCTTTCGTGCTGCCTGCCGCCCTGCTCTACCGCCGCCGCAGATCCCGGCGCCAGGCGGTCATCGGCCTGGCCGCCGGCACCGTGTGCATCACGCTGGCCGGCGCGCTGGTGAACTATTTCGTGCTGCTGCCCGCCTATTCCGCCTTTATGGGCCTGCCCCTGGACAGCCTGATCCAGATGGGCACCGCCGTCAACCGCCACATCACCAGCCTGGGCACCCTGGTGGTGTTCGCCACCGCCCCTTTCAACCTGGTCAAAGGCTTGTTCTGCTCGCTGATCGTGCTGCTCATCTACAAAAAACTTTCCCCCCTGCTGCACCGGTGATGCATCTTGACATTTGCCCGCTGCCATACTAAAGTGGAGGCAGAAGAAACCCAAGACGAGGAGCATCCTATGGAAATCAGACCCTATCTCCGCAAGCCCTTCTATTATGAGACCGACCAGATGGGCATTATCAACCACACCAACTACATCCACTGGTTCGAAGAGGCCCGCACCGATTTTATGGAGCAGATCGGTTTTGGCTATGACAAAGCGGCGGCAGCCGGCATCGATTTCGCCCTGCTGGGCCTTTCCTGCCAATACCGTTCCATGGTCCGCTTCGGCGAGACGGTGCAGATCACCCTCTCTTTGCCCCAGCTGACCCCCACCCGCATCACGGTGGCCTATGAGGTGCGGGATCTTTCTACCGGCGCCCTGCGCACCACCGGTGAGACCCAGCACTGTTATTTTGACAGCCGCCGCCAGCGCCCCGTGGCTTTGAACCGGGCTTTGCCCCAGCTGTACGCCCTGTTTGAGCAGTACCGGGCCGGGCAGGCATAAAGGCAGCAGTCCGTCGGGTTTTGGTTGCGCTCCCCCGGTGGGCAGTGTTATACTGAGACCAGAACAAATGCATTTCGGTTATCGATAGAGCAGAAGGAGGCAAATTATGATCGACTATTCCAAAATCGTCCCCCAGCGCGTGGCCACGCTGAAGCCTTCGGGCATCCGCAAGTTTTTCGATGTGGCCGCCACCATGGAAGATGTGATCTCCCTTGGTGTGGGCGAACCCGATTTTGTCACACCGGAGCATATCCGCCAAGCGGGCATCCAGAGCCTGCAGCAGGGCAAGACCCAATATACCGCCAATTACGGCCTGATCGAGCTGCGCCGGGGCATCGCGTCTTATCTGGAAGACCGCTTTGACCTTTCCTACAACCCGGATAACGAGGTGCTGGTCACCGTGGGCGGCAGCGAAGCCATCGACCTGTGCATGAGCGCCCTGCTGGATGACGGGGACGAAGTGCTGCTGCCCGAGCCCTCTTATGTCAGCTACGCCCCCCTGGCCATCGTCCAGCGGGCCGTGCCCGTCATTTTGGAGACACGGGAGGAAAATTCCTTTAAGCTGACGGCCGAGGCCTTGAAGGCCGCCATCACCCCCAAGACCAAAATGCTGGTCTTCGCCTACCCCAACAACCCCACCGGCGCCATCATGACCGCCGAAGAGATGGAGGCCATTGCCGCCGTGCTGCGGGATACCAACATCGTGGTGGTCTCCGACGAGATCTACGCCGAGCTGACCTATGGCCGCAAGCACGTCTCCATCGCCACCCTGCCCGGCATGCGGGAGCGGACCATCGTGGTCAGCGGCTTCTCCAAGGCCTTCGCCATGACAGGCTGGCGCCTGGGCTATGCCTGTGCCCCGGTGGAGCTGATGACCTCTCTGGGCCGCCTGCACCAGTACAAGCTGATGTGCGCCGCCAACGTCTCCCAGCGGGCCGGCATCGAGGCCGTCACCAACGGCGTGCCGGACATTGAGTACATGCGGGAAAAATTCAATGAGCGCCGCCTCTACCTCCACAAGGCCCTGATCGATCTGGGCTTCGATTGCTTCATGCCCGAAGGCGCTTTCTACATGTTCCCCAGCATCCGCCGCTTTGCCGCCAGCAGCGAGCAGTTCTGCAACGACCTGCTCCAGAGCCAGCGGGTGGCCGTGGTGCCCGGCGACGCTTTCGGCGCCTGCGGCGAAGGCCATGTGCGCATCTCTTACGCCTATTCCATGGAAGAGCTGAAAGTGGCCATGGACCGGATCGAAAAATTCGTCAAAAACAAATAAGTGCTGTAGACACGCTGAAAGGCCGCCGTCTGGCGGCCTTTTTTTGCACAGAAACCCTTTGAACTGTTATAAAATGTACAACACAGGGGCCCCGATCTGTGGTAAGATAACAGAAAGAAGACGGAAGGCATCTGCAAAAGAATGGAGGGACACGCCATGGGCATACAGACACACCAAGCCAAACTGCACCAGCCCCAGGCCAAGAGCCAGGACAAGGCCCAGCCTGCCCGCCCCTGGGGCAGCCAGAACCTGGGGGCCCTGTTGGCAGGCGGCGCGCCCTCCGGCCGGGTCCTGGGCCGCAAAGTGGATCTGCCCCAATCCCTCCAGGCCAAGATGGAGCGTTCTTTCGGCATGGATCTTTCCGGGGTAGAGCTCTATGAGAGCCAGGCTGTGGCCGATGGCGGCGCCCAGGCCGTGGCCCAAGGCCGGCGCATCGGCTTTGCCCCCGGTGCGCTGGATTTTGGTTCCCGGCAGGGACAAGCCCTGCTGGGCCACGAGCTCTCCCACCTGCGCAGCCAGGCGCTGGGCCAGGCCCGGGGCCAGGGCTTTTTGCAGGATGCCGCTCTGGAGCGGCAAGCCGACCGGGAAGGGTCCCTGGCCGCCGGGGGCCAGATGGAAGCTTCTGTCACGCCGCTGAGCGGCGCCACCCCTTTGGCCTCCTGCGGCCCCATGCAGGCCAAGAAACAGACGAAGGCACAAAAAAATGCACAAAAACGGCAGCTGGAGGACAGGCTGCAAGGCGAGTGGGTAGCGGCGCATAGCGACGCACGGGACAAGGCAAACCATTACCGCTTCCAGCCGGACGGGGCCCAGCAGGCGAACCGGGAGGCCCTTTCGGGCACGGCTGCCCAAGTGATGACCAATGGCACCGGCGCTGCCGAGCAGGTGGTCATGGCCGGTATGAGCGAAGCGATGCCCCCCGCGGTGGAGATGACCGGCCTGGTCGGGTCTCTGGGCCTGGCCAAACTGGCCCAATCCGGCTCCGACGTCTCCATCTCCGACGCGGGCCGGGCCGTCGGCGGCGCCGGCGCCCTGTTCCAGGCGGTGGGCAGCGGCATCGATCTGGCGGCCAACGCCAAGCGCGCCCAGATGCAGGCCGGCAAAGGGGCAAGGCCGGCGCTTGGTACCGGGGCATCTCCGCTGTGGGCAACGCTGCCAACATGGGCTCCGGCATTGCCAAAATGGCGGCCTATGGCCTCAACAGCGCCGACGTCATCCGCTCCATCGGCGGCGAATGGGTTCCCGTCCTGGGCATCGTATCGGGCGGCACCAAATTCATTGCCGGCAGTATCCGCCTGGGCAGCACCACCAAGGCCCGCATGCGGATGAGCCAGCACATGAAAGAGCTGGGTCCCGCAAATCAGCGCGACGAGGCGGCAGAAGAGATGTACCAGACCTTGTGGCAGGCCCGCCGCAACGCCAAGATCCGCCAGATGGAAGGCGGCATGGATATGGCCGCCGGCGCCTTGAACGTGACGGGCAACGCCATGACCTTGGGCGGCGTCACCGCCTTGGCAGGCACCCTGGTCTCTGCCGCAGGTTCCGGTCTTTCCTTCGCCAAAGGCATCGCCTCCAACCTGCGCAAAAAATCCATGCGCAAAGACACGGTGGACAAAGCCTTGAAACTGGAATCGGAGATCCAAAAGATGTGCACAGAAAAGGGCGTGGACCGCAGCACGGCCAAGCACGCCATTTTGCGGGGCATGGGCTTTGCCAGCGGCAAACGCAAAGAGGCTTTCCAGCACATCGCCATGACCCGCAGCGCCGAATTGCAGCGCAAAGCCCAAGAGGGCGACCGCGGCACCATTGAGATCCTGGAAGACATGGGCCTTTCCCAGGTGGAAGATGCAGAGGGCAGAAAGACCTTCAGCCTGCAAGCCATTGCGGAAATGCTGGGCATGGACAGTGACACCAGCTGGCAGCACCAGATGGAAGATTACCTGAAAAAGCACGAATTGGAATAGCATGAGGGAGGAAGACCATGGAACTGACACAGCAGCAAGCCTTTTTTTCTGCGCTGGAAGCCCGCCTGACCGCCGCCGGGGCCGAATGCTTCCCCGAGCCTGGGGCCGGCGCGCCCCAGCTGGGCGACGGCCTAGGTTTTTCCCTGCCGGTGGGCGAGGACTTCCACCCTGCCCTGGTGGAGCTGATGGTGGCCCAGCTTTCGCCCCAGGATTCCCTGCTGCAGTTTTACACCACTTTGTTCACCGATCTGGAACCGGCCAACCAGCAGCGGCTGCCCGAGACGCTGAACCAGATCAACCTCTTCTGCCCCCTGGGGCATTTTGGCCTATTCCGAGAAAAAGGCCAGCTCTACCACAAATACACGCTGTTTTTAGAGGAAGGGGCGCCGGCCGAAGCGCTGGCCAGCCAGGCCTTTTCCCTGCTGGAGTGGATCCAGCGCCTGCTGGACCAGCACTATGCTGTCCTGGCTCCCCTGGCCCTGGATTAGACCGAACAGGCCCTGCCTCCCGTGCTGGAGGCAGGGCCTGTGTTTTAGTGTTGCTTCCGGTAGGTCCACAGCAGGAAATCCGCCGTCACCCGCAGCCCCGGGGTATCCCGCAGCCGGGCCTTGCCCTCCTCCGGGGTCTTGTGGGCATAGGGCGTCATTTGGAACAGGCTCCACAGCTGGCCGCCGTCCAGCTCCATCTGGTATGTCAGCCCTTCCCGGCCCTCCAGGGCGAAGCCGGGCATCTCCGGCAGCTGTTCCGGGTTGGGGTAGGGGCAGTCGTACAGCCGGGCTTTCAGCTCCCACAGGTGGTTCTTGCCCGGTGCCGCCACCACCAGCACCCCATTGCTTTGCAGCACCCGGCCAAACTCCGCCGGGCTGTGGGGGGCGAACAGGTTCATGACCCCCTGGCAGCGGCCGGCAGCCACGGGCATGTGGTACAGGCTGCCCACGCACCAGCTGGCTTGCGGCAGGCGGCGGGCCGCCCGGTCCACGGCGAATTTGGAGATATCCATGCCCGCCAGCTCCAAGGGCTTGCCCTGCTCCAGCGCCAGCTGCCACAGGGCCTGGTCATAATAGCCCTCGCCGCAGCCTGCATCCAGCACAGCGCCGCCCCGGGGCAGCTGTTCCATCATCTTCCGGGCAGCGGCCCGGGCCAAGGGCTCGTAGTGGCCCTGCTGCAAAAATTCCCACCGGGCCCGCACCATCTCCTTGCTGTCCCCCGGCTGGCGGGAGTGTTTGCCCCCGGGGGGCAGCAGGTTCCAATAGCCGCTGCGGGCCCGGTCAAAGCTGTGGCCCTGGGGGCACCGGCTGGCTCCCCCGTCCACCTCCATCTTCTGCCCGCAGATCGGGCATGTGAAAAAACTTTCCAACTGTCCTGCTCCTTTTCTATCCCCGGCCCGGCAGCTCTTTGCACAGCACCACCGCCCGGTACCCTTCTTTTTGCTTTTCTTCCCCCGTGGGGAGAAAGCCGTTTTTTGCCAAAACCGGAGGCCTTGCCGGTTCCCTGCGGCACAGGCCAAGCCGATGTGCCGCCAGCCCCCGGCCACCCAGCGCCGGCAGGCCGCCTGTATGAGCTCTGTCCCCAAGCCCTGGGCCTGCCAGCTTTTGTCCACCATAAAAAAGCCGATCCACAGCTCACCGGCCCGGGGATATCCCCGGACCCGATCCAGCACGGCCACCAAGCAGCCCTGTTCCCAAAAACCGGCGTAGCATTTGTCCGCCTCTCCTTTGCCGGGGGCAAAGCAGCCAGATCCCGCCGGATGCTCTCCAGGCTGGCCGGAGGGGGGCATGCCCGGTAATACTGGGGGTTTCCCGCGGCCAGCCCATAAACTGCCCCGGCGTCCGCCTGTCCCAACGGCCTCATCCAGCAGCATCTTCCCATGGCCAGGGGCCATGGTTCCTTTTCTCTCCGCTCCATCGGTCCATCACCGCCCTCCTGCCGGTTTTTTGTGTTTCCTTCTAGCACGGTGTGGCAGCACCGTGCTAGATTGGCCATCTTTTCGGTTGCCGCCCATGGCGGCGAGAAAAGGGCCGCCAAATTTCGCAGAATAACTGGGCTATAAGTGCGTTATAATTATTATACCACAGATCCGGCCCAGCGTCATTCGCCGGATTCCGCCGGCCAAAAGCCGCCTGCTTTGACGGTTTGCTTTCCCTCCGTCCCCGTGGTATCATCCATTTATGGAGCCTGCCCCGAGCCGAATAGACCCAGAAAGGAGGGGATCTGTTGAAACAGATCATCCGCCCGGCCATCCATGTGCCATACAGCCTGCACGATATGCATGTGACCGCTTTTGACGTCACAGGCGACTGCATGGTCCTGCGGACCCAATCGGGCCTGGTGCAGACCACGGCCCCCTACGGCCAGCCCGATGGGGCTGTCGCCTTTTCCGGCATCCGCTGGGAGTTCAGCTTTGCCTATCTTTTGACCTTCCCCCCGAAGGCCGCCACGTTCTCGGGGGAAAAGATGTTCCTCAAAGACTTCATTGCCAGCCACCCTGCCCCCGGCCTCACCATTTTGGACGAAACATACGGGGACCACTGTACCAAGTACAGTGGCTACCTGACAACAGAGGGCCTCTACCAGGAATGCATCCTCGAGATCCACCACCAGGGCGACATGGTCTTTTTGGTAGAGGAATAGCGCCCTGCCCGGCATGGGCCGGAAAGGCATCTTTGGCCCTGGGGCCGGCAAAAAAAGCATCCACGCCAGTTTGGCATGGATGCTTTTTCCCTTGGCCGGTGCCTGTCAGGCCGGCGGGCTCAGCCTGCCGTCAGCGAGACGATGACCGCTTCTTCGGTGAGCCAGGCCCCCACGGTGACCGGCCGGTCTGTGGTGTTGACGAACACCAGGTCCAGGCTGCCGTAGTCCACCGCCGCATCCTGCCCCTCTTCCACATAGCTGACGGGCAGCTGGTGGGCGTGGCGCTCTGTCACGTCGAACCCCGCCTGCCGGGCGGCCAAATACAGGGTGCTGCTCAGCTGGCACACCCCGCCGCCCACTTCGGGCACCTTTTGCCGGTCTTTATAGACAATGGCCTCTTCATAGCCTTTTTCCGCCGTCCGCTCCCCCACCGTCTGGTTGAAGGAGAAAGAGCCCCCCGGCGGGATGACCGCGCCGTTGACGCTGCCGCAGGCCAGGTGCAAGTTCTTCAGCCGGCCGGGCCGCTTATCCCGCAGGGGCGTGCTGACGGCGGCCAGTTCCCGGGGCTGGGGCGCCGCCGGTTCCCCGGTCGGCGCGGGTTCCTGCTCTTGTTCCTCAGCCGGCTCTTGCCCCTGGGTCTGGCCCTGGCCTGCCGCGGTGGGCGGCTGGGGCACGGCTTTCGCCTTTTCATGGCGCTGGCACCCGCCGGCCAGCAGCAGCAGGCACAGGCCGGCTGCTGCCACGCTTCGCTTCATCCTGTATCCACCATCCTTTTTTAGCTACAGTATAGCCGGTGGAAACGGAAAAATACCCGCCTTTGCCCCGCAGCGGCGCCCGGTCAGGCCGCCGGGCCCGGCCTCACTGGCCCAGGGCCTCTTTGTTGGCTTCCAGGTACTTCCTTGCCGCGGCGGCCGCCTGGTGCAGCGCCCCCTGCTGCATGGGGTTTTGCAGCCCGGCCTGTTCCAGCAGGCCCAGGAAGGTCTTGGTGCCCGCCTGCCGGGTATAAGCCAGGTATTTCTGCCAGGCCGCCTGCCACGATTCTTCCTGGATCAGCTCAAAGATCTGCAGGGCCACCGATTGGGCCAGGCAGTAATCGATATAATAGAAGGGGTCGGTGTAGATATGGATCTGCCGCTGCCAGCCGCCGCCCCGGCTGTAAAAGGGGCTGTCCCCGTATTCCATCCAGGGCCGGTATTTGCGCTCCAGCTCCATCCAGCGGGCGTTGCGCTCTGCCGGGGTCAGGTCCGGGTTCTCGTAGACGATGTGCTGGAACTCATCCACCTGGCAGCCATAGGGCAGGAAGAACAGGGCGGAAGCCAGGTGCACCGCTTTGGCGCAGTCGGTCTGGTCGCCATAGAACCCTTTGAGCCAAGGCCAGCACAAAAATTCCATGGACATGGAGTGGACTTCGCAGGCTTCCAGCGTGGGGCCCTGGCACTCCATCATCAGATCGGGGTCTTGGGATGCCACATAGGCCGCCAGGGCATGGCCGCCCTCGTGGGTGAACACCTCCACATCGTGGGAAGTGCCGTTGAAGTTGGCGAAGATGAAGGGGGCCTGGTAGGCGGGCAGGTAGCTGCAATAGCCGCCGGTCATCTTGCCTTTTTTGGCGATCAGGTCGAACAGGTGCATGGAATCCATCCGGTCGATGAAATCCCGGGCCAGGGGCGCCATCTGCCGGTACATCTCCACGCCGGTGCGGTACGTGTCTTCGTAGCTGCCCTGGGGCTTGGGGTTGCCCTCTTTGCGGATCAGGCCGTCGTCATAAAAGCGGAAGTCCTCCACCCCCAGCCGGGCCGCCTGCTCCGCCTTCATCTTTTGCACGATGGGCACGATCTCCCGCACCACTTCTTCCCGGAAGACTTTCACATCCTGGGCGTCGTAGCAGTTGCGGGTCATGCGCAGGTAGCCCAGCTCCACAAAATTCGCAAAGCCCAGTTTGCGGGCGATCTGGGTGCGCACTTTGACCAGTTTGTCGTAAATGCTGTCGTATTCCGCCTGGTGCTGGTCGTAAAACCGGCCTTCGGCCGCATAGGCGGCCTGGCGCACCGCCCGGTCCGGGTTCTCTTTGTAAACGCTCAGCTCCGAAAGGTTGAGCACCTTGCCCTGGAACTCGATCTGGGCGCCGCCCTGGAGCTTTTGGTATTCCATCACCAGTTTATTCTCCTGCTCCAGTTCGCCCAGCACGTCGGGGGAAATGGTGCGCACGTCGATCTCCGCATTTTGGAAGAAGACCGGCGGGAACTGCTGTTCCAGCTCTGCCCGGAAGGGGGATTCCAGGGTGGCCCGGTACAGGCCGCTGACTTTTTCCCCCAGGGCCGGGCCGTTTTCCGCATAGAACTCCTCTTCCCCGGTGTAGAAGGGGTCTTCGGTGTCGATGGTGTGGCGGATGGCGCTCAGCCCCATCATGGTGGCGGCGGGCTCATAGACCTGCTGGTGCCGGCGCAGCACCTGGGCCGCCTCTTGGGCCGAGGCGGCCTGGCGCATCTGCCGGGTCAGTTCTTCGTAGGTCTGGACCAGGCTCTGCAAGTCCACCCGCTCATAGGGCATTTGTTCAAATGTCATGGGTTCACGCTCCCTTTTTGTAAAAATAGGCTGTGGATCCTACGCATATAGTATACCGCAAAAGGCGGCCAAGTAAAATACCCGGGCCGGGCCCGGCGGAAAAAAGGTCCAGGCCGGTTTTTTTGGCCCAAAAGGCCCCGCCTCCAAAATCTATCCTGCGCCAACCCTTTGGCCCCGCTGTTCGCCCGGGCCGGACAAAAAAGTCAATTTTGTTAATTCATTATCAATTTCCCTCTTTTTTTTGATTATTTCAAATAAATTTGATTTTTTTGTTGTGAATTTCGTTTTTTTGTTTTATAATGAGTTGGATTGCATTGCGGAAAAAATTGTGGATTTCCGATTTGTCATTATTATCTTTGTGAGGTGAAAATATGGCCTATACGTTTCACGGGGGAACACACCCCGACGACAAAAAGGCTGCGACCAACAAAAAGGCCATCGAGCCGATGAAGGCACCGGAACAGGTGGTGCTGCCCGTCTCGATGCACATTGGCGCCCCTGCCAAGCCTGTGGTCCAAAAGGGGGACCATGTTTACATGGGCCAGCTCATTGCGGAAGCCAGCGGCAACGTGAGCGCCAACGTTCACGCCACCGTTTCCGGCACAGTGGCCGCAGTGGAGCCCCGCCCCCACCCCAACGGCACCCAGGTGCTGGCCGTTGTCATCGACAACGATTTCAAAGACGAGCCGGACCCCTCCCTGCACCCCCTCTCCATGGAGGCCATGACCCCGGAGCAGATGACCGAAGTGGTGAAAGAGGCGGGCATCGTGGGCCACGGCGGCGCCACTTTCCCCACCCATGTCAAGATCCAATCGGCCATCGGCAAGGTGGATACGCTGATCATCAACGGCGCCGAGTGCGAACCCTATATCACATCGGACCACCGGATCCTGCTGGAGCAGACCCAGGACGTGATCGACGGCATCAAGATCCTGATCAAGATCTTGGGCGTGCAGAACGGCAAGCTGGCCATTGAGGAAAACAAGGCCGACGTATTCCCCGTGGTGGAAAAGCTGCTGCCCCAGGACGGCAGCATCCAGCTGTGCCGCCTCAAGACCAAATACCCCCAGGGCGCGGAAAAGCAGCTGATCTACGCCATCACCCACCGGGAAGTGCCCTCGGGCAAGCTGCCGGCCGATGCGGGCTGCGCCGTGTTCAACGTGGATACGGCGGCGGCCATCGCCCGCAAGTTCAAAACGGGCATGAACGACATCCGCCGCATCGTCACCGTGTCGGGCAGCGCCATCGCCTCCCCCAAAAACTTGGAAGTGCGGGTGGGCACCCCCATCGGCCAGGTGATCGAGGCCGCCGGCGGTTTTCGGGAAGACCCCAACAAGATCTTGATGGGCGGCCCCATGATGGGCGTTGCCCAGTTCGATCTCACCGCCCCCATCTTCAAGGGGACCAACGCCATCCTGGCCTTTTGCGAAGACGAGGCCAAGGGGGCCAAAGTGCCCTCCTGCATCCGCTGCGGCCGGTGCGTAGACGCCTGCCCCATGCGGCTGATGCCCACCTACCTGTACCTGTACCAGCAGAAGGGCAATTTGGAGGCATGTGAAAAATATGACGCGCTCGACTGCATCGAGTGCGGCGCGTGCACATACGTCTGTCCCGGCAAGCTGCCGCTGGTCCAGGGCATCCGCTCGGCCAAGCAGCAGATCTTGAGCGCGCGCAGAAAGTGAGGGTCTTATGGCTGATTTGAGCAAAGTAGTTGTCACGTCCTCGCCCCATATCCGGCATGAGGACAACACCCAGCAGATCATGCTGGATGTGATCATCGCCCTGATGCCCGCCCTGGCCATCGCCATCTATGTGTTCGGCCTGCGGGCCCTGGTGGTCACCCTGGTCTCGGCGGCAGGCTGCGTGTTTTTTGAATGGCTGTACCAGATGTTGATGAAAAAGCCTGTCACCATTGCCGACCTGTCGGCCGTGGTCACGGGCATCCTGCTGGCCTACTGCCTGCCCGTTTCCGCCCCGCTGTGGATGGTGCTCATCGGCGACGCCTTCGCCATCGTCATCGTCAAGCAGCTGTTCGGCGGCATCGGCAAAAACTTTATGAACCCGGCGCTGTCGGCCCGTGCGTTCCTGATGGGCTTCCCGGTGATCATGACCACCTGGCCCGCCATCCGCACCAAACTGCCCCTGTTCTCCACACCAGATGTGGTCTCCACGGCCACCCCGCTGGCGGCGCTGAAAAACGGCGTCATGCCCGATGCCACCATCACCGATATGGCCCTGGGCATGGTGGGCGGCTGCCTGGGCGAAGTGTCGGCCCTGGCCCTGCTGGCCGGCGGCCTGTACCTGCTCAGCCGCAAGGTCATCACCCTGCACACCCCGGTGGCCTACCTGGCCACGGTGGCCCTGATCAGCTTTTTGTTCCCCCACGGCAACGGCCGGGTGGAATTCATGCTGGCCGAGCTGTGCAGCGGCGGCCTGATGCTGGGCGCCATCTTTATGGCCACCGACTATTCCACCAGCCCGGTGACCAAAAAGGGGCAAGTGATCTTTGGCATTGGCTGCGGCCTTTTGACCATGTTCATCCGCTTCTTCGGCAGCATGCCGGAGGGCGTATCCTATTCCATCCTGGTGATGAACTCCACCGTCTTTCTCATTGAAAAAGCCACACGGCCCCGGAAATACGGCTATGTGGCACCGCCCAAAGCCAAAAAGACAAAAGAAGGAGGCGCTGCAAAATGAGTGAACTGAAGCAAGACCTTCTGCGCCTGGGCGGCACATTGCTGGCCATCACCGTGGCGGTGGCCCTGTGCTTGGGCGTGGTAGACGGCTTGACCCGGGACAAGATCGCCCAGCGGACCCAGCAGGACATTGAAAACGCCATGCGGGCCGTTTGCGGCGAAGATGCTTCCTTCCAGCCGCTGGAGGCCCCTGCAGGCGACACCATCATCACTTCGGCCAACCAGATCCTGCGGGACGGCATGCCCGACGGCGTGTGCGTCCAAGTGGCCCCTTCGGGCTACGGCGGCGAGATCACCATGATCGTCGGCGTAGACGGCCAGGGCCAGGTGCTGGGCGTGCAGATCGTGGATATGAGCGAGACCGCCGGCCTGGGCTCCAACGCCCAAAACCCGGAATGGCTGGCCCAGTATGAAGGCGCTGCCGGCCCGCTCAGCGTCGTGAAGACTGCCACCGGCGCCGACGGCGAGATCGTGGCCCTTTCCGGCGCCACCATCACATCCCGCGCCGTGACCGAGGGCGTGCAGGCCGCCATCGACTATGCGGCCACCCAACAGTAAGGAGGATGCCAAATGAAAAAATACCTGCAACAACTGTATGAGGGCATCTTTACCAACAACCCGGTGCTGGTGCAGCTGATCGGCATGTGCCCCACCCTGGCCACCACCACTTCGCTGAACAACGGCATCGGCATGGGCCTGGCGGCCACGGCGGTGCTGATCTGCTCCAATGCGGTGATCTCCCTTTTGCGCAAGTTCATCCCCTCTAAAGTGCGCATCGCGGCCTACATCACCATCATCGCCGGTTTCGTCACGGCGGTAGACCTGCTGCTGCAAGCCTATCTGCCCTCCCTTTCCAAATCCCTGGGCCTGTTCATCCCCCTGATCGTGGTGAACTGCATCATCCTGGCCCGGGCCGAGGCCTTTGCCTCTAAAAACAAGGTGCTCCCCTCCATCGTAGACGGTCTGGCCATGGGCCTGGGCTTCACTTTTGCCCTGTGCATCCTGTCCTCCATCCGCGAGATCCTGGGCAACGGCACCATCGCAGGCGTTTCCCTCTTCGGCGAAAACTACGAACCCATGATCATGATGATCCTGCCCGCCGGCGGCTTTTTGACCCTGGGCTGCGTCATCGCCCTGTTCCAGAAAATTCTGAAGAAGGGAGAATAACCGATGAGTTTTACCGAATTGTTCTCATTGGCCCTGGGCGCCATCCTGATGGAAAATTTCGTGCTGGTGAAGTTTATGGGCTGCTGCCCCTTTTTGGGCGTTTCCAAAAAGATCGAAACAGCCACCGGCATGGGCCTGGCGGTCATCTTTGTCATGACAGTGGCTTCTGCCGCCACTTACTTGGTCAACGAATACATCCTGCTGCCCTTTGACCTGGCCTATATGCAAACGGTGGCCTTCATCCTCATCATCGCCAGCTTGGTCCAATTTGTGGAGATGTTCCTGATGAAGTCCATGCCCTCTTTGTACCAGGCCCTGGGCATCTATCTGCCGCTGATCACCACGAACTGCGCCGTGCTGGGCGTGGCCCTGCTCAACGTGCAGCAGGATCTGAATTTCATCGGCTCCATCGTATACGGCTGCTTCGGCGGCGTCGGCTTCACCCTGGCCATCGTGCTGTTCGCCTCTGTGCGGGAACGGCTGGAACTGGCCGAGTTCCCCAAGGCCTTCGAAGGCTTCCCCATCGCTTTGGTCAGCGCCTCGCTGCTGGCCATGGCGTTCATGGGCTTCCAGGGCCTGAAAATCTTCTAATGTGCGCTATGCACAATGAACGGATGAGGTGATTTTTTTGGTAACATTGTCCATTGTCGCGCCGGTGGTGGCCCTGGGGGCCATGGGCCTGTTCTTCGGCCTTTTGCTGGCGGTGAGCTCAAAGATCTTCCATGTGGACCAGGATGAGCGCCTGCCCGAGATCACGGAGGCCCTGCCCGGCGCCAACTGCGGCGGCTGCGGCTATGCGGGCTGCTCCAACTTTGCCAGCGCGGTCATCGCCGGCGAAGCCCCCTGCACCGGCTGTGTGGTGGGCGGCCCTGAGGTGGCTGCCAAAGTGGCGGCCATCATGGGGGTGGAAGTGGGCGCTGTGGAGCGCAAAGTGGCCCATGTCAACTGCCGCGGCGGCCAAAACGCCAAGCGCAAGTTCCAATACGAGGGCATCCAGGATTGCCTGGCTGCCTCCAAGGTGGGCGGCGGCCCTCTGGGCTGTGCCTACGGCTGCCTGGGGTACGGCTCCTGCGAGCAGGCCTGCCCCTATGACGCCATCCATGTGGTCAACGGCGTGGCCCAGGTGCAGCCCGACAAGTGCAAGGCCTGCGGCAAGTGTGTCACGGCCTGCCCCCGCAACCTGATCCAGCTGGTTTCGGAAAAGCAGGATGTCTTCGTCTGCTGCGCTTCCAAGGACAAAGGCCCTGTGGTGCGGCAAAACTGCGAGATCGGCTGCATCGGCTGCACCCTGTGCCAGCGGACCTGCAAGCACGACGCCATCCATGTGGTGGATAATCTGGCGGTCATCGATTACAGCAAGTGCGTCAACTGCGGCGAATGTGTGGACGTATGCCCCCGCAAGCTGATCTTGCGGCAGAGCACCCACTCCGCCCAGCCCGCCGGGCCTGCCGAGGCCTAAATGCCCGCCAAAGTTTTAAAGAAAGTGTAAACAACACGGAAAACTGGGAAATTCATCATTTACCGGTTGAAACTGCGGCCAATTTCATATACTATAAAGAGACAGTGGGTCGCCCGCTGTCTCTTTCTCTTTGCCACCGCCGGCGCGCCGGCGTTCAATTCACGCGGAGGAGGTTTCCCCGAGCTATGGCCAGGAAAGGAATCAATTCCACCCATAAGGTCTATTATGGCCGCGCCCGCACCACCCGGCGGCGTTTGCTCATCGGGCTGCTGGTCTTCATCGTATTGCTGCTGGCAGCGGTCGTCGGCTTCTTCTTTTTACAGGAATACATCGTAGCTACGCCCGAAGGGTTCCGCTTTGAGTTCCCCTTCAGCCAGCCGGCCGGCGGGGCGGAAGATCCCGCTTCTTCCCCCGACGGCCAGGCAGATGCCCCGGAGGACCCGGCCGGTACGCCGGATGAGCCCGCAGCGCCGGAGGAACCGGAAGAAGAGCCGGAATCCTTTACCCAGGCCATCGAAGGGGATATCGCCCAGGTGGGCGACGCCAATTACCGCGCTCAGCTGTTGACCCAGGCCCAGCAGAGCGGCGCCAACACCTTGGTCTTTACCGTCAAGGATGCCAATGGTTCGGTCTACATCCCCACCGATTCCGCCCTGGCCAACCAGATTGGCGCAGTGGCGGCTGACGCCTCGGTGGCCGAGGGCCTGCAGGCCCTGCGCCAAAGCGGTATGCACCTGACCGCCCGCCTTTCGGCCAACCGGGACAACTTGGGCGCCCGCGGCATGCGGGACAGCGCCCTGCAGACCAGCAGCGGCGCCATCTGGCTGGATTATGACATGATCCCCTGGCTGGCCCCCTCCGGCGCCCAGACCGCCGAATACTTGGGGCAGCTGGCCGCCTCCTGCCAGCAGCTGGGCTTTGACGGCCTGCTGCTGACCAATGTGGGCTACCCGGTCCGGGGCCGCACCAATTTGATTACCACCGACCAAAATGCGGACAAAGCCGCCCTGGTGACCCAAATGGTGAGCAGCATCCGCAGCCGTGTGCCGGATATGACCCTGGCCATCGAACTGACCGACGAGGCTGCCACCGCTTTTTCCGACGCCAACAGCGGCCAGGTGGTGAACAGCCTGAAAGCTGTGTGCGACCAGCTGGTGATCACTGCCGACACAGCGGAAGACAGCACTGTGCAAAGCCTGCGCAGCGTGGTGGAGACCCAGGATTCCACCTGCCGTGTGGCAGTCTCCCTCCCCGCTTCCGCCAACCCCCGCTCCACAGAACGCAACTACTACCTCCGCTAGTCGGCAGGGGCCGACAGCCATAACGGGTGGTGGCTGAGGGCTTTTCTGCTTGCGGTGTGGCACTCTGGCTTCCGGATGCCTGCCATGGCACACCCGTCGGGTCGGCCCGACAGCCATAGTGGGTGGCGGCTGGGAGTTTTGCCGCTGGAGAGGTAGCTCCCCGGCTGCCGGATGCCTGCCGAAATAGGTGGCGGCCGGTTGCTTTGCCGCTGAAGGGGCAGCTCCCCGGCTGCCGGACACCTCCCACGGCACACCCGCCGGCGTTGCCGGCACGGGTGGCGGCCGGTTGCTTTGCCGCTGGAGGGGCAGCTCCCCGGCTTCCGGATGCCTTCCACGTCACACCTGTCGGCGTTGCCGGCACGCTGGGCATTGATTTTTTGCTGGGGACTATGATATACTGATTGTCATACAGAAGAAGGGAAGGGGCGGTAAATGACCGGCCCTTCTTGTGCCGTTGCCCGCCGCGCGGGGCCGGCATTTTTCCATATCTCATGCGCGCGGAGAATTGGGAATGCAGCAATGACAGATAGAAGCAAGATCCGCAACTTTTCCATTGTAGCCCACATCGACCACGGCAAATCCACCCTGGCAGACCGGCTGATGGAGGAATGCCATGCAGTCTCCGACCGGGAGATGGAGGACCAGCTGCTGGACAATATGGATCTGGAGCGGGAACGGGGCATCACCATCAAATCCCACGCGATCCTGATGGAGTATGAGGCCCTGGACGGCCAGACCTACCGCATGAACCTGATCGACACCCCGGGCCACGTAGACTTCAATTACGAAGTATCCCGTTCGCTGGCTGCCTGCGAGGGCGCGCTGCTCATTGTGGATGCGGCCCAGGGCATCGAGGCCCAGACGCTGGCCAACACCTATCTGGCCCTGGAGCACGATCTGGAGATCGTGCCGGTCATCAACAAGATCGACCTGCCCTCGGCAGACCCCCAGCGGGTCAAGCAGGAGATCGAAGACGTCATCGGCATCCCGGCCATGGATGCCCCGGAGGTCTCCGCCAAAATGGGCACCAACATCCGGTCCGTGCTGGAACGGATCGTCCAAGACGTGCCGCCGCCCCCGGCCGGGCGGGACGATTGCACCCGTGCCCTGATCTTTGACAGCCAATACGACCCGTACAAGGGGGTCATCGTCTACTTGCGGGTGTTCGACGGCAGCCTGAAGCCGGGCCAGAAGATCCGCATGATGGCCACCGGCGCCGAATTCCAGATCGTGGAGACCGGCTATCTGCTGCCCCTGGGCCTGGCCCCCAACAAAGGCCTGCAGGCCGGCGAAGTGGGCTATATCACGGCCAGCATCAAAAATGTAAAAGACACCCGGGTGGGCGACACTGTCACCGCCCTGGACAACTTGGCCACCGAACCGCTGGAAGGCTACCGCAAAGTGCAGCCCATGGTGTTTTCCGGCCTGTACCCTGCCGACGGCAAAAAGTACCCGGACCTGCGGGATGCCCTGGAAAAATTGCAGCTGAACGACGCGGCCCTGACCTTTGAGGCAGAGTCTTCTGCGGCCCTGGGCTTTGGTTTCCGCTGCGGCTTTTTGGGCCTGCTCCACATGGAGATCGTCCAGGAGCGGCTGGAACGGGAATACAACCTGGACCTGATCACCACAGCGCCCAGCGTGATCTACCATGTCAAAAAGACCAGCGGCGAGATGCTGACCATCGACAACCCGCTGAACTTCCCCAACCCCGGCGAGATCGAGTATGCGGAAGAACCCATCGTCAAGGCCAGCATCATCACCCCGTCGGACTATGTGGGCAACCTGATGGAGCTGTGCCAAGAGCGCCGCGGCATTTACAAGGATATGAAGTACCTGGATACCAACCGGGTGGAGCTCCACTATGAAATGCCCTTGAACGAGATCATTTACGACTTTTTCGACGCCCTGAAATCCCGCACCAGGGGCTATGCCTCCCTGGATTACGAGATGCTGGGCTACCGCAAGAGCGATCTGGTGAAGCTGGACATCCTGCTCAACGGCGATGTGGTGGATGCCCTGTCCTTCATCGTCCACACGGAAAAGGCCTATGAGCGGGCCCGCCGCATTGTAGAAAAGCTGAAAGCCAACATCCCCCGGCAGCTGTTCGAGATCCCCGTCCAGGCAGCCATCGGCAGCAAGATCATTGCCCGGGAAACCGTGAAGGCCATGCGCAAAGACGTGCTGGCCAAGTGCTATGGCGGCGACATCACCCGGAAAAAGAAGCTGCTGGAAAAACAGAAGGAAGGCAAAAAGCGGATGCGCAGCCTGGGCACGGTGGAAGTGCCCCAGGAAGCCTTTATGGCCGTCCTCAAATTGGACGAAGACTAGTCGGCAACGCCGACCCAGCGTGCCGCTGGACCCATGTCGGCAACGCCGACGGGTGTGGCGTGGCAGGCATCCGGCAGCCAAAGCGTTCCACCAGAGCCGGCAGAGCCCCCGGCCACCACCTATTTCGGCAGGCATCCGGCAGCCAGAGCACCACACCTCCAGCGGCAAAGCCCCCGGTGATTGCCCGTCACGGCTGTCGGGCCCTCCCGACCTGTCGGCCCCTGCCGACCCGACCCGACCCGATGTTGAAAGGAACCATTGCCTATGGGTTTTCGAAAAAAGCAAACCAAACGGCCTGTTATCCGGCAAAATCTAGGCATTTACATCCATGTGCCCTTTTGCCGTCAAAAATGTGCCTACTGCGATTTTTACTCCCGCAGCGGCTGCGGCGAACCGATGATGGATCAATACTGCCAGGCGATCAAGCAGCATTTTTCCGATTATTTTCACGGCAATTCGCCCTATGACATAGACACCGTATATTTTGGCGGCGGCACCCCTTCCCTGCTGGGCGCTAAGCGGCTGTGCGGCCTGCTGGAGGCATTGGCGGACAAAGCCTGCCTGCGGGCTGATGCGGAGATCACGGTGGAGTGCAACCCGGAGAGCGTGGACCTGAAGTTCTTTAAAAAGCTGAAAAAGGCGGGGTTCAACCGGGTATCTCTCGGGGTGCAGAGCAGCGATGACGGGGAGCTGGCCCTGCTGGGCAGGCTGCATACATTCGCCCAGGCCCAGCAGGCGGTGGAGCACGCCCGGCAGGCCGGGTTCGACAACATCTCCCTGGACCTGATGTACGGGCTGCCCGGCCAGACCATGGAGCGCTGGCAGCAGTCGGTGGAAGATATCCTGGCACTGAAGCCCCAGCACATCTCGGCCTATGCCCTCAAGCTGGAAGAGGGCACGCCCCTGGCCGAGAGCCGCCCGGTGCTGCCCGATGACGACGCCCAGGCCGACCAGTATTTTTACGCGGTGCAGCGGCTGGAAGAAGCCGGTTATGCCCAATATGAGATCTCCAATTTTGCCCAGCCCGGCCGCCGCTCCCGCCACAACAGCCGCTATTGGGATCTTTCCCAGTACCTGGGCTTTGGCCCGGCAGCCCACAGCTTTTTTGGCGGCAAACGCTTTGCCTTTGTGGCCGATACCCAGGCGTACATCGACGGTGTCCAGGGCAAGGGCGAACTGCTGGCCGAAGCAGATGAGGTGGCCAGCTTCCGCCGTCCCGGCGAATACATCATGCTGAAACTGCGCACGGTGGACGGCATTGACGAAGAGGAGTTCTACCGCCGCTTCCACATGGATTTCGGCCCCTATGGCCAGCGGCTGCGCAAATATGTGGAGCCCGGCTATTGCCTTTATGAAAACGGCGTTTGGCGCTTGACCCCCAAAGGCTTTTTCGTCTCCAACGCCATTTTGGTGGACCTGCTGCCCAGCGCCGAATAGGGCTGGCGCAGGGGATGCCCCAACCCCGGTTCCCCATTGACGGGCTTTTGGAAGGCCACAGGGCCTGGCAGTCCTTTTGCTGTCAGGCCCTGTTTTTTTCTTTCCGCTCTAATACAAGATACAAAAGCAAAAAGGCGGTATGCGCCCCGCGGGGGAAGCATCCGCCTTTTCTTGTGCAGACAGGGCTCATAGGAAATCCCGCCGGCTTGCGGGCAAAGCCCCGAAGCTGCGGCCGCACCCCGGAAAACAGCAGGCAGCAGCCCATGAAATGGGCCGTTCCTCTGGACCGTTGGTCGGTTCGGTGGGAGATTTCCCATCTTCCCATTGAAAGCAGGCGCATCTCATTGAAGGCCTACAACAAAGATCCCCATTGCCAGAATCGGGCACAGTGTCCATGCAATATACCGGGTCGCAATTTCCCAGTCAGATGGTTCCGCCCGGTCTGCATCACGAATTTGGAAGGATAAACTCCAGCGGAACAGTTCATCTGCGAAAAGAATCGAAATGGCTGTGACGATGCAGATGAGTACGCCATAAAACCACATGGCCCAATCGCCCTTGTGTGTCAATCTTGGTCCATCCATCAAATCCAATAGTGTGGAAACAGAAGGTTCCATCGGGTCAACCACGTTCCCGTGTTCGTCCAGCACAGTGGTGGTTCCAGCATTCACCTCCACGACCGTCTGGCGAAAACTTACTATCTCTCCCTCCTCGTTGTAAAACTGTGCATAATTTCCATAATCTAACACCCCGCCGCGAAAGAGGATCTTTTCGCCATGGCGCAGTTCGACCCCAACCATGGCATCCCTCATTTCGCTCTCCTTTGGGATGAAAGCTGCGTCTTCCACCGCAGTATAGGGACCGTATGTCTTGCCGCCGTATTGAAAATACACCGTCTTGTCTTGGCCCACGGTAAAACTGGCCTGCTTGCCTTGTATTTTGCCGGAATACACAGTCGTGCCATTTTCAGAACTGGGAACGAGGATGGCGCCCTGGTATGCAAAGCCCTCCCGGGCGGTGGTGATGGAATAAAGCACTGCGAACACCAGGACCATGGCGATCATAAAAAGCAATACTCCCTTTTGGTAGCGCCCCAAGCGTTTGATCCTTTCCAAAAGCTACCCCCCTCCATTTTGTCAACCATTAGGCCCGTTTTTTCCTTTTCGCCTCGCTGCGGCTTTGGATTCTTCCGCAGATCCGGCTTGTGTGCAGCGCTTTTGAGCCGTTCCGTTTCTTCCTCCGGCAGTTCCCCAGCGTTCAGCGCCCTGCCTCCCCCGGCGCTTGCCGGGAGAGAAAATTGCAAATGATGTCTGCGGCTTCTTCTGCACGGGAAGCGATGGCCGGGTGCCCTCCATTTGAAAAAAGATGGACGGAAGCTTGGGGCAGCAAAGAGGCCATGGCTTCGTATTCTTCTTCCAGATCGCCGCGGCACATTTCATCTTCTTTGCTCCCCAAAAGCAGGATGGGGAGCTGCAATCCTTCCAACGGTTTGTGAAAGAGGGGGCGCTTTTCTGCTGCGCACCGCAGCAATGCCCGGGTGTCCAGATCGACCACTTTTTCCCAGTCTTCGCCTTGGCACCATTCGTAAAACTGCCTTGCCTGCCAATTTGCCTTGGCCGCTTCCCGCTCGGCCAGCAGATTCTTTGCAAAGTCCGCGTTGAGGGTCCGCCCATCAAAGCTGTCGGCTACGACCGCCCGCAGCAAGTCGGGGCGTTCCAGCGCTGCATTGACCGCCGCCCATGCGCCGCCGCTCGTCCCGATCAGGCTGGCCTTTCCCCAGTGCAAATGCTCCATCAGGCAAATGGTTTGCAAGGCTTCCTCATACCACAGGTCCGGCGAAAATTCCTCCACCCGGTCAGACTGCCCATTGCCTAAAAAATCGATCAGGATGCATCGGAATTTTTCTGCATACAGCGGCATGAGAAGTTCAAACATTTTAGAAGAAGCTGTGTTGCCGTGTAAAAAGATAAGGGGTTCGCCTTGCCCGTACACTTCGTAATAAATGGATCTCCCTTGATACTGAAAATACGCCATCTTTCCACCCCGCTTCTTTCTCCTGGGATCTGGCGCAAGCACCGGGTGCTTTTGCCTCACCCTTGCTGCCAGAAACTCTGGTTGGGCAGCAGCCGGGGCTCCGCTTCGCCGCAAAAACAATAGGTGCTCAGGCCATACTGGGCCTGGATGCGGCCTTCTGCCTCCACCAGCAATTTGGGCTTGATGTAGAACAGCTGGGCATCCCCCTGAAGGGGCAGCCGGCCGCTGGTGCGGTCCACGCCCGAACGGACCACCGAATGGACCTGGCCGGGCCCCACTTGCACCGACAGCAGCTTGGCGCCTTTTGCCAGGTCGTAATCATAGGGCAGCTGGGGCGTATCGGTGCTGATGACCCGGATGCCCTGGTCTTGCAGCAGAGGCCTTTCCGGTGGGGGCTGGCCCACATCCACGGTCCACGAGCCGATGGGATACCGGCCCTGCCGGCCGTCGTCGGTCCACAGCACCAGGGTCTGTGCCTGGAACACCCCCTGCTCCTGGGGCGCCAGGGTCAGCACCAGCTCCAGACGGGGCTGGCCCCACCGGGCCTTGCTCCGGCGGATCTGGATGCCCGCCGCCCCCATTTGCCGGCCGTCCCGGCTTTCCAGCCAAGCGCTCACCACCCGCTCCGGCTCAAAGGGGGCTTTCCCCCGGTAATAACAGGTCAGGGGCAGCTGGGCCTCCATCCCCTGGCCCAGGGCGATGTACCCCTGGGCGGGCACCATGGCGCTGCTCCCATGGCTCCACCGCCAGCCCAGTATCCCGCCGCCTGCCAGCACCAGGGCAAGGGCCAGCCAGGCCGCTGTTTTCCTTTTCATCTTCCGTCCCTCCAAGCCGTTGGATCAAAAGGGCTCTCGCGCTTTAGCCGGGAGCCCTTTTCTATGCTTTGTCCGGCCGGCAGCGGCCGCGCGCTAGCCCTGCTGTGCCAGCCGGATGGCCGCATCCATCAGCCCCAGGGGCTGGCAATCCAGCCGGATATGATACCACATGTGCCTTTGGCAGTTGACGCACACCAGCGGATAGGAACAATACAGGGCGGGCCTGTCCTCCTGCCGGTCTATGCCTCTGGCCCGCACCGGCTTGCCTTGCTGCATGTAATAGCCCTGGCAGCCGGTATTGCACAAGACCCGGTTGCCCTGAAAGACCGTCAAGCTGTCTTTCTCCTCTTCTTCCAGCGGGAGCGTCTGGACAGCCCCCAGGCTGAGGACAAGAAGCAGCACCAGGGCGCTCAGGGCAGCCCACTTTCTTCTCCCTTTTTTCATTGGTCTCCCTCCGTTCTCTTTCGGTCCTTGCTCTTTTCTCTCCGGGGCATCGCTGCCCCCTGTCCTGCCGCAGCTGCCGGCACGGCCCCATACTGCTGCGCCAAAACATATTACACTTTTTATTATAACTGGGATCCCCTGCCGCTTCCATGGGCAGAACTGCCAGAAATCGCCCCCTTGTTTTGGCGTTGTCTCACAATCTCCCCCTCCCTCCCCCCGGGCCCCGGCGGCGGTTTTGTAAAGGGAATCCCCTTGTCCCCCTTACATTCTCAGCGCTTTTGTGTTATAATGTGTTAGTACGGAACCGCTGTGGTACCATTGGAATAGGAGGGTATTGCGCATGTTTCAAAAGGACCAATGGATTGTATATGGCAGCACAGGCGTCTGCCGCGTGGCACAGATCGGGCCATTGAAAGAGCTGAGCGGCGCAGACCCGGATACGCTGTACTACACGCTGGAGCCCCTGTGCGGGACGGATATCATCTATGTGCCGGTGGACACCCAGGCTTTTATGCGCCCCGTCATCACCCGCCAGCAGGCCCTGGACCTGATCGACCGCATCCCAACGCTTCACGAAGACCACTATAAGGCCGGCAACCGCCGCTTGCTCACCGACCAATACCAGGCCTCCCTGCGCTCCCACAGCTGTGAGGAGCTGGCGGAGCTCATCGCCTTTATCTACCACAAGCAGCAGCGCACGCTGGAGCGGGGCCGCCGCCTGAGCGAGACCGACCAGCGCTACCGCAAGCGGGCGGAAGAGCTGCTCCACGGCGAATTTTCCATCGCCCTGGATATCCCGCTGGAAGAAGTGCAGCCCTACATTGCAAAGCGGCTGCAGAAAAGCTGAGCAAAGGCTCCCCTCGGGGAGCCTTCTTTTTTCCCTGCCTGCCGGCGGGCCCGCCTGGACTTCCCGGGGCAAAAATGCTACAATATCCCTACCGCAGCCCCCTGTGGCTGCCATTTGACACCGGCCGGGCCCTGTGGGCCGGCCAAAAGGAGGCTCCCATGGAAAGACCCGTATCCCGCATGTTGGCCATCCCCAGCCAGGTGGCCGAGCTCAACGACCTGCAGCGCCTGTGCCGCCGGCTGGAACAAGCCAAAGGCTTTCAGCTGAAAGCCGCCCATCTGGGCGACGCCTTTTGCTCGCTGGAGCTCAGCAGCCAGGGGCAGGCCTACACCCTCTCCCTCTACCTGACCCCCTTCGGCATCCCGCCCCTGTACCGGTGCCAGCACTATTTCCCCGATGTGGATGCCGAAGAGCTGGAAGCCCGGGAACAGGGCCTGGCGGTGGAGATGACCTTTGGGCCGGACCCGCTGGCCTCTTACCACTTGCAGCTCCAGGTGATCCACACCCTGCTGTCCGACACCCTGGCCGTGATGGACGACAGCTCGGAAAAGCTGCTTTCCGGCCGCTGGGTGGCCCTGGCCGCCGCTTCCCACATCCCGCCGGCGCCCCGCTACATCTACACGGTCCAGGCCGTCAGCGGCGACGAGAGCGACTGCGTCTGGCTGCACACCCACGGCTTGAACCGCTGCGGCATCACCGAGCTGGAAGTGCTGGATTCCTCCCGGCAGACCTACGAATCCCACTATCACATTTTGGAGACTATGGCCAACCGGCTGCTGGAAGAGGAAGAGCCTTTGGAACCCGGCGAGCCCCTCTACCTGGCCCGCCTGACGGATGAGACCGCCCTGGTGACCACCTTGGTGCCCTGGCAAGACGCCGTGGGGTTTTACGACGAAGACCTGCTGGGCGGCCGGGAAGACCGGGAAGAGAGCCACAACGGGGATACCAGCGCCGTGTTCGTCTACCCCACCTTTGAAGATTTTGAGGCGGGCAACATCGCCCCGGTGCGCATCTTCGACGAGATCTTGGCGGGCAACCCCATCTACATGATCTCCTCCCAGGAGACCCGGCGGATGAAGGCCCTGGCCACCGAGCGGCTGCCCTATCTGCTGGCCGCCCTGGCCGACAGCCGGAACCAGGCCCTGGTCAAGCTGGGGCTGACGGTGGACGAGGAGCACCGGCAGGACCAGGAAGAGGAAGACAGCCGGGAGCACATCTGGTTCAAGGTGCTGGGGTACCAGGATGGGGCCTTTACCGCCGAGCTGACCCAGGACCCCTATTACATCGCCGGCCTCCGCACAGGCCACGTGGGCCAATACCCGGTGGAGCAGCTGACCGACTGGGTGCTGTTCACCCCGGAGCGCCGCATCACCCCCGACGACGTCTACATGCTGGAGCTGGATTGAACGAATGCAGTAATATCAATGGTTTATAGGATTAGTGCAACAGTAGGTGCAATGTGAAAAGTGAACCGTGGAGCCCATGTAAATGTCAAAAGCCGCCGGAGGGAAGCTGCAACTGCTCCTCCCTCCGGCGGCTCTCTTTCATTCAGTCATCGTCCATTGATAATTTTCAAACTCTTCATCCGTGATCTGCTGCAAGTCTGCTACGGTCTGGTCCCGGATGCCGAACAGCCCTTCGTCTAAAAATTCTTCTCCGGCCTGCTGCAAACGCTGGATGGTCTCCTGCCGGTCCTTACCCTTGTAGATC
>CAJFRA010000033.1 GCA_904419295.1 Candidatus Pseudobutyricicoccus lothianensis
CTTACAACAATTTCCCCATGCGTCCTCTCTCTTGGCGCTCTCCTAAGCAGGTCTTATTCGCTTCCCTTAATCTGTAACACATCATTGACAAACCTACATGGAAGGGACTCAGGCGGAGCGCTGCCTGCTTTTTTCGGCTGGTCTCGGGGGAGAAAGAGGGCAAAAAAAGCGGAAGGAGGAGTCCTTCCGCTTTGCGAGGCGCCTGTCAGCGCTTTTTCTTTTTGGCTGCGTGGATCGACAGGCCGTCCAGGTCTTCGATGGCTTCGGTCACCGCCTCGCCAAAAGTGGGGTGGGGGCGGATGACGGCGGCCAGCTGGTGCTTGTTCAGCTTGTTCACAATGGCCGTGCTCAGCTCGTTGATCATGTCGGTGGCGCGGGCGCACATCAGCTGGGCGCCCACCAAACAGTCGTTGTCCACATCGTAGACCAGCTTGATAAAGCCCCGGTCCTGCTGGGCGATCAGGGATTTGCCGTTGGCCAGCATGGAGGCCTTGCCGCACTGGACATGGAGGCCCTTGGCCACAGCCTGCTCTTCCGTCAGGCCTGTGGAGGCGATCTCCGGGCTGGTGTAGATGCAATCCGGCACCACATCCAGGCAGATGGAAGGTTCCTTGGCCAGCATGTGTTCCACAGCGCAGATGCCCTGGGCCGATGCCACATGGGCCAGCTGCACGCCGGGGATCACATCGCCGATGGCGTAGACGCCGGGCACGCTGGTGCAAAAATGTTCATCCACCAAAATGGCGCCTTTTTCGTCCTGGTCCACCGAAAAGCCCGGGCCGAACAGGCCTTCGGTATAGGGCCGGCGGCCGGCGGCCAGCAAAACGCCGTCGCCCACCACGCTCTTGTATTCTTCGCCGTCCAGATACCAGCATTCCAGCTGGCCCTCCGGTGTCTGGGTGATCTTTTTCAAGCGGGCTTTGTAGACGATCTTGACGCCCCGCTTTTTCAGGATCATGGCCAGGTTTTGGGCGCACTCCTTATCCACCTTGGGCAAGATGCGGTCCCGGGTGGCCATGATGGTCACCTGGGCGCCCAGGGCGTTGTACAGGCCGGCAAATTCCAAGCCGATGGTGCCGGCGCCCGCCACGATCAAATGGTCATACAGGGAAGTGGCGTCCAGCAGCTGGTCGCTGTTGATGACGTTGGGCAGGTCCATGCCCTCTACCGGCGGGCTGGAGGGCTCGCTGCCTGTGGCGATGAGGATGTGCTGTGCCGTCAGGTCGGCATCTTCCCCCTCCAGGGCGGCAAAGTGTACGGTGTGGCTGTCTAAGATGGTGCCTGTGCCCCGCAGATGGGTGACGCCATCGCTTTTAAACAGCTGCTCCACGCCGCCCCGCAGCTTGGCCACCACTTCTTCTTTCCGCTGCTGGATCCGCTGGGCATCATAGCGGACGTTTTCCGCATGGAGGCCCAGCGTCTCAAAATTGTGGATGGCCTCGTGGTACAGCTCGGCGGTGTGCAGCATGGATTTGGTGGGGATGCAGCCCCGGTTCAGGCAGGTGCCGCCCACCTGGCGGTTTTCGATCACCGCCGTTTTCATGCCCAGCTGGGCGGCCCGGATGGCGGCCACATAGCCGCCGGGGCCCGCGCCGATCACCAGCAGGTCATAGGTATATTCCATTGGGTTCCTTCCTCTCTCAACCAGGCCGGTCAGGCCTGGGCGATCACTCAAAAATCCTGCCGGGCGATCAGGGCCTGTACATCCTGTGCCATGGCACGATCGGCTTCAAAGCCCAGCTCCTGCTGCCCGGCCTCGGGCAGCAGCGGCTCCACGGCTTGGGCCAGCTCCCGGGCGGAAAAACGATGGCCTTCCAGCGCCTGGGGGAGGGCCTGGATAAAAGCGCTGTCCATGGCGTCGGAATACACTTGGGCCCGGTGGACCAAGCCGCTTTCCACCGACAGCTGCACCGTCACGCCGCCCCAGGGAAAGCGGGCGGAAAAAGAGGTGTCAAAGGGCAGCTTGCGCCCCAGCCGCCATTCCCAGCTGGCGTTGCGCTGGGCCAGGGCTTGGATGCGCGCCCGGTCCAGTTTTTGTTCGTCCACCGGCTGCGGCTGCGTGCCGTAGACCTGGCCCATGGCCCAGACCAGCCGTTCTTTCATGGCATCTACCGTGATGTCCGGGTTGAATTCCTGCAGGTTTGCCACCCGGGATACCACGGAGCGGACCCCTTTGGACCGCAGCTTGTCCGCCGGCACGTTGAGGTAGCGGGAAAGGTTGGCCATATCCACATGGATCAGCAGTGTGCCGTGGTGGTAGGCATTGGCCCCCCGCTTGAAGTAGGCGTTGCCGGAAAATTTGCGTCCGTCCACCAAGATATCGTTGCGGCCTGAGCGCTCCGCCGCCAGCCCGAAGCTGCGCACCGCCTGGACGATTACATCGCTTTGGCGGGCCACGTCGTATTCGCTGCGGGGCAGCAAAAACGTAAAATTCAAATTGCCCAGGTCGTGGAATACGGCGCCCCCGCCGGACAGACGGCGGGCCAAAAACCCGCCGTCTTCCTCCAATTCTTTGACTTTGCATTCCTGCCAGGCGTTCTGGTTCTGCCCGATGACCACGGTCTGCCGGTTCTGCCACAGGTACAAGATGCAGGTGCCGGGTTCCACCGTGTCCATCAGATACTCTTCCAGGGCCAGGTTTTCATAGGGGTCCGTATTGCTGGTGGTGATGATCTGTATCTTTTGGATCATTTGTCAAAGGAATAACGGATCACCGGTTCCCGGGCCGCTTTGACTTCATCCGGGCGGCGGATCACGGTGTTCACCGGCAGCTCATGCATGTGGGCCGGGTCTTCCAGCGCCATGGCATGGATCTTTTTCATGATGCGGACCACTTCATCCAGGGTGGTCTTGCTCTCGGTCTCCGTGGGCTCTACCATCAGGTCTTCCGGCACGATCAGCGGGAAGTACATGGTGGGCGGATGGATGCCCTCATCCAGCATGGCCTTGGCGATGTCAGTGGCGGTGACGCCGTTTTCCTTGTGCATCTTATCCAGGGTGATGATGAATTCGTGCATGCAATGGCCCTTGGTGTGGATGTCGTAAGTGTCCTCCAGCTCGTGCTTCAGGTAATTGGCGTTGAGCACCGCGTTGTGGCTGGCCTCGGGGATGCCCTCTTTGCCCAGGGTGAGCACATAGGTCAGCGCCCGGACCACCGTGAGGAAGTTGCCGTAGAAGGCCTTCATGCGGCCGATGGAATCGGGGTAGCCCTCCATGGTCAGGTGGAGGGTATCTCCATCGCGGACAGGATGGGGCTTGGGCAGATAGGGGGCCAGGATGGCCTTGCAGCCCACAGCGCCGCTGCCCGGGCCGCCGCCGCCATGGGGGGTGGAGAAGGTCTTGTGCAGGTTCAGGTGGACTACGTCAAAGCCCATGTCGCCCGGCCGGACTTCGCCCATGATGGCGTTGAGGTTGGCGCCGTCGTAATAGGACAGGCCGCCTGCCTCCCGGATGATCTTGGTGATCTCCAGAATGTTCTTATCGAATATACCCAGGGTGTTGGGGTTCGTCAGCATCAGGCCGGCAGTGTCTTCGCCCACTGCTTCCCGCAGCTTGTCTAAGTCGATGCCGCCTTCCGGGTTGGAGGGGACGTTGACACAGGTGAAGCCCGCCATGACAGCGGTGGCCGGGTTCGTGCCGTGGGCCGAATCGGGCACGATGATCTTGGTGCGCTTGTGGTCGCCCCGGGCCTTGTGGTACTGCTTGATGAGCAGCACGCCGGTCAGCTCGCCATGGGCGCCTGCCGCCGGCTGGAAGGTCATTTCATCCATGCCGGTGATCTCGCACAGGTATTTTTCCGCCAGGGCCATCACTTCCAGGCAGCCCTGCACCGTGTGCTCCGGCTGCAGGGGATGCACGCCGGTAAAGCCGGGCAGCGCCGCCATCTCTTCATTGATGCGGGGGTTGTATTTCATGGTGCAGGAACCCAGGGGGTAAAAGCCGTTGTTCACGCCATAGGTCCGCTCCGCCAGCTTGGTGTAGTGGCGGCTGATATCGGTCTCGCTCAGCTCGGGCAGGCGGGGCGCCGCAGCCCGGCGCAGGCCCTGGGGCATCTCGCACACCGGCACATCGCAGGGGGGCACCAGGTCGCATTTGCGCCCGGGCACGCTGTTTTCAAAGATCAGGTTCATTGCGCAGCCACCTCCTTGAGGATCTGTACCAGGGTGTCGATCTCTTCCTTGCTGTTCCGTTCAGTGACGCACCACAGAATCTGGCCGCCCTCCAGAGGCAGGCCGCCCAGGATGCCGTGCTTCTCCAGCTCCGCCATCAGCTTTTCCGGGCACACCGGGCAGCCGGTGACGAACTCATGGAAGTATTCGCCCTGGTATTGCAGCTCAAAGCCGGGGATGGCGCTGATCTGCTGGGCTGCGTAATGGGCCTTGGAATAGCATTGGGAAGCCACTTCCGCCAGGCCGCCCGGCCCCATGGCCGCCAGGTACACCGTGGCGGTCAGCGCGCACAGGGCCTGGTTGGAGCAGATGTTGCTGGAGGCCTTTTCCCGGCGGATGTGCTGTTCGCGGGCCTGCAGGGTCAGCACGAAGCAGCGTTCGCCTGCGGCGTCCACCGTCTGGCCCACGATGCGGCCCGGCATTTTGCGCATCATTTTTTCCGTGCAGGTCATGATGCCCAGGTAGGGGCCGCCAAAGGAAAGGGGCATGCCCAGGGGCTGGCCTTCCGCCGTGGCCACATCGGCGCCGCACTCGCCCGGTGTCTTCAGCATGCCCAGGGCGATGGGGTTGCAGCCCATGATGTATTTGGCACCTTTTTCGTGGACGATCTGGCCCAGCTCTTCGCAGTCTTCCAGCAGGCCGTAGTAGTTGGGCTGCTGCACATAGAAGGAAGCGGTGGTATCGTCCAGCAGCTGCCGCAGGGCGTCTTTGTCCGTGCGGCCGTCTTTGGCGGGCACCACCACCAGTTCGGCGTTGGCGGCTTCGCAATAAGTGCGCACCACCTGGATGGTGTCGGGCTGGGCCGTGGCGGAGATCAGCGTCTTTTGGCGCTTGCGCTCCCGGCACATGGCGGCCGCTTCCGCCGCCGCGGTGGAACCGTCGTAGACCGAGGCGTTGGCCACGGGCATGCCCATCAGCTCGCACATATCGGTCTGGAACTCAAAGATCGCCTGGAGCACGCCCTGGCTGATCTCAGCCTGATAAGGCGTGTAGGAGGTGAGGAACTCCTCCTTGGCGGGGATGTATTTGGCAATGGAGGGGATATAGTGGCGGTAGGCGCCGGCGCCGCGGAACACCGAGGGGAACACGACGTTTTTGGCGGCCAAGGCTTCCATCTGGTCGCGCACAGCCATTTCCGCCTTGCCCTCGGGAATGTTCAGCTCCCGGTTGAGCAGCACTTCCGGGGGGATGGCGTCATACAGCTCCTTGACCGAGGAAACCCCCAGGGATTGCAGCATCGCCTGCCGCTCCGCCTGGTTGGAAGGAACGTAAGAGCCCATTTTATGCCTCCTCTTCCAGCAGCTTCTCGTACTCTTCCGGGCTCAGCAGCTCACGCTTGGCTGTGATGTTGCCGATCTGGGCCAGCCAGACGCCATAGGGGTCGGCATTGACGGCTTCGGGGGAATCCAGCGCAGTCTCGTTGACAGCGGTCACTTCGCCGGTGGCCGGGCTCAGCACGTCAGAGACCGCCTTGACGGATTCCACATCGCCGAATTCGCCTTCGGCTTCCACACTGTCGCCCACTTCGGGCAGGTTGATGAACACCAGGTCGCCCAGCTGCTCGGTGGCATGCTCGGTCAGGCCCACTTTCATGGTATCGCCGTCTTCTTCGACCCATTCGTGTGTTTTGGTATACAGCAGGTTCTTCGGGATGTTCATAGCAGTTTTCTCCTTTTCAATCAATTCAGATGATTCCGTATGGAAGGCGCCCGGCCTGCGGGCCGGCGCGCCGCAGGTTATTTGCGGTCGTAAATGGGGGTGGCAACTACTTCGGCGGCCACCCGGCGGCCCCGCACATCCACTTCCACCTGGGTGCCTACTTCATTGTGGGGCAGATCCAAAATGGCGGTGGCATAAGCGCCGCCCAGATAGGGGCAATGGGTGCCAGAGCAGGTGAAGCCCACTTTTTGGTCGCCCACGTACACATCTTGATGCTCCCGGGCGATGCCGCGGCCGGTGATCTTCAGGGTGCACATCTTGCGGGTGACAGGGCCCTTTTCCTCCAGGGCCTTTTTGCCGATGAAATCCGGCTTCTTCATTTTCACGCAGAAGCCCAGGCCGGCCTCCAGCGGGGTGATGGTCTCGTCCATCTCATGGCCATACAGGGGCATGCCGGCCTCAAAACGCAGGGTGTCGCGGCAGCCCAGGCCGCAGGGCAGCAGGCCCTCGTCCTTGCCGTTTTCCAGCAGGGCGTTCCAAATGGCAGGGGCGTCTTGGGGGGCGCAGTAGATCTCATAGCCGAACTCGCCGGTATAGCCCGTGCGGGATACCAGGCATTCCTTGCCGGCCACCTGCATGCGGGGCACAAAGGTATAATACTTGGTGGGCAGCTCGCTTTCGTTGCAGATCTTACGGATGATCTCCAAAGAGCGGGGACCTTGCAGCGCCACTTGGGCCACCTTGTCCGAAATATCTTCAAACACCACGTCGCCCTGCAGGTGTTCCTGGATCCACTGGGCGTCTTTGGCATGGTTGGCAGCGTTGACCACCAGCAAAATGTGCTCGGCGTCCACTTTGTAGACCAACAGATCGTCTACAGTGGTGCCGTTCTCATAGCACATGGTGGTGTATTTCACCTGGCCGTCTACCATGTTCTCGCACTGGTTGGTCACCAGCATCTGCACGTTGGCCATGGCGTCTTTGCCGCACAGGGTCATCTCCGCCATGTGGGAGACGTCGAACAAGCCGGCTTTTTCACGCACGGCCATATGCTCGGCGATCACGCCTGCCTCGTACTGCACCGGCAGCGAGTAGCCTGCAAAAGGCACCATTTTGCCCTTGGAGGCTAGGTGGCAGTCATACAACGGTGTTTTTAATTCCATTTGACAGATCCCTCTTTTCTTGATCGAAATGTTGGGTGAATGGGTGGGTCGATCCGATCGCAGGGAACTGCTTTGAGCTCCCTTACAAGTTCATTATAACACCTGAGCAATAAAAAGCAATTCCCTTTTTGAGAGCAAGATTCACTATTTTGAGGATGGGATTGTTGTTATTTTAACGAAAAATAGCGCAACCGTCTGAAATTTAACAGACAAAATTGGCAAGACATTGGATAAATTCGGCAAAAATTACGGCCTGTTTTTCTTGTGGTTTAAATTATTACCGTGCTGATTGCCGAGAAAAACAAATGAAAATCTGCTTTATAGATTTTTTCTATAATACAATCTTGCGATTTGGCGATGGGATCTGAGAGGGATTTTAGTACAGAAGGCAAAGAAAAATCCATCAAATTCCGTCGTTTTTGTAAAAGGTGACGGTCTGGAAAGGGGAGAGTTGGAGGAGATGAACAAACAACAAGACACAAGGCCCTAGGGGCGGGGGAACAGGCGCCGCACAAAACAGTACCGGATGGAAACAGTGGATGCGCGGCATCCCGGGCGGGGGAGGGGGGAAGAGAAGGCCATTGGCAGCCGGAGAGGGCGGGATCTTGAGAGGGCGGACGGCCGGAGTACCCCGTGCCCTGCGGGCCAAGGCAAGCGTTTTGCCGCGGCTGAGGCAGGCCCGGGGCGGCGATTCCGCCTGGCCGCACGGAAAAGAAAAACAGCCCCCGGAACGAATTCCGGGGGCTGTATCACACATATGGGATTGAGGGGGCTTAGATGATGCCCTGAGCCATCATGGCTTCGGCTACTTTCTTGAAGCCGGCGATGTTGGCGCCAGCCACCAGGTCATAGCCCAGGCCGTACTCTTCGGCAGCTGCGGCAGAAGCATCATGGATGTTCTTCATGATGGAATGCAGCTTGGCATCCACTTCTTCCGGCTCCCAGCTGTAACGCATGGAGTTCTGAGCCATTTCCAGAGCGGAAGTGGCGACGCCGCCGGCGTTGACCGCCTTGGAAGGCGCGACGACCTTGACGCTCTTCTGCAGGTACTCCAGTGCTTCGTTGGTTGTGGGCATGTTGGCCACTTCGATGTAGTAGGGAACGCCGTTCTCCACGATCTTCTTGGCTTCTTCCATGCCGATCTCGTTCTGGGTAGCGCAAGGCATGCAGACATCCACCTTGACGCCCCAGGGCTTCTCGTGGGCATGGAACTCGCAGCCGAACTTGTCGGCATAATCCTGAGCCTTGTCGCGGCCAGAAGCGCGCATCTCCAGCAGATAAGCGATCTTCTCTTCGGTCACGATGCCGTCGGGATCATACACATAGCCGTCGGGGCCGGAGATGGTGACCACCTTGCCGCCCAGCTGAGCGACTTTTTCGCATACGCCCCAAGCCACGTTGCCAAAGCCGGAAACGGCAACGGTCTTGCCCTTCAGGTCTTCGCCAAAGTGCTTGAGCACTTCCATCAGATAATAAGTAGCACCGTAGCCTGTGGCTTCCGGACGGAAATAGCTGCCGCCGTAGGACAGGCCCTTGCCGGTCAGCACGCCGTTTTCCCAGCAGCCCTTGATGCGCTTATATTGGCCATACAGATAGCCGATCTCGCGGCCGCCCACGCCGATGTCGCCGGCGGGAACGTCCACATCCGGGCCGATATGGCGGTACAGTTCGGTCATAAAGGCCTGGCAGAACCGCATGATCTCCGCATCGCTGCGGCCACGGGGGTCAAAGTCGCTGCCGCCCTTGGCGCCGCCGATGGGCAGGCTGGTCAGGCTGTTTTTAAAGGTCTGCTCAAAGCCCAGGAACTTCATGGTATCCAGCTTGACGGAAGGATGGAAGCGCAGGCCGCCCTTGTAGGGGCCGATGGCGCCGTTGAACTGGACGCGGTAGCCACGGTTCACATGGACTTCGCCCTGGTCATCGGTCCAAGTAACGCGGAATTCGATGACGCGCTCGGGCTCGCACATTCTCTCCAGCAGGCCGGTCTTTTCATATTCGGGATGCTGTGCCACCACATTTTCGATGCTCTTGAAAACTTCTTCGACAGTCTGGATGAACAGATCTTCGCCGGCATTGCGGGCTTTGACCTGGTCCAGCACTCTCTGCATGTAAGCGTTCATTTTGACTGCCTCCTCAATTTCTGTGTGAAATGCAGTTTTTCTCACCGCCATTATCTTAAAGCGCAAATGGGCAAATGTCAAGAACGCCTTATTAAATATCGTTAAGATTTTTAGGGCCTCCAAAAGCAAAATTGTGAAAACTGGCTAAGAGTATGGGAATGCGCACCAAATTATTTAAGGAAACTACGACAGAAGATACGGCCGAACAGAAAATATTTTTGGAAAAAGGCAAAAAAGAAAAAGCACTTGGGCTGCCCTACAGTCCATTTGAATAAAAATCGGCCAAAAAAGGAGAAAACGGCAAAGAAGGGGAAGTACCTCCAAGGCGTTGGCAATTCGCACAAAAAAGAAGAGGGAAAACCGGGCTGTTTATACAAGATAGGGGAAAGCGGGCCTGGGTTCCATTGCGCGGCCAGGGAGAGTTTGCTATAATACAGGTGGCTATGGGCCAAGCGGGCCCAGGCCCCCAGTGATGAAAAAACGTCCCAGGCACAGCCTGCCGGGCGCTGAGAGGAGAGAGGATATGGCACAGACCGATTGGGCCGGCGCCGCCGCCGGGCGGTTCGATGCCCAGGCGCTGGAAGCGTACATCCAGCAATATCAACAGCAGGAGCAGATCCCTGGCATCAGCGTGTGCGTCACAGGCCCCCAGGGGGTGCTGTTTGAAAAGGGCTTTGGCAAGCGCAACGACAAGGGAGACCCCATGACGGCCGACACCATTCAGGGCATCGGCTCCATGAGCAAATCCATCACAGCCGCCTGCATCGCGCTGCTGGTCAGCCAGGGCAAGATGAGCTTCGATGACCCCATTGTCCGGTATTACCCGGGCTTCCGCATCCCCGGCACGCCGGAAAACAGCATCTTGATCCGGCATTTGCTGAACCACACCACCGGCCTGCCGCCTATCCCGGTGCTGGAATGGAGCGTCTATTCCAACACCGTTCCCGACCCCTGGGAGGAAGAGGATTACCGCCGGTTCCTGGGCAGCGGCAAAGTCCAATCGCCGGTGCGCCGGGTGGAGGACATCGTGGATTACATCGGCCAGGGCCAATATGAGCCCTTGGGCCAGCCCGGGGAATACATGAGCTACTCCAACGAGTGCCTGGCCGTGCTGTGCGGCGTCATCGACCAGGTGGCAGGCATGTCCTTTGAAGAATTTTCGACCAAATACCTGTTTGAGCCCCTGGGCATGGACCACACGGTCCACACGGTGGAAGACATGCGCCGTTTCCCCCGCTACACCAGCCTGTATACCCTGGAAGGAGACACCATGCGGTGCAGCGACAACTGGATGGAAGCGCCCCCCTACCGGGGCTGCGGCTTCATCAAATCCACCCCCGGGGATATGTGCAAATACTACGGCATGCTGGCAAACGGCGGCCAATACCAGGGCCGCCAGGTGATGCCCGCCTGCTGCGTGGAATGGATGGTGGGCAAGCCCTTTGCCGAGACAGAGAAGATGGAATATTGCTTTGCCCTGGAAAAGCAGGTGTACGGCGGCCAGACGCTGTGCTTCCACGGCGGCGCTGTCAAGGGCGTTTCCGCCCACGGCGGCTTTATCAAGGACCAAGGCTTTGCCGTCACTGTGCTGACCAACCGGGGCGGCGTGCAGGCCACCCCCATCTGGGGCGCAGCCATGAACCTGCTGCTGGGGCAGCCGGTGGAGCGATCCACCCTGTTTGCCCGCCCCTGCGGCCAGCCCACGCCTCAGCCAAGCCTGTGGTGCGGTGCTTTTTACGACAATGAAGAGGGCGACGGCAGCCCAGACAGCCTGTATGTGGTGGAGAATCAGGGCGGGCAGCTCTTGCTGCGCCACGGCGGCCAGACAGCGCCCCTCCGCTGGTGCGGCGCCAACCTGTTCTGGATGGAGCCGGACCGGCCGCTGGTGGATGGCAAGCCGGTGGAATTCTACATCCGCCAGGGCAAGCCCTGGGCCGTGCGCATTGGCGTGCGGATGTACCAAGTATGCACCCGGCCGTAACATGCGGCCAGTGAATTTCTATAGAAAAGAGGAAGATGCACCATGAAAAGAGCCTATGAGAGACTGCTGGAGTATGTGAAGTTCGATACCGCTTCCGACGCCAATTCCCCCACTGTGCCCAGCACCATGAAACAGAAGGACCTGGGCGAATACCTGGTCAAGGAAATGAAGGCCATGGGCATTCAAGATGCCGAGATGGACGACAAAGGCTATGTCTACGCCTCCATCCCCGCCACGCCCGGCTGTGAAAACGTGCCCAAGATCGGCTTTTTGGCCCATCTGGATACGGTGGATGACGTGCCCGCCTGCCAAGACCCCCGCATCGTGGAAAAATACGACGGCAGCGACGTGGTGCTGAACCAGGAGCACAATGTGTTGATGCGCCTGGCGGATTTCCCCAGCCTGCAGCACATGGTGGGCGATGACATCATCGTCACCAACGGCCTGACCCTGTTGGGCGCCGACGACAAAGCCGGCATCGCCGAGATCCTCACAGCGGTGGAGCGGCTGCTGGAAGACCCCTCCATCCCCCATGGCGCGATCAAGATGGCCTTTACCCCCGATGAAGAGATCGGCCGGGGCCCGGCCCACTTCGATGTGAAGCGGTTCGACGCCGACTTTGGCTACACGGTGGACGGCGGCGTGCTGGGCGGCGTGGAATACGAGAACTTCAACGCGGCCAGCACCGAAGTGACGGTCAACGGCCTGAGCGTGCACCCCGGCTCGGCCAAGAACCAGATGAAGAACGCCAACTACATCGCCATGGAATACAACGCCATGCTGCCCCAGGAGCAAAAGCCGGAATATACCGAGGGCTACGAGGGCTTCTATTTCCTGCGGGGCATGGAAGGCAGCGTGGAAAAAGTCAGCCTGCATTACATGCTGCGGGACCACGACGCCAAGAAGTTCGCAGAGAAAAAGGCCATGATGGACAAAGTGGCCGCCTTCCTCAATGAAAAATACGGCGAAGGCACGGTGGAAGTGGCCACCCGGGATATGTACTACAACATGCGAGAGAAGATCGAGCCCCAGTTCCACCTGGTACAGGCCGTGCTGGACGCCATGAACGAGCTGGGCGTGGAACCCGTCATCAGCCCCATCCGCGGCGGCACCGACGGCAGCCAGCTGACTTATATGGGCCTGCCTTGCCCCAACTTCTGCACAGGCGGCGCCAACGCCCACGGCCGGTTTGAGACAGTCTCCATCCAGGCCATGGATAAGATCACCGATATCATTGAAAAGATCATCGTCAACTACGCCAAAAAGGCATGATCCGATCATAAAAGATACCCTTATATAAAGGAAGAAGTGCCTGCCGGCAAGAGCGGCGGGCACTTCTTCCTTTTCCGGCATCCGCGGCGGGCAGGGGCCCGCGGCCAAACTGGAAGCAGGCCGGAAGCACAGGTGCACGGATTTTCGCAGCGAGCCCCGGGCAGTAAGGGTGTGCCTGCTGCCGCCGCCCGTCATGGCTGTCCGCCCCTGCGGACCGCGGCCAAACTGGAAGCAGGCCGGAAGCACAGGTGCACGGATTTTCACAGCGAGCCTCCGGCAGTAAGGGTGTGCCCGCTGCCGTCGCCCGTCATGGCTGTCCGCCCCTGCGGACCGCGGCCAAACTGGAAGCAGGCCGGAAGCACAGGTGCACAGATTTTCGCAGCGAGCCCCCGGCAGTAAGGGTGTGCCCGCTGCCGCCGCCCGTCACGGTTGCCCGCCCCTGCGGACCGCGGACCTTTTTGTGAATCTGTGCTGGAAAAACGGGAGGAGATGCCGTATAATCATAACAGAGAAAAAGGCGGAGCTCCCGTGGCCCCGCCTGGTGAGATAGCAGTGAGGAACTATTTTCTGGAACAGAGAGGAGCAATTACCATGCATTGCACACGGAAGATCACCGACCATATCGTCTGGGTCGGCGGCAGCGACCGGCGTCTGGCGCTGTTTGAGAACCTGTTTCCCATCCCGCGGGGGGTGGCCTACAATTCCTATTTGATCCTGGACGATAAGACCGCTGTGGTGGATACGGTGGATGCCTCCATTGGGCGGCAGTTCCTGGAAAACATTCAACATGCCCTGGCAGGCCGCAGCCTGGACTATCTGGTGGTCAACCACATGGAGCCGGACCACTGCGCCAACATCGAAGAGCTGATGCTGCGGTACCCCCAAATGAAGGTGGTGGGCAATGCCAAGACCTTTGGCCTGATGCAGCAGTTTTACGATATGGACCTGACCGACCGCACGGTCGTGGTCAAAGAAGGGGAGGCCCTGGAGCTGGGCGCCCACACCCTGCGGTTCTACTCCACCCCCATGGTCCATTGGCCCGAAGTGATGGTGGCTTATGAAGAAAGCCAGAAGATCCTGTTTTCCGCCGATGCCTTTGGCAGCTTTGGCGCGCTGAACGGCTGCCTGTTCAACGACGAGCTGGATTTTGACCGGGATTGGCTGGCAGACGCCCGCCGGTATTACGGCAACATCGTGGGCAAATACGGCCTCCAGGTCCAGGCGGCGCTGAAAAAGCTGGGCGGCCTGGAAATTGCCATGATCTGCCCGCTCCACGGGCCGGTGTGGCGCAGCGATCTGGGCTATCTGCTGAACAAATACAGCTTGTGGAGCCAATACCAGCCCGAAGAGCAGGCAGTGGCCATCTTCTATGGCTCTATGTATGGCGATACAGAGAACGCGGCCAACATCCTGGCCTGCAAACTGGCGGATGCCGGCGTGAAGAACATCGCCATGTACGATGTTTCCAGCACCCATGTCTCCACCTTGGTGGCCGAAGTCTTCCGGTGCAGCCACTTGGTGCTGGCCGCCCCCACCTATAACAATGGGCTGTACCCGGCCATGGCCAACTTCCTCCACGATATGAAGGCGCTGAACCTGCAAAACCGCACTGTGGGCCTGATCGAAAACGGATCTTGGGCGCCGGTGAGCGGCAAGACCATGCAGGCCATGGTGGGCGAGCTCAAGGGCATGACCCTGCTGGAACCGGTGGTCACGCTGAAATCTGCCCTAAAAGGCGATTCCATGGAACAGCTGGATGCCCTGGCAGGCCAGATCATAGCCACCCTGGCGGAATAAAAACGGCTCAGATGCTGGAAAAAAAGCCCCGCCTGTCTTGCTTGACATCCGGCGGGGCTCTGGCTATAATGAAAATATAGAAGGGCGCTGCTTCAGCGGTTAGCCCGGTAAGCTTAAAATTGCAGAGTTAAAACCCTGAAACCGTCACTTGGCCGAGTGGCGGTTTCTGCGTTTTACAATGATCGTCACCGTAAAGGCTCCGATATGTAATGTGATACGCATGGCCTCACCCCCCTTTTCGGGTGGTGTGGCTAACCGCCTTATCCGTTTGGAGCAGCGCCCTGGGTCTTATTTTATCCAGCGCGTCAGAGCTTGTCAATCTCCGCCCTCTGTCTCGCTTGACATCGGGCGGGGCTCTGGCTATAATGAAAATATAGAAGGGCGCTGCTTTAGCGGTTAGCCCAGAGTCAAGTAAAGATTTCTATGCAATAGAAACCGTCACCGGCCAGGGTGGCGGTTTCTGCGTTTTACAATGATCGTCACCGTAAAGGCTCCGATATGTAATGTGATACGCATGGCCTCACCCCCTTTTCGGGTGGTGTGGCTAACCGCCTTATCCGTTTGGAGCAGCGCCCTGTGCTCATTTTACCCGGCGCGTCAGTCTTTGTCAATCTCCGCTGCCTGTCTTGCTTGACATCCGGCGGGGCCCTGGCTATAATGAGAATATAGAAGGGCGCTGCTTTAGCGGTTAGCCTACAAAGTGAAGATCAAAAGAATTTTGACCGCAGCCTTTGGTAGGGGGGCGGTCATTTTCTTTTGCTTAGCTGAAGAATCAGACCAGCAAATGCCACAAGGAACATCAGCAGCTGGAAAAGCTCACTGTATGTAACCATGCGCCTCATCCCCTTTTCGGGTGGTGTGGCTAACCGCCTTATCCGTTTGGAGCAGCGCCCTGGGCCCATTTTACCCGGCGCGCCAGTCTTTGTCAATCTCCGCCGCCTGTCTGGCTTGACATCGGGCGGGGCTCTGGCTATAATGAAAGTATAAAAGGGCGCTGCTTCAGCGGTTAGCCTACAAAGTGTTAGTCAAAAAATGACCGCGACCTTGGCCTGGGGCGGTCATTTTTTGTTGGCTATTTGTAGCATCAAGCCGACAATGCCGATGATCACTAACGTGTAAGCAAAAAGCTCGCTGTATGTAATCATGCGCATCACCTCCCTTCGTCAGGGAAGTGCTAACCGCCTTATTCCGTTTGGAGCAGCGCCCTGGGCCCATTTTACCCAGCGCGCCAGAGTTTGTCAATCTCCCGTGGCAAGGGCGGGCCGCGGCCAAAAGGCGGGGCGCAGACCCGATCAATAGAAGAAAAGCCCTCCTACAGCCAAACTGCAGGAGGGCTTTTTCCATTCCGTTGCATTTCTGGAATAGATATGCTATACTGGCGTTGGTGGAGACTTAAATGCGGCAGCCCCCGGGAGGTGACGCTCCCGGAGGGCCTGCAACGGGATAGGCAAATATCCCGCGCAACAGGATTCCCTGCACCGCTTTATCAGTATACCAGTTTTGCAGCTCTTTCACAAGAGGGGGATGCATCGCGATGGCGCGGATATAGGAACGTGCATTGGACATATCCCTTCTGGGCGGTTGGTTGCTTGAGACAGTGGAAGCGTGGGCACTGTAAGGCATTGATATAAGATGCTGCGCGGGTTTCATGGGGGTTGGCCCCGCCCGTGCGGCATTTTTGTTTCCCCGCGGTTAGGCAAAGGGGGCGTGGCTGCAAGCGCCCCCGGACCCCTGCCGCCTGGGGTAACATAAAAAGCCGCTTCCTTCTGGCAAAGGCCAGGGGGAGCGGCTTTTTTGCAAATCAATGCAAAGGAGCAAGTCACCATGAAAACACTGAAAGAAGACAGCAAGATCGAGGCCCAGGGCAAGCTGGATGAACGGATCCACTTTGCCTCTTACATGCCGGCCCGCACCAAATGGATGAGCGCCTTGGGGGACCTGTGCCAACTGGGCGACCAGCTGCCCGAAGAGCAGGCGGAAGAGCTGCGCCGCTATCTGGAGCGGCTGCTGGAAGCGGCGGAGGACTATGCGGCGTGGCGCTATGTGCGGGGCTACCATGTGGGCGCGGCCTCTGTGCTGCAAGAGCACGGCCTGCCCGGGGCAGAGGAGCACGCCCAGCTGGTGCCCGGCCTGGAAGGCCTGGGGGAAGCGTTGCAGCAGCTCAAGCAGTCGCTGCCCAGCGCGCCGGCGGCCGATGCGGTCTGCACGGCCCCGGTGCTGGAATCCATGGTCCAGGGCGGCCTGGAGGTGGACCCGGCGATCCCCACCACCTTGGGCACCGAATACCTGCTGCAGCAGATCAACCAGCACGAGAGCAAGCTGCAAGAGGCGCTGGACGAAAAAGGCCGCAAGCGCCTGCGGGAGCTGGAATCCCTGCTGAGCCAACGGCTGTATGATTATGTGGAAGACCGGTTTTTGTGGGGGTACCGCATCGGCGTGCGCACCATTTTGGAATGCAAAGATTAAACGGTTTCACCGGTTCCCTGGGCGGCCTGCGGGCTGCCGGGGAACTTTTTTCATTTCACCGCGGCCCCGAGGGCTGGGGAATTTGCATCCTGCAGGCGGACAAAAGCCGGTTTTCGTCCGAAGTTCCTTGTTTTTCCCTCTGATTCGTGATACAATGAAAAAAATATCGTTTATCAAACCATTCATGGCATGGTTGCTCAAAACAGAAAGGGGAAACAGTAAAATGAGCAAGAGTTCCAAAAAGATCATCGGCATTGTTTTAGGCGTGATCCTGGTCGTGATCGTCGTTGGCCTGGTGGCTGTGATGGCACTGCGCATCGACAGCGCAGAGGCGGAGCAGATCGCACTGGAGCAAGCAGGCGGCGGCGAGATCGTGGAACGGGAAGTCAGCAGCGAAGGGCTGTGGAACGAGTATAGCTACACCGTGCAAAACGGCGACACTTGGTATGAGATCGAGATCGGCGGCTTTGGCCAAGTGGGTGAGCTGAAAAGCGGCACAGGCGATAGCTGGAAATATTAAAAAATAGCCGGCGGGGCAGCACCCGCCGGAACGATGCAAGTAAAAAAAGGACCCGGCACCGTTGGTGCCGGGTCTTGCCATCACTCCGCGAGGTAAAAATAAATCTGATGAGCGATCAGACGCGGAGGATGGCTAAGAGAGGGAAGCCTTACAGGGGAGATCCCCTTTTGTAAGGCGACCTTAGCATATTTATTATACCCAAACCTTGGAAAAAATGCAAGCCTTTTGGAAAAATTTTTAGAAAAAATATAAAAAATTACCGTTCATGCGGTGTGTGATCTGGTGGATGCCAAAAAAGAACACTCGGAGGGGCCGCGGGAACGGGAGGACGGTCGAGGGGCTGCTTCAGTGCGGGCGCCCTGCCGGACAAAAGAAAAGAGTCTGAACGCAAAATGCGTTCAGACTCAGTCGAATGGTTGCGGGGGCCCGGTATGTGTCGTGGTGCAATACCGGTTCCCCAGGCCGAAACGGCGAATAAGCAACCAACCTGTGGCATGATTCACAGATCCTTCGCAAGAATGCACAAAAGAAGAGCCCGCTTGCGGCGGGCTTTTCAGCACTAAAGGTATCGTTTCAGCACTTCGGTCAGCTGATCTTTAAACTTCTCGATGTCGTAGATGGATTCAAGAGTAAAGCGCTGTTCTTTTTTATTTTCATCTGGGATGATGAGGAATTTGGATGTGGAATTGAAAATAACCCGGCAGATCCATTTCCGCACATTGTTTGTATAAAGGATGCTCAAATAGGTTTCCGTATCCTTGTACACAATATCGTCCGCAGGAGCAATGTCTTTCAACAGGTTCTTCACAATGAAGTAGGCTTCGAGCTCTTCCTGCGTTGTAACGATGCGAGGTTCATGGGCTTCTGCTTCAGCTGGGCTGGAAGGGCCGGGGGCCTGTGTTTCTTCTGCGCTCAGGGCATTTTTGATCTTATCATTCATCATCTCACTGATGAACTGATTCAGAGACTTCTTTACAATAGGGCGAAACTTTTCGATAACGTTTTGCGTTTTGGCGCCCTTGTAAATGCGGGATAAGAAAAACTTGACGAATTCATCGCTGGGGTTTTGCAGCTCATTGGAGAATGTTTGTTTGAATTCGTTACTGTATTTCAGCTCGGAGGCAACGCTGAGGATCTCATCGACGTTGAAGTTGGTTTTGTGGAACTTTTTCAGTTCGGGGATCTGCGACTCCTTGAGGTCGAGAATATTGATTTCAAGAAAAGGCGCAGAATCCATTTTATTTGGCTCTTCTAAATCGGTATAAAAGCGATAGATCAAACCATTGGTCAGTATACCAAATTTAGCGGATGTGGTGCCAAAATAACGAAACAGCTGTGAATCATGTTTGTTGAGGGGCTCGCCGATCCACTTGGCTTCGATGAGAACGACGGGTTCCCCATTGTTCATAATTGCATAATCTACTTTTTCACCTTTTTTAATGCCTACATCCGCTGTGTATTCGGGGGTGAATTCAAGCGGATTAAAGACATCGTAACCAAGCATGGAAAAGAAAGGCATAATGATGGAGGTCTTTGTGGCTTCCTCCGTTTGAATGGTGTCTTTTAATCCTTCAACACGTTTGGAAAACTGCTTGATTTGGTCGATGAAGTCCATATTCAATATCCCCTTATCGATACGTTTTGTTTCATTTTAGCATATCAAGGAAATTACTACAAGGATTGGAAATGAAAATGTTTCGGAATAAGGGCGAAAAAGGTGGAAAACAAGGGAAGAAGTGTGTAGACGATAGAAAAGCCTTCCACACCAGCAAGTGGGAGGAAGGCTTTGGCTGAAATGTATCTGAGGCTATTATTCATCTTTTATTTCCACTTGATATTGCTGTATGTTGCGAATGTCTAATAGAAAGATAATTTCAGAAAAGCCAAGCAACAGCAATGTGGTAAAGAGAGTCGTGACCCAACTAACGATAGCAGCAGTCCAAGAAAAGGAAGTTTCACCAAAGAAGTTTGGAGTCCCAAAGGCCATCCCCAATATAAAGCCGCCAATCGCACCCAAGACTGCATAGACTTTTGCAAATACTCCAATGGCCTTTGCGATCTTATTGTCAGATACAGTGGGTAGCGGACGCAATAAGATCTTTTTGTTTTCTAACTCGTTCATTTTTTATCTTCCCTTCTTTCCCACAAAAAATGATCCAGAAAGACTGGATACAGATGCGGAAATAACTTCAAGGGATATTATAACATTTGAATAGTAATCAAGCAATATGGCTTGCGACAAATCTTAAAGGACAGATACTTGAAAAAGACTTAATAAAAGAAAGTTTATGCTTTCCTTTATTAAGTCTTTTGTTTTGAGGTTATTAGAAAAATATTTGAAAATATTGTTTCATTTGCCGAAATGGCACCCGAATCCATGGGAATATCGCCAAAAATAAATGGAAAATTTGGTGCAAAATACCGTGTAACTTTTGGCGCACTCGACCGTCCAGACGGCATGATAGGCAAAAAGTAACACTTCATATTTTCGAAATAATATTGGAAAAGCCGACCAATGACAGAAATGATACGAAATGCTATGATTTTCATGTAGAAAGCAGCGGGCCGGCAAAATGGGGCTGGGCGGGGGAATGGGATGCTCTTGCCAAAGGGAAGGGGATGTGGTAAAGTAGAAAACAGAACAAATGTTCTATAGAGAGAATGGACCGGGAGGGGATGCGTATGGTTCCCAGAGCAGATCAGATGCTTGCTGATAAGAAAAACAGGGCTTTAGAGAGGGGGCCGCAAGAGTATTTGAAGATGCTGGCGCCCATCATACAACGAAATGACGCCCTATTCGCACAAAAAGTAGTGACATATGCGGTGTGTTTAGAGCGTTCCACCATGGAAAAATAAAGGAAGCAGGGAAAACCTCTGCTTCCTTTACTTATTTGAGGCTGTCGATCAATTCCCAGATCACAGCCTTTTTTTCATCTGGAAGTTTCCAATAAGCAGAAATCAATTTCTTGATCCTATCATCATTCGAGACCTCAATATCCGTCATCATCTGAATAAATTCTTCATCTTGGGATACGGGGATAAACATTTCGCCCTCCCCGGTGCGAAGCCAATGCTCATTGACGTTAAATTCTCGGCAGATGTCAGCAATAGTTCTATCACTCGGCAAAGAGGTTCCTTTAGTCAATTGAGACACAAAAGCTTGAGAAATATTTAGGCGATCGGCAAAATTTGTCTTTTTTATTCCTAATTTTTCAATACAAGAAGCGATTCGATCATTTATTGTTTCCAAATCTGTATCCTCCTTTCCACATGCTCTATTTAATCATACTATGTTAGAAAAGTCAAACTAAAAATTAAGTGAGTTAAAAAAATTGCATTGACTTATTAGATGACATATGATAAAGTTTAGATGAGTTAAAAGAAAGGAGGCTTTACAATGACGAATCGAAACGCCTGTGTACTACTGGATGCAGCGAAAGTAGCAGACCTAAAAGCCTTTGCAGCCGCGTTGACCAAATTAGACCCCTGGCAGCTGGCTATGGTAGCCGGAGGGATCGCATTTGCGACGGCTGAGGCAGAGATGGAGGCCTGCAAAGAAAAAGCGGCCCAATAACGGGCCGCAGAAAGGAGGGCTGGAGATGGAACAGCTGCCGCAAAACGAAAAGGATACAAGCCAGTGTGCACGGATTCAGGAAGAAAACTCAAAATTGAAAAGAAAACTGAATGCTGCCACTCTTTTGCTTGAGATCGTTGCAGGGATTGCAGAGGAATATCGAAAACAATTACTGCAAAAGAATCTGGAGCAGTGCAGTACTTATGGGAGCGATGAGATCGGTATGCTTCTTGATAAAATCAGAAACCTTGGTGAATGTACCACGCTGGACGGGGATATTGTCGGTTTGGATTTTACGGAGCAAGTCAAGGATGCACTTTAATTCTGGCTGTTCCGCTGCTGGCCGTTGAGAAAAAAGCTGCTCCAAGCTCTCTATAGGGTTGCCAGCATAAAAGCCAAAGTTGTTATCGTGGGCGTTATCGCCAATGATGGCATTTTGAATCGTCGCACCCTCAAAACTGAAGCTGGATGGCTGAAGTGGTGTTTCTATGCAACCATTCCTTACGAATTCTTCTCCTTTGGGCGCGAGGCATAGACAATAGCATCGCAAGATATGGGTGGGCTCTTCCACATAACCATGCCTGCACAAATACGCAACATCGTTCCGCAAGGTAAGGCTATCAAAACCGATGGAACTTCCATCTGCAGGAATCTGGAATATCCCTCCATTGACTTGTTCGTGTTGGTAAATCAATCGTAACAGAGTTTTCCTGGACTCTTTCATGCCTCACACTTCCTTTCATGGTGTGATCAAATTTTAGCATAAAAGGGAAGGAGCTTCAATCTAAAAAATGGAAAGGAGGGCCGATATGGAAGGCAAAAACCGAAGGATCCACATTGTAGAAGACGGCCCGCCGCTGGACGAAGCGGACGCCATACAGACCTTACTGTATTATATCACCGGAGGCGATGTAGATGGGTATCTGCGGCGCCTGGAATTGCGGATCCTCAAAAAAAGGGAGGAGGGTGTGCACATATGAACCGACTGTCGTATTTTCGCAAAGCCCGGGGGCTGACTGTCGGCCAAGCGGCCCGTATGGCCTATCTGTCAGAGGACCAATACATCCGGTATGAAGAGGGGAAGCAGCTGCCCAACGTATGGCATGGCCAGCTGATCGCCCGGGCCTTGGGCACCACCGTGGAACAGCTGTGGAGGTGAACCATGGGCCGGCAAGACAAACCAGGGCAGGTAAAGACGGCCTTGCCCTATTACCGGGGCAGATGGCAGATATCACAAGCCGTATTGGCTGGGCAGATCGGCTTATCTCAAGCGGCGTATAGCGATTATGAACTGGGCCGCAGCTTCCCAAGGCTGGATACGGCCCGGCGGCTTGCGGCGATCTTTGGAGTGCCCATTGAGGTGCTTTGGCCGGAGGTGGCGCAGAGTGAGTTGGAAAAGTGAGCGCAATGGCCGGATCCCCACCCGGCTGAAAATGCGCCGGAAGCAAAAAAATCTATCCCGGGAAGAAGTGGCAGCCAAGGCGGGTATCAGCCTGAGCGGCTACTTGGATCTGGAAGCAGGGCGCTGGTATCCCCGGTTGGATACGGCTTACCGGCTGGCCCGGGTGTTGGCTGCCGCAGTGGATGAACTGTGGCCAGATGATTGAAAGGAGCGAAATTATGCGAGAAGGACAAGCACAGTGGTGCGCCGCGCGCCTTGCCATGGCGGCAAAGGCACTGGGGGAGATCGCCAGCGGCGAATATTCCATAAAGGGAGAATACCGCCGCCTGCAAGCGGCGGTGGAAGACCTGCGGGCAGTGGAGCGGGCCATTTATGACGCTCTGGACGAATGGGAGATGGCAGAATGAAGGCGAAAACAAAAGGAGTGAGCCCATGAAAGCGCGCTGTGTACAATGCGGCCGTATGTGGGGTATCAGCTTGTATCAGGCGATCCCCCGGGCAGGCTATCTTTGCCCTGGCTGCACCGCTCTGCGGAGACAAAAAAGGAGCCCTGCGGGAAAGAGATCCCAACAAGGCTCAACAAATCTACACATACAGTATAACGCAAACCAGCCGAAAAAGCAAGGGGGTGGAGCCGATGGCAGCCACAGACCATGACCGCCCCGCCTACGATGCCGTCATCCCGGCGGAAGTGCGCTATGATCCCCAGCTGCGCCCCAATGCCAAGCTGCTCTATGGTGAGATCCGGGCCATGTCTTCGAAAGAGGGCTATTGCTGGGCGACGAACGCCTATTTTGCCGGGCTGTACGGCGTGAGCATCAAGACCATCAGCGAGCTGATCCGGGCGCTGGAGCAGCGGGGCCATGTGCGGGTGGAAGTGCTGCGGGACGAACGGGGCCAGGTGTTGGGGCGCCGCATTTGGGTGAGCCTGTCCAGTTACCGGGCGGCCCACCGCGACGGCGAACACCCGGCTGGCGAAGAGCAGACCCCTCCCCCGAAAAATCGGGAGACCTCCCCCGAAAAAGGCGGAGACCCTCCCCCGAAAAATCGGGAGAAGAATAATACAAGAGAGAATATATCCCCCCTTACCCCCCAAGAGGAACGGGAGAAGATCGCACAGTCCGGGTTGCCGGACCCGATGAAACAGACCATTGCAGATTGGTGCGAATACAAGCGGGAAAAGCGGCAAGCCTACAAACCCAGGGGGCTGCAATCGCTGCTGACAGTGGCCCAACGGGAGACAGAGCGCCACGGCATCCAGGCAGTGGCCGAACTGGTGGAAGAGAGCATGGCGGCCGGGTGGCAAGGCGTCGCCTGGGACAAGCTGGGCCGCGATAGCGCCCGGCAGCCTGCTAAGCAGAAAGAGGTGGAGGAATGGTAGAGCGCAGCGTAGAGCTGACGGCGGAAGTGGAGATCTTGGGCGCGCTGCTGATCGACCCCGGCTTGGCCGGGCCCATCTTGGCAGAGGTAGGGGAAGAGGATTTTTTGGACCCCACTTACCGGACGGTGTTCCGGGCCATCCGCCAGCTGTGGCTGCAGGGCAAGCCCACCGACCCGGTGATGGTGCGGAGCGTGCTGGGCCGGGAGTACAACGACCTGCTGGTGCAGTGCTTGGAATTGACCGTCACCACCGCCAACTGGAAGGCCCATGCAGCCCTGCTGCGGGAGCAGGCCAAGCTGGCCAAGCTGCGGGAATGGGCGGGGCAGCTGGCCACGGCCCCCGACCTGGAGACGGCCCAGCAGCCTTTGGAGCAAATCAACGGGCTGTTTTGCCAGCGGCAGGACCGCCGCATCGTCTCTGTGGCCCAAGGGTATCAGGATTTTATGGAGCGGCAGCGGCATGGCCGCCAATACATCGCCTGGGGCTTCCCTAAGCTGGATACAAGGCTCTACGCCGACGCGGGGGATTTCATCGTGCTGGGCGGCCGGCCTTCGGCGGGCAAGACCATGCTGGCCCTGGGCATGGCGGACCATGTAAGCCGCAGCCGCCGGGTGGGCTTCTTCTCTCTGGAGACCAGCGACGCCAAGCTGTTTGACCGGTATTTTGCCGCCCAGGGAAACATCGACTTTGCCCGGATCAAGCAGCACCGGCTGTCGCCGCTGGACAAAGAGCAGCTGGAACGGCAGCGGGAAAGCCTGTGGGCCCGTAAGCTGGAGGTGGTCCAGGCCAGCGGCATGGCGGTGACCGATATCCTGGCCCTCTCCCTGGCCCGGCGGTATCAGGTGATATTCGTGGATTACATCCAGCTGATCGCCTCCCGGGGCGGCAACCGCACCGAGGAGGTCTCCCGGGTATCCATGGATCTGCATACCATGGCCCAAAGCCACGGGATCACGGTAGTGGGGCTGGCCCAGCTTTCCCGTCAAAATCAGGGGGAGCGGCCACGGCTCACCGATCTGCGGGAATCGGGCCAGATCGAGCAGGATGCCGATGCGGTGATGGCACTATACCTGGCCAACCCAGAGGAGCCCGGAGGAGACCGGAAGCTGGAGCTGCTGAAAAACAAAGAAGGGCAGCTGGGCCGGTTTACCATCCATTTTGACGGCGCCCACCAACGGTTTTGTGAAGCGGGCGCCACCCCAGTGAAAGAGGAACCTTATCCCCAGCAGGAACTGACGGAGACAAACGAAGAGGTGCCGTTTACCATATGAAAAACAGAAGAATCGAAGTGGGGAGCCATATCCGTATCCGGCCCACCATTGCAGATGGAGCAGGGAAAGGCATCCAGCAGCCAGGAGTGGATCCAAAAGAGCGGGAAGCCATTGTTATCTGGATCCATCCAGCCCGGCGATTCGCAGTGCTGGAATGGGAAGCACCCTTGGGCCGGCGGCTGCGGGAGTGTATCCCATTGACGCCAGGAGCCCGGCCATGGTGACCTGTTGTAAGGATTGCCCAGAGCGCCGGATCGGCTGCCATGCCGCCTGCGATCGCTATACGCAAGAGGCGGCACGGAACGCGGCCCAGCGTCAAGCACGGTGGGCACAGAACCAGGCCCGGGCAGATGCCGAGCGGATCGAAATCGACCGGGCCATAAAAGCCCGGAGGAGAGAGCGAAGATGAAGAACATAATAGAGCGGATGGAGGAAGAAAAAACAGCTGAAAAAATAGCGCGATTCCGCATCAATCAGCAGCTTCCATACGAGCAAAAGGTAGCATATGCAGCCAAGCGATCGGAGGAATTCTACCTGGAATGCCAGCGGCGTGGATTGAGCTGCCATGTGAGTGTTGGGGGACTGGATAGCATCACTTTGTATCTATTTTTGAATCAATATCTTCACTTGGGCATACCGGGGATCTCCGTGAGCCATCTGGAAGATAAAAGCATTCAAGCGGTACATAAGCAGCTGGGGATTGAGAGTTTGCGCCCTATCAGTCGGGCGGACGGGAAGCCGTGGAACAAAGCGGCTATTTTGCAAGAATTTGGATTTCCCGTGCTGAGCAAAGAAACTGCTGGGAAAATTGAATTGCTACAACATCCCACGCCGCAAAATGCTACAGTACGCCACGCCATCATCACCGGCGAAACGGGCGAGTATGGCGGATACCGAAAAGGGACTCGGATGAAGCTGGCGCAGAAATGGCTGGAATTGTTCGCAGGCTATGAGAATGAATCTGAAGGGGTAGATTACAAGATCGCGCCGTTTTTGGTATCCGCCAAGTGCTGCTATTACCTCAAGGAAAAGCCGTGTGACGATTGGGCCAAGAGCCACAATAGCGTGCCTTATTTGGGATTGATGGCATCTGAGGGGGGACGCCGGCAGAAATCGCTGATGATGCACGGATGCAATTATTTTGGAAAAAGTACGATTCGTTCTGCCCCATTTGCCATCTTCGGCCGCCAAGATCTTTTGCAGCTGGCGCTGGATCTGGATGTACCAGTGCCCAAAATCTATGGGGAGATCGTGCGGGACACAGATGGAATCCTGCGTACTACCAGGGCGCAAAGAACTGGATGCAGCATGTGCGGCTTTGGGATCCAGCTGGAAAAACGCCCACATCGATTTGATCGGCTGTATGAAGATAATCCGAAAGAGTGGGAATTTTGGATGCTGCGCTGTGTGGAGGATCAAAAGACCGGAGAGAAATATGGATGGGGCAGAGTGCTGGATTATATCGGCATTGGCTGGCGTCCGGAAGAAATAGGATATGGGCAGATGCGACTGGAAGTGATGAAGGACGGCACACAGGCCCAGGAGGGCAGCCATGAGCAGGCGAATGGGGAATAGAGAAGGGAGGCCCAGCCATGACGCGGGAAGAAGCGATTCGGTGGCTAGAAGAAACTATACAGGATACTGATGCATATTGGAACTCGTGCTCAGAAGCGCTACAAAGGGAGCTTGATGAGCAGAAGGAAGTGTTCCTAATGGCCCTCACCGCCCTCCGCCCCATCCGTCGGGAGCAGGTGGAGAAAGCGTGGAAAGGTGAGTGGATAAAGCGTCATAAGCACCGTGGAGGCTTTCGCCGTGTCAAGGGTATTGATGACATGGGAGAACAGCACGAGGTTACGATTGACGAGCGATGC
>CAJFRA010000034.1 GCA_904419295.1 Candidatus Pseudobutyricicoccus lothianensis
AAAAAATGAGGCCCGTAGATTCGTTGATCTACGGGCCTCGGAAGCCTTGAAAACACTGGACTTTTCTGCCCAATATCTTTCTTAGCCTCCTCTTTTGGTACGGGTAGTGGGGGTCGAACCCACACGAATCGCTTCACAGGAACCTAAATCCTGCGCGTCTGCCAATTCCGCCATACCCGCTGATGTTGTTCTATCATACCACAGTTGCGCTCCAGAGTCAATCACAGCCCTGTTTTCCCCAGAATAAAGATCATATTTCGTCTTTGTTTGTGTTCTGCCCTACTCTTTGCTATAATAAAAGGCACTTGCTCCGTTGCCCTTTGTTTTCGCTATGTCTATGAGGTGATGCTGTATCAAACCGATCTTTTCTTCCGGCCAAGTGTCCCTTCCTCTGGAAGAGCCCATTTGCCTGGAGCATATTTTCGAATGCGGCCAATGTTTCCGCTGGAGCCCTTCTCCCCGCGGCGGCTATGTGGGCACAGCCTATGGGCACGCCACGCGGCTTTGGTTGGCGGAAGGCTGCCTCCATCTGCTGGCTTCCCCCCAGGAATTTCAAGATATTTGGCGGCCCTATTTCGATCTGGACGAAAACTATGAAGCGCTGACCGCCCCGCTGTGCTGCAATGACTTCATGGGGCGGGCCGTGGCCTATGGCCTGGGGCTGCGCATCCTGCGGCAGGACCCCTGGGAAGCGCTGGTCTCTTTTTTGGTCTCCCAGTGCAATAACATCCCCCGGATCCGCACCATTCTGCACACCCTGTGCCGCCTGTACGGCCAGCCTTTGCCTTTGGAGGGCGAGACTCTCTACGCCTTTCCTTCTGCTGCCCGGATCGCCTGCCTGTCGCTGGAAGACCTGGCCCCTTTGCGGGCCGGATACCGGGCCCAGTATATTTTATCTGCTGCCCAAGCGGTGGCAGGCGGTTCTTTGGATCTGGAGGCCTTGAAGGCCATGGACACCGAAAGCGCCCGCCAGGCCATCCAATCCCTCCGGGGCGTGGGCCGCAAAGTGGCCGACTGCTTCTTGCTGTTTGGCCTGCACAAGCTGGATGCTTTTCCGGTGGATACCTGGATGAAAAAAGCCCAAGCCCTTTATCCCCCCGGATTCGACCAACGGGCTTTCGGCCCCCTTGCCGGCCTTGCCCAGCAATACATCTTTTATTATGCCCGCAGCACCCGGTTGGAGACCCGCCAATCTTCGGATTGACTTTGCCGTAGCACTGGGTTATACTAGGAAAAATACATTCTTGGGAGATGAGGAGTTGCATAAGACGCGCTTTGAACAACAGCTTTCGTTTTTGATCGAAGTTGACAAAATGAAGAATGTGCTGCGCCAGACCCTGCTGGCCGATGGCTCCCGGCAAGAAACCGACGCGGAGCATTCGTGGCACTTTGCTTTGATGTCCATGGTCCTCTATGAATACTGCACCGAACCCCATGTGGATCTCAACCAGGTGATCAAGATGGCCTTGGTCCACGACCTGGTGGAGATCTATGCCGGCGATACCTTTGCCTATGATATACAGGGCAACCAGGACAAAGCCCTGCGGGAAAAACAAGCGGCGGACAAGCTCTTCGGCCTGCTGCCCGAAGACCAGGGCATGGAGTACCGCAAACTGTGGGAAGAATTCGACGCCATGGAAACGCCGGAAGCCCGCTATGCCGCCTCCATCGACCGGTTGCAGCCGCTGATCAACAATCTGCTCACCCAGGGCCACCCCTGGCGGAAAGGGCATGTCACCAGCAGCCAAGTCTATCAGCGGATGGAGCCCATCCGCCACAGCACGCCCGACCTTTGGCCTTTTGTGGAAGAATCCATCCAAGATTCCGTCGCCAAGGGATATTTGCAGCCCTAAGGCCGGGGCCGTGGAGCCCGCCTGGGCAGCCGAGAGCCTTCGGGCTCTCTTTTTTTATTCCTGATGGAAAGTTTACTTGACATTACCACCCCCCTCTGTTATGATACGGATATGGAAAGCAAACTTTCCATATCAAAGGAGGGATCTTTTGAAAAACCGTTTGGAGGAGATCCGCAAAGAACGCGGCATCAAACAAGAGGCTTTGGCAGAGGCGCTAGGCGTCTCGCGCCAGACCATCGGCTCGCTGGAAAACGGGCGGTACAACCCTTCGATCCTGTTGGCATTCAAGATCGCCCGCTATTTTGACATGACCATCGAAGAGATCTTTATTTATGAGGAGGATGCAAAATGAAAAAAGCCAAAAATGCTATCCTGATCGCGGCAGGGCTGCTGTTGGCCGCTCTTGGCTTTTGGCAGATCAAAGCTACCGGAGGCGGTACTGTGATCCCCTTTCTGTGCCTGGGGATCGGCTGCGGCATGTTTGGCCATGGCCTGGGCGATGTGCTGGCCAAAGCTGCCCTGCGCAAAGACCCTGCTTTGGCCCGGCAGATCGAGATCGTACAAAACGACGAGCGGAACCTCTACATCGGCAGCTTGGCCAAGGCAAAGGGGTTTGACGTCATGACCTATGCACTGGCAGCCCTGATGGTGGCTTTTGCCCTGATGAAAGTGTCCTTCCAAGTACTGCTTCCCCTGGTGGCCGTCTATTTGTTCATCCACTTCTATGCGGTCTATGTCCGCATCCGGCTGGAAAAACAATATTGATCATCAAAACAGGAAAGCGCCTCATCCCCTTTTCGGTAGATGAGGCGCTTTTTCCCATTGTTTACTCGGCGCTTTCTTCCCATTCGCCCTCGGCCATGGCCTGCTGTTCTTCGTCCAGCAGGGCTTCTTCCGCCTTTCTCTTGCGGCGGTCGGCCAGCCGGCTGGCAATGACCGCTATGCTGGCCACCAACACAGCTACGCCACAGCAAATGCCGATCAATACATTTTTGCTCAACTTCACCGGTGCTTTGTTTTTCATACTTTACCTCCCTGCCAGGTTGCCCCGGCCGCTTTGTCGCCCCGGTTGCGGGGCGCGCTTGCCTCTCTTCTTCTCGTTATCTCAGCCATCCTGGGCTTCGGATCGGGACGGCGGATTTTTTCCTTTCCCCTTGGGCGCCGGCCGCGGCTTGTTGTTCCGCTTGGGCGGCATGCCTTTCCGCATGGCCACCAATTCCTGATAACGGCTGCCGTACCGGCGGCGCAGCCGTTTGTATACCGTTTCCCGGATCAGGGCATACAGCACAGAACAGAGTGGAATGAAGATCAGCATACCCGCCAGCCCCATGGCGTTGCCTCCCACAGTGACGGCGGCCAACACCCAGATCGAAGGCAGGCCCACCGAGTTGCCCACCACATGGGGGTAGATCAAATTTCCCTCGATCTGCTGTAAGATCAAGAACATGATAACAAACCACAGTGCCCGGATGGGATCATCGATCACCAACAGGAATGCCCCCACGAAACAGCCGATAAAAGCGCCAAAAATGGGGACCAACGCCAGCACTGCGATCAGCACGCTGATCATCAGCGCATAGTTGAAACCAAAGACCGTCATGGCCACAAAAAACATACAGCCCAAGATGATCGCTTCCATACATTGGCCTGATAAGAACCGGGAAAAAGTCTCCCCCGCCATAGACAGGATATACAAGCTGCGCAAAACGAACTTTTCGGGCAAAAAAGCGAACATCAGCCCTTTGAACTGGCGGCCCAGCTTTTCTTTTTGCAGCAGCACATAAATGGAGAAGATCAGGGCCAAGAAGAAGTTCACCAGGCTGCCCACCACAGTGGTGGCCACCCCGATGGTAGAATTGACCAGGCTGCCGCCGATGTTCTTCAGCCAGGTAGCAGCCTCTGACCCGATCTCCCTCCAATCGATATCCAGGTTCAAGATCTCATGGGCGATCTCCGGGTATTTGTCCATCAGCCTGTAGGCCCACAGCTGCACTTGGGTCAGGGCCCGGGGCAGCGAATAGGCCAGGGTCCGCAGGGTATCGCCCAAAGCAGGGACGATCAGGAAAACGACTAGGAACAACACGCCGGTCACCAAGACCAGCGTCAGGACCAAGCTCAACGGCCGCTTTGCCTTGTAGATCCGGCTGTTCTTGTTTTGCAGCAGACCGTCAAACAGGCGGGTCTCGATGAACCGCATGGGTACGTTGAGGATAAAGGCGATGCAGGCTCCCAACACAAAGGGGAACGTATAGCCCAGCAGCTGGCCGCAAAAGCCGGCCACCAACGCCCAGTTCTGCACTGCCACATAAAACAGCACAGCAAAGGCGATCAAGACCATGATCTTTTTCATATTTTGTTTGTTTAATTCCATTCTCTTGCCCCTTTCAGCCGGCTCTGCCCTGGAAACACACTTGTACCCTTGCAAAGCCCTTGCCGCCTATGCTTCCCGTTCCGGCAGCGGCACCTGGCGCAGGGCCTCATCCAGCTCCCGGAGCTTTTCTTCGGTGAGCGCCATACCGTGGGGCAGCATGGCATTGAGGTCCCGGATGGTGACAGGCCGGGCGCCCCAGGCATATTCCTTGCGGCACATGGGTGGGTAGTATTCACACAAAATGCGCATGCAGCTTTGGTTTTCCATCAGGCTGCCTCCCAATGCGTCGATGCAATAGGCGCCCAGGCTTTCCGCCGTGGGCCGCCGCTCGTGGAGGGTGGTGGGGTAGTCGCCCCACAGCCGGCGCAGCCACTGCACACTCATAGGATGCCACTGCTGCACGGACTCATCCACTTTGGCAATGCGGCCCGAAGAGGTAAACGGTTTTGCCAGAGAAAGGCCGTGGATGCCGTGCTGGAACACATGGCACTCCACCGGGATCTCTTTTTCCGCCAGTTCGGCGGCAAAACGCAGCGTCTGTGTCACAGGCACCACTTCGTCTTCATAGGTAGAGAACAAAAAGGTGGGCGGTGTTTTATCGTCTGCCGCCCCCAACAGCGCAGGGGGATGCATGGGCATCAAGCCGCACTGGGGCTGGCCCAAACAAGGGTAGCCGAGCACCAGGGCACTGGGCCTGCGGCGGCCCTGCGTGCCCACTGCCGCCGCCAAATGGCCGCCGGCCGAAAAGCCCACCAGGGCGATGCGCTGGGTATCCACATGGTATTCCCCGCTGTGGTCCACGATCCAATCCAACGCCGCTTGGGCGTCTTCCAGCGGCTGGGGCCAATGGGCCCCTTCTCCCACAGTGTAACGCAGCACAAAAGCGTTGAACCCCTCGGCCAGATAGGCCAGCGCCACCGGCTCGGCCTCCCGGTCCGAAATGGTGGCATATCCCCCGCCGGGCAAGATCAGCACGGTCTGCCGCCGCTCTGCATTGGGGAATTTAGGCGAAAGGTCGTGCAGGTACGAGATCAATACCGCTTCGCCGTGGGCCAGTTGTATTTTTTCCGTTTTCATAACCGTATTACTCCCCTGTCCTTGGTTCGGGCGGCTCCTTTTTGTGGCGGCCCGCCCCGCCGCCATGTTTGAGGGTGGGGATGAACCGGCGCACAAATGTGCCCTTGCCCCTGCCCTTGATATAAAAAATGCCGATGATGGAAAAGACCACGGCGCCGATGAAATTGACCAGCAGGTCTTTCATCGTGTCGATGATCCCGATATCCAGATAGCCGCCCAAATCCCATTCCTGGCCGTTGACCACCAGGCTCTCCACTTGGACGGTGACAGGCACATTGGCTCCCTCCGGGTTGAGCGACACGGAATGGATGGTGGAGACGATGGTGTCTTTCTGCATATCCATCCCAGCCAGCTGATCCATGCTGAATTCAAAGAATTCCCACAGCACGCCCACCGTCATGGAAAAGCAAAAGGCGAACAGGCCCACAAAGATGGGGGCCAGGTTCAGCGCCACCCGTTCGCTTCGGTTGAGGATATCGATGAGGGAAAAGCCGATGGCTGCCATCAAAAAACCGTTGATGGTGTGCAGCATAGTATCCCAATAGGGGAACTGGAGGTAATAGGAGCGGATCTCCCCTAAGATCTCCGCCGAAAAGATAAACAGCAGGATGATGACTTCCAGTGTGTTGGGCACATCGATGTTGAGCTTGTGTTCGATAAACGCCGGTATGGTAAACAGGACCAGGGTCAGAGCGCACAAAAAGGCGTTGAAATAATCCCGGTTGAACAGCTGCGCGATCATCACGCTGACCACCAGCAGCCGCAGCACCACATAGACGGTGAGCATCCCTCTGTTTTCCTTGACGTATTGCCGTACCTTCTGTTTTCTCTCAGAAGGCCCTTTTCGCTTTTTGGCCATATCATTTCCTTTCGCTGCACAAAGAATCTATTGAAACATAGTATAGCATAAATCCCTCCCGTTGTCTGCGGTTATTTTCCGAAAAAATTGACACGGCTTTTCCGGTGTGCTATGCTAAACTCAAAACTCTACGCAGGCACCGAAACCCGGTTTTGGTGCCGGGTCCGTCTGTCTTGCGGATGGCAGGCGGAGCAAGGCGGACAATGGCTCGGGCCATTGTCCTTTCTTTATGGGCCGCGATGGGCGCACCATGCCATCCGCAGCGATCCAGTTCCCCTGCAGGAGGTCTTTCCCCATGAATTATGCAAAAGAAGCTTATAAAGTCTCGCTGTGCACCAGCGTGGTCAATGCAGTGCTGGCCGCTTTCAAAATGGCCGCCGGCATCCTGGGCGGTTCCAGCGCTCTGATCTCCGACGCGGTGGATTCCGCCTGCGATGTGTTCAGCTCCCTGATCGTGATGATCGGCGTCAAATTCGCCAGCAAATCGCCGGATGAAGACCACCCCTATGGCCATGAGCGGTTTGAGTGCATCAGTTCCATCGTGCTGGCCCTCATCATCGGCGCCACCGGCCTGGGCGTGGGCTGGTCTGCCGTGGGCAAGATCTTATCCGGCGGCGACTTGCAGGCCCCGGCCGCCATCGCCCTGGTGGCTGCCGCCGTCTCCATTTTGGCAAAAGAATGGATGTTCCGCTTCACCCGCCGGGCTGCCAAACGCATCCAGTCCGACTCCCTGATGGCCAACGCCCTGAACTACCGTTCCGATGTGTTCTCCTCCTGCGGCGTGCTGGTGGGCGTGGCCGGCGCCCAGCTGGGCTTCCCTGTGCTGGACGCCGTGGCCTCCCTCATCATCTGCGTGTTGATCTTGAAATCTGCCCTGGAGATCCTGTTGGATGCCCTGAGCAAGATGCTGGACAGTTCCATCGACGGCGAGACCTTGGAGCAGATGCGGGACCTGGTGACAGCCCAGCCCGGCGTACTGGCGCTGGACGATCTGAAGACCCGCCAGTTTGGCTCCCGGTATTATGTGGATGTGGAGATCGCCTGTGACGGTGACCTGACCCTGCGGGACGCCCACGCCATTGCCGTGCAGGTCCATGATGCCATTGAAAAGCAATTTCCCGGCACCAAGCATTGCCTGGTCCATGTCAACCCCTTTGGGGAAGATCACAGCCACTGAGCCCCGCGGCAAAGGCCCGGCCATCCCATCGGGACGGCCGGGCCTTTTCCATATATTACTTGCGCTTGGGCAGTGTCCACCGGCTCCAGTGGGTCTCATCCCCATCTTTGGAACAGGCGATCACCCATTTTATCTTGTCTGCATCTTCGCCCACCGGGATCTCCAGCTGCACCGCGCTGCCTGTCATCCCCATCTCATCGGCGGCAAATGTGCGCCGTGTGGTGACAAAGAGCACCGGCCCCAGCCGCCGGGCGCTGGCATGCACGGTCACATAGTAAGAGAGAGGGTTCCAATAATCATAGACCGATACCGTATCTCCATCCAGGGCAAAATAGGTATCTTCCCGGCCGATCTCCCGTTCTTCCAATTCTTCGGGCGTCAGGCTGCTCAATGAGCGGATCTCGATCGGGTATCCATCGTACATCCACTGCACAACGAACAGGATCACCAGGATGAGGCCGAGCCCTATCACGATCCTTTTGATGGCATTGTTCACCTCCCGCTGGACATTTCCCACAAACAGTGCGCTCTTCCTGCCGGCTGTCAGGGCCTGTTTGTCTGTTTTCCAGAATCTCTCTCCTTTCAGGAAACCACATCCGCCGTCCATTGTCAAGGGATGGATGCAGGTATAAATTTTTTATTTCTTTCGTTTTGTTTTTAATAAAAATAAAGATTGACTTTAATAATATGAAAGTATATACTGGATGTAGGAAGGAGGCGCGGCCATGGCCATCGATGTGGTGCCCCAGTGGATGACGGGGCTGGAAGAGGAAGACGTGAATTTCATCAAGCGGTTCCTGCTTGCCTCTGGCTCTCTCAAGGCGGTGGCGGCAGAATATGGGGTGACGTATCCCACCGTGCGCCTCCGCTTGGACCGATTGATCCAAAAAATCCAGATGAACGAAGATACGGCGGAAGATCCTTTTGTGTCTTTGGTCAAGCGCTTGGCCTTGAAAGACAAAATGGATCTTGACACGGCGAAAGTCCTCATTGCCGCCTACAAAAAAGAAAAGGGGGAAAAGTGATGCCTTTGTACCTAGCCTGTGTGGGAGCCGCCTTGGGGTTGGAATGGTTTTTGGCCAGCCGGGAGAGCCGCTGGCCCGGCCTGGCGCTGCCGGCAGTGAACCTGCTGCTCTCCATTTTGGCGGCAGTGGGGCTGGCCAGTTATATGCGCATAGGCGATGATTGGATCGCCGGCAGCGTGGCTGCCCTGCTGCTGTCCGCCAACATCCCCACGGCGTTGCTGCTTTTGCTCTATGCCGCCTGCCGCCGCAGAAGGAGACGGCGGCGGGAACTGGATATCATGGACATAGAAGATCTGAAATAAGGAGGTGATGACTGTGCTGCTGTCGTTTCGGTCCTTGCTTGTTTGCCTGCTTTTGCCGGCCCTGCTCCTTGTAGTCCAAGTGCTGCTCAGCCGGCTGGAAAGCCGGTGGCCCGGCCTGCTCTTGCCCGCAGTCTCTCTCCTATCCTCCCTGGTCTTTTGCCTCAATGTGGCCGATCTGGGCCAGGGCATGGCCGCTCTGCTCTCCGCCTTGCTTACCGTGTTTTTGCTGGCCAATGTGCCCACGCTGCTTTTGCTGGCCCTTTACCTGATCTGCCGCCGCAGCCGGCGGCGCAAACGCCAAATGGAACACATGAACATCCAAGACCTATAGACGGCCGCCCCTCCCTGCCGGAGGGGCGGTTTTTGCTTGACGGCCTGGGCAGGCGGGCGTAAGATAAAAGCATCGACGGAATGAAAGGGGAACCGATATGTTAGCAATCACCAACGGTAAGCTGCTCACCATCACACAGGGCGTCATCGAAGGCGGCACCCTGCTGGCCGACCAAGGCAAGATCACCGCCATCGGCAAAGACCTGCCCATCCCTGAAGATGCCCAGGTCATCGACGCCGCAGGCTGCTGGGTCACGCCGGGCCTGGTAGAGGCCCACTCCCACATCGGCACAGGCAACGAGCCCAGCGCATCGGGCAGCACCGGCGATTTCAACGAGACTTCCAGCCCCATCACCCCCCAGCTGCGGGTCATGGATTCCTTCAACGCCCGCAACATGGGCGTGGCCGAGACCCGGCGGGCCGGCTTTACCACCTGCTGCACCCTGCCCGGTTCCGCCAACCTGATCGGCGGCACCGGCTTTGTCTTCAAGACCAAGGAAGGCCGTGTGGTGGAAGAGCTCATGGTGCCCGGCCATGAGGTGATGAAATTTGCCCTGGGCGAAAACCCCCGCCGGGCCTTTGGCAGCAAAGACAAGATGCCCAAGACCCGCATGGGCAGCGCCGGCCTGCTGCGGGAAACCTTGTTCCAGGCCAAAGTCTACGCAGATGCCCAGCAGGCGGCCCAGGGCGACCCTTCCAAAATGCCCAAACCGGATTTCCGGCTGGAGCCCCTGGTGCCCGTGGTCCGGGGCCAGATGAAGTGCCGCATCCACTGCCACCGGGTGGATGACATCGCCACTGCCATCCGCATCGCCGAGGAATTCCATCTGGATTACGCCTTGGAGCATGTGACAGAGGGCATCTATATCCCCGATATCCTGGCGGACAAAGGCGTCACCTGCGTCATCGGCCCCATGATGACAGGCCCTTACAAAGAGGAAGTGTGGAACCGCAGCCTGAAAAACCCGGCCCGCCTGGCCCGGGCCGGTGTCAAGATCTGCCTGACGGAAGACAACGGCGTGCTGACCAAGTACCTGCCCACCCATGTGGGCCAGTGCATGGCCGCCGGGCTGGAGGAAGAGACCGCCTTCCGGGCGCTGACCATCGTACCTGCCGAACTGCTGGGCATGGCCGACCGCATCGGTTCGCTGGAAGTGGGCAAAGATGCGGACATCGCCATTTTTGACGGCCATCCCTTCTGCAACTTCACCCATTGCATCCACACCATCATCGAAGGCCAGGTCTATGGTCCCTTCTGGCCCGACGAAAACTGAGGTGGACCGGCCTGCATAGCAGCCAAAAAGCATCCGTGTGAATCTCATACGGATGCTTTTTCTTGTTCGCAGTTGCCACGCCTTCCAACAGAAAAGGCGGGATTTTTTTCCTACAGCTGCATGCGGAAGGCATGGGGCCGCACGACGATCTCCACTTCCGTCGTCTCGCCCCCCTCTTCCCCATCCAGCGTCCAGGCGGTGGGGGTGGGGAATGTAAACTTGACCCGGTCGGCCTGGGTCACGAACATATAGTCGTTCTCAAAATCCCGTGCCAGCAGCTTGGTCACCAGGGCGTTGATCTCCAGCACGTTTTTGGGCTCGCGGATCAGCAGCACTTCGAATTGGCCGTCATCCAGGCAGGTATCCACTTTGCCGGCCATGGAAAAACCGCCGATGTAGTTGGTGTTGCAAACGGTGCCAAAGATAAAATCACCTTCGATGACCTGGCCGTTGATCTCCACCCGGGCGGGGTAATGCTGCCCAATGGGCAAATTTTTGATCCCCTCGATGATATAGGCCAAATGGCCCATGGAGTTTTTCAGGCTCTGGGCCGTGGAATAAGAAACTGCGGCAAAAGCGCCGAAAGCCGCCACATAGTTAAAAAGTTCGCCGCCAAAGTCTCCCACATCCAAAGGCCGCGGCGAGCCGTTTATGATCACATCCACTGCATCTGCCACATTTTTCGGCAGCCCCAGGGAAGAGGCATAGTCATTGGTGCTGCCCACAGGCAGATACCCCAACACCGGCGGATCTGCGTGGCGCAGCAGGCCATTGGTGGTGTGGTGCAGGGTACCGTCTCCCCCGGCGCAGACCACCAGGTCGTAGCCGGTCACACTGTGGTGATCCAAGATCTCCTGGGCCCCCATGCCCTCGATGGTGGGGTAGACTGTCATTTCGTAGCCGGCGTGGCAAAATTTCTGCAAGATCATATCGATGTTTTTGCCGATGGTACCCCTGCCGGAACGGGGATTGTACAAGAGCAGTGCTTTTTTCTCCATTTTTGGTCCTCATAGCGTGGGCTTTGAAAGCCGGTCGTTTACATGCATTTTACCCAATCTTAGTATATCAGAAAGAGACGTAAAATAAAAGCCGGTACCATTTGGCTTTTACCTCTGGCCCGCCAGCCGCTCATCCAGCTGGCGCAGCGCTTTTGCCGTCTGCTCCATTTCGCCGGGCGTATTGTAAAAATCAATGCCCAGGCGGATGTAATCCGGTTTGATGGTGGCATGGATGCGGTGTTCTTCCAGCACTTGGCGCACCAAGGTCTCGTTTCCCAGCGGGTAGTAAACGATGACCATGCCGGACCAGTGCTCTTTGCCGCCCACCGGGCCCAGCCGCAGCACCCGCAAGCCGTCCAGCCCGGCCCGCAGCTGTTCTTCCAGCGCCAGCACCTGCCGGCCGATGGCCTGGCTGCCCAGGCCCAGCAAAAGGTCCAGCGCGGCGGAAAGCCCGTAGATCCCCATATAGTTCAAGCTGCCTGCTTCGAATTTCCGCGCATCCGGGTGCCACGGCAGCGGCTGGCTGCCGATGAGGGCCGGCGGCACCGTGTGGTCCATGCTCTCTTTGGATGCGGTGGCCGGTGTCAATCTTTCCACCATCTCTTGGCGGATGTAGGCAAACCCTGCCCCATAGGTGCACAGCAGGCCTTTGTGCCCGCCGGTGGAAGCAAAATCCAGCCCCCAGCCCGACACATCCACCGGTATACGGCCCACCGACTGCATCACATCCCCCAGCACGGGGATGCCCCGGCTGTGGCACAAGGCGGCGATCTCCTTGAGATCCGTCCGGTAACCGGTTTCGAACAGCACCGAGGCCACCGAGACCAGACCCGTCCGTTCATCCAGCAATGGTTCGATTTGCCCGGGGCCAAAACCGCCCTGCTGGGTGGCGGCCACCCGCAGCTGGATCCCCTGCTGCTCCAGGTTTTTCCACTGGTAGCAGTTAGCGTAATTTTCCGCATCGGTGATCACCACATTCTGGCCGGGCTGCAGGCCCAGTGCCTGCCGGGCCAGGGTGATGCCCTGGGTGGTGTTTTGCACAAAGGCGATCTCCCCCGGCATACACCCCATCAGCTGGGCGGCCTTGCGCCGGGTGTCGTTGGCCATTTCATACAAGCGCTCCCGGGTCTTTTCCCCATTCCAGCCATTGACCATAGGGCCGAAGGACCCGTAAGCCTGCTGGACGCACCGGGGCAGCAGCGCCACCGAACACACATTCAAATAGATCTGGCCTTCCAAAAAGGGGAATTCTTCCGCGCGCACCTGGTCGAACATCCGCTGCATGATCGGCTCCTTTCCCGCCTGTTACACGTTGCATTTTGCAACACTTTATGCTATACTTCTCTGTAGGCAAACAAAATATGCGGCAGCCCCCAGGAGTGACAGCTCCCGAGGGCCTGCAAACGGGATAAAACGCCTATCCCGCGCAACAGGAAATCCTGCACCGCTTTTTCAGTATACCAGTTTTGCAGCTTTTTCACAAGAGGGAAGCGCCGCCCCGGTGCCGGCTCTTGGGCGATTGGTGTCTGGTACAAAAAGTATGTGCAGGTGAGTACGGCCGGTATACATCTGGTGCTGTGCGGGAAATTGGGCTTTTGCCCAGCGCCCGGACAGCATTTTTGTTTCCTGCGGAAAGGCGAAAGGGGTGCGGCTGCAAGCGCTTCTGGGTTCCTGCCGCTTGGAAGCTGACAGCGCCGTCTTTCTTCTCTCCCGCAAGAAGAAGGCGGCGTTTTTCCTTGTCAGGGGAAAAACCAGATGAAGGAGTTACAAACATGGAATTTCTGAAGAACGACAAAGAGATCAACGCCTATGGGCACATGGATGAAAAAGCCTTTTTTGAGCCCTACAACGCGCCTTTCCGGCAACTGTGGAGCCAAGCCATGGCCAAGCTGAGCCGTATGGCCGCCCACTTGACCCCTGGGCAAAACCAAGAGCTGCAAGAGTGTGTGGAGCAGCTGTGCCAAGCCCAGTCGGACTATGCGGGGGGCCGCTTTGTCCGCGGTTATCATGTGGGCATGGCCGCTGCCATGGAGCAATACGGCATCCCGGGCGCCGCCGAGCAGGCCCAACTGATCCCCGGCCTGGAAAAGCTGGAGGACCTGGCCCAGGAATTGAACAACGTCAAGCAGGCCCAGCGGGAACACCCCCGGGACGCCATGCCCCTGCACACCACGCCCGTGCTCCAAGCCATGGCCCAACGGGAGTTGGAGACTGACCCGAATATCCCCCCCGACCTTTCGGGCGAATACCTGCAGCAGCGCATCATGGCCATTGAAGACCAGCTGCGCACCATGTTGGATGACGAAGGCGTTCAGCTGCTGGAATCCCTCCAAGACTTGATCTTGCAAAAATACGACACCGCTTCTATGGACCGCTTCATCTGGGGTTACCGCTTGGGCGCTTCCACCATCTTAGACCTCCCCCCAATCCGGTAGTTCCGTTGGGATCGGGCAGCCCCGATGGGTAAAACGGGCGCTGTCTGGGTCGGATCGCCCCAGCCGTGCTGTTGGCTGTCGGGTTTGAAGCAGCTGTGAGCGCGGCACCTCCCAGTATGCCCTTCGGGGCTGCCCGATCCCGATCTTGGTCTTCCCGGCAATCCACGCGCGCCGGGGATGACCCTGTTTCACGGCCGCGGCGCGGCGGCCGGAGGATGTGTTATGTATCGACCTTTGGCAGACCAGCTCCGTCCGCTGACGCTGGACGATGTCGTGGGCCAGCGCCATCTCATTGGCGAAAACGGGATCTTGCGCCGCATCATCGAGAGCGGCTCCATTCCCAATATGATCTTCTACGGCCCTTCGGGGGTGGGCAAGACCACCTTGGCCAGCATCATCGCCAACCAGACCCAGCGTAAGTTGTACAAACTCAACGCCACCACCGCATCGCTGCAAGATATCAAAGCCATTGTGGATGAGCTGGACACCTTTTTGGCGCCCCAGGGCGTACTGCTTTATCTGGATGAGATCCAGTACTTCAACAAAAAGCAGCAGCAATCCCTGCTGGAATTCATGGAGAACGGCAAGATCACACTGATCGCCTCCACCACAGAAAACCCCTATTTTTACATCTACAACGCCATCCTCAGCCGCAGCACGGTGTTCGAATTCAAACCCGTCACGCCAGAGGACGTGGCCCAGGCAGTGCGCCGGGCCTTTTCCCTCCAGGCCAAGGCCCAAAAACAGCCCATCTCTCTGGAGGAAGGGGTAGTGGACCACATCGCCTCGGCCTGCGGCGGGGACGTGCGCAAATCCATCAACGCGGTGGAGCTTTTGTGCTCAGCCGCCGCGCCCAGCGGCGAGGGCAGCGGTTTGTTCGTCTCCTTGGCAGATGCCCAGGCAGTGACCCAGGCTTCCTCCATGAAATACGACCGGGATGGCGACAGCCACTATGACCTTCTCTCCGGCTTCCACAAATCCCTGCGGGGCAGCGACCCGGATGCCGCCCTCCACTACCTGGCCCGGCTGCTGGCCGGCGGCGATATCCCCTCAGTGGCCCGGCGCATGCTGGCCTGCGTCAGCGAAGATGTGGGCCTGGCCTATCCCCAGGCGGTCTCCATCGTCAAAGCCTGTGTGGATTCCGCTTTGCAGCTGGGGCTCCCCGAAGCCCGCTTGCCTCTGGCCCAGGCGGCTTTGGTCATTGCCACCGCGCCCAAATCCGATTCGGTGGCCAAGGCCATCGACGCCGCCATGGCCGACGGCGCCCAGGGCGGCTATGATGTGCCCGCCCACTTGAAAGATGCCCATTACCAGGGCGCTCAACAGCTGGGCCGCGGGCTGACTTACCGCTATCCCCACGATTATCCCGGCCATTGGGTGCCTCAACAGTATCTGCCCGATGAACTGAAAGGGCGGGTCTACTACCAGCCGGGGGACAACAAGCTGGAACAGCAGGCCCAGGCCTATTGGCAAAAGGTCAAGGGCAACCGGCAGAACTGAAAAAATCGGATATTTTTACCCATTTTTTCATTTTTTTATTGTGCGCCCCCTCTGTTTTATGCTATCCTATTTGCAACATACATCACAAGGGGGATTGCAAATGTTCTACAAAGCGGTGAAGAAATTCGCCGAAGCCAACGGCTTGACCTGCGATGCAAAAGCAGGCTATGCCTATGGCGATTTTCAGGGGGTTTATGTTGCCATTGAACAGGACCCGACGCTGAGCGCCAAACACACCATTGTTTTTTGCATCAAGGAAGGGGATTTCCCTGTTTCCAAACCGGTGCTCACTTTTTTGAATGAGTGTGTGCCTCAGTTCAAATATCTGCGCAGCGTCTCTTATCAAAACAATCGGGCCACCGCAGTATTCCATGGCACCGGCTTTGGCTGGATGAAAAAATACGCGCCTATGCTGGAAGCATTTTTGCAGGCCGTGGCCAACTATGTCCAGGCCAACCAGATGGTAAACTGCTGCGAGCAGTGCGGCGCGACCGAAGGTGTGGAAGCCTATTTGGCCAATGGCCATTTCCATGCCCTGTGCCCCGCCTGCCATGGCCAGTTGTCAGCCCAGGTGACCAGCCAGATGCCGGCCAAAAAGGGGAATTTCGTCGCCGGCATCGTGGGCGCCCTGCTGGGTTCCCTGGTGGGCGTGCTGGCTTGGGTGCTGGTCTATCAGCTGGGCTACATCGCGGCCATCGTGGGCCTTGTCATGGTGATCTGCACCTTCAAAGGGTATACGCTCTTTGGCGGCCGGCTGAACATGGCAGGCATTGTCGTCTGTGTACTGATCTCTGTGGGCATGCTCTATGTGGCAGAGCAAGCCGCGCTGGCCCTGGAGATCCAGCAGGCCATGTCCGCCTATATCGGCGAGATCTCGTTCTTCGACGCTTACCGGTCCATCTCGGAATTCATGGAATTCCCCGATGTGAAAAATGCTGTGATCTACGACTTGGTCATGGGCTATCTGCTGATGGCAGTGGGCAGTTTTTCCCTGATCTGGCAGACTTACCGCAAGCACAATGTCACGCCGGGCGTCCGCCCGCTGGGCCCCATCCGCTCCAAAACCGGCGTGCAATAATCAAAGAAAAGAGCCGTGGAAGATCCACGGCTCTTTTGCTGTTCGTGTTAAATGATACCGGTGGCCATCAACATCAGCTGGGCTGTCACCACGCCGCCTAAATACAGACCGCCAATGGTGATCAACGCCACAATGACGATGCCGACGCCTTGTTTGCGGAATTCATCCAGATCTTTGCCGATGGAAATGCCGGCAAACGCTAAGATCGGGGTACACAGTGCCAGCAGGCTGATCTTGTCGATCTCCGCCACATAAGTCTCCGCAAAGGGGAAGAGCTGGGGCACGCCCATCAAAATGGAAATCAGAGAAATGTAGATGATATTGGGCAGTTTGATCTTTACTTTCAAAGCCAGCTGCTCCACCAGGCAGCCCAGCAAGATGGCTACCAGCAAAAACAGCATGCCGGGTATGATATCCCAGGGATAAACCGGATCGCCGGCCTTATAAGTGGATATATAGTTGGCAATGCTCGCAAAAATACCGGTCATCACCAGAACTTTCATTTTGGTAAACCAAGTCAGTGTCATAAATAGACCCCCCTTCTGATCTCATCCCGCGGCACGGCTAGTGGGCCGCGCCCGCTGTCTTCTTCTCCCGGCCCTTTTTTCCTTTCTTGGCCTGGTTTTCTCCTTTGCCGCCCAAAATTTTATACAAGAAGTTGGCCAGCGGCACAGAGATGAACAAGGTGAGATACATACCCATTACACTGCCTGCCACTTGCGCGCCGGCAGTGAATGCTTCGATCTCCAGCTGCATTTCGGGAAATGCTTCGATGGTGGCGGCCATGTTCACGCTCATCATCGAGGCAGAACCTACGCCGGCGCCCATGGCCAGCGCATAGGGGTGGAAAATGCCCAGCCCACAGACCAGCGAAGCCAGCAGGCCGGAGAATATGGTGCCCAGCACTGTGCCGGTGATGTAGCCGCCCATGACGCCGCGGCCTTCCGCCGAATCCAACCCATACAGGTTGCCCACAATGGCGATGGCGTTTTCACGGTTGGTGGAAAAACCACAACCCACTACCTCGCGCCCCATGCGGAGGATCAACACGCCCACAGGGACGGATATAAACACAAATATGAATTTTTTCACGATCTCCTGCACGATCAGCGCCGCACCGGATTCAAACAGCTTACCCAATTCCGGCCCGATGGAAGAGCCCATCTTGGCGGTGAGAAACATCACGGAAATGGTGATGTAGGGTGAAGCGGTCTTCATGGATTCCTGGTCGATCACCTTGACCTTAAACAGGACGATGCCCAAAAGCAAGGCGTACAACATGGGCAGCAGCGTAAAACTGACTGGGCCCAGTTTGACGGGCTTGGAGCCGATCAGCTCGCTGACCACCACCATGCCAAAGCACAGGGCAAAGACTTTCCAATCCTTGAAATACTTCTTCATGCACGATCCCTCTCTTCCTCTCTCCACACTCATTTTTCGCAAGGGATTTGCCGGGTTTTCTCCGCCTCTGCGGAGTCTATGGATCTTGGTTTCATGCTACCACATTCTATGTTCAATTTCAATATTATTTTCTTTGTTTCCGATTATTTTTTGTGCACTTTATATATTATTCATATTCCTTCACAGTTTATTAAAAAACAGAGTACTTCTCACAGAAAACAAATGTGTTTTTTCCGCGTACTTGACTGGCACTGTTGCCCGTGCTATACTGTGAAAAATTTTTATCCAATTCTAATTTGATTGCTTTGTATCATTCAATGCCATTTAAACTTGGAGGTGAATCATGATCCGCGGGCTCTTTTTTGATTTGGACGGTACACTGCTGAACGGGCAGAAATGCCTTTCCCCGGCCAACGCCGCCGCGCTGCAGGCGTGCCGCGCCAAAGGCCTCCAGCTGTTTCTTGCCACAGCGCGTCCCCCTCTGCTGGAGCGCATGCTGGGCTGGGGGCCTGCGGTGCTCCAGCTGTTCGATGGCGGCGTATACTGCAATGGCGCCTGCATCCAACTGAAGCGGCAGACCCGGTACATCCATCTGCCGCCATCTGTGGTGGACGCCTGTATGGATGCAGCCGCGGCATACCCTGGGCTGAACATCGCTTTGCAGATGGAGCAGGGCCGGCATGCTTTCCGCTATCCTCTGGCCGATTTTGCCTATGCCCCTTGGGGATTGGAGCCGCCGGACGTAGTCCCCATCGGCAAGGACTGCGCCGGTCATACCATCAAGATCCTGCTGTTTTATGAAAACCTGGTGGATAGTGTCACCCCCCTGCCCCCTTCCCTTGCCTCTTCCCTGGAGGCATTGTGCCGCCCCCATGCCCAGTTCTATTGGACAGACCAGGGAAAAGTCATTCAAATGACCGGCCGCCAGGCCAGCAAATACCATGCCATCGAATGGATCCGCCAGCAGCGCCATTGGCAGCCCGATGAGATCGCCGTCTTTGGAGACGACCAAAACGACGTCCCCATGCTGGCCGCCTATGAAAATTCCGTCGCCATGGCAGACGGATGCAAAGCCGCCCGCCAAGCGGCTCGATTTGTCACCCGCTCCCACGAAGAAGACGGGGTCGCCTATGGCCTATCTCAGCTGCTGCACTTGCTGTGACCCTCCACTGGGCCGGCTGGCGGCTGTATCGTTCTTTGCTCACAAAAAAGCGGACGCTGTAGCGTCCGCTTTTTCATTCCCTACTTGATCGATCAGTTCCGGTCCACCTGCCTTTGCGCCTGTCTCCCATGGAGATCCAAGCGGCTGCCCACCGCAATGGCCAGCGGGATCTTCACCAGATCCACCGGCACGAAGGGCAGCACACAGACAGCAGCTGCCTGCCACAGGGTAACTCCTCCCACCGCAGCATACCACAGCGTTCCGGCGGCATAACACAGCGCCAGAGCCGCCAGCATGGAGCCAGCCGCCGGCGCCCATCCCTTTCCCCAGCGCCGCACGCCCAGGGAAACCGCCAGTGCCATCAGTGGATAGACGAACAGGTAGCCACCGGTCGGGCCAAAAAGCACCCCCATGCCACTGGAAAAACCGGCATATACCGGCATACCAAAGGCCCCCAGCAGCAGATAGACCACTTGGCTGGCGGCAGCCCAGCCGGGCGCAAGCAGAAGGCCGGTCAAGTAGACCGCCGCCACCGACAGGCTCAACGGCACGCCGCCGGGCAGCGGGATGGATATCTGGGCGCATACCGCCGTCAGGGCGGCAAACAGGGCGCACAGTGTCATGGCTTTTGTCTGATGTTTCATATCTCATCCTTTCACCGGCCGCACGCTCACCTCGCCGGACTGCATTTCTTCTTCTGTGCCATCGGCAAAGCGGAGCCGCAGACCGCATTGGTCGGTGATGGCCTCCACGACCCCCTGCCGTCCGCTTCCCACGATTTGCACGGTCTGCCCCACCATGGGGCACCGGGCCCGGTATTCTTGGATCACCCAGGGCTGGATGCATTGGCTGGAAAGGTCCAGCAGCGCCGCCAGCAGGCCGGCTGCGAACCGCCCCCGCGTCATCCCCTGGGGGAGCTTTTGGTACAGTGCGCCGGCAATGGGCTGTAGCTCTTCTGGAAATCCGGCACTGTACAGATTGACGCCCACCCCCAGGATCACATATTCCGGGGACCCCGTCTCCAGATCCAGGGATGCTTCGGTCAAGATCCCGCAGATCTTCCGCCCATCCAGCAGCAGGTCATTGACCCATTTGATGGCCGGCTGCCTGCCGCAGACCTGTTCGATGACCCGGCAGACCTGCACGGCGGCCGCTGTGGTAATGCGGGTGCTCTGCTCTGCCGGCAAAGCAGGCCGCAGCACCAGGCTGAGGTATACGCCTCCCTCCGGCGAAAAAAAGGAACGGCCCCTTCGCCCTTTCCCCGCCGTCTGCCGGGCGGCCACAACGGCGGTCCCTTCCGGCGCGCCTTGGGCCGCCAGCTTTTTGGCCCGGTCGTTGGTGGAATCCACTTCGCTGTATACGTGCAGCAGCCCTGCATCATAGCTTGCGGGCAGCCAGGGCTCCAGGGCGCTTTTGGTCAACACGTCGCTTTCCGGCAGCAGGCAATACCCCCGGTTGTTGACCGCCTCGATCCGATGCCCCTCTTTTTTCAGTTGGTCGATGGCTTTCCATACCGCAGCCCGGGTGACCCCCAGCTGTTCCGCCATTTGCTGCCCGGACCGGCTGTCGCCCCGGGCGTGTTCCAGCAGCGATAAGATCCGCTCTTTTGTGTTTTCCATCCCTTCGCCTCCTCTTGCCCCAGTATACCATCCGCCGCCAAAATGTCAACTATAAAATAAAACTTAGTTTACATTTTGCGCACACCTCTTGCCGTTGCGCCACCTCATGAGATCTCTTCCTCTATTTTCTTTCTTCTTTCGTATATTTTAAATTAAAAATTCCTTTTTGTTTTCGTTTCCTTTTCTGCTTGACAATAATTTTTATTTCTTCTATGCTGGGACATGGGTTGGCCAACCACTTCATTTCACGTTGGGAGAGATCGAATCGAATGCAACATCTGGAATTTCACCAAGATCACTACCATGCGGGCCTCACTTGGGGCCGTATGCTGGCAGAACAAGATCTCTATCTGCTGGACCATGTCCCCTTTCCCTTGACCGAAGAGCGCCGCCGGTTTGCCCAGGCTTGCCTGCCCCATTGCCAGCGCTTTTTCCCCGCGATCTTAGAGGAGGCCAAAGGAGTGGCCCACGGGCAACGCTGTCCTGTGGAGGATCTCTACACAGTGCTCTTGACCCTGTATGCCATGCCCCCCATCTGCCACTGTTCCTGCTTCGCCTACTGCGGCGGCCAGATCCTATTGGGCCGCAACAGCGACTTCCTCCCCGCTTTGGAGGAAAACAATAAAAATGTCCTCTATCATTTGCCCAATGTAACGTTTATGGGGCATACCACCAGCTTTTTGCAGATGGAAGATGGGCTCAACCAGCACGGCCTCGCCATTGGCCTCACGGCCCTTGCCGCCCGGCAGCCGCAGCCCGGGCTGCACGGTGGCTTGGTGCTGCGCCTGTTGCTGGAACGCTGCACCGGCGTAGAAGACGCCCTTTCCCTGTTGTCTGTGCTTCCCCAAAGTTCTGCCCACACGTTGACTCTGGCCGATACCACCGGCGCCATTGCCTTGGTGGAGTGCAGCCCTCAGCGTTGCGCGGTGCACCGGTCAACAGGAGCCCCCTACTTATGGGCCACCAATGTTTTTTGCAGCCCGGAGATGCAGCCTTATGCACTGCATCCCGCCGACGATTGGTTCTCCGCCCAGCGGTATCAGACTCTGGAAACAGCCCTGGGGCAGCTGTCCCCCCGGTTGGATGTTTCCCAAGCCCAAGGTCTCTTGGCCGGCCAATATGGCTTCCTTTGCCAATATGACCGCGCCCAGGGCAAAGATACGGTTTGGTCCGTCCTCTATGACCTGGGCCAGGGCCGCATCTACCGCGCCGAAGGCAACCCCAGCCGGACGCCTTTTGCATTGGATCCCCGGTTTCCTTTTGCAGTAGGATGACTTGTAGTACCCTCTATGGAAAAAGCGCACTGCTTGCAGTGCGCTTTTTCTCTATTCCGCTGTATCCCGCATGATCAGGCATTTCAGCCCTTCAACCGCTCCTTCGATGGCGATGGTGGTATCCATACAATGGGGGTCGGAAAGCCCGGCTTGCCGCCGCTCCTGGTTCCACAGCACGGCGAACAGGGCGCCGGCCCGCAGCCCCAACACCGCGCTGACCACAAACAGAGCGGCGCTTTCCATCTCGCTGCACAACACACCGGCCTTCTTCCAGGCATTCCACTTGTATTCCAGTTCGGGCGCCACCGGCATGCGGCCCGGCTCGTGCTGGCCATAAAAGCTGTCCTTGCTCTGCACCACGCCCACATGCACATTGGCCCCGGTGGATTGGGCGCCCAGCCGCAGCGCATCCACCACGTCAAAATCCGCCACGGCAGGGTATTCCAGCGGCATATAATGCAGCGTGGTGCCTTCCTGCCGCACTGCGCCGGTGGCCACCACCAGGTCGCCGCCCATCACAGCCAGGTCGATGCCGCCGCAAGTGCCCACCCGCAGGAATGTGTGGGCGCCGCAAGCAGCCAATTCTTCCACTGCGATGGCAGTGCTGGGGCCGCCGATGCCCGTGGAGCAAACCGACACCCTCTCGCCACACAACGTCCCTGTATAGGTGACAAATTCCCGGTTGTGTGCCACCAGTTCGCTGTCGTCCAAAAAAGAGGCAATGTGTTCACACCGCCCAGGGTCTCCGGGCAGCAGGCAGTACCCGCCTACTTCTCCCTGGTTGAGCCCGATGTGCATCTGCCGCTTTCTGCTCTCCATGCTCATTCCTCCCCAGGCTGCGATACAATGCTGCGAATGCTTTTTTCCGCCTTTTGGCGGGGCACCATCACCTCTCGGCCGCAGCCGTTGCAGCGCAATTTAAAATCCATCCCCACCCGGGTGATGGTGAACTGATCACAGCCGCAGGGGTGCGGCTTTTTCATTTTGACCACATCGCCCACCTGATACGTCATTCCGCTCCCTCCAATCCATCTGCCTCTTGCGCGCAGGTGCAGCCCCGCATCTGCGGCCATGGCCCGCCTTTTGGCAGCGGCCCTCTCGCCCTCTTTTGGCGCTCTGCCCGCTGCTTGTGGCGCAAAAAGCCATCCTTTTTCTGCAAGGGGCTGTTCTGGGGTTATTGTACCACAGGCCCTTCGAAAAGAAAACAGCAACATTGCCCAGCCCCACGCATATAAATGGAAAGCAAGTGACAAAACGAAGGAGGAATGAATGTATGCCGCAGGGACATTTTCTGCCCGAGGGCACCCGGCTGAACACGCCGGAAAATCGGGCGGTCTCCACCCGGGCCGCCATGGAAAAAGCGGCGGAAGAACAGCGCATTTTAGAGGGCGTCGTCACCATGTGCGACGCTTCCCACAATTTGATCGTGGATTTTAACGGCATGACGGGCCTCATCCCCCGCAGCGAGGCCGCCATGGGGGTCGAAAGCGGCGAGACCAAGGAGATCGCCGTCCTCTCCCGGGTGGGCAAGCCTGTGTGCTTCCAGATCATTGGCGAGGGCGCGGGCCAATACCTGTTTTCCAGGGCTCGGGTCCAACAGCGGGCATTGCATTATTTTTTGCAGCATTTGGCGCCAGGCGATGTGGTGCAAGCCCGCGTCACCCATCTGGAACCCTTTGGCGCCTTTGTCGATGTGGGCTGCGGCGTCACATCGCTGATCGGCATCGAGCACATCTCCGTTTCCCGCATCAGCCACCCGGCCGAGCGCTTTGCCGTAGGGCAGATGGTGTATGCAGCCGTGGGCAGCGTGGACCCCATCCGGGCCCGCATCTCCCTGACCCATCGGGAACTGCTGGGCACTTGGCTGGAAAACGCCAGCCGTTTTGCTCCGGGCGAAACGGTGAGCGGTATCGTCCGCGGCAACGAGGATTATGGCATTTTTGTGGAGCTGGCCCCCAACCTCTCCGGCTTGGCGGAGCGGAAAGAGGGCATCTCCGATGGCGCCGGGGTATCGGTCTACATCAAATCCATCATTCCAGATAAGATGAAAGTCAAGCTCATCGTCATCGATACCTTAGAGCAGGCTCCCTCGGCCCTGATCCGCCTGGAAGATTACCGGATCACCGGCGGCCATCTGGAACATTGGCGGTATTCGCCGCCGGACAAAAACGGCAAGATCACGGAGACCTGGTTCGGCGGGCAAAGCTGACCAGCCCATGCACAAAGGCGGGGAAGCGCTCCCCGCCTTTGTGCTGCCTCTTTTCATCTGGGGCTGGCTGCGGTATCCCATTCAAGCGGACAACCACCGTGCAGCGGGATGCACTCTCTCAGATTACTGTTTCTTTCGCAGACAGATAGTCATATATGGACTGCAACACATGATTCGCATCCAGGCCATGTACCACACAGGCCTGTTCCAAAGATTCCCCAGCGGCAGAGGGGCAGCCCACACAGTACATTCCTGCCTGCATGAGAACAGCTGCAATTCCCATATCGTAGTCCAGCATCTGCCCCATGGCCGTCTGTTTCGTGATCTCCATCTGCTTTCTCCTTTCCTACACAGGGCGGATCCCGGAATAGCCGTTCCAGGCAAACCGTTCGGTGTATCGGCGTGTTATTGAATGGATCTTCCCAGCTCGTAGGCCTGCTGTATTTCCGGTTTTCCCTGGATATCGCCCACGTTCATATTGCCGCCGGCGAGAACATGGCCCAGGTTCTCCCATTTGAGATGCTCCATCAAATGGTCGTAATATTGCACCACATCCTCAAAACCATTCCCTTCGGCAGCCATCAGCAGGGCGCAGGAGCGGCCGTTGCCCCGCAGCAAGTTCCCCTCCCCCTCTTCCAGGGCGAACAAGCGGTCCACTGCCGTGCGGAGCTGGCCGCTCATATTCCAGTAATACAGCGGCGTGGCCAGCACCATCACATCACAGGCCTTTACCGCCGGATAGATGACATTCATGTCATCGTTTTGGACACAGGGACATTCCCGGCTGCTGTGTCCGCCAAAACAGCCTTTGCAGCCATGGATGTTCATGCTGTCCAGGAAAAATTCCGTCACTGTGTGGCCCGCGCTTTCCGCCCCTTCTGTAAAGGCTTTGACCAGGGCCGAAGTGTTCCCGTTTTTCCGGGGGCTTCCGTTCAGTACAACGATTTTTTTACTCATCTCATTCTCTCCTTTTTCTATGGGTGAGGGATCTACTCGATCCCTTTGTAAACGGTTTCGGCTGTCCGCACCCTTGCATTGGCCTGTAAAACCGTCGTTCTGCACCCATTTGACTTTGTCATTTACTGATACTATAATCATAGCAAGCACACGGTAAAAAACAAGTACGCACATTCAAGTGTGATACTATCCAATAAGTGAAATACTATTGTATATGCCATATACTTACGAATAGGAGAGTGTAAAATGAACCCCCGATGCATTTCCAGCGAGTGCCTCAGCACCACCGGTTTCAGCTATACCCTATCCCTGATCAACGGCAAGTATAAAATGACCATTTTATACACCTTGATGGAGTTTGGGGTCGTCCGCTTCAACGAGATGAAAAAATACATCGGCGGTATTTCCTATAAGACCCTCAGTTCCACTCTAAAAGAGCTGGAGGCCGACCAACTGGTCCACCGGGAGGAATATCCCCAAATCCCGCCCAAAGTAGAGTATAGTTTGACTGAACGGGGCAAATCGTTGATCCCTATTTTGGATGCCATGTGTGAATGGGGCGACCGCAACAGGCTATAATACACGCTCTTTTTGCCGGTTGTAGCGGATGATAGCGGCAACGGCGGCGGCAATGGCCACCCCGGCTGCTGCCATCCGTGCGATTCCCTTTCTCATTTCGTTCCTCCTCTCCATATTGTTCTCCCTGCGACGTTCCAGCGCCTATTCGACGCTACTGGTTTGCCTGGCTGCTGCCAGCCAACACCTCGCCAGACAGCCGCAAGACCTGTTCTGCATACTTTCTCTTGCGCCGCCCGGTGATCCACCCATACACCGGATAGGCCAGCAGCATCAGCAAAAGGCCGGGAATGCCCAGGGCGATCCCCTGCTGCATGTTCTGCCACACCATCACCAAAGACATACCTGCCCCCATGACCAACGACCCGGCCGCGCCAAGGAACAGGGCCGCCCATTTGCCCGGTCTTTTCACTTTGCCGTCCAGCTTTTTCAGCTGCGCCATTTTATCGGCTTGGGGGCTCCGGTATTGGCGGCGGATCTGCGCCGCCTGTTTTTGCTCCCGCTCTGTCACACACAAAGTATTCACTGCAATGCACTCCTTTTCCATCGTTGCCTACAGCAGCGCCCTGCTGGCCTGCCTCTCACTGCCGCTCTTCGCCGTCGGAAGGGGGAGATGTTTCAGGCAGGCCTTCTCCTTCTTTTTTCTCCAGGAAGGCCTCCACAAAAGCGCCTTCCACTTTTTTATAGCGGTTCACCACAGTGTCCTCCACTTTTTCGTATCCACCCACTACGGCGTCTTCGATCTTGTGGTAGGCGGAGACCACTTTTTTCCCTGTGTTGCCCACTTTCAAGGAACCGTCTTCTTCCAAAAAGCGTTCTGTGAACCGGGTCTCGATGTTCTTATATGCCTCTTGTAGTTTGCCGCTCAGTTTTCCTGCCTTTGCTGTTTGCTCACTCATGGAAATACCTCCTTTTGTTGTTCTGCGGACTGTAAAGTTAAATGAAAGTTGAAGACCCGTCAGCCCTTCTGGTACAATGGTTTTACCACAAACACAATGTACTCCCAGAAAGGAGACGAGT
>CAJFRA010000035.1 GCA_904419295.1 Candidatus Pseudobutyricicoccus lothianensis
CGTGTATTTTTGATTCCTTTTCTCTCTTGGCATAGTTTAACACCCCACTTGTTATTCAGTATACCATACTGTCTAACAAATGGGGTGCTGTTCATTTTGGCGGCCTTTTTTGTATTCCAGGGCTTTTCCCGCGGCGGAAAAGGAGACGAACATGTTGAAAAAAGCACAAAGCCTGATTGTCAAATTCGATTTCTACAGCCAGCAGACGGTGGGAGAAATCACAAAGATGGTGGGATTGGTCAAAGCGAAATACCTGGTCCCCATCATCGATTTTCTGGATCTGGAAGCAAACCCCCGCTCCTCGAAAACCGGCCCTGTCACCGATGGAATTCAGGAATCCATTGAGCGCGATGCCGAAGTATTCCCCTTTAAAACCAAGGGAATTCTGCTGGCGTCGTCGCAATATGAGAAATTGCAGCGAAATCGGGTGCGGATTACACCGGACAATCCCAACATCGAAGGAATTTTGGACGGCGGACACAACACGCTGGCCATCGGCTTGTACATTTTGAAAAAGGCGCTGGAACAGGAAGGGCAGAGCATGCCAAGGGGTTCCAAGACCTGGGATGAATTCAAAGAGCTGTGGCGTGAAAAGCGGGAGGTCATTGAAGAATATCTGGATGCCTTGCGGGATGGAGCAGGAGAAGGCGAACTGGATTTCTTTGTGCCGGTGGAATTGCTGGTGCCCCGTTGTGCAGACGATGCGGCGTCGGTAGAATCCTTTAAAAATGACCTGCTGGAAATCTGCGCTGCCCGGAACAACAATGTGCAGCTCCAAGTTTCTGCCAAAGCAAACCAGTGGGGCTATTTTGATGTGCTTCGCGATTTGATGGAGGCCGGCAACCCGGTTGTGAGCAAACGGGTGGAGTGGAAAACAAATGACGGCGGCGACATCAAAGCCCAGGACATTGTGGCCCTGGCTTGGATTCCGTTGAATTTGATGACACCAGTCCACGACGAAAACGGACGGGCCATCGAACCGGTGTCGGCCCAGAAGATTTACAGCGGCAAGGGCAGCTGCCTCAAGCAGTTTGAAAAGCTGATGAGCTCTCCAGAAGTGACCAGCGAAACCAATGTGGATTACAAGCGGGAATTGACAAACCGTGAGGTGTATTCCGCTTTTCAAATCACGGCAGAACTGCCTGCACTGTACGACTACATCTATGCGATGTTCCCAAAGTATTACAACGCAGCCGGCGGCAGCTACGGCAACATTGCCGCTGTAAAGGCACTGAATGAAAAACGGGCCAGGAAAACAACGCCCTTTGGAGGCAAAGAAATCGACAAGGTGAGCCCGGATGGATACATCGTCCCGCTGGTGTACGGCCTGCAGGCCCTGATGGAAAACCGGGAGGAGAATGGCTGCCACACCATTCAGTGGCGGCAGCAGCCCATGGAGTTTTTGCAAAGCAATTTGGATAAAATCGTCAAGCACTATGCCGGCATATTCAGCATGTGCGATTATGACCCGCAGAAGATCGGAAAAAATCCCCAAAGCTATGTACAGGCGATCTCTGGGTTTAAAATGGCCTTGGCGGGCATTCTTTGATAGGCAGTATCAACAAAAAGCAGCATGGTTTTGTTTTTGGGCCAAGGAGATGAGGATGCACCGCAAAGTACTATTTTCGGTATATGAAAGCCTGCCTTTCTCCCCGCAGGCAGAAGACAAGCTGGTATGGCAGCGGACAGTGATCACCGATCAAACAGCAGAACAGCTGGAGGCAATGTTGGACGAGGGCGAAGGTTTCGCCTTGGATCTGCTGGTTGGCGAACAGTTGACCTTTGTGGATTTTTATACCTTTCGAGGGGCGCCGGAGCAGGCGATTCACGCCATAGAGGCCATCCGGCCATCGGCAGCAGCACCGGATAGCCTTACGGCCACCGGCCTTTTCTACCGGCGGGAGGAGGCCAATGAGGAGCCGTTATCCCGAAACGGGCCGGATATTTATCAGAAAAGGCGGTTTGAACAGGGGGCCAGTGGAGTCGGCGAAACCGTGCTGGAGCTGTGCACGAACCCTGTGGCAATTTTTCTGTTGCAATGGGCCGCGGCACACCTGTTGGATGGGGCGGTTCAGAGACTGCGCCGTCCAGCGGCCCCGCAGCCAGGAGACCAGCTGGCGTTTCGGTGCAAAAGGTTTTACCGGCAGGCTGCCGCCTTTTTGCAGTGTGACAAAAAAGACCTGCAGATCACCGACTGCAAACGGGAGGGAAAAGGGCAGTACCATGTGAAGTTCCGCAAAGAGGACGGACGGCGATATTGGGCGGACTGCCGGCCCAGCGGCCGGATCATTCGGTTCAAAGAGGCTGAAAAGGACAAGAGATGAGAGAGGATTTCACCGGGTATACGGGCAAACCGCTCCAAGATTTTATGCGGGAGAGCAACCGATGGCAACATGTGTTGTTTGTGGCCGCGGAAGAGGAAGCGATTGCACAGCTGACCCGATGAAGCGCCTTCATTGACTGCCCGATAGAAGGGCTGGCGGCCAATGGTGTTGACAAACAGGGCTCCGCATTTTATAATAAGCGGTGAAAAAGGCTGTGATGGGTAGGAGTAAGGCGCTTTTGCCCCCCAGAGAGGATGCGGTCGGTGCAAGCATCTGGAAGAAAGCGCCCCAAGGTGGTCCCGGAGCCGCAGGCTGAAACATAGAGTAAGCCCCGCCGTCTCCCCGCGTTAAGGGGCAAGGCGTATTTTGCGCCGGAGTGCGCGCTGGTATGGCGCGAATATGGGTGGTACCGCGGAGTGATTTTGGCTCCGTCCCGTAGCATTGCGGGGCGGGGCCTTTTTGTATATTTGTCCCCCTCGCCACACTGGAACACGAAGGAGAATGATCGTATGGCAAAAGAACTGGCAAAAGTCTACGACCCCAAAGCAACAGAGGACTCCATTTACCAATTCTGGATGGACCACGGCTGCTTTGACGCCCAAGTGGACAAAGACAAGCGCCCTTATTCCATTGTGATGCCCCCGCCCAATGTGACGGGCCAGCTTCACATGGGCCACGCTTTCGACGTGGCGCTGCAGGACGCCATCATCCGCCAGAAGCGGATGCAGGGCTATGAGGCCCTATGGATGCCCGGCATGGACCACGCAGGCATCGCCACCCAGATCAAGGTGGAGGAGTACCTGCGGGAAAACGAGCACAAGACCCGCTACGACCTGGGCCGCGAAGAATTTTTGAAGCGGGTGTGGCAGTGGAAGGAACAGTATGGCGGCCGCATCCTGGATCAGCAGAAAAAACTGGGCGCTTCCCCCGATTGGCGCCGCAGCCGCTTTACCATGGATGAAGGCTGCTCCAAAGCCGTGCGGGAAGCCTTTGACAACCTGTACAAGAAAGGGCTGATCTACCGGGGCAGCCGCATCATCAACTGGTGCCCCCACTGCGCCACGGCCCTTTCCGATACCGAAGTGGAATACAGCGAGCAGGCAGGCCACCTGTGGCACATCAAATACCCGGTGAAAGAGACCGGGGAGGAGATCATCATTGCTACCACCCGGCCGGAGACCATCCTGGGCGATACGGGCATTGCCGTCAACCCAGAGGACGAGCGTTACACCCACCTGGTGGGCAAGCACGCCATCCTGCCGTTGGTGGGCCGGGAGATCCCCATTTTTGCCGACAGCTATGTGGAAAAGGATTTCGGCACCGGCTGCGTCAAGGTGACGCCTTGCCATGACCCCAACGACTTTGAGATGGGTCAGCGCCACGGCCTGGAGGAGATCTTGATTTTGGACAACGACGCCAAGATCAACGAAAACGGCGGCAAATACCAGGGGCTGGATCGGTATGAGGCCCGCAAAGCCATTTTGGCCGACCTGGAAGCCTGCGGCGCCTTGGTGAAGACCGAGGAATACAGCCACAACGTGGGCGCCTGCTACCGCTGCGGCACCACGGTGGAGCCCGTCACCTCGGCCCAGTGGTTCGTCAAGATGGAGCCTCTGGCCAAAGAGGCTATTCGGGTGGTCAAGGAAGGGCGCATCAAATTCGTGCCCGAGCGCTTTACCAAGATCTATATGAACTGGATGGAAAACGTCCACGATTGGTGCATCTCCCGCCAGCTGTGGTGGGGCCACCGGATTCCCGCCTGGTACTGCGACGAGTGCGGCCACATCACCGTGGCCAAAGAGGACCCGTCTTGCTGCGAGCACTGCGGCAGCACCCACATCCACCAGGAAGAGGACGTGCTGGATACCTGGTTCAGCTCGGGCCTGTGGCCCTTCTCCACCATGGGTTGGCCGGAACAGACGCCGGAATTGGCGTATTTCTATCCCACCGATGTACTGGTCACCGGCTATGACATCATTTTCTTCTGGGTGGCCCGCATGGTGTGCATGGCCATGGCGGAAATGGGCGAGGTGCCCTTCAAGACCGTCTATATCCACGGCCTGGTGCGGGATGGCCAGGGCCGTAAGATGTCCAAGAGCCTGGGCAACGGCATCGACCCCATCGAGATCATCGACCAATATGGCGCCGACGCCCTGCGCTTTACCCTGTACACAGGCAACAGCCCGGGCAACGACACCCGTTTTAGCGCGGAAAAGGTGGAAGCCAGCCGCAACTTCTGCAACAAGATCTGGAACGCCAGCCGCTATGTGCTGATGAATCTGGACATCGAAGAAGAGGGCCTGCCCCAGCATTTGACCGTAGACGACAAATGGATCCTCTCCCGCTACAACGACCTGGTCAAAGAAGTCACCGAGAACATGGACCGCTACGAGCTGGGAATTGCGGCAGAAAAGCTCTATTCCTTCATTTGGGATACCTACTGCGACTGGTACATCGAACTGACCAAGCCCCGTTTGCAGAACAAAGAGGACCAGGCCGCCCGGGAGGGGGCCCAGCGGGTGCTCAGCTATGTGCTCTCGGGCACCATGCAGCTGCTTCATCCCTTCATGCCCTTCCTGACCGAGACCATTTGGCAGGCGCTGCCCCACCAGGGCGATTCCATCATGCGCAGCGCTTGGCCCACCTGGAAGCCGGAGCTGTGCTTTGAGGCGGAAGAACAGCAAATGGAAGACCTGATGGAAGTGATTCGGGCCATCCGCAACCGGCGCAGCGAGATGAATGTGCCCCCCTCCAAAAAGGCACAGCTGCTGTTTGCCGGCGACAAGGCAGACCAATTCGTGGCCATGGCGCCCCTGCTGGAGCGGCTGGCTTACGGTTCCCATGTGGCGGTGGTGCAGCCTGGCGCAGACTTGAGCGGCACTGTCTCGGTGGTCACCGGCCCGGCTACCGTTTACATTCCCCTGAGCGAGCTGGTGGACCTGGAAAAGGAAAAAGCCCGCCTGCAAGGGGAAAAAGACAAGGCGGAGCAGAATTTGCAGCGTATTTTGGGCAAGCTGCAAAACGAGAGCTTTGTCAGCAAAGCCCCTGCCCATGTGGTGGAAGCCGAGCGGGAAAAGGCAGAAAAGGCCCGGCAGCTCATCGCCAAGCTGGAAGAAAACCTGAAGAATATGAAATAGGGCCCGGGAGGCGGAAACGATGACCTTGGAACAGGCCATGGAGTATATCAATAACATCCCCCACATCGGCAAGCGGGACGGTGTGAACCGGGTGCGCCCCTTGCTGCACCTGCTGGGGGACCCTCAGCAGCATTTGCGGTTCGTCCATGTGGCAGGCACCAACGGCAAGGGCAGCACGGTGGCCATGACGGCTTCCGTGCTGCGCCAGGCCGGGCTGCGCACCGGCATGTTCATCTCCCCCTATGTGGAAGATTACCGGGAGCGCATCCAGCTGGACGGCGCCTGGATCCCGCCGGAAGACCTGGCGGAAGAGGTGGAACGGCTGGCTCCCCTGTGCGAGCAGCTGCGCCAGCAGGGGCACCCTGTGACGGAATTTGAGTTCGATACCGCCTTGGCCATGGACTACTTTGCCCGGAAAGAATGCGATATGGTGGCACTGGAAGTGGGGATGGGCGGCGCGTTGGACGCCACAAACGCCATCGACGCGCCGGATGTGTGCGCCATCGCCTCCATCTCCTTTGACCACACCCAATATTTGGGCGATACTTTGGCCCAGATCGCCCGGGAAAAAAGCGGCATCATCAAACTCGGCAGCCGGGTGGCCATTTACCCCAAAGAGCCGCCGGAGGCCTTGGCTGTGCTGCAAGAGGCCTGCCAAGCGCTGTTGATCCAGCCGAATATCCCGGACTTAGGGCAGCTGGAAGTGCTGGAGTGCGGGGAAGAGGGCAGCCGCATCCGCTACAAAGGGCGGGAACTGCACATCCCTTTGCTGGGTGAGCACCAGATCTACAACGCCCTGACGGTGTGCGCCATTTTTGAGGAGCTGGACGCCGCCGGCTGGAGCTTCCCCTGGCAGACGGTGGCCCAGGGCATCGCCAAGGCCAGCTTCAACGGCCGCATGGAGGTGGTGCACCGGCAGCCCCTGTGCCTGGTGGACGGCGCCCACAACCCCGATGGGGTGGACAGCCTGTGCCATACCCTGGACACTTTGTACCGGGGCCGGGACGTCACTGTGGTGATGGGCATGCTGGCCGATAAGGATTATGCCTACGGCATCCGTCAGGTGGCCAGCCGGGCCAGCCGGTTCATTGCCACCACACCGGTGGGCACGCCCCGGGCCCTGCCGGCGGAACAGGCCGCCCAAGCGGCCCGGCCTTACTGCGCCCAGGTGGAAGTGATCGAAGCGCCCAGCCAAGCGGCGCAGCGGGCGCTGGAGTTGGCGCTGGAACACCAGGGCATGGCCATCGCCTGTGGCAGCCTGTATATGATCGGCGAAGCCAAACAAGGCTTTTGCAGCGCTGCGCCGCTCGTGGACTGAGCAGAAACGCACCGAGTATGCCTGAACCCATGCAAGGGGCGGCCCAGGCTGCGCAGAAGCCCGTAATGGCTATCAATTGGAAAAGAAAGAAGAAAAGCGGGTCGTTTCGACCCGCTTTTCTGGCACTTCCGTGAAAGAAAAAGATTAAAAATTGAATTCCGGACAGCCTGTATATTGGGGAGGAAGGGGATCGCCAAAATCGATCCATCCCAAATTCTCCACCAAATGGGAAGGCTGGTGGGGAAAGACCCAAGTATTCAAATAAGTGATAAAATCGGCTTCCCGATAACAAAGGCCGCCGCCCACACGGTACGGTGCTCCATGGGGGCTTTCTACCATCCAGTCACAAAACGCCAGACAGTACTCGTCCAAGTGTTCCGCCACCGGGTCTGGAACAGCATAGACAAAGCGGTCGCCATCGGAACTGATTACGATTTGCTTCATAGCAGTCTCCTTTCCGCCGTGTTCGGCTCCTTCATTCTACCAGAAGAGCGATCGGATGTACAGGTTCTCACTGCGGCAGGAGCGCGCCCCATGCCGCCTTTGCGGCGCCTGCCTGCAATGTGAAAAGAATTTATCACACTCCGCTGGGAAAATCCAAGGAATGAGAGGGATCTCCGGGCCGGGTGCCGCACCTTTTTCGCTAAAAACCCCTCTTTCATTCTGTTACAATGAGGACAAGCCTGCAAGAAACGCAAAAGAGGATGAATGCCGATGAGGATTGAACAAAAGGAACAGGGGCTGTTGGTGCACCTGGAGGGCGAGCTGGGGCATCACGAAGCGCTGGAGGCCATGCGCGGGCTGGAAGATGTGATCGACAGCTACACGCCAGCCGGGCTGGAGTTGGATTTTTCCGGCGTCACGTTTATGGATAGCTCCGGCATCGCCGTGGTGGTGCAGTCGGCCCGGCAGATGCGCGCGCTGGGCGGCGATATGGCCGTTTCCGGCGTCTCCAAGCAAGCGATGCGCGTATTTTCGGCGGCGGGCATTCCCAAGCTCGTCCGCTTTACCGAAGGGGGAGAGAACCGATGAAACAGCCGCAGAACGCCATGACGCTCCGCTTTGACAGCCGCTCGGTGAACGAGGGCTTCGCCCGGGTGAGCGCCGCCGCCTTCGTGGCCCAGCTGGACCCGACGCTGGATGAGCTCAACGACCTCAAGACCGCCGTTTCCGAGGCGGTGACCAATTGCATCGTCCACGCCTACCCGGACAGCGTGGGGCAGATCACATTGACCATCCGCCTGTTTGAAAACAGCCTGGTGGAGATCGTGGTAAAAGACAGGGGTCGGGGCATCCCAGACATTGACCAGGCCCGCCAGCCCCTGTTTACGACCGGGGGAAAAGAACGCAGCGGCATGGGCTTTACCATTATGGAGAGCTTTATGGACAACCTGACCGTGCGTTCCGCCCCGGGCAAGGGCACCACCGTGCGGATGAAAAAACACCTCTCCGTGCGCCTGGGCAGCGGGGGCGCAGTTTGACCGCCGCTGCGGAAGAACGGTGTGAACTGATCCAAAAGGCCCAGCAAGGGGATAAACAGGCCATGGAACAGCTGGTCGAGCAAAACAGCCCGCTGGTGTGGAGCGTGGTCCGCCGGTTTTTGGGCCGCGGCGTGGAAAACGACGACCTGTACCAGTTGGGGTGCATCGGACTGCTCAAGGCGGTACAGGGATTTGACATTACATACGACACCCAATTTTCCACCTATGCCGTGCCTAAGATCGCCGGTGAGATCCGCCGCTTTTTGCGGGATGACGGGCTGATCAAAGTGAGCCGCAGCGTCAAAGAGAGCCAGAGCCGGGTGCAGCAGGCCAGGCAGCGGCTGGTGGAGCGGCTGGGCAGGGAGCCCCGGCTTTCTGAGCTGGCCCAAGAGACCGGGATGACGGCAGAAGAGATCGCCGCCGGCGAGACCGCCTGCCAATCGGCGGCATCGTTGGATGCGGAGATCGGCACCGACGGGTTCCGGCTGATGGACGTATACCCCGCCCAGGACGATGAAGACAGCCGGGTGGAGCAAATGGCGGTGAAGAGCGCCATGGAGCAGCTGCCAGAGCGGGAGCAGGCTGTGATCGTGCTGCGCTATTTCCGGGATATGACCCAGCAAAAGGCGGCCAAAGTACTGGGCATCTCTCAGGTGCAGGTCTCCCGGCTGGAGCGGCGGGCCATTGAGAAGATACGGAAGATCTTGAGCGGCCCGTAGCGGAAAAAGGGCCGGCGCCGGTGCAAAAAGGGGAAGGGCTTTGGCCGCACGCCTAGAAGAAAACAACTAGATCTTGCAGGGCAGCATGGCAATTTGCCATGCTGCCCTGTTTTGCTCTGCTGTGGGCTGATGATTTGCAAAAAATATCTGTGATGTTCTTGGAATGGTGCGGCACACGCTCTGCATGCTGTTGCCCAGCAAGTTTTCGAAATTATACATGTCAAAAACTCTTGACATTTTCGACCTTTCCTGCTACATTAAAAGTGTCAAAACAATTTGACATTTCGGATTGTGGAAAGGAGTGTATTCCATGGAAAATGTAGCATTGGCCATTTTCGGAATTTTTTTGCTGGTACTGTTCGCTTGTGACATTGCAATGATCGTTTCTCTGCTGAAAGCAGGAGATGAAAGAAGGCAGCTTATTGTTTGGAAGGCAAGTGCGTTTACGCTGCTCGTAGTTGTTGGGACATTGGTAATTGATGTTGTAGAGTCCGTTGTCAGAGTGGAAGCTATGTGGATCAATCTGTTTACCAAACTTAGTGTTACCGCAATGGTCTACCTTTTGACGCTCCTGCATTATAAGAAAAGATATGGCGGCTGATATGGAAAATAGAATCAGAAACAGACGAAAGGAACTGGGGTTGTCGCAAGAAGAATTGGCAAAGAAATGCGGAGTATCACGGCAGACAGTAAATGCGATCGAAAACAATAAATACGACCCCACATTGTCTCTCGCCTTTAACATGGCAAGAGAATTGCAGCTTACGGTCGATGAATTGTTTATACCATCATAAAGTACAGTTTACAAGGGACTACCCAGAGTGGACAGTCTGACGGGAGGTAATCCTCCCGTCCCGTATATCCGAAAGGGAGGAGATCTGCCCGGAAATCTCCCAATTTCCACGCTCTCGGAATTGTGGTAGAATGATACGTACGGAGTGACAAATCGGGATTTGCAGGGAGGAATAATGGGCGCCAGCATTTCAATTTTTTGTTTTTGAGGGGATCGTTGATTGAATAGGAGGGGGATTGGAAAATGAAAAACGATAACCCATCTGAACAATTTACATTTTGGAAGCGCCCGTGGGGAAAATGGATTGTTCTGCTGGCAGCAGCAGTACATTTTATATGTTTTTCCCAAAACATTTCAGATTACCAAGAAGTTTCCAGCATAATGGGACAAAGTTTTAGTACCAATGGATTTGAAAAGTGGAAAATAGAACAATCATTTCGATGTTCTATATATGGTATAGCTACAGTTATGTTTTTAGGAGAATTTTTGATTGGAACTTTGAGCCATAGAAAAAGAACGGCAGAAATGGCTGGAGGGCTTTTCCTATTGATTGTAGGGATAAGTTGGCTGATTATAGGTTTTATATTAGGCTTTGAATCATTAGATAATGGGAAAGTTTTCTGGTTTCTGCTTAATAGTTGCATGATAATCATAGGAATATATTATGTTTTGAAAAGTTGGCGTAGCGAAAAAACATAGCAAAGACCTAAAATGACTTCCCGCCCATTTCCAGTTTGAGAAAAGAAACACTCCAAGCGGAGGAAACGGGCCCATGAAGCACCGCACCCCATTTCCCCCGTCAGCCGCGCCAGCAGGTATAACACACTACACTTTGCAAGCAAAGTCGTGTGCCAAAAGGGACACCCCTTTGGAAACCACGGACAACAAAACAGGCGGTATGCTCTCTCCGGGAGCATACCGCCGTCTGTTGTCAGCAGCCCGTTTCATGGTCTGCGTGTAGTTCCTTAACAAAAATGAATACCGATCACCTGGCAGGAAACCGGCAGCGGTTTCCTGCCTTTTCTGTCATTTTCAAGAACGTGGATAACTTTATTGCCCTTCCTCTTTTTGTGTGTCAAAAAATGCATCATAGGGGTAGCTGTAGGCCAGCTGCCGCATGGCGTCGATGGCTTGGGGGATGGTGTCTTCCTCCAGCCCGTCAAAGCCGGCCATCACTTCCACCATGTGCCGGTTGACCTCCGGCGAATAGTGGATGGGGTCTGTGTAGTTTTCCAGGTCGCACACCACTTCGGCCTCATTCATGAAGTAGTAGAGGCGCACGTTGTCGTATTGGCCCAAGGCCTCCATCACCTGCTGCTGCACATGCAGGATGGCCTCAGTCGTGCCGTTTTGGATGGTCTGGTCCCAAAACAAAATGGAATAAGGCGGGATGAAAAAGTAAAACTCGGTATCCGGATGGGCCTCCACATAGGGGATCAGCACATCCAGATTGGCCTGCATCTCCTGGTCAAAGATATTTTCCGTCATCATCACGCCCACCGGGTCCGGCCGGCCGTAGACGCGGCGCACGTTTTCTTCGCCCCAGGCAAAGCGGTTTTCCCAGGCGAACAGGTCGTCCACCGTGGGCACCGGGTCCCAGGTCAGGGCGTAGAGCATGGAGACCACTTGTTTGCACAAGACGTCTTTGTTCAGCAGATACTGCACGTCGTTCCAGGGGTCGTCGTCATACAGATAGTCGGGGAAGACATAGAGGTCCTCGGTGCTGTCCTTGGTCAGCAGGTTGGTGTCCAGCCCCCAATAGACCCGCTTGACGTCGTGGGTGGCAAAGGCCATGTCCAGCACTTTGCAAAACTCCCCAAAAGTGCCGCCGGGAAAAGTCAGCTTGGCTGTTTTGCCGCCCAGCAGTTCGTCAAACCAACTGGCACGGAAATTGGCGGTGACAGAGGTACCCACCACCAGGCTGTCGTAATCGAAATGCTCCGCAATGCCGCCCACCTGATACCGCTCGTTGGCAGAGACCGGGGGCAGGTCTGTCCAGGGGGCGTGGTAGTGGAAAAAGGGGTCCAACACGAAGACCGTGCCGGCAGCCAAGGCCAAAAACAGCAGGAAACAGGCGAAAAAGCCCAAGACAAAGCGTTTGTTGCGATCCATAGGGCCTCCTTAAAACATCACATAGAGGAAGGAACTGACGCCGGAAAAAGACAAAAGGGACCACACCAGCAAAAAGGCGCAGACGACCATGGTGGAAAAACGGGGGCGGAAACACGCCAGCCGTTCGTCGGTGTTTTTCATTTGGATGGAAGCCACCAGGGCAAAGGCCACAAAGAGCAGGCACATCATCAGGTTCCAGCGGGCCTGGGTGGGCATGATCTGCAGCCGCAGCCACAAAAATTCCACCAGGTCGAAATGCTCGGTCAGGTAAAGGTCCAGCGGCCCCAGATCCATGCGGAAAATGTTGCCCAGAAAAGCCCAGGCGTCTCTGAGGGTGGGAGCACGGAAGATCACCCAAGTCAGGTTGACGAAGGAAAAGGTCAGCAACCAGCTCAAGGCCGGGTGCAGCTTTTCCACCTGCTTTTTGCACAGCCTGTGGAGCACTTGGGCACCGCCATGGAGCAGCCCCCAGACCACGAAGGTCCAGTTGGCCCCGTGCCACAGGCCGCTGATGCAAAAGACCACCATCACATGGCAGCAGGTGCGGGCCATCCCCCGCCGGTTGCCGCCCAGGGGGATGTAGATGTACTGGGTGAAAAAGCGGGTCAGCGTCATGTGCCAGCGCCGCCAGAAATCCGAGATCGTCAGGGCCCGATAGGGGGAATTGAAGTTCTGGGGCAGCTTTACATTGAAAAACAGGCCCAGGCCGGTGGCCATATCGCAGTAGCCGCTGAAATCGAAGTAGAGCTGCAGCGTATAGCACAGCATCACCACCAGGGCCGTGGGGGTATTCATGCCCGGGATGGAGGCGAAGCCGTAATCTGCCGCCTGGCCCAAGGTGTCGGCAAGGAGCACTTTTTTGGCCATGCCCAGGGAAAAGGCCAGCAGGCCGCGGGCAAAGTTTTCCCACTGGAAGCGGCGCTGGTCATCCGCTTGAAGCTGCGGGATCACCTCGCTGTGCAGAGCGATGGGGCCGCTCATCACCGTGGGAAAGAATGTGACGAAACACAAATAATCCAGCAGGGGGTATCGGGGCGCCTGACCGCGGTAGGCATCCACCAGAAAAGCGATCTGCTGGAAAGTATAGAAGCTGATGCCCAGAGGCAGCAGCAGCTGGAGGGCCGGCTGATGGCCTCCGGTGAGCTGGTTGTAGGTGGCGATGAAAAAGTTGGTGTACTTGAAGAACAAGAGGGCGCCCACGTTGGCCAGCAGCCCCAGTACCAGCCAAAGCCGGGGGCGCGGCCGGCCGCCAATGGTACGCGGCATAGCCCGGGCCAGCAGGTGGTTCACCAGCGCGCTGCCCAGCAAAATGGGCACGAAGCGGAGATCATGGCTGGCGTAAAACACCAGGGACAGCAGCAGCAAAAAAGCCCGGCTGACCCGGATATCCCGGCACAGACGACCCAACAGATAAAACCCCAACAGGCCCAGGGGCAAGAACAACAGCACAAAGGCATAGGAATTGAAAAGCACGCAAACCCTCCCCCCTGCCGCCAAAGGACAGGACGTCTTTATTGTATCCACCCACAGAGTATTTGTCAATGCAAGCAAATGCAGGGCATTGGATTGTATGGGGGACCTCTCTGTGATACAATGGAAGAAAGCTGCCGCCAGCCACAGGGGAATGGGAGAGGAAGGGATGGAGGATGAACCAAAGGACGCTTCAGAACATCAGCTATTTTGCCAGCCTGCCGGAGATGGCGCTGTCTTTCCTGTTGCCGCTCTATTGCATCGAACTGGGCTTTTCGCCGCTGGAGACCACCGGGTTGTTTGCAGTGGTGTCTTTGGCCCTGCTGGCAGCCAAATGGTGCATTGGCGGCCTGTGCGACCGCATCGGGCGCAAAAAGGTGTTTCAGATGGGCCTGCTGCTCAAAGGCATTTCCTACGGCTTGCTGGCCTATGCCCACAGCGCCGGGCTGCTGTATGTGGGGCAAGTGCTGAAGGGGGTGGCCCTGGCCCTGGTCTCTGTTTCCCTGTATGCCATGCTGAGCGACCAAAAAACCGGCGCTTTTGCCGCCCGCCAAAGCCGCATTGCCGCTGCGGAAGGCCGGGGACAGCTGTTGGGCGTGCTGCTGGCTTGGGTGCTGCTCCTGGCCACCACCTTTGAGCAAGGGTGGCAGATCCTGCTGTTGGTGGGGGCTGTGGCCGCCTTTTACGGGGCGGCGCTGGCCCACAGGCAGCTGGAGGAGACCCAGGGCGGCGCCCCGCGGCATGGACAAAAGCTGCCCGGCAAATTTTACGGACTGCTGACTGTTTCGGTGTGGTATTCCTTTGCCACAGCCTCAGTAGGGGCTACTTTGGTGTTGTATCTGACAGCGCGGTACCAGGTGCGGACCGAATACCTGGCGCTGGTCCTGCTGGTACCCGCTGTGGCGCGTACCTATCTTTCGCCGGCGCTGGGGCGGATGTCCGCCAAGATCGGGGAAAGAAAAGCCTTTGCCCTGGGTTCCCTGCTCTCTGCGGCGCTGTTGGCTGCCGCGCCGGGAGCCGCGTCGCCCCAGGCCTTCCTGGTGGTGTGGACGCTCTACCGGGTCGCCTCTGCCCTGGCCTCTTTCGCCTTTGGCGCCACTGTGGCCGGGCAAGGGGAAGAAGGGATGCGGGGCCGGATCAGCGGCGCATATCTGGCCAGCGACAACCTGGGCAGCTTGTTGGGCGCCCTGCTTGCCGGTGTTTTGTTCCAAATGGTGGACGTGCAGGCGCCTTTTTACTTGGCAGCAGCCCTGTTTGTGGTAGCCGCCGGGACACTGTGGGGCATTTGGAAAAAAGAGGATGGAGCCCGGTGCAAAAAGCTGCCATGAGGGCAGCAAAGGACTGCAGCGCCACGGAGCCCAGGGTTGGATATGCCCACTGAAGAAAAGAGCGCCGGCTCTTGCACAGCTCTGCGGCCTTGACAAGATGAGCGCTTTGGGATATGGTGAAAGCAATTGGAGAGAGGAGTTCGGTGGAAATGAAATACAATATTTTGGGGCGTTCCGGCCTGCGGGCCAGCGAGATCGGCCTGGGCTGCGAACATTTGGAAGGGCAGAGCTACGACGTGATCCGCCGGGTGATCGATGTGGCCCTGGGCCACGGCGTCAACATTCTGGATGTGTTCATGTCGGAGCCTCAGGTGCGTTCCGACATCGGCCGGGCGCTGGAAGGGCGGCGGGACCAGGTGCTGATCCAGGGCCATTTGGGCGCCCGTTGGAAAGACGGCCAATACGGCCGCACCAGGGAACTGGCAGAGACCCAGCATTTTTGGGAAGATCTGCTGCGCCGCCTGCGCACCGACTACATCGACATCGGCATGTTCCATTGTGTGGATACCGACGAGGAATTTGACCAGATCTTTTCCGGCGGCGTGGCGGATTACGCCAAAAAGCTGAAAGAAGAGGGAGTCATCCGGGCGCTGGGCATCAGCACCCATGACCCAGCCATCGGCCTGCGGGCCATTGAGACCGGGCTGATGGATGTGATCTTGTTCAGCATCAACCCGGCTTATGACCTGCTGCCCGACGGCCTGGGCTCCACCAAGCCCTTGTTCGATGCGGCCACCTACCAGCAGCCTCTGCTGGGCATGCATCCGCTACGGGCCCGGTTCTATGAGGCCTGCCAGCGGGAGAACATCGGCATCACGGTGATGAAGAGCCTGGCTGCCGGCGCCCTGCTCACAGCAGAACGTTCCCCCTTTGGCCTGGCCTTGACGCCGGCCCAGTGCATCCAATACGCTATGGACCGGCCGGCTGTGGGCAGTGTGCTGGTGGGAGTCAGCACGCCGGAGGAGATGGAGGAAGCCTGTGCCTATGAACAAGCTTCCCAGCAAGAGCGGGATTATTCCGCCCTGTTGGCTTCCACACCCCAGTTTTCCCTGCGGGGCAAGTGCATGTACTGCAACCACTGCCTGCCTTGCCCGGCCCACATCAATGTGGCCCAGGTGAACAAGCTGCTGGACCTGGTACAGCCTGGGGAAGATGTGCCCGGCACGGTACAGGCCCACTACGATATGCTGGAACACCACGGCAGCGATTGCATCGGCTGCCACGCCTGCGAAAAGCGGTGCCCCTTTGGCGTGCCAGTGGCCCAGAATATGGAGCGTGCCCGCCAGGTCTTTGGCCGCTAGCTGTGCTGGCAGCCCAAGTGGGAGCAGCCGCTGGGCTGGCAGTTGGAAGAAAAGAGGCTTCCGGGAGCAGAATCTTGCTTCCGGAAGCCTCTTTTGTCATGCTGGCTATCGGTCGGAAAAGGGCACATGCTGCCAGCCCATTTTTTCCAAAGGGTCTTTTTTCTCTTTGGGCGATTTGGGCGCTTTTGGAGCGGCGGTGGTTTTTTGGCGAGAGGCCAACAGCCCATGGGCAAACAGGCGTCCAGCGGCAAAACAGAAGGTCAAAGCCCAATGGGGATACGAACCGGCGCGGAAGATCTGGAGCAGCGCCGCCACCCAATCAGAAAGGACGGCAGATTGGGTGAAGTATTGATAGAAAAAGAAGGGGATGGCAAAGGGGATCAAGCAGAACAGCCCGGTGAGCAGAGCGCCGGGGCAAAGGTACAGGTGAAACCGGCGGCTGGGCAGCGCGGAGACAAAGCCGCCCACCAGCCCCAGAACCAGGGCAATGGTCAAAAAACGCAAAAAATAGGGCAGGCCGGCGGCATAGGAGCCTCGCTGTTCCAATATAGCCTGCTGCAGCCCACGATCGAAAAGGGCCAAGGCGATGGTGCATACCAGGGCAAAGAGCGCCACCAACCATTGGGTTTTATCCAAATCCAAAGGGCCGGAAGAGGTGCGGGAGGCCAGCGACCCGCGGACCAGCAAAAAGCCCACGGCAAAAGAAGGCAGCAGCAAGGGAAAAACGACATTGCCTGTGGGAAATAAGTCGGCCAGCCAACGGGAAAACAGCGCAGACCAGGGGAACTGCTCCGGGAACAAATAGAATAGGACGAACAGCAGGCAAGGCAGAAGGATCACCCAATAGACCGGCGTGATGCACAGACGGGGGCGGCGCCCCACAGCACCCAGCACAAGGCCCATCAGAAAACAGATGAGTGCTGTTTGGCGAAAAAGGCCGGCGACCTGATAGGAATACACATCCCGGGAGACGATTTCCCCCATCCAGTTGATGCACAGGAGCACGACCACAAAAAGCAAGGGGAGAAACCAAGGACTGATGCGGCGATCCAGATGATTCATAAAAAATCCCTCCTCTTGTTGTTTGATACCACGATACGCCATGGAGAGGCATTTGTCAAATGGTTTGCCCGAACATACGCTGGTTCTGCTTTGGCAGACATGCCGCGCCTACCCCTATAGGCCCCGGGAGCTCTGTGGCGGCCTGGGCCATCGGCTGGGGAAACTGCGCAAAATAGAGATACCTTGTGGATGCACCGTTTTACGGAGGACAGCAACCGGTGTGGGAGCTAGTCCTCCTCTTGTGCGCTTAAGGAGAGGAGTTCTGCGATCAGCTTATTCAATAATGGGATATATTTACTGTCGATCCGATGGATCTGTTCCAAAAGAAGGCCATCTTCGTCTCTGTCATGGCCGAACAGGATATAATCCGCCGACAGCCCTAATACATTACAGATCTTGATCAGCATTTTGACTGAAATACCAGTGCGCCCTCTTTCTACTTCTGCCATATAAGATACACTGACATCCAGCAATTCTGCAAAGCGTTCCCTGGTATAGCCCAGAGCCTCGCGGGCTTTCCGAATCCTTGTATGCAATACGATCACCTCAATATCAAGTATGTGTGATAGCGTAAGCAAATGAACATCAACTAATACAGTATTAAAAACATATTGAATTAGTTGATGTCTTGTGATAGAATGGAGCCTAAATAGGAAATCTGCAGGGGGTGAAAAGCAGAGCACAAGAGCGGGAGAAGGAGGTTCTGGTGCCGCAGAAGCGGCTGAATTTCGCTGGAAATAGCGGGAAGAAAGAGGGGATCAAAATGAAGAAGCGAGCTCTGTGGCTGCTGGCAGTTATCATGGCGTTGCCGCTTTGTGCCTGTAGCAGCGACAAAAGGGTAGAACTGACCGCTGAAAATCTAACAGATTATCTGCAAATATCGGTAGAAGTAGTAGACTGCCAAGTGAATAAAGACAGGACAGAGCTGGTTGGCATGCCTTTGATGGATATAAGCGGTAAGGCAGAAATAGAAATCTCCACCATGGTGCAGTCTGATGTCCAATTTGAAAATGTAGAACTGACGCTCCGGGTGCAGCCGAGCAATTTGGATTGGCAATTTGAAAGAGGGAACCAACAAAGGGTGAATCGATACGATCAGACTGTGAATTCGAAACAGATTCAAATTTCACTTCCCTTTGACGGTGAAACAACTGTATCCGATCGGCTGGAATTGGTTACTGAGCGGAAAATGGGGAACTTCGAATTGAGCAATGTCGGGTGGGAGATCATAGATGTCAGCGGGTATGCAATAGAAAAATGAAATATGGGCTGCTGCGATATGAAAATACAAGAACAGATCGTGCAAACCGCAAAACAGAGAATAGAAAGGCCCCCAAAGAAGTCCAAGTGGCTTCTTTGGGGGCCGGTTGTTGTGCATGATTGTTTTGAGGAGCCTGTGTGCAACAGGCCCGTGGGGCTACAGATTCCCCAGAACTTGTGCGCTGTGCCTTAGTTCACCATGATCTTAGTCCAGAATTCGTCATAGGTGCTGGCCATATCGCCCAGATCTTTGTAGATCTCGCAGCGGGCCAGGGTCTCCTCATCCGGATATTGGACAGGATCGTTTTTGATCTCATCGGGCAGGTTGTCCAGCACTTGCTGCTGGGGGGTAGAATAATTGATGTAATCCCGGTTTTCTGCCGCGATCTCTTCGGAACACATAAAGTTGATGAACTGCTCCGCCAGCTCCTTGTTGGGGGCGCCTTTGGGGATGCACATGTTGTCGAACCACAGGTTGGAACCCTCTTCGGGGATGACATAAGCCAGGTCTTCATTCTGCTCGATCATGGTGATGGCGTCGCCGCTGTAGCAAACAGCCATGGCAGCCTCGCCGGCCACCATCTTGTCTTTCACCTCGTCGCCAGTGTAGGCCAGGACCAGGGGCTTCTGCTCGATCAGTTTGTTCTTGGCTTCTTCGATCTCCTCAGGGTCGCGGGAGTTCATGTCATAGCCGCACAGGATCAGGGCGATGCCCATGCTGTCCCGCACGCTGTTCATCATAAACAGGTTCTTCTCATATTTTTCGTCCCACAGGTCTTTCCAGCCTGTGATGGGCTCATCCACCATGGTGGTGTTATAGATGATGCCCACCGTGCCCCACATGTAGGGCACGCTATATACATTGCCCGGGTCAAAATCACGGTCCAAACAATAACTGATGATATGCTCCAAGTTGGGGATATTCTCTTTGTTCAGCTCTTCCAGCATGCCCTCATTGATCATGCGTTCGATCATGTAATCCGAAGGGATCACCACGTCATAAGTGTTCTCTACAGTCTTCAGCTTGGTATACATGTCCTCGTTCTGCTCGAACATCTCATAATTTACCTTGCAGTCATACTGGTCTTCGAACTTCTCGATCACATCTTCGCCGATGTAATCGCCCCAGTTGTACACCGTGAGCGTCGGTTTACCGCTGTCACTGCCGGCGCACCCCGCCAACGTACCGCACAGCATCGTGGCTGCCAGTGCAAGGGAAATCATTCTTTTCAACCCTAACATCACTCCTAAAAATAAATTTTTTATTCAGAAAAAGGGGCCAGGGTCAGCGGACCCCTTTCTTCTGCTTTTTATTCTCCCGGTTGGACCGCAGATTGACGACCACCAGCAGAGCCAACACCACCACGAACATCAGGGTGGAAATGGCGTTGATCTCCGGTTTGATGCCTTTGCGGCTCATGGAATATACCGTCATGGACAGGGTGGAGACGCCGCTGCCCGCGGTGAAGAAAGAAATGACGAAGTCATCCAAAGACATGGTGAAGGCCAAGATCGTGCCTGTGATGATGCCTGGCATGATCTCAGGCAGCATGACTTTAAAGAAGGCCTGCACCGGTGTGGCGCCCAGATCCAGCGCCGCTTCAAACAAGCTGCGGTCCATCTGGTTCAGCTTGGGCAGCACGGATACGATGACATAGGGCACGCAAAAGGCGATGTGGGAAAGCAGCAGGGAGACATACCCCAGCCGGAAGCCCAGGAACACGAAGAGCACCAGCAGCGAGATGCCGCTGACGATATCCGGGTTGAGCATGGGCAGGTTGGCCAAGTTGCTCAGCAAGCTGCGCATCCGGCGGCGGGAATAATACATGCCCAGCGCCGCCAGCGTACCCATCACCATGCTGACCAGGGCTGCAATGAGGGCCACGGACAGCGTGGTGTAAAGGGAATTCAAAATGGTGGAATCTTCAAACAGCGCCTGGTACCACTTCAGCGAAAAGCCGCCCCAGGAGCCCCGGGATTTGTTGGCGTTGAAGGAATAGACGATCAGCACCACGATGGGGGCGTAGAGGAAGAGGAAGATCAGCACCGAATAGAGGATAGAAAGAGGGGATCTTTTCTGTTTCATAGCAGCACATTCCCTCCCGCATTTTCATCTTCGTATTTGCGCATCACGTTCATGGCTGCCAAGATCAATACCATCAGCACCACGCTCATGGCAGAGCCCAGGCCCCAGTTGCCCACCACTTTGAACTGGTTTTCAATGATATCGCCGATGAGGGCCTGCTGCCCGCCGCCCAACAGGCGGGAGATGATAAAGGTGGACACCGCCGGCATAAAGGTCATGGAGATGCCCGAGACCACGCCGGACAGGCTCAGAGGAAAGATCACCTTGCGGAAGACCACATACTTGTTGCCTCCCAGATCCTGCGCCGCTTCGATGACGCTTTTATCGATCTTGATGAGCACGTTGTAGATGGGCAGGATCATAAAGGGCAGGAAGTTATAGACATTGCCCAAGATCACGGCGCCCTGGGTATACATCAGGTCCAGCGGGCCGATCCCGATCTTGCCCAGCAAAGTGTTGATCAGGCCGGTGCGCTCCAGCAGAGTCATCCAGGCATAGGTGCGCAGCAGGAAGTTCATCCACATGGGCAGCACGAACAAAAAGACCATGGTATCCCGCAGGCCGGGCCGCATTTTCGACAGGATGTAGGCCATGGGATAGCCCAGCACCAGACAGATCAAAGTGGAGATCACCGCCACTTTGATGGAGCGCCACAGCACCTGAAGGTACACCGGGTCGTCCCAATTGAAAAACTGCCGGTAATTGTCCAGCGTCAGGGTGCCGCTCTGGTCGGTGAAGCTGTAAAAAATGATGAGGATCAGCGGCGCGATGGTAAAGATCAGCGCGTAGACCGCGAAAGGCAGGCTTGCCCAGCGAAACCGCTTCATTCTTCCGCCTCCCCTTCTGTGGATTCCGGATCGGCATCGGCCGGAGCCTGGTCCTCCCGGGTGGATTTTTTCATGATGTGGATGTCAAAGGGAGCCACTTGCAGCCCGACCTCGGTGCCCACGGCCTCGGGCAAGGTGGAGTGGACCAGCCATTCGGTACCGTCTTTGCTCTCCACCAGCATTTCGTAGTGGACGCCTTTGAACACCAGGCTTTCCACCGTGCCGCAGATCAGGTTTTCCGCAGGGGGCACCAGTTTGAAATCCTCTGGCCGGATGACCACGTCCACCGCTTCGTCTTTGCCAAAGCCCTGGTCGGTGCACTCAAAGCGCTTGCCGCCAAAGGAGCAATCGAAATCTTTGTGGATGACGCCGGGCACGATGTTGCTCTCGCCGATGAAATCGGCCACAAAGGCGTTGACCGGCTCGTTGTAGATGCCGATGGGCGTGCCCACCTGCTGGATGATGCCCTTGTTCATGACCACGATGGTATCGCTCATGGTCAGGGCTTCCTCCTGGTCATGGGTGACGTAGATGAAGGTGATGCCCAGTTCCTGCTGGATGTCTTTCAGTTCCCGCTGCATCTCTTTGCGCAGTTTCAAGTCCAGCGCGCCCAGGGGCTCGTCCAGCAGCAGCACCTGGGGGTGGTTGGCCAAGGCGCGGGCAATGGCCACCCGCTGCTGTTCACCGCCCGACAGAGAGGTGGGCGTCCGCTTTTCATAGCCCTCCAGGTTCACCAGCTCCAGCATGGAGAGGACCCGCTTTTCGATCTCTTTTTCCGTCAGGTTGTTGGACTTGCGGTTGACCCGCAGGCCGAAGGCGATGTTTTCAAACACATCCAGGTGGGTGAACAGGGCGTACCGCTGGAACACCGTGTTGACCCGCCGTTTATGGGGGGGCACGTCGTTGATTGCCTTGCCATCGAAATACACCACGCCCGAATCCGGCGTTTCAAAGCCGCCGATGATGCGCAGCGTCGTGGTCTTACCACAGCCCGACGGGCCCAAGAAGGTGACGAATTCCTTGTCATGCACATCTAAGTTGATGGATTTCAATACTTCCTTGCTTCCAAAATCCTTTCGGATGTTTTCAAGGCGAATCAGACAATCAGACATTTCCCATCCCCCAATTACCGAAAATATATTTTAGATTACGGCGGTTTTGAACAAAACGAAGGGGGCGCCGCGGCCCCTTCCATGTGACATACAAAATATATATTCAAAGTTCTAAAAAGTCAATGATTTTTACAGGATTTTTCGATGTTTTTTGAAAAAATTCTTGAAGGGCATCAAAGGGCTTTTTGAAAATCTCTGAAAATCTCTGTTTTTCTTGCATTTGCTTTCGTTTTCTCGAACTCGAAAAAAGAAAAAATTTTTAGGGACAAATACGCTGCCAGAGGGCATATGGACGAGGTGAATAAAGAATCTCGGCCCAATTTAGCTATATTACATAAAATAAGGAAAAAGGGGGAACTTTTGCCCTGGGGCGGCGTCTTATTAATTATAGAAGAGGGCCTCAGGGCCCGGAAAATAGGAGGGATATGATGAAAAAGCGGATCGCTCTATGCCTGGCACTGGTGATGCTGCTGGGCATGCTGCCCACTGCCCTTGCAGCGGAAGACACCATGAGCCAGCAGGCAGCCCAGGTGGCTGCCCAGGTCAAACAGACGCTGGGGATCGGGGACGACTACACCGCGTTCCACAGCGAACAGCAGCAATACGGCCAGACAGTCAACTGGCGGATGGAGTGGAGTCGGGACGACGGAAGTTCCATCACGGTATCCTGCACCGATGAGGGCAAGGTGCTGGAGTACAACAAAGACGATGGCCAGAACACAGGCCGGGACGACGGCTATTACGCCCCAGCCCTGCCCAAAGTGACGGACGAGGCATTCCAGAAGGCAGCCCAGGACTTTTTGAACAAGGTGCTGGTCGCCGATGAAACAGCTGAGCTGGACGCCGGCGGCATCTACCGGGGCAGCGAACGCATTGGCTGTTCCTTTGATATCCTGCTGAAAGGCCTGCCCTCCCCGCTGGGCGGTTCCATCTATGCCGATGGGGAGACCGGGGAGATCGTCTCCTTCTGGCGGTCGGACATCCAGGAATACCAGGGCGCCAGCATCCCCGCCAACACACCGGCAGTGGCTGCGGCAGAAGGCCGGGACACATTGTACAGCAGCGACCGGCTCCAGCTGGAATACAGCTGGGAGGAAGGGCAGCAGCAGGCCACACTGCGCTATGTGCCGTATAGCCAGGATATTCTGGTGGTGGATGCCCAAACAGGGCAGCTGCTCAACCTGAACCAACTGCGGGAGCAATATGGAACCACCAATGAATCGGCCCACCAGGATGCGGGCTCCGGCTCCGGCGGCAGCCGGAAGGACAACTTGACAGAGGCGGAATTGGCCGGGCTGCAAAAGCTGGAGAACCTGTTGACAGTGGATCAGATCGAGGCCAAACTGCGGACCATGGAGGAGCTGGGGCTGGAGGGGTATACCCGCCAGGAGAGCAGCTATCGCTATGACAAGGAAGAAGACCTCTATACCTGCCAGCTCTCCTTTGACAATGGCAAACAAGAGGAAGAGGCCTCTTACCTGTCGGTCCAGGTGGATGCCAAGACCGGCGGCCTGCTGAGCTTCTACCGGATCAGCTTCCAGCCGGAAGAAGAGGCCATGGACGCCCAGCAGGCCCAGGCCAAAGCCAAGCAGTTCGTGGAGACCTACTTCCCCCAGCAGGCCGGGCAAGTCCAGCTTTACGAAGGGGCTTCGCTGTACGACCGCGACAGTGTGCAGCTGGTCCGGCAGCAGGAGGGAGTGCCCTTCCCGCAGAACCGGTTCACCTTGGCCTTTGACGCCCAGGGCCGGCTCACCGATTTCAGCTACATCTGGCAGGATGACTTGGCTTTTGCAGACACCCAGGATGTGGTGACGCCCGAAGCGGCGCTGGATGCCTGGCAGCAGGCCCGTCCGGTGGAGTTGGGATATGCCGCCGTGCCTGCGGAAGACAGCCAGATGGATCAGCTGATGCTGGTGTATCAATTCAGCAGTGCCGGCACGAGGGCCTATGGAGTAGACGCCAAGACCGGTGAGGTGCTCCGCTATGGCAGCAACCAGCAGCCCGCCATTGCCTATAGCGATGTGACGGCGGCAGACACAGAGATCCTGGCACTGGCCCAGCTGGGCATCGGCTTTACGGCCGACAGGTTTGAAAAGACCAAAGGTGTGACCCAGGCAGACATGGTCTTGTTCCTGCTCTCGGCCAATGGGGAATACTACAGCGCCGAAGAGATGGACGATGCCTATGACCGGGCCTACTATCTGGGCATTTTGGAAAGAGGCCAGCGGCAGGAAGACAAACCGGTCACCCGCGCCGAGCTCATCAAGACCATATTGGATATGGCGGGCTACGGCAGAGTGGCTTGGATCGACGGTATCTTTTTGTGCAGCTTCCAGGATGCCGGCACGATCCCGGCGGACTACTACAATTACGCCGCCATTGCCCAGGGAATGGGCATGGTGCAGGGCAACGGGGTCGGGCAGCTGTCGCCCAATGACCAGGCGACCCGGCAGCAAATGGCCATCATGCTCTACAACTTTATGAATCGGGAAGTCCAGTAAACAGCAATCATAACCACCGGCCGTGCCGGTGGTTTGCACAAGCCCCCTTGGGGCATGTCCCGGGCAGAGCCTGTAGGCTCGTCGAATCGTCTGCCAATCGCGCGGATTTCCCGGGCATGCCCCTGAAGGGGCTTATTTTATTTGCCTTCTTTTACCGGCTGACCCGTAAACG
>CAJFRA010000036.1 GCA_904419295.1 Candidatus Pseudobutyricicoccus lothianensis
ACTATGCTCGTGTGAAGGAATGCCTGGAGGCTTTTGACGCACAGCAAGGCACCTCACAAGGATAAATCAGATTGATGCTTTATCCCGGCTGGCGAAGCTTTTTCTCCAGCTTGTTTTGTCATGCCCTTTTTCAGTCGCGCAATTTTTGCGGGACTTTTTTATTTCAGCTATTGACTTTTGTTTGCAGGACTCCTTGCAGCCATTGCCGCCCGGCAGAGCGGCAGGGTCTCGATCGTATCTCTATCAAAAGAATCGGTCGGTTCTACCTAATATTTTATACCATGCCTGGCAAAAGCCTTCCAGTCTTTTTGCGGCGGACGCCTCAGAAAGGTTTTTGAACGGTTTATGAATCTTGGCGGAACGCTATTGACTCAGAGTGACTACTGTGATAGTATGATAGCTGTAATTTACTATTGCAATAGTCATTACACGAAGGAGACAGGACCATGGAGATCAAACTGTTTGATTCCGAGCGGAAAGTGATGGAAGTTCTATGGAGGGAGGGCGATATGACTGCCGGCCAGCTGGCCAAGATCTTGAAAGAAGAGACCGGCTGGAACCGGAACACTACCTACACAGTCATCAAAAAATGCGTGGCCAAAGGGGCCATTGCCCGCAGCGAGCCCAATTTTTTCTGCCGGGCCCTGCTGACCCGGGAACAGGCCCAGGCCCAACAGACGGAAGAGCTGATCGACAAAATGTTCGACGGCTCGGCGGAAAAGTTCTTCGCCGCTTTCATCAGCGGCCGGCACTTTTCCAAAGAAGAATTGGAGCGGCTGCGCCGCATGATCGATGAGATGAAGTGATGGAACTGCAAGAATTGATGGGTATGACGGTCCGGGGCGGGCTGTTGATCTTGTTGGCCTGCCTGCTGCGGCCAGTGCTGCGGGGGCGGGTGCCCCGGCGGAGCATTTTGTGGCTGTGGTACGGCGCCATCGCCCGGCTGCTGCTCCCCCACGTGGTGACCATCCGGGTGCCGATGCCTTGGCGACAGACCCAAGGGGGCGGCCGGTGGTACCGGATGCAAGGGGCGCTGGATCGTGCGGCGGGGCAGCCGGATCTGTGGCCTGCCCTGTGCTGGCTGCTGGGCGCTTTGGCACTGGCGCTGGCCATCGGCGTGCTGTATGTGGCCCAACGCCGGCGGCTGCGGGAGGCGCTGCCCCTGGAAGACGGGGCATGCCAAGGGTTTGTGGAACGGCAAGGCCTGCGCCGGCCTGTGCGCGTGCTGGTCAGCGACCGCATCCGCACCCCGCTGACCTATGGTCTGCTGCGGCCCCGCATCGTATTGCCCAAGGGGATGGACCGCAAGCAGCCGGCAGAACTGCTGTGCGTGTTGACCCACGAAATGATCCACATCCGCAGGCTGGATGTGCTGGCCAAGGGAGCGGCCCTGGCGGCCTTGTGCCTCCATTGGTTCAACCCGCTGGTCTGGTGCATGGTGTTCCTGCTGGACAGGGACCTGGAACAGGCCTGCGACGAAAGAGCGATCGCGCTGCTGGGAGAGCGGTGGAAAGACCGGTACGCCTTGGCCCTGGTGGCCTTGGCAGAGCAAAAACAGGGCTTTGCACCGTTGTGCAGCGGATTTGGGAGAAACGGATTGGAAGAAAGGATCGTGTCAATTATGAAATATAGAAAGTATTCCCGGTGGGTGGCCGCCACGGCGGCGGTATCCATGCTGGCGGTGGCCAGCGTATCGGCGGCCTCGCTGGAGCCTGCCCAACTGGAGGAGACGGAAATGAGCGTCCACTATGCCGGCACGCTGACGATGTCTCAGCCGGCAGACGGCAGCCAGACTGGTGTGCCGGCAGCCAGTGATGTGGAAGTGACCAAAGATCTGGAGCCCAGCACGCTGGCGGAAGACTACACCGCTTACCAGGCATTGGGGTTGGAAACAGGGGGGACCGGTCTGACTTTTCGGGGCCAGGCGGTTCGCACGTTCCAAGACAAAGAAGCGGGCCTGTTCTATTTCAATGAAGCGGGCACGGTGAACCTGGAAGCCGTATACGGCGCAGACCAGACCCTTTCGGGGCTGCGGGAGTGCGAAGAGCCGGAAATGGGGAACCTGTATTATGAAGACGGAGAAGGCAACGTCATCCAGGCAGAGGGCCGCGGCTATGCCAGCATGAATGCCAACCTGGAACGGGGCATCATTTCCTTTGAGGCAAAATAGCAAGCGAACATTGCACCAATGGGACAGGGGCCCTGCCGTTTGGCAGGGCCCCTGTCGGGCTGTTATGGATCGGAAGGCACCGATCCTTTTTGGATGGACCGGGCCTTCTTCCAGTGGAGAAAAAGCTGGATCAGACCGGCCCAAGCCAGGGATGCGGCACAAACTAAGGCATAGCGCAGCAGGCTGTTGCCCGGCCATGCCCGAGTCAGCCGGGGGAGTTTCGACAAGCCGCGCAGGGCCACGATGCAAAAAGGGTGGAGGATATAGACCAGGGTGGAGGCCTGCCGCAGCAGGGGAGAGGGCGGGCACTGCCAGCGCAGCAGCAGGGGAAACAGGGCCAGCATACACAGGGGCAGAGACAGATACATACTGTCATGCCGGGCTGTGCCCAACAGCGGCAAAAGCAGCCCTTCGCCGGTCAACAGGGCGAGGCCGAGGCAGACAGTGCCGGGCCGTGCCAGGCTGGGCAGCGGATGGGTGTGCAGGCGGGCGCCCAGCAACAAAAAGAGGGGGGCGAAGAACAAGCCGTTCCTCGTATAGGAAAACAGCTGGAAGCCAGCCTGGTACAGGGTATCCAGCAGCGGGAGACGGGGCAGCAGCGCCGAATAGCTGTCGCCCAACAGCCCTGCCAAATACAGCAGGGCTGCAGCCAGCAGCGCCCGGGAGAAAGGGAGACGCCGCTGCAGCTGCCAGGCGATCCAAACGCCGAGGAATACGGCTGGGAAATACCAGAGGTGATAATACGTGCCGTCGAAAAAGAGGACACGCACCCAGGCCAGCAAGCTGTGGGGCAACTGCCGGCCTGCATACCACTGGATAGGCAGATAGAGCAAGGTGGCCAGGCCATAGATGGCCAGGTTCTTCTTGTAAAAGTGGGAAAGTGGGCGGCGGCCTGCCGGAGGGCTCCCCGGGGGAGACAGCAAGAAGTAGCCGGTGACCATAAAAAAGAAAGGGACGGCCACCCGGCACAAGACATGGGTGAACCACCGGTCCACAGCGGGGGAAAGGGAAGAAAAGGGGGAAGTGTGGATGGCCACCACCAGCAGGGCTGCGGCAAAGCGGAACCGGTCCAGCCCGCCGCTCAGCGCCGGAGGGCCGCTCACGGCTCCACCCGGGTGCAGATCCACCCGCCGGCATTGGTGCTGGCGATCTCCCAGGCCTGCAGATCCAGATCTTCAGGGGGCTGAGAGCCGGGCCAGTGGAAAATGGAGACCAGGCGCCCCTGCTGCCTGCACTGAAAAGGGGCCTGCCGGGCAAAGGAGCGGAGGAAGTCGATATACTCTTCCAGCACCAGGCCGCGCTCTTCCATGATCTGGGCATGGGGCGTGCCCACATAGCGGAAATGCCAGGGTTCCCAAGCGATGCCGGTCACCGCCTCTTTGCCCTGGGGATACCGCAGAATAAAACCGAATCGTGCCCCCTGCCGGCGGAAAGCGCGGCAGACGCCCTCATCGGGGAATGATGGGCGGATGAAATCGATCTCGGGCAGGCGCAGCCCCATATCGATGGCCAAGCCGGTCTCGTGTTCGCTGCAGCCGGGCTTTGCCACATATTGCGCGGTAAATGCCGGGCCGTTTTCTTCCACCGATTGGGCATACAGCAGGGATTGCTCCCGGTGGGAACGCCAGCCGCTCACCGGCACAAGGGCCTGGCGGCCGCCCACCGCATCTAACAGGCGGGCCAGGGCCCGGGCGGCAGGCTGGCACAGCAGCACGCTGCTTTCCGGCTCCAGGGCCGTCAGGGCCGGGCCGGGTCCCTGGAGCCGGTAGGGGTGGGCGGCATTGACCAAGAGCAGAGAGCCAATGCTCATGCGGACACCCCCTGGCGGATGATCTCGGCGATCATTTGGGAAAAAGACAGGCCCACTGCCTGGAACATCGAAGGGAAGCGGCTGTGGGCGGTGAAGCCGGGGATGGTGTTGACCTCGTTGAAGACCACCCGGCCATCCGGCGTGCAAAACAGATCCACCCGGGCGAAGCCATGGCAATCCAGAGCCCGGTAGACGGTCTTCGCCGCCTGGAGCACCTGGGCTTCCTGCTCCGGCGTGATACGGGCGGGCACATGGATGGAGGCGGTCTCCAGGGTGTACTTTTCCTTGAAATCAAAGAAGCCGCCGGCCAGTTCGATCTCATCCACCCGGCCTGCTTCCAGCGAATGGGTGCCCAGCAGGGCGCAGCCCACTTCGAACCCGGGGATGCACTCTTCGAGCAGCGCGGTGTCATCGTAGGCAAAGGCTGCCTCCAGGGCAGCAGGCAGCTGCTGGGCAGAGAGGACTTTGGAGATGCCAAAGGAGGAACCGGCCCGCAGGGGCTTGACAAAGAGGGGATAGCCCAGGGCTGCGGCCCAAGATGCCCATTGCTGGGCAGGGGTGTCCGGCTGCACCAGGTGGGAGGCAGGTACGGCCACACCAGCCGCCTGGGCCAGCTGATGGGCCCGGTATTTATCCATACACAGGGCGGAAGACAGCACGCCGCAGCCGATGACCGGGATGCCTGCCAGGGCAAAGGCGCCCTGGACCGTGCCGTCTTCCCCGCCGCGGCCGTGAAGGATGGGGAAAGCGGCGTCCAGGGGGATGGCCTCGACTCCGCCTTCGGCCGGGAAACACAGCAGATGGGGCTGGGAACGGCTCAGGGATAGGGTGGCCGGGGTGCAGTCTGCCGGGTTGCACCAGGTATCGGCGGCGATCTTATCCAGGTCGCCGCGGAAATGGAACCAATCGCCCTGGGAGGAGATGCCCACCAATATGGGCTGGCAGACGGCGGGGTCCATATGGCGGATGACGGCGCTGGCCGATTCCAAGGAAACGGAATATTCGGGCGAACAGCCGCCGAACAGGACGGCAATGCGGTAGGGGCTCATGAAGGTCTCTCCTTTTCATCGATAATAGGGGTCTCCGGGGGCAGCGTGTAGCCCACGGGGCAGGCGTTGTGGTACAAAAAACGGGTACAGGCCAGCTGGCCGGAAGCGGTGGAATAGGCCTGCTGGAGCACATCCACCTCTTCCCACACCGTGTCGCCCCGGCGGATGTAGGCCAGGCCGCGGTTGGCCAGCTGGTACCGGTAGGCGGGGGGCGCATCCGCCAGGATGCGGCCTGTGATCTGCTCCTGCCCCACATCCAGCTGCAGCTGGTAGGTCACCGGGGTCTCGTTTGTGACTTTCAGATCCAACCATCCCTCAGAGACTGTGGCGTCCACGCCGGTGAGTACATCGCCAGGCGGATCGGGAAAGTCCTTTGCCCCGTGGCAGTGCCGCTCCACCAGGGTGAGAGGGGTGCGCAGGAACAGGTGGAAGAGCAGATTGCTGATCTGGCACACACCGCCGCCCACGATGGTCTGCAGTTGGCCGTTGACCACCACGAGCCCCTCTTTGTAGGGGGTCTCCCGGTCGGCGTGCCGCACCCGCTGCCAAAAGGAAAAAGTCTCCCCCGGGCGGATGAGCAGCCCTTGCAGCGTTGCAACTGCCAAGCCCAGGTTGAAGACTTTGTTGCGCTGGTACACCATGTCAAAACCGGTGCCCGGGTTATACAGGGCGCTGTGCTCTTCACAGAGAAAATGGGGCAGCGGCTGCCCTTGCTGGCAGGCGGCATAGCGGCGGCCATCCCACCGCATGGCGGCATAAAAGAACAGGCGGCGCTGCCGCTTGCGCAAGGGCAACAGCCAAGGGAACAACTGGGTGATGCGTTTGCGGGCCATAAGAGGCTCCTTTCTGCAGGGATCTTGCCTGCGGGAACTGTTTCAAGCATAGCAGGAAGGAAGAAAAGCCGCAGTGGGAAAATCCTTGGGGTTTTCTTAAGAAAAAAGGAAGGATCTCCTCTGCTGTGGAACAGTGTAGCACACAAGGGGACGAAAGAAATGACAGGCCATTCACAAGGGGATTACAGTTCTGTCACCTTGGTGAGGGCAGCCAGCTGCTGGCGTCTGCGGGGTGCAGGGAGAAACTTCCGTTTTTGCCCGATGAATGGCCATTCCATGGTTGCGGCCCGGGGAAAAGCAAGGTATAATAGCCATAGGAAGAGGTCTGCCTGTTTGCGCCCCGCCGCGGCGGGCAAAATGGCAGGGCAGACGCCAAAGAGAGTTGGATTCACAGGAGGTGTGTCTCGATGAAAAAGAGCGATCCCACATTTCGCCGGCTGCTGGCCGGTTCGCTGACAGCGGCCATGCTGCTCACCCAAGCCGCAGCAGCGGGGTTTACCGATACTGACGGCCATTGGGCCAAAAGCTACATTGAAGACCTGGCAGCCAAAGGGAAGATCAACGGCTATGAAGACGGTTCTTTCCACCCCGATGCCCAGGTGACGAATCTGGAGACGCTGGTGTTCGTTTCCCGCATCTGTTCCGATTCTTCTACGCCTACCGAGCAGATCGGGGCCAAGTGGCGCAGCACCATCCAAAGCGCCATGAACGGTTTGTCGGATTGGTCCTACTCCAACCTGGCGATCTGCCTGGAGGCAGGCGTGCTCACCGAAGGGGAATTGGAAGAGCTGTGCAGCGGCGGGCTGATGAACAAAGCGGCCTCCCGGGAGGATCTGGCGGTCTACCTGACACGGGCGATGCAGCTGGCGCCGGCAGCGGCTACGCTGCAAAGTTACCCGCTGACGTTTGCCGATACCAACGCCATCTCCCAGCAGGCCAGGCCCTCGGTGTACCTGCTCACTCAAAACAAAATCGTAGAGGGCATGGAGAACAACCGGTTTGAGCCCCAGGGCCAGGTGACCCGGGCCCAGGTGGCGGCCATGTTGTCCCGGGCCATCGAGTTTATGGAAGAAAACGAGATCCAGCCGGAGTTTGCCGCGTACACCACATACGACTACGAAGCGGGCACGGTGCAAAGCTGCGCTGTGGAGGGGAATACGGTTTTGCTGACTTTGGCCGACGCCAAGGGCCAGACGCGGGCCATTGAGATCCCGACCAGCGTCACATTCTACAAAGATGGATGCAAAGTGCAGCCCAGCGCCATCACCGGCGGGTATGCCCGGGTGAATTACGTGGGCAGCACCAAAACGGTGGACTGCGTCAAAGTGCTTTCCAACCCCAAGACCGTTTCCGGCGATGTGACCAGCGTCAGTCAAGACCAGATCACGCTGCGCACCAGCGCAGGGGCCACGGCCGTATTGCAGCTGGACCGTTTTTCCCGGGTGCTGGCCGGCGGCCAGCTGGGGGACCAGCAGGTCATCGATCCTGAGGCGGACTACCGCACGGCGGAGTGTGTCACCGACGGCACAGGCTGTGTGCTTTCGGCCAAATTGCTGGGCGGCGGCTATGAAGAAAGCGGCATTTTGACCCAAGTGGACACCAAGAACAAAACTGTTTTGGTCAACAGCATCGACGGCGTGCTGGGCCGCTACACCATCCCCGATGGGGCTGCGGTGCAGATCGACGGCGCAGACGGCAGCCTGGCTGCCAGCCATGTGGGCGATTATGTGACGCTGCGCATTGGCTACGATGACGGTGCAGTCACCGATGTGCAGGTGGACAGTGACACCGATTACATCCAGGCGGTGTTGGACAGTGTGACCAACAGCCAGGGTTCTACCAACATCAAGGTGAAAAAATTGGAGAACAACAGCAGCGTGACCTATAAGCTGGCTTCGGGCTGCGACGTGTTTTATGAGGGCGAAGAGCGGGCGACCAGCAGCTTGCCCAAGGGGTGCATGGTCACTTTGCGGATGAAAGGGAGCCAGGTAGACCGCATCGAAGCGGCTTCGGGCGACTACCAGGCGGAAGGCACACTGGTGGCCCTGGATTTTGGCGAGACGATCTTGATGGAGCTGGAGACAGACAAGGGCGAGACCGTCCTGTTCCAGCTGAACCCCAGCCGCCTGCCCACCATCCGGCGGGATGGCGAAGCGAGCTCGGTGGATAAGCTCACCCGGTCGGACCAAGTATCTGTGACCGTGGAGGGCGGTAAGATCCAGCGCATCGACGCAGAGACCGACAGCACCACTGTCACAGGTAAAGTGGACCGCATCGCCCTGGATGGGGCGGGAAACCGGCTCTATCTGACGGGTGACGACGGCGAGACCGCCTACACCCTGGCCACCAACGTGGTGATCACCAGCGGTTCCAGCACCATCAACCTGGCCGACGTGGTGGGCGGCAATGTGACGCTGACCATCGTCAATGACCTGGTGACCAAAATAGAGCTCAATGGCGGCAGCGCCGCCACAGGGGAACTGGCCGGTACGGTGCTGTTCGTCAATGAAGATGACCGCATTGTGCTGCTGGAGACCACCGGTGGCCAGGCGGATAACCGGGTGTCCGTCTCCATCCCCAGCAGCGTCAAGATCTTGACCGTGGCGGGCAAAAACATGGACCTGGAGGACATTGAGCTGGGCAACCAGCTGCAGGTGTTCGGTTCCTACAAAGGGGAAACCTTTGAAGCCACCATGGTCTTGGTCAAATAAAACAACCGGAAATGAAAGCAAAAAAGCGCGGAGTTTATCTCCGCGCTTTTTTCTTACAATGAATTGAAAAGATAATAAAGTCTCTGAGAGAAAGACAGTAAACAGCAGTACTAAACTGTCCGCAGACAAATCCTTTGGATATCATGCAGCAGATACAAAAAATTAACAAATATTTTGTATATAGTCTCTATATTTATTGAACTTGCAAATAAGTTTATTGTGGATTATAATAAAAATCACGAGAGAGGATCAAACAGACGCCTGGGAAGGCGAGAAAGGAGGAACCTGGCATAACCCCAGCAAGAATGAGCATATGGATGAAAAAACGCGGAAGAAGGTTTCTCTTTCTTTTCGCCAGAACAGGAGGAAATGATGTATGGGTCAAGAGCTTGAGTATTTAAAAGTAGCAAATAGCCCCCTGCTGTGGATCGCCTGTATCCCCGCCGTGGCACTGGTTATGGTGCAGGCCTTTATGTTCGCACGTCGGGCCTGGAAGACCGGGCCGCAGATGGGCGTCTCCAAAGAACAGATGGTGCGTGGCGCCAAATCGGCGGCCATCGCCTCCTTGGGTCCCTCCCTTGTCATCGTCATCGGCGCCGTCAGCCTGTTGGCATCGGTGGGCGGCCCTCTGGCCTGGATGCGTCTGGCTTACATCGGCTCCGTCATGTATGAGCTGCCGGCGGCCGACCGTGCGGCCACTGCAGCCGGTTCCACTCTGGGCACCAACAACATGACGATGGAAGCCTTTGCAAACTGCGCCTGGATCATGTGCGTCTGCTGCCTGGGCTGGATCATCGTATCGGCTCTGTTCACTGACAAAATGGGCAAACTCCGCGACAAAGTGGCGGGCGGCAGCGAAGCGGCGCTTTCCGTCATCGCCGTAGCGGGTGGCATGGGCGCCTTCGGTTATCAGTGCTTCAACCGTATGCTGCCTGGTACCAACTCCATCGATTTCAGCTCCGATCAATTCTGGGCCCTGATCGGCGGATTCGTCATCATGCTTTGTCTCAGTTTGTATGGGCAAAAGAAGAAGACTAAATGGATCTCTCAGTTCGGCATGACGATCGCCATGATCGGCGGTATGCTGATCGGCGCCATCACACTGATTTGATCTGCTGTTGCAAAGCTGTTTGAGAGGAGAAGAACTATGGAAGAGAATAAAGCCATTTTTAAATCTTCGTTTATTCCCTGGATCATCAAATGGGGCCGCAGCAGCAATCTGTTGGGCGTGTTGTTGTGCTTCGGGCCTTGTATTGGCTTGGCGATCATGGGGTATTTCCCCGAGTGGAGCGCCTTTGCGGCGGCACTGGCCATCCAGCTGCCCAGCAGTGCATCTGCTTATGTGTACGAACCCATTTCCTATTTCGCCGTATTGGGCATACCTGGCACCTATATGTCTTTCCTGTCGGGCAACATCTCCAACCTGCGTGTGCCGGCGTCTTCCATTGCCCAGGAAGCCGCTGGTGTGGAAGAAGGCAGCGATGAAGGCACCATCGTGGCCACCATCGGCATCGCCGTTTCCACTTTTATCAACATCATCATCCTGACCATCGGCGTGGTAGCCGGCGCCTGGGTGCTGGCACAGCTGCCGCCGATCGTCTCCGAAGTGCTGAACCTGTTGCTGCCCGCCCTGTTTGCCGCCCTGTTGGCAAACTACATCGTCAAAAAGCCGAAGCTGGGCCTGTTCAGCGTGCCTCTGGCCCTGATCATGGTAATGCTCCACAATGCAGGCGTGTTCGCGTTCCTGAAGAACCTGGGCACTCCGCTGGTGGTGTTGGTTTCGGTGTTCGGCACCATGGGTTTCGGCATCATTATGGCCAAAAAAGGAAAAATGTAAAGCGATCCATTCGGTACATACCAGAGACGCTGCCGTCTCGTTTTGAAATAATTTAAAGAAAGAAGGAATGCCCCATGCTGGAGACCATTGCAACAAAAGCCATTGAAAAAAATGAGAAGCTGCTCACCGATCTGGCAAAAAAGATCTGGGATCACCCCGAGACTGCTTACAACGAGGTAAAGGCCTGCGAGTGGACCGCCGAAGTGCTGCGGAGCCTGGGCTTTGAAGTAGAAGTAGGTTATGCGGATCTGCCCACGGCTATCCGCGCCACCTGGGGCAAAGGCCACCCGGTCATCGGCTTTTTGGGCGAATACGACGCCCTGCCCGGCCTGAGCCAAAAAGTGGGCACAGAGAAAGAAGCCATTGAATACGGCGCGCCTGGCCAGGGCTGCGGCCACAACTTGCTGGGCGTTGCCTGCCTGGGCGGCGCGCTGGGCATGAAAGCGGAACTGGAAGAGAGGGGCCTGGAGGGCACAGTCGTCTATTATGGCTGCCCGGCAGAAGAAGCGCTGACCGGCAAGACCTTTATGGCTCGCAATGGAGCTTTCCAAGAGCTGGATCTGGCACTGGCCTGGCACGGCGGCACCATGAATGCGGTGAACGTGGGCTGCTCCAACGGTCTGAACAGCGCCATCTTCCACTTCAAGGGCATCACCGCCCACGCCGGCGGCGACCCCCACAACGGACGCTCCGCACTGGATGCGGTGGAACTGATGAACGTGGGCGCCAACTACCTGCGGGAACATGTGACCAGCGACGTGCGCATCCACTATGTCATCAAAGAAGGCGGCACAGCCCCCAACATCGTGCCGGATAACGCCAGTGTATGGTATTATGTACGCGCCCAGAGCCGCGAGGCCATTGACGATACCTATCGCCGCCTGGTGCTGGTGGCAGAAGGCGCGGCCCATATGACCGAGACCCAGCTGGAGATCGAGTTCCTGGGCGGCTGCTATAACACCCTGGGCAATGAAGTGCTGGCTCAGGTGGCCCATGACTGCATGGAAAACATCCAAGGGCCCCAGTGGACAGAAGAAGAGCTGGAGTTTGCCAACAAGCTGAATCTGGCCAGCCCCCAATACCAGAAGATGAAGGATGCCGGACAGCTGGAAGGCCCGGCCATCCATTCGGAAGTGGCGCCGGTGACCCATCGGGATGGCTACGGCTCCACCGATGTGGGCGATGTGGAGCACATTGTGCCCGGCATCATGATCAACACAGCCACTTGCAACCGTGCGGCCCCGGGCCACAGCTGGCAGATCACTTCCTGCGCCGGTATGAGCATCGGTGAAAAAGGAATGCTCTATGGCGCTAAAGTGCTGGCGGCCACGGCTGTCAAACTGGCAGAAGATCCGGAGCTGGTGAAAAAGGCGCAAGAGGAATTCAAGACGAATATGAAGGGCAAGACTTATAAATGCCCGATCCCCAAGGAGATCCCCATTCCCCAGCCCCAGAAATAAGTAAAACGTGAAGAGGAGCGCCCCCGGCAGCCTTGGCTGTTGGGGGCGCTTTATGCCTTTTGGGCTGGGCAGGGGCGGCGAACAAGAGGCTCAAGGGGCAGCGGAGACAAGGGGAAGGTAGAGGGAAAACACCGCGCCTTCATTGGGGCGGGAATCCACTTTTGCCATGCCGCCGTGTTCCAAAGCCACGGTGTGGACAATGAACAGGCCCAAGCCGTCGCCGCTATGATCGGCCCGGCGGGTGAAGCCACGTTTGAACACATGGGGCAAGTCCTCCGGACGGATGCCAACACCGGTGTCAGCCACCGAGATCAGGGCCCAGTCCTCTTCCCGGCGGAGGGACAATGTGATGGAGCCGTCCGGTGGCGTAAAGGACAGGGCGTTGTAGCATAGGTTTTCTAAGGCTACCTGCAGCCGGCCGGGGTTGCCGGTGACGAACAACGGTGCATCGGGCAATTCTAAGTGGAATGTGTGGCCGGAAAGCTCTATATCCGGACGGTTGGCCTGATAAAAACGCTGCATAAAATCGTTGAGGCACAGAGAGCCGGCGGTCAGGTGGAGCCGCTCTTCCCTGGAAAAGCCCTGAAGGGAGTTGAAGCGGTCTTCCACTGCATCCACCCGGTCGGCCAGGGCGTCTAAGTACTGGGAAGTCTCGTCATCCAAAGCTGTCCCGCCGCTGCGCACCAGGTCTGTGTAACTGCGCACTGCAGTGAGCGGGTTTTTGACATCGTGGATCAAGTTTGCGAGCAATTCGCGGCGCTCCGCCAGCAAAGTTTCCAACGCCCGTGTCTTGCGTTCCACCTCATCCTGCAGATGCAGATTGAGCCGCTGGTTTTCCGCAGTGAGCAAAAACCCCCGATGCACCATTAAAACGGCAAAGCCCACCACCAAAACAAAGCCGCCGTATTCCTCCGGCCAGGCACCGCGGATGGGCTCGAAACGGTTTACTGCCAGCACGGAAGCTGCCATACACAGGCCAAAGAGCCCGGAAGCACACAGCAGGTGTTGGGCATAGGGATTGTTGGACTTCATGCCTTGCAGAGAGAGGAAGAGCAGATAGCAACCTGCAAGCAGTTTCCATCCGAATAGAAACAGGCCGTATGTGTTGATGAAAGAGGGGGCATATGGTAAAATGAAAAGAGGAAAAACAACAGAAACAGCGCACAAGCTCACGCCGAGGAACACCGCAGCCCTCCAATGCTTCCGGCGCGATTTACCCGCTGAAAGCTCTTCGGCCAGCAAAATGGCACACAGCAAGACGGCGTTGCCACAGAAGTCTTCCAGGGCATACAGGGGGCGGATAAGCGGCAGGCCCAGTGCCCGGACAAAGGGGTAGCACATCCGCAGGGCAAAGGCAAAACACAGCAGACCCATCCATCGGGCCAAAGGGTCCCGTCCCCGCAGCCAGAGGGCCAGGTTGGAAAGGGCGATGGCCAACGCGGTAAAGGAAAGAAAGCCGTAGACAGCCATTCGGGCGACCAGCAAGCGGGAGATGGCGCCAGGGGTGCCGATGGCCGGGGGGTAGTACAGGCCAGAGTAATAATGGGTATAGTTGGCACATTGGATGAGGATCTCCGCAGAGTCTTCGATGCGAAAGGCGTAGACGGCATCGGATACCAACGGTTCATAGGGAGCCAGAGAGCCTTGTTCGCCTGCCAATTCCCCATTGATGTAGATGCGGCCCGCGCACAAAAGCTCGGGCAGATAAAGCGCCAATTCTCTGGGGGGACCCTGGTTTTCCAACCGGATGCGGTAGGTGGCCAAGCCGTAGGGAGTACCCAGGTATGCGGAAAAATTGGGGTATTCCCCGATGTATATGGTTTCGGCTGCCGGAGGATCCGCTGGAAAATCCGCCGGCGCAAGGAGCTGCCCGGGATAGTATTCCCATCCATCCACCAAAAAGGATACTTCCTCTGAGGTGCGCTGCAACACGTTATAACCCGCTCCGCCGGGCAGAGCGGCTGTATACTTATTGTCCGTCTGGAACAAGCCGTAAAACAGCAGCAAGACAGCAACGAATACCAGCGGAATGATCCAATGAAGGCGGATGTTCTTTCTCATAACAGCACCTCGATAAAGGAAAGGGACAAAATGAGGAAGCGAATGAAAAAAACGATGATATGTGGTCTCTGTATGATGGCGTTGATTTTTTTTGGCGTTGATATGACAGGGGCCGCGCTGTATCTGGAGTCGCCCCAGAGCCCATGTGACGTCAATATGCCCGGACTTATAGGGGAGCAGCCAGGCGAAGAGCCGGACGACGGAGAGCAGCCGGGCGGAGAACCGGGCGACGGGGAGAAAGCGGGCGGAGAACCGGGTGACGGAGAGCAGCCAGGCGGAGAGCCGGGCGACGGAGAGCAGCCGGGCGAAGAGCCGGGCGGAGAGGACCCTGGCGCAGGCCTTGGGCAGCCTGACGGCGGACATCCAGCAGAGCCGCCTCAACAAGTGCCGGTCTATACCATAGAGATCGATGGTTTGGTTGTCGAGGCAGGGGAGATAGTGGCATATCAATCCGTGGCGCCCAACCTGCCTGACAACGCGATAGAACAGGGGTATTACCCGGGGCAGCTGATCATCCACATCAATGGCCCTATCGTCATCAAGGATGGGGGCAGCCTGGTCATCGGCAAATTGTCCTTGTGGGATACCAACATCTTACGGCCCATTATACAGGGGGATCTGACAGCGGAAGGGCTGATCCAGATCGAGCGAGGCGGCTCCTTGTCGCTCAGTGAAGTGGACTTAGACCTGGCGGGCCAGGGCCTCTTTTTCAGGCAGCAGGCCGGTGGGCTGGTGAAGCTGACAGATGTGGAATTGGAAGAAGGACAGGTGGAATGGGCGCCCCCAACGGTAGACAACACCAACCACAGCCTGGATGACGTATGGCTGGAAGCGGGGCAGCTTCTGACCGAAGAGCAGCTGCCTGCCCAGTGGGAAGAGGCTGTTCTTTATGAGAATGGAGAAGTACGGACGACAGCCCTGGACATCCGGTGGGATATGGAGGATTACGACGGCCGCACCAATGGGACACTGACCTTATGCGGCAGCTTTGTGGATGAAAATGGGGAAGAATTGGCAGCCCTCCAGCCGCTGCAAGTGCAGATCCGCTGGTATACGCCGGAAGAGATCGTGGTGACAGCAGCCAGCTGGACCGGGAAAAATGCGGCGACGGCAAAGCTGCGAGGGCCGGCATTGCCTGCCGGTGCCACAGAGGTCTGGGGTGAGATCTCTACAGATGGCGGGCAGACTTGGCAGCGCTGGCAGGAGTGGGAACTGCAGGAGCGGGAAGACGGCTCCTTCCTTGGCATATTTTATATGACGGACAGCACTCCGCGCCATTATCGGATAGCAGCTCGATCCGACGCGGGCGATCAACATTGGGCGTCCAAAGGATACTTTCTGCCGGAAGAAGAGTCAGAAGACCAAGGGGGCAACCGGGGCGGCAGCACCGACCCGAACCCGCCGGAGCGGCAGCCGAAACCAGTTGAACCGGTCGATCCGCCGGTGCAGCAGGATGGCAATGAACCTCCGGCTCTGGAGGAAGAGGCAGGAGCCCAAGAGGAAACTTCGTTGCCCACTGGCCAAGAAAGCGGTGAAACGGTGGAAGTGCCTGCCTGGGAGGAAGTCCCGATGGAAAATTGGGGAGAAGGACCGGCTGTGGAAGAATCGCCTGTGGAGCCCGAGGGAACGAAAGACAGGTCAAAGGAGAGCGCCACGGAAAGCACAGCAGGGCAGGCGGTGGAAAACCGGCAGCCGGCCGGTCACCAGACAGTCCCGGTGCTGGTCCGACCCGCCGCACCGGAGACAGAGGCAGAAGAAGGGGGAACAAACGACACTTCCCAGCCCAAACTAGAGGGTAAGCCGCCCCAGAATTTCCAATGGATGCTGGTGGCAGCAGGTCTGGCGCTATGTGCCGGTGCTGGGGCTGCCGCCGTCCACATCTTGTGTAAAAAACCATAATCCACTCAGTGGATCCGCCCTGCTTGCAGGGCGGATCTTGTACTGTCTCGCCCCCTGACACGCGAATGGCCACTACGATGGTTCACCCGGCTGGGGTAAAAAGCGGTATCCTTTGCGGCGAACCGTTTCAATGTAGTGAAAGCCGGGACACAACTGATCCAACTTTTGGCGCACACGGGCCATAGCCACTTGTAGATTGTGGATCCCTTGATTCATCGGCGAGTTCCAGACCCGGTCGTAGAGTTGCTCATAGGAGAAGACCTGCCCGGGGTTTTGTGCCAAAAAAGCCAGCAGATCAAATTCCAGTGTGGTAAAGCGGGCAGAGACGCCGGCATACCGCACTTCACGCAGGCCTAAGTCGATTTCCAGCTGAGCGAAGCGCAGCACTTCTTTTGTTTCGATATTCCGCCTGCGCTGGATGCGCAAGCGCAAGCGCAGCTCCAACTCCACCAGGGAATAGGGCTTGGCCAGATAATCATCGCCGCCGGCCATCAACCCCCGGATCCGGTCATCTGTGCAGGCATAGGCAGAAAGGAAGATGACCGGCACGCCGCTGATTTCCCGCAGGCGGCGGCAGACGGAGATCCCGTCCATGTCCGGCATGTCCACATCCAGAACAACAGCATCCAAGGCCGCTGTGCGGGCTACGGCCAAGGCAGCTGCTCCGTTCTCTGCACAGAACACCTGATAACCCTGTTTTTTCAGGAATGTCTCATTGGTGAATTGGATGTGTGGGTCATCATCGACCAGAAGGACCCGGTACATCGACCCCCCCTCCTTTCTTGGATCAATTGTATCATATCATAGCTCTCGGGATCGAAAAGTCACAGAAACGTCACATTTGTTCCAAAGGGAAGACTTTTTGATAGAAACACGATATAATGGGTGCAGAACAATGCTTGTGGCTGCTACCGCAATGCAGAATGGGCCGGAAAGGAGTGGGATTGCATGTGCAAACAAATGATAGACTTCCTGACGATCCCACCCGCTATCCGAACGGAGTATTGGAAGGAGTCCCTGCGTAAAAACAAGATTTCCCTCCACGTGATCTGCATAATCATATTTGGCGCAGAACTTTTCAACATTTTCCGAGTCCTCTTCCTCTCCCGCTCAGGCTTGGGCACGCGGAACAATCGGATCTATTTTGGCATGTATTGTGCGCTGATAGCCATTGCTGTACTGGCACTGGTGATGCAGCACGTCGTGCGGAAAGCAGAGCGATCCCTCCAGTGGGCAGTGCAGTATGGATCCATTTTGCTGATCTTTTTGTGGCATGTATGCTTGAATGCCTATGACCTGACGCGGGACCCCGCTGCAGAGTTCACCATTTTCGTCACAGCTGTTTTGGGGATCGCCATATTTATTCAGATGCCCAGTTTGTTCAGCGCAGCCTGCTTTGGCACGGGTTACGCCCTTTTTCTCGCCCTGGCCGGTGATGCGCTGGAAAGCGGAGAGAAAGTGAACTTGACGATCACCTGGGTGGTGGCGCTGGCCATATCGTTTACAAGCAGCCACCATGCAGTAATCAGCCTTTCCCAGCGCCGGGAGATCAACCAGATCAACGCTCAACTGCGAAGATTGCTGCAAAAAGATCCGCTCACCGGGCTGCTCAACAAAAAAGCCGCCCAAACCTGTGTGGAACAAAAGCTGGCACAGGTCTCGGAAGGGCGGCCGGTGGCTCTGTATATGATCGACCTGGACGATTTTAAAAAAGCGAATGACGGATACGGACACCCTTGCGGCGATTATGTTTTGATGGAGACCGCTTGGAAATTGCGTATTATCTTTCCAGAAGCTGCCGGCATCGGCCGGATCGGCGGCGACGAATTTACCGTAGTTTTGACAGATGTGACAGACCGCCGGAAATTGGAGCAGCTTGGACACCAGCTGATTCGAGAAATTTCGAAGATCAGCTGGAAAAACCAAAGGTTGAACATAAGCTGCAGCATCGGTATATGCCTGATAAACCAGCCAAAGACTCCCTATGAACAAGCCTACCGCCGGGCTGACCGGTGCCTGTATGAGGCCAAATGGCAGGGAAAGGGCTGCTGCCGCCTTTGCGAAATCCCGCCTGCCAGCTGGGAGGCCAAGCAGAGCGACGCACCGCCGGGCAAGCAGCCGCGGCCACTCATCCTGATCTCAAAGAATCAAGAGTGAGAAAAGGCGGCGTTCCGGGGCTGTCTTGCCCCGACATTCCATTGGTTCACGGTTTTATTTTCGCCTACATCATACGAAGGGGCGCCCCCGGCGTAGTTCTTTTGGACTACACCGGGGGCGTTTCCTATGCAGGTACAAGTATTAATAGGCAGCCAAAACGGGCTGGGCTGCATCCAAATGTTCTTTTGTCCAAATGGCCGGGATCCCACCGGTGTGCAGGTAGATGGCGCCACTGCCTTTGGGGAAGACGTTCTGGGCCAGATCGACAAAACCGTGGAAGGATTTGCCGGTATAACAGGGGTCCACAAAAATGGCCTCCGTGCGGGCCAGCAGGTGCATGGCCTCCTGGGTCTGGGCGTCGGGCACATTGTAGGCTACGCCGGCATAGCTCACATCGCCGCGGCCAAACTGCAGCTTGAGTTCCCCGGGGTCGCAGGTGATGCCCAGCGAATAGGCATCGCTGATCTGGCGGATAAAGGCGGCCGCCTGTTCTTCCCGGAACGTCGTCTGGGGATTGACCGAAATGGGGACTACCTCGAAACCGGCCCGGAAGTACTTTGCGCCGGCCCACAGGCCGCAGAAGGTCCCCAGAGAGCCGGAGCCGGTCACCAGGTATTTGGCAGATGCACCCATTTCATCCAGCTGCTTCATCAGCTCGGGGATCATCATCAAATAGCCCAGGGCTCCCAGCACATTGCTGCCGCCCACCGGGATCTCGTACACTTTGTCGCCCCGGGCGCCGTATTCGGCCATCACTTTTTGGGCCAATGCCTTTTGCTCTTCGCCATCGCCTTCGGTGAAGTACAGATCTGCCCCCATCATCTTATCCAGCACCAGGTTGCCGCTGAGGTAATCCGGCTTGGCGCCGTGGAGGATGAGGATGCTTTTCATGCCGTTGCGCACTGCCGCAGCCACAGTCAGGCGGCCATGGTTCGTCTGGGGGCCGCCATAGGTCAGCAGCGTGTTGCAGCCCTGCTGGATGGCGTCGGCCACCAAATATTCCAGCTTGCGGATCTTGTTGCCGCCCAGCCCCAAGTCACTCAGGTCGTCCCGCTTGATGTAGAGGGGGCCGCAGCCCAACTCCCGTTCCAGGTTGGACATGCGCTGCAAAGGCGTGGGGAAAAGCCCAAGAGGGATTTTTTTGACTTCTTCCGGCTTCATGATGATCTCTCCTTTATCTATCATTTGATATCAGTCCGCCTGGGGCTGTGGCGGACTGCGGCGCGTTAGCAAAAACGCATGCCACAGTCCGGGCCGCGTCCCGCAGCGGAGCCCGATACACGGTGGGAAAAGCGGGGTATCCATTGGCAGGCAGCTTGCCCGCAGCCCGGTGGGGCGCAGGCGCTGCTTTAAAATAAGGTGGGGTAAGGCTGTTTGCCTGACCCATCATAGAGCTTGATGGCAGATAGGTCAAAACCATGGGCCGGCTTGATCTCGTGCAGAGCCAAGACCTGGCCATCTTCCAGGCGGGCCCCATACCAATAGGTCCGTTTTTCGCCGTTGACACAGCCGTATAAAACCCCGTCAACGAGAGCCAGGGCATTGCGGTCCTCCAAGTCTTTTGCCGGTCCGGACCGCTCTTTGTCAATGGCGAGGGAGATGGTGTATTGGTCCTGGGGGTTCCAGGCAAGGTCATAGGCGTATAAGATCACCTGGCGGTGGGAAGAAGTATTGGCCAGCAGGTAACCGGAGTCGGTGGCCAGCACATGGGAAACCGGGCGGGTCAGAGGCAGGGCGGCAAAGGTGCCGTCTTTGAAATCATAGGAGCCCAGGAAACGGCCGTTTCCCTGGCTGTAAAAGAGCAACAGCCGGTTGCAGCGCGGGTCATAGGCGTTGCTGGAATCCACCAGAGCGCCTTCCAAGCCCAGGGAGGCCAGGGACACCGACTGGCTCTGCTGTTTTCCGGTGCTCAGCTCCAAAGACGTGATGACGATCTCCCCCTGGTTGGTGTGGCGGTGCAGATACAGATGGGTGGGGGATACGCTGTAATCGGTGAGTGAGTCGAAAATATCCGCCTTAGGCACTTCATAGGCCTGTACCTGACAGCCGTTCTGCAGAAAGACAGACCAATGGGCGCCCTTCTCTGGGGCGGTATCAAAAAGGAACACTGTGCCAATGGGGTATTCGTCCTGGAACAGCAGTTGGCCGCAACCTTCGCCATAGCCCAGCTCCAAAAGGGACTGGCGGGCGTCTTCCGAATAGAAACTGCGATAGCCCAGTTCCTGCCCCTTTTGCCTGGTCAGCCCCCCTTCTCCCAGAGAATAGAGGACGGTCCGGTATACCGGGGAACCAGGGGACTTGTGATAAAAGAAGCTGGGGGTGAGGGGGAGCGCTTCCCCGGTGGCGAGGAGGGCGCGGTGGGAAAAACGGGCAAAAGGCAGGACTGCGGCCACAAGACTGCACACCGCCAAAAAGAGCAGAACATATCGCGTTCGTTTTTTCATGCGGCATCATTCTCCAATCGTCAAAGAGCATTCAAAAGCCCGCTATTTTGGCCGGTTTTTGCCTTTTGAGTCGCCGGACTGTCCGAGGCAGCAGCCATCCGGCCGCTTTTGCCGCAGCTTGGCGAAAAAGGCTTCCAGCAAGGCGGCGCACTCCGGCTCCAAAATACCGGCGGTCACGGCGGGCCGGTGGTTGAAATCCTCCCAAAACAAGTCCAGGACACCGCCCATGGCGCCCCCCTTTGGATCTCGGGCGCCAAAGCAAACAACAGGGATGCGGGCTTGCAGAATGGCGCCGGCACACATGGGGCAGGGCTCCAAGGTCACATAAAGGGCGCAATCATCCAGCCGCCAGCTGCCTTTGGTCCGGCAGGCCTCATCAATGGCCACGATCTCTGCGTGGAGCAGCGCGTTTTGCGATTCTTCCCGCCGGTTCCAGCCCCGGCCGATGACCTGCCCTTGGCGGACGACCACGCAGCCCACGGGCACGTCTCCAGAGGCCAGTGCCCGGCGTGCCAAAACCAAGGCCTCCTGCATATACATCTCTTCTTCCAACCGGGCAGCCCCCTTTTGACTTCCTCTTTCAGATACATTATACTGCAAGAAAGGAACGTTGAGAAGAGCGAGGAAATACCATGGAAGAAAAGGAACAAATTTTGGAGCTGCTGCGTCAAAAAGGTGTAGCTTTTGAAGAATATGAGCACGAAGCGCTGGCCAATGTGATGGACCGGGTGGAAAAAGGGCTGTGCTACGATGCGGTGATCTGCAAAAACCTGTTTGTGGCCACACGGAAAAAAGACCGGGTGTTTTTGGTGATGCTGCGGGCGGAAAAACGGGCAGATCTCCACGGCCTGGCCCACGCGTTGGGAACGCCGCATCTGGGGTTTGCGCCGGCGGAGCTGCTGGCCCAGCTGCTGCACCAAAGGCCGGGCGCCGTGGGGCCTCTTGGCATCCTGCGGGACCAGGGCGCCCGGGTGGAAGTGGTCTTCGATGAGAGCCTGCGCCATGTGCCGCGGGTGGCGATGCACCCCAGCGTGAATACCGCCACGGTGGTGTTGGCATTTGACGAATTGGAACGCATCATCCGGCAAAATGGCAACCGGATCTACTATAAAGAATTTCAATAAATACGTAATGTTATATATAGTTTATAAATAACAAAACGATTGGAGAAGCGTGGGTAGTTTGGGCAAAAATGCTGAGAAAACAGCAAAACTGTCGTAAAAAGTTTGCAATTTATTCGTAGAATCGGGGCGGATTTTATACTATAATAGCAGTCTGAATGGAGGCATAGAAAGGGGAGAGGATTCCGATGGAAACCCTACTGAAACAGCCGGCGAAGCTGCTGCAGTGGACCAAGACGGAGACCAAAGAGAAAGCCGCCATGAAACGGCAGAACCAGTGGTACCAGCTGAATGTGGTACAGATGGTGGTTTTGGCTCTGGCGCTGAACCTATTGATCGAATTGCTCAACCACAAGGGCGTGGGGGCGCTATTCTCCTTTATTGGCCAGCATCCTTTGGCTTTTGTGGTGAACTATTGCATTATTTTGTTCACCCTTTCGCCCTGCCTGTTTTTCCGGCGGCGGGTGTTTTTCCTGGCCTTGGTGGGCCTGGTGTGGGCTGTGGGCGGCATTGCCAACGGTATTATCATCCAAAACCGCATGACGCCTTTTACCACGGCTGATCTGGCGGTGTTTTCCACTGGCTTTGAGATTTTGCCCAATTATTTTACGAAGTTCCAAATGGTTTTGCTGGGCATCTGCGTGGTGGCAGTCATTGCAGGCGGTGTGTTTTTGTTCCTGCGGGGGCCCAAAGAGCCGGTCAAACTGGGGCGGCGTTTGATCAGCGGCCTGGCGGCTGTGGTGGTCACCGGCGGGATGATGGTCGGCACGCTGCAGGCTGGGCTGGAGAATGGGAGCCTTTCTACCATCTTCAGCAATTTGGCCTATGCGTATGAAGATTACGGCTTTGCCTATTGCTTTGCCAATACTTGGCTGAACACCGGGATCCAGAAGCCGAAAAACTATTCGGAGCAAGACATGGAGCGCATCCAGGGGCTGATCGATCAAAACAGCGACAAGCTGCCCGCTGGCACACCGATGACAGATGTCAATGTGATCTATGTACAGCTGGAATCTTTTTTCGACCCCCAGCAGATCGAAGGGTTGACGTTTAACCAAGACCCGCTGCCCAACTGGCACGCCCTGCAAAAGGAGTTTAGCACGGGTTACCTGACCGTGCCTGTGGTGGGGGCAGGCACTGCCAACACCGAGACAGAAGTGCTCACCGGCATGCGCACCCATTTCTTTGGACCGGGCGAGTACCCTTATAAGACGGTATTTACCGAGCAGACAGTGGAGAGCGTGGCCTATATCCTCAAGAACCTGGGCTATGGCACCCATGCAGTGCACAACCACCGGGGCGCCTTTTATGGCCGCAATGTGGTGTATAAAAATATGGGCTTCGATACCTTTACATCGCTGGAATACATGCCCAGCACCAGTATGACGCCGAAAAACTGGTGCAAAGACAGTGTGCTGACCGGGGAGATCGAGGCTGCCTTGGATTCCACCGATACGCCGGACTTAGTGTTCACCGTGTCGGTACAGGGCCATGGCAAATACCCTGGCACACCGATCCTGGACGAACCGGCCATTACCGTCTCCACCATTGAAGACGAAAACCTGCGTTACCCCATTGAGTATTATGCCAACCAGATCTACGAAATGGATCAATTCATCAAAGACCTGACGGATATGTTGTCGCAGCGGGAAGAAAAGACCATTTTGGTGTTGTATGGGGATCATCTGCCGGCCCTTCAGTTCGATGAAGATACGCTGCTGAGCCATGATATGTACAAGACAGAGTATCTGATCTGGGACAATTTTGGCCTGGAGAAAGACGATGGCAGCTTGAAGGCTTATCAGCTGACCTCTCATGTGCTGGGCAAGCTGAATATCACCGATGGGATCATCAACCGCTTCCACCAGACTTGCCAGCAGGAGAGCACCTACCTCACCGATCTGCGCAAACTGCAATACGACGCCCTGTACGGTGAGCATTACCTGACGGGAGGCCAGCCCGCTTATGAGCCTGCGGATATGAAGATGGGTGTGCGGCCCATCACCGTTTCGGAATACATCAAGCTGGAAGAGAACTGGTATATTGTAGGGGAAAACTTTACGCCATACTGCAAAGCGACAGTCAACGGCGAGATCTTGGAAACGGAGTATCTCAACTCCCACATCATGCGGGTGCTGGACGATGAGATGGTGCAAGAGATCCAGAGCGTAGAAGACATCAAGATCAGCGTGGTGGAAAAATACAACGAAGTACTCAGCGTCACGGAATAGAAAAGATCCCGCTGGCGTGGAAAAAGGATGGTGACGGCATTTGCCGTACCATCCTTTTTTGCGTGCCGGAGCAGCTTTTGAAAAACGATGACGAGCACAGAGCTGATAAGTCAATCGTCGGTAGTGTCAAGGATTTTTCGCAAAAAGGTTTGCAGGGCCTGGCATGAGAGAAGTCAGCCAGCAATGGAGGCGTCCTCAAAGGCATCCAGGTGCTTCATGTTCATGTACTTCTTGTTGCCCCATTGGGTGCCGGCCACATGGCGCAGTCGGGCACAGACCAGCATGAGGGCGGAGTTGCCGTCCGGGAAGCTCCCCACCACGCGAGTGCGGCGGCGGATTTCCCGGTTCAGTCTCTCAATTACATTATTGGTCCGGATGCGAGTCCAGTGCTCGCTGGGGAAATCGCAGTAAGTCAGTGTTTCTTCAATGCCGTCCTCCACCTTCCTGGCGGCCTCTTTCAGCTTCATGGAGCGCAGTTGCTCCACCACGGCTTTGGCCTTTTCCCGGGCGGCTTTCTTGCTC
>CAJFRA010000037.1 GCA_904419295.1 Candidatus Pseudobutyricicoccus lothianensis
TTACAACAATTTCCCCATGCGTCCTCTCTCTTGGCGCTCTCCTAAGCAGGTCTTATTCGCTTCCCTTAATCTGTAACACATCATTGACAAACCTACACACAGCCCGGCGCATTTTCGGTGCCAGCCCAGAAATTTTGCCCTGTCCGCCCCTTTGTGCATAATGTTTCGCGCCCGTGCCCATACTAGGGCAAAAGCCCGTGTTTCCAGCCGGTCTTTGGGAATAGTATACGTGATTTGGGCAAGAATACTACTGTCTGCAAAGGAGGCATCCGAATGAAAAAGAAGAAAACGGAACGGCCGGCCCGGCCCGGGCGTCCCTTGCCCGCCTATACGGAATACACCCATGCAGGGATGCGGCGCGACAGTGTGCGCCCTGTGGTGCGCACGCCGGTCCCCGACGATGAAAGTGTTGTCGAGGAAATGCACTGGGTGATGGAAAACCAGAAATAACGCGGCACCGCCGCAATGGAAAGGATCGAAAACACCATGAACAAAAAGATTTTGGCCCTGGCTATGGCCGCTATGCTGCTGACCACTGCCACCGCTTGTTCCAACCGGGACGAAGGCACTGCCAACAACGGCACCAACAGCACCACCAATGATACTTCCAACAACGGCGCCAATTCTCCTTCGGACGATCTGAAGGATGCCGGAAACGAGCTGGGAGACGCCGCCGATCATGTGGGCGACGCCGTCGGAGATACCCTGGAAAGCGGCAAAGACGCCCTGGATAATGCCGTGGACAACGGCAGAACGGCCACAGAAAGCAATACCAACCGCTAAGAAAAACTTTGGCCCGGCCTGTGCCGGGCCTTTTTTCCACTTTTGTGTGTATTGTGTGATGAAACCTTGGCTAAACTATTAGTAACACTTTTTTTATCTCATTTTAACAATCTCGGCGTTTTTTATTCATATCTGCCTGGTAGAGTAGCATCTGTCACCAGGAGAGGTGCTCCTGGGGCCAAGACCTCCGATTGGAAAGAAAGGATGAAGACCTATGAAAAAGTGGATGGCCTTGCTGATGGCCTCGATGCTATTGCTCTCAGCAGCCGCCTGTTCCAATAAGGACGACAGCGGTTCTACATCGGGCAGCAACACCAACAGTTCCAGTTCCAGCACCAGCGGCAGTAGTTCCAACAGCTCCACTTCGCAAAATGACGACACGGATGCCACCGGCACAGGCAGCAGTTCTGACACCGACAGCGGCAGTACTACCACGCCGGATGACAGCTCGACAAACGATACGGACCTGAGCAGCGATAGCGGTACCACAGGTACCGGCAGCACATTGGAGCCCGATTCTACGGATTCCACAGACGGTTCCAGCTCCACCGGTACAGACAGCGCTGCGGATACGACGGGTACTGACAGTGGCACCACTTCGGACTCTTCTAACGGTACCACCAGCATTGACTAAACCTCATTATTTCGTTTTCTCTCTTACTTTGGGAGCAATCGGCTCCCCATAAATCCCTCTTTTTCTTCTCTACAACGCAAGGAAGGCGGCCTTCGGGCCGCCTTCCTTGCGTTTTCATCGATCGGCAGCCCCGCCCAAGGGGCAGCCTGATTTCGTTTCTAAAACTCTTCCCAGCATTTGACGCCCTCCGTCTGGATCCGCCGCCACAGCAGCCAACAGCCGGCGGCCAGCGCCGCAAAAGCCAAGCCGCAATAGGGAAAGTACCCAATGGTCCGGTAGCCCAGCAGCACGTAGAGCAGCGCCAGGGCGATCACCAGCCCCATGCCGCCCAAGCTGGCCACCATCACGCTGGCGCTCTGTTTGATCACTGCGGTATCGCTGGTGTAATCAAAGCGGGGCAGCTTCAAGTTGGCATAGAGCCCCACCAGGGCCACCAGGGTGCCCAAAGCCAGAGGCAGCGCCAGCAGCGCCAAAAGGTCCCAGGGCGAAAGGGGGACAGACACGGCCAAAAGGGCCACACTGATGAGCACACTGGGCACCAGCAGCGCCAGATCCAGCGCCAGTTTGCCCAGAAAGACGTCCTGGGGCCGCAGCGGGCTGGAACGCAGGATCCACAGCCGGTTCCCTTCCAGCGAGATGCTGGGGGCCGTGGTGCAGATCATGGCGGCGCAAAAACACAAGGCCGCCTGCAGCGCCTGGGGCACGAACCCGGCCAGCTGAGGGACGGAAAACAGCGCTTCCAGCACCGACTGCCCCCGGATGGCCACCACCAGGCTGAGGGCTACCATGAACAAAGCGCCGATGGCCGCGTTGAACAGGTACATAGGCAGTGAGCCCAGCCGGGCGGCCTCTTTGCGGAATACCGCCACCCAGGGCCGGTTGACTTTCAGCGGACGGCGCTTATAGGCCACCTTGCTCCCCCCGCTGCCGGTCAAGTAAAAGAATCCTTTGGACAGCAGCCACAGGAACAGCGCCGCGGGCACCAAGCACCAGGCGGCCACTGCCAGCACCGAACCCAGCGAATACTCCTGCAGGGCGATGGCAAAGTGGTAAAAAGGCGGCAGGGCCCGGCGGAACACTTCTGCCAGATCCGCACCCTTGGCGATGAGCAGCGCCATATAATCGTTGAGATGGAAACAAGCATACAGATAGGCGAGGAAAGCCGCCCCCGACAGAAGGCTGATGATCAGGTTTTTAAACCGGCACTTCCGGGTGAGCAGGGCAAACAGATACCCCACCGCACCGGCCAGCGACAAGGGCAACAGAGGCAGCAACAGGAGCAGCAGCACCAGCAGCGGGTAAAAGGCGAACGACGGCCGCATCAGGTACCCATATACCCCCACGGTGGGGATCATCACCAGGGCGGAATAGGCATACTCCAGCAGCAGCAGGCTGAGCATGCGGCTGGCGCCGATCTGCAGGCCGGTCAGCGGCATGGCGAACAGCATGTCGTTGTCTTTGGCCGAAAAGATCTGGGACTGCATGCTGAACACCGTCAGAATAAAGCTGAGGGCCGCCGAAATGAAAGCGCCCATAGCCAAGGCCATCCAGCCAAGGCCCAGCCCGCGCAGCGTGCTGACCAAGCCGTAGGCCATGGCGCCAAAGAGGAACATCATCACGCCCCCCACATAGAGGAAGGCCAGGGCCATGAGCACTTTGATGCCTGCCGACCTGGTCTTGCCCTGGCGGCGCCGGCTGGCGGCAAAGAGGGCCCGCAGCTGCAGAGCCAACAGGATCTTAATCTTTTTCATTGTCCACCAGCTCCAAAAATACCTGCTCCAAAGATTCATCGCCCCGCACTTCATCCATCGTGCCGCTGGCGACCAGCCTGCCAGCCTTGATGATTGCCACTTTGTCGCACAGCTTTTCCGCCACTTCCAGCACATGGGTGGAAAAGAAGATGGCCCCGCCCCGGTCGCACATCTGCCGCATAATCTTTTTCAGGTCGTGGGCGGCTTTGGGGTCCAGACCCACAAAGGGCTCGTCCAGCAGCATCAGTTTGGGTTCGTGGATCAGAGCTGCGATCAAAGAGAGCTTTTGTTTCATGCCGTGGGAATAGGTGCCCACGCTGCTGCCCAAGTCGCCGGTCAGCTCGAACAGGTCGGCATAATAATGGATGCGCTCCTCCCGCTCTTTGCGGGGCACTTCAAAAATATCCGCCACAAAGTTCAGATACCGGATGCCCGGCAAAAATTCATAGAGGTCCGGGTTGTCTGGAATATAGGCGATCCTCTTTTTGCATTCCAGGGGATCGTCTTTGACCGAAAGGCCGTCCACCGTGATGGTCCCTTCTTCATAGGGCAAAATACCCGCCACCGCTTTGATGGTGGTGGTCTTTCCTGCGCCGTTGTGGCCGATGAACCCGAAGATCTCCCCGGCCCGGATCTCCAGGGACAGGTCATCCACCGCTACTTTGTTGCCATACCGCTTGGTATAGTGGGCGATCTGGAGCATCTTTCATTCCTCCGCTGTCTCCAACTGCTCCTGCTGTTCATATTGCTCCAGCAGGGTCTCTTCCAGTGCTTCTTTTTCTTCATAGAGCTGGGCCAGTTTCACATGGTCGCTGCCGCACTGTTCCATCTCCGCTTCCAGCGCTTCCAGCCGCCGCTCGTTCTGGGCGATGGCCTTTTCCAGCTCGCGCCGCATTTTGCGCCCCTCCCTGCTCTCTTTGCGGGCAGGCATGGCCTTTTCTTTTTTCTCCGCCGGTTTGGGCGCCGGCATGCTCTGCCGCTGGGCCTCCTGCCGCCGGCGGGATTCCTGGTATTCTTCGTAAGTGCCGATGTAGTCGTGGACCTCCCCGTTTTCAAGGGCCCAGATGCGGGTGGCGAACCGGTTGATGAAATACCGGTCGTGGGAGACGAAGATCATGGTCTCGCTGAATTCGTCAATGGCGTCTTCGATCCACTCTTTGGTCAGGATATCCAAGTGGTTGGTGGGCTCGTCCAAAAACAAGGTGTTGATCTCGCTGTTCATAAAGATGCACAGCTTGAGCCGGGCTTTTTCCCCGCCGGAGAGCACCGACACCTCTTTGAACACCGTTTCCCCTTGGAAGCCATAGGCCGCCAGGCGGTTGCGGCTGTCCTGTACATCCAGGTTGGTCTCATAGAGCATGGTGTCCAAAATGCTCCGCTCCGGGTGGGCGAACTCCACCACTTGGGGCAGGTACCCCACCCGCAGGCCGGCCCCTTCGTAGACCCGCCCGGCATAGGGCGTCACTTGGCCCAGCAGGGTCTTGATCAAAGTGGTCTTGCCGCAGCCGTTGTCGCCGATCACCGCCACCCGCTCGCCCCGGAGCACCGTGCGGTCCAGCGGCTGGTGAAAGGGCCTTTGGTATCCGGCCTGGAGCCCCACCAGGTAATAGACTTCGTCGCCGGAGCGGCCGGCCTCTTTGAACTTGTTCTTCATCTTGTGTTCCCGGCGGATGGTCTGGATGCGCTCAATGCGCTCCAAGCGCTTTTCCATGGCAAAGGCCCGCTTCATCAGCTTAGCGTTCCCCATGCCCCAGCCCTTCATGCGTTCCACAGTGAAGCTCAGGCGCTCGATCTCTTTGTCCTGCCGGCGCTTGGCCGCTTCCAGCTGTTCCATCCGCTCCTGCTTTTTGTCCACATAATAGCTGTAATTGCCCGGATAAATGGTCAGCTTTCCCTCCTGCAGCTCAAAGATGCGCTCCACCACCCGGTCTAAAAAGTACCGGTCGTGGGAGATGATGAGGACCGCCCCTTTGAAGGTGCGCAAATACTCCTCCAGCCATTCGATGGAGTGGAGGTCCAGGTGGTTGGTGGGCTCGTCCAGCAGCAGGATGTCCGTTTCCATCAAGATCACCCGGGCCAGGTTCACCCGGGTCTTTTCGCCGCCGGAAAGGCTCATAAAGGGCCGGTCCTGCATCTCCCGGGGGATATCCAGGCCATTTGTCATCCGGTTGTATTTCACTTCCAGTTCGTAGCCGCCCGCAGTCTCAAAGGCGGTCTGCAGCCGGGCATACCGGTCCAGATCCTGCCGGGATGGTCCGTCTGCCATCTTTTGCTCCAGGGCCCGGAGCTCATCCCCCATGGCCGAGATCTCATCGAATGCCTGCATCAGCACTTGGCGCACCGTGGTATCCGCCGGGTATTCCGGCAGCTGGTCCAGCAGGGCCACCCGGGCCCCTTCCCGCAGGGAAAGCTCGCCGCTGTCATAGGGTTCTTTGCCCGTCAAGATGTTGAACAACGTGGTCTTCCCACAGCCGTTGGGCCCCACGATGCCCACCCGCTGCCCGGGGTACACCTCAAAGGAGATGTCCTGCAGCAGGTGAAAATCGCTGTAGTATTTATTGAGTTGATTGACTGTAATTTCTGCCATAATTGCCTCCGTTGCGGGCCCTGCCTGTGGTGGGCCCATTCTTTTTTATTATACGATGGGGCGCTGGGTCAAGTCAATTCTTCCCCTTGCCCAACGGTGCTTTTTCACCTGCCGGCTCTCTCTTTTTGCCGACGCTGTAATCGGTGAACAGCGGCAGCTTTGGCGGGCGGACCGACCACCTTATGAGGCAGGCCACTTCCGCGGCCAACAGCAGCGCGCCGGCGACGCCCATCCAGTGTCCTGCTTCCGCCTTTAAAACGTTCCAGCCGGCGGCCAATCCCCCGGCTGCCGCCAGCAAAAAGAGCAGAATATCCGCCCACAGCACCGACCAGATGCCCAGCGCGCCGGTATAGGTGTAAAACATGCCCATGGTCAGGGCGATGCAGCACAGCGTGGCGCAGGCGGCGGCACAGCAGACAGATTCCCATGCCGCCCCTTGCCCGATCCCCTGGGCAGTCAGGGCAATGCACAGAGGCCAAAACCCCAGCTTGCTGTGCTCCCATACGCTCTCATTGTTGGCAAACAGCAGGCCGGCCCACTTGTTTTTGCCCGACCACTGGTAGAAAAAGTGGGAAGCGCTTCCGAGCCCCCACACCAAGACCAACCAGACCCAAAACACACCGATCACCTCTCAGCCCATTGTATGCCGCATTGCCTGGGCACGCGCCTTAATTTTTTCCCTCCACTGCCGATAATAGGATTGAGCTAATTTGCGGTGCACGGCGGCCCCCATTACACACCGTCTTTTGAACTTTGGCAAAGGAGATCGCATTTGTATGAACACACTCTGGGAATCGTTTGAACACCTGGATAAAATCGTATATGCCATTGATGCCGAAACGTATCAAATGGTCTATATGAACCCTCCCGCTCTGGCGGTCTTTTCCTTGTCTCCCCAAACCTATCAGGGCAGACCTTGTTATGCTGTGCTGCAAGGCCGTTCCACGCCCTGCCCGTTCTGTATGGATCCGACCCCCTCTGCCGATGGCTTTGCCCAGTGGAACTGTATCAACCCGGCCATCGACTGCCCCCTCATCTTGAAGAGTTCCCTGCTGTATTGGCAGGACCGAAAATACCGGCTGGGCACTGCAGTCGGTGCGGACCCCAATGTCCAGCATCGCCAAGGCCGCAGCGGTTATACCACTTATGAATCTATGATACACCAATGTTTGGTCACCGCCCAATCCACCGGCGATCCCTACACTTCTCTGTGTAATATCTTGCGTGCAGTCGTCCAGAGCCTTCCCTGCGGCAGCGCCGTCCTTTACGAAAAAGGGGAACAGCAGACATGCCGCGCCACCTATGCTTGGCCCCAGGGTGCCAGCCAGCCTTTCGGCCAGGACATCGTCCGCTGGTGTGCCGCCCCTTACCACAATGAATCCATTGTGCTTTGGCAGCAGCCCGACCAGGCGGAAGCTTCCTCCCAGGTTTCTTTTCTGCTGCCCTTGGTCTGCCCCGATGGCCTGCTGGGTTTTTTAGGGTTGTCCGGGGCGCCGGCGGACCGCATGCTGGATATTCTGGACATTGCCTCCTTTCTCTCCCATTTTGCCGTCACGGTCCTGCAGCGGCGGGATCTGACCGCCCGCCTGGAAAAACTGAGTTTCCACGACCCTATGACAGGCGCTCTCAACCGGTATGCGCTGAATGAGTTCATCAACAGCGAAGCTTCTCTGCAGCCTTTGGGCCTTGTTTTCTGCGATGTCATCGGGCTAAAAAACATCAACGATCTGTTGGGTCATGCCAGCGGCGACCAGGTCATTTCCCAAGTGGATGCCATTTTGTCGGGCCTTTTCTCGCCCCAGCGTGTATACCGCATCGGCGGCGATGAATTCTTGGCCGTGAGTGACAACATCAGCCAAGAGGCTTTCAGCCGGCAGATCGACCGGCTGCACCAAGAGATCATCCGCCAAAATTGCAGCTTGTCTGTGGGCAGCGTCTGGGCGCCGGTGGGTAAAAAAGATTTTACCAAGCTGCTCAAAGTGGCGGATGAACGGATGTATGCCGACAAGCAGGCCTTTTACCGCCAGCAGGATCCGGTGACGGGCCAATCCCGCAGCGATACGCGGCGCCTTTATCCGCTGGAGGCACCCCCTGTTTACAAGGGGGAAACCGGGTTCCAGACCTTTTTGCACAACTACTACTTTGATGCCAACGCTTTTTTCCAATCGGTGGCCATGCCAGATACGGCTTTTTACCTCTATTGCGGCGATATTCAAAAAAACATCTACTTCATCTCCGACAACTTGCGGGATGACTTCAACTTTTCCGATAATTTGGTCTATGATTTTGTCACCCTGCTGGAGCAGCGGATCTATGAGCCGGATCAAGCCATGCACATCGCCGAGACCCGGGCCATGTTCAAAGAAAAGAAGACGGTCCACAGCATCCGCTACCGCATTTACAACAAAAAGGGCGAATTGGTATGGATGCACTGCCGGGGCATCTTAAAGTGGAACGACGATATGACGATGCCCCTATTTTTCTCGGGCACGATGATCACCCTGAAAAACGAATCGGAAGTGGACCCTGCCACCGGCCTGCTGAATACCTCTTCCGCCATCAAGATCCTCTCCTCCCTGTGCAGCACCCAGACAGAATTGCTGATCCTCTGCTTCACTTTTCCCAACTTTTCCGACATCAACCGGACATTTGGCCGCAGTGTGGGGGATTCCATCCTGCGGGAAATGGGTTGTCAAATGGAAGGGGAGATGGGACAGCACTTCCGCTTCTTCCGGTTGGACGGCATGCATTTCCTCGCGATCTCCCAAACGGTGTCCGACCCAGAGGCTCCGGCCCGCAACATCCACCGCATCGTGGCGGACACCTACCGGAAGCACGGCATTCACCTGATGTATCCCTGCAGCGTAGGTGTGCTGCACTCCCCCCAGGATGGCTCCACCGCCCAGGAACTGATCGACAATGCCATCACGGTCTCCCAGTCGGCCCGGTCTTTCCCCTCTTTGCCCTACCTGGAATTCTCTCCCCACATGTCCCAATCCCACAAAGAGCAGACGGATATCAGCCTGTCCCTCAACTATTGCGTCAACCATAGCTTCCAAGGGTTCCGTATCGTGATACAGCCCCAGGTGCTGGCCTCCAGCGGCCAGATCTTCGGCGGCGAGGTGTTGCTGCGCTGGACCAGCCAAGGCCAATCTGTGCCCCCTTCCAAGTTCATCCCTGTGCTGGAGCAGACCGGGCTGATCGTGCCCGTGGGCAAATGGGTCTTTATCCAAGCCGCCAAGGCGTTGCGCCAGATTTTGGATGACCAGCCGGACTTTCTCCTTTCCGTCAATGTCAGCTATCTGCAGCTGATGGAAGAAAGCTTCCTCCCCTTTTTGCAGCAGACCATGGAAAACTACGGCATATCCGGCAAAAATTTGCTGATCGAGCTGACGGAGACCCATTTCGACGAAATGCCCGATCATCTGGAAAAGTGCATCCGCCAATGTGAGCAAAAAGGCATCCAATTTGTGCTGGACGATTTTGGCCAAGCCTATTCCAGCCTGCAGCTGCTGCTCCAATACCCGGCCAAGTTGATCAAACTAGACCGCAACCTGACCCGTGAGATCACTTCTTCCTCCAAAAAGCTGAACTTTATCATAAGCGTCATTTGTGCCTGCCATCAGCTGGGCAAAAAAGTGTGCATCGAAGGGGTGGAGACCGCAGAGGAACTGGAGATGGTGCGGCAGACCACATGCGATTATATCCAAGGCTTTTATTTTTACAAGCCGATGGAGTTGGATGATCTATTCGCCCTTTTGCGCTCTTCTCCCACCTCGTTCCAACGCCACGATCTATAAAGGGCAGGCCTCCTGCCCTTTTTCTTTTGCAGCAGGCGGGGCAGACGCTTGTTACGGCCAGGCAATTCTGCTACAATAGGGCTAGTGGTTTCTACCTTGTATGCCTGCCTCCGCCGGCAGGCTGCAGGGAAAAAGAGAAGAGGAGAGAGGCGTTATCATGAAACTAAAACGAGAATTCTATGGGATCATCATTTCGCTGGGTCATCTGTGCGCGGATCTAGGCGGCGGCGCACTGCCGGCGATCTTGCCTTTCCTTGTCAAGGAAAAGGGGATCACCCTGGCGGCGGCTGCGGGTCTGACGTTTGCCCTGAGCAGCTTGGGTTCCATCATCCAACCGGTGTTCGGCGCCTTGGCCGACAAGCACGTCCGCCCCTGGATGATGGGTCTTGGCGTTCTGATGTCCGGCTGCGGCATTTCCATGCTGGGCTTTTTGGATAGCTATTGGGCCATGTTTTTGGCAGTGGCCTTCACCGGCATCGGTTCGGCCCTATTCCACCCAGATGGCGGCCGCATGGCAAATTATGTGGCAGGCGAGCGGAAGGGCCGTGGCATCAGCAACTTCTCCGTCGGCGGCAACATCGGCGGTGCAGCAGGCCCCATACTGGTGGTGTTCGGCATCACCCAGTTTGGCATGAAAGGTACGGCGGTCCTGGCCATTCCCGCATTTCTGATGGCCCTGTTCCTGTTCTCTCAGACAAAACAGCTCACGGCTTTTGCCCAGGAAGGCAATCGGAATAACGCTGCGGCGATCGCGGCCGGGCAGACAGACGACTGGAAAAACTTCAGCAAGCTGACGGCCGTCGTCATCCTGCGCTCCATCGTCAACATGGGCATGACCACCTTCATCCCCCTGTTCTGGCTGAATGTTCTGATGCAGCCGGCGGAGATCTCCAGCATCACCACCACCATCATCTCCATTGCCGGCGCTGTCTCCACTTTGATCGGCGGCCGTTTGGCAGACCGCTTTGGCTTCAATAGGGTGATCCGCACCGGCCTGGTCTGCTTCATCCCCTGCCTGGCCATCGTCATCTTGTGCCGCATCCCCATGCTGTCCACAGTGATGCTGGTCCCCATGGCCATGTTCCTGTATCTGGCCTTCAGCCCCTGTGTGGCCCTGGGACAAAAACTGCTGCCCAATCATGTGGGCTTGGCCTCGGGCATCACCATGGGCCTGGCTTCCAGCTTTGGCGGCGTGGCTTCCCCCCTGCTGGGCAAATTGGGCGATGCCCAAGGTGTCCCTACAGTGATGTGGGTGCTGGTCGGTATCACGGTTCTGGCCTGTATCGGTTCCTTTACCGTGCCCAACGGGCCGCAGGCACACCAGCCTGTTGTCAAAAAAGAGGCTTCCCAAAAAGTCTGATCCCCTGCTAAACGAATACGGTTTGTGAAACCTGGCGTCAGCGTGCGCCAGGTTTCTTTTTTTGCATGGCCGGCGGCCATCCCATGAAAACCAAAGGACCCCGCCGTCCGCATGCCCCTTTTCAGCCGGTTCTGTAAAGCTTCTGTAATGGCAGCCCTGTTTTTATAAAGGTTGTGTGAAATTCTGTTTGATAGTTTGTAAGATACCTTGCATCGCCTCCTCCATGCGATTATACTGCCCACTGAAAGGGATCCCCCCAAATCTCAAGGAAAAAGAAGGGTTTAACATGAAACTGCAAAAAAGTCTTTTAGGCGGTGTCGTGTGCAGTGCCTTGCTGGCCAGTATCGTCTTCCCCAGCGTGGCGGCCACGGCCAACTACAACGACGGGGCCACTGTGGGCGGCAGCGACGAATGGGCTGCTTGGGTCCAGGAATGGGACGACGTGGCAACCGATTATACCAAGGTCTCCCTGACCCCCGGCGCCGATGAGACTGAGCTGAATTTTGCCTGGTACAGCCTGGATAACGGCGAAGATGCCACACCGGTGGTCCATTTCGGCACAGACCGGAACAATCTGGAGACCTATACCGGCACAGCGGGCGACGTGGAAACAGACCTGACCGGCGGCGTGGCCTATGATTACAACTATGTCACCGTGACCGGCCTTGCCGAAAACACCACCTATTATTACACTGTAGAGAAAAACGGCGTGCAGACCGACGTGGAAACCTATACCACCCACAGCTTTTCCGATGTGAAAATGCTGTATGTGGGCGACCCCCAGATCGGCGCTTCCAAAGGGCAGCCCCAGGGCAATGAGGAACTGAGTGCCGATGCCGGCGCAGCCAACACGGCAGCCCGGAACGATTCCTTTGGATGGAACCGCACGCTGGAAGCTGCTTTGGAGCAAGACCCCGATGTGAGCTTCATCATCTCTGCCGGTGACCAAGTCAACAAGACCGGTCAGGCCAAGGAAGAAGAATATGCCGGTTATCTGGACCCGGATGCGCTGACTTCCTTGCCTGTGGCCACCACCATCGGCAACCACGATTCTCTCAATGCGGATTACATGTATCACTTCAACAATCCCAACACCACCGAATACGGCGCCACCCAGGCCGGCGGCGACTATTACTACTCCTACGGCAACGGCCTGTTCATCGTGCTGAACACCAACAACTACAATGTGGCCGAGCACAAAAAGGCCATTGAAGAGGCCGTTGCCTCGGATCCGGATGCCGCCTGGCGCATCGTCACCATCCACCAGGACATCTATGGCACCGGCCTGGATCATTCGGATACAGACGGCATGATCCTGCGCACCCAGCTGACCCCCATTTTCGACGAATTTGACATCGATGTGGTGCTGCAGGGCCACGACCACACCTACAGCCGTTCCAAGCTGCTGTATGGCGATGGGCAGACCCACGGTTCCTACGAGTTCCAACTGAACGAAGACGGCTCGGATTACGATTGGGACCATGCCTATAACACCACCACCCAGACCCAGATCCCCCTGGCCCCGGAAGAAGGGGATGCTGACGGCCAGCAGCTGCTGAACGATTTCCAAGCGGACAACCATTGCTACACCATCGAGACCACGGTGGGCAACACAGTCGTCAACCCCAACGGCACGCTGTACATGACCGCCAATTCCGCTTCCGGCTCCAAATACTATGAGCTGATCGCCTCTCAGCAGGATTACATCGCGGCCCGCAGCCAGAACTGGCTGCCCAGCTGGTCTGTGATCTCCCTCAGCGAAGATACCTTCTCCATCGATACCTACCAGCTGACTGCAGATGGCTCTACGGAAAAGATCGATGAGACCTTCTCCATCCAAAAAACAGGCAACGGCGAAGACCTGAATGCGCCGCTGACCCGCGCTCAGGCTGTCCAGCGGCTCTACGATGACGCCGGCCGCCCGGCTGCCAACGCTGACACCAGCTTTGCCGATGTGGCTGCGGATGCTTCTTACCGCGATGCTATCGCTTGGGCCGAATCCCAGGGCATCGTCAAAGGTGTGGGCAACGCCGCTTTCCTGCCGGATTCGACTGTCTCCCAAGCTGAGTTCGCCGCTATGCTGACCCGCTATGCGGCTGTACAGGGCCTGGAAGGCGCTGCGGCAGACGCCACTTTGGAGCAGGGCCTGTCCTATGTGCAAGGCCATGGCTTGATGACCGGCTCCGCCGTCACCCCCTCCAGTGCGGATTATGCGCTGACAAAACTGGATTAACCGCCAGGAATCCTGTTCTTCTGTCTCTCCGCAGGTCTTTCCTGCGGAGAGATTTATTCTGTATGAAATGAGGCTGTTTTTTTGAAACGTACTGTTTGGATGCGCTGGCTTCCCCCTCTCGTGCTGCTGGCGCTGTTTTCCCTTTTTGTTTTCCGCCTCAACCAGGTGGATAAAGTGGCACTGGTCTCCCGCGAAGGGCAAAGTTTTGAAAAAGGCGTGGTCACTGAGATCCTGCAGGACAATCTGCAGCCCGATGGCACCCGCGTGGGTGAACAGACCGTTCGGGTGCGGATGACCAGCGGCACCTTGGAAGGGCAAGAGATCGAGACCACTTCCAGCGCCGGTTTTCTCTTCGGCGCCCCCTGCACCGTCGGGATGCGGGTGGTGGTGATGCAGAGCGTGGCCGGCGATACCGTGGTCTCCAGCGTCTATTCCCAGGACCGTGGCCTGCAGATCCTGTTATTTGCAGCCCTCTATCTGCTGGCCCTGTTCCTCATCGGCGGCCTGCAAGGCGTCAAAGGCGCGCTGGGCCTGGTCTTCACCTTTGGCTGCGTGCTGTTCGTCTACTTGCCAATGGTCTACCGGGGTTGGTCTCCTTTCTGGAGCGCTGTGCTGGTGTGCGGCGTCACCACCGTCGTCACTTTGTGGCTGCTGGGCGGTCCTACCCGGAAGACTTTGGCTGCCACAGCAGGTACAGTGGCCGGCGTGGTGATGGCCGGTGTCTCCGCTTCCCTCTTCTCCTTTGCCACAGGCATTACAGGCTGGAACGTCAGCGACATCGAAAGCTTGATGACCTTGTGGAACACTTCGGGCATCCAGGTGGGCGGGCTTCTGTTCTCCGGCTTGCTGATCTCCGCTTTGGGGGCTACCATGGATGTGGCCATGTCCATCGCCAGCTCCATGGCGGAGATCCTGGCCCAAACGCCGGACCTTTCCCGCCGCGACCTGTTCCGCGCCGGCATGCGTGTGGGCCGGGATATGATGGGCACCGATTCCAACACCTTGATCCTGGCCTTTGCCGGCGGCAGCATCTCCATGCTGGTGCTCAACTACGCCTATGACCTGCCTTGGCTGCAGATCATCAATTCCAACAACATCGGCATCGCCATCATGCAGGGTCTGTCCGGCAGCTTTGGCGTGGTGCTGTGCGTCCCTGCCACAGTCGCTTTGTCCACCCTGCTGTATACATTGCCCGGCCGGGCAAAGGAAAGCGCATCAAAACAGCCTTTGGGGCCCACATAAAAAAAGACGGACCGGATGGTCCGTCTTTTTTGCTATATAGCCTCTTGCGGTCTGTCTTTCAGCTCTTTTTGCAAAGCACGCCGCAATTTTTCCAGATCTGGGTCACACAACAGGGGCAGCCATTCCAGCAGCCGCTCCGGTTCCATATCCCACCACCGCAGCCGCAGCAAAAGGCCGGTGAGCTCGGGGTCGAACCGCCTTTTCCGCAGCTGGGCCGGGTTGCCCCCCACAATGGTATAGGGTTCCACATCCCGGGATACCACGGAACAGGCCGCCACAATGGCGCCATCGCCGATGTGCACGCCGGGCAGAATGGTGCATTGCCGCCCGATCCACACGTCGTTGCCCACCACAATATCCCCTTTCCGCGGCAGTTGCTCCAGATGGGGCGGCACGGCTTCCGCCCAGGCGCCGCCAAACACCGCAAAAGGATAGGTGCTGGCACTGCTGATGCGGTGGTTGGCACTGCCCATGATGAATTGGGTACCGCTGGCGATGGCACAGAATTTGCCGATGATGAGCTGGTCGCCAAACTCCGGCCAATTAAACAATACATTGTTCCGCTCAAAGCCGGTGGGATCCATTGGGTCATCGTAATAAGTATAATCACCTATATGGATATTGGGCGCTTGCACCACATTTTTGATAAAGCAAGAAGTGTGGTATTCATTGGGGAATACCGCACGGGGGTCTGGCATGTTTTTCATCATATCCTCCTTGTTCGTCGGTCTGCATCACATCCTTTCTCCCTTTTTTGCCGTTGCAACTGCTCTTTTTTGCCGCAGCTGTTTCATCTGCCACACGACTCCTTCGTATCTTGTATTTGGATCGTTCAAGCTCTTCTCAGAAATCCAAAACCAATGGGTATTGTGCAATCAGGGGCGGCCCAGATCGCCCCGTGGAAATGTCCACCGCTGGGATGGAAGAAAAAGAAAAGCACCTGCCATAGCAGGTGCTTTTCTCTTGGTGACCCGATGCGCTTGGCACTCGAACACCTTCGGCCGCTCCGTCCACCTCCGCCAATGTAATCGTGCGGTTGTCCCCGGAGTAGTTGAATGTGATCGTCACCCGATCATCATAGACAAACACTGCGTTGATAAAGATGTCAATGATCCGCCGCTGGCTCTCCGGCTCATCAAAATCAAGGGAGCGGAATTGTAGCAGGAAAAATTTAATATGCTCCCGGGTCAGCCGAAGGCCGCTGATCAACTCCGCATCCGCCAAAGCGGTTTCCAACGCCTCTTTCTGTTGCTCCAGTTCGTCCATACGGGCCTTGGTTGCTGCGTTGAAAATCCCAGCCTCCAGCGCACGCACCAGATTGGCAATGGCTGTTTCCACCTGTTTTAATTCCCCATGGAGCGCATTCGTGTAGGAGGTTTCTGTGTTCTGCTCCATGTAGTATTGATAGGTCCTTTCGGCGATGAAGTCGATCATCTCGTCGCTCATGACGATGGCTTTGGCCTTTTCCAATACCAGCTGTTCGATCCACTGCTTTTGAACTGCCTTCTTTTTGCAAGTGCGGTTCTTTTTCTTCTCCAGGCAGTTGTAATAGAAATATTTCGTCCCGCTCTTTCCTGTCCCACATTCGCCTACCATGGTGTGGCCGCACAGACCGCAGAACAGTTTGCCCGTCAGCAGATACTCCGCCTTTGTCCACTTCCGGGCCGGAGCCCGCTTGTTCTGGATCAAAAGACGCTGGACTTTTGCAAAGGTTTCTGCATCAATCAAGGCTGGGATCTGTGCCTCCAGGTACTCCTTGCCGTCGTAATGGTAGACGCCGATATACTTTTTATTTTTCAGCACAGAGCGGATGCTGTTGATGGTCAGCGGCTTCCCCTTCCTCGTCCGCAGGCCCTCAGCGTTGAGATATTCGATAATCTCTTTCTGGGTGTTCCCAGCGGCATACATTTCAAAGATGCGCTTGACCAGCGGTGCGGTCTTAGGATCGGGCTCCAGATGCTTGTCCGGCCCTGTCCGATACCCCAACGGGAGTGTGCCGCCCACACTCTGCCCTTTGCTGGCTACATTGTCCATGCCCCTCTTTACATTGGTAGCCAGCTGAACGGAATAGTATTCTGCCATTCCCTCCAGAACCGCCTCCAAAATGATGCCCTCCGGGGTATCCGGGATGCTCTCCGCAGTATAGAGTACCTTGACGCCGTTCTTTTTGCATCGATATTTGTTAAAGGCGATTTCTTCCCGATTGCGCCCAAAGCGGTCGATCTTCCAGATAATGATCGCCTCAAACTGGTGCTTTGCTGTGTCCTTCAGCATCTGCTGGAACTGCTCCCGGTCGTCATTCCTGCCTGTTTGCGCCCGGTCAATGTACTCATGGATAATCGTGTAGCCGTGTTCCCCAGCGTATTTGTAGGCGGAGGCCAACTGTCCTTCAATCGACTGTTCCCCCTGCTTGTGGCTGGAGTATCTGGCGTAGATGACGGCGTTCATGGCGCACCGCCTCCCGTCATGGGGGGCAGATCCAGGGCTATCCGCACCATCGCTTTCTCTTTCTGGCCCGCCTTATCATAGGCCCTGGCCACCTGCCGGGCCTCCACCGAGATGTCCGCGGGCTGGTAGCGCTGGTCGCCGGTCCACACCTCCAGCGGTACCCCCAGAGCATCCGACAACTGCAGAGCGATGGGGAGCGGCGCGTCCTTCATCTGGCGGATGATAATTGTCCGCACCTGCCGGTCTGTCAGCCCGCTGACCTGCGCCACCCCCGGAATGTCCAGTCCCATCTGATCCATCACATCCAGGAAAATTTTATAGAAGGGCGGATGGTCCTTGGGACATAGGGAATTGAAGGCCGCCTCCTCCGCAGAATCCCCCATCAGGTAGTCTGCGGACACATTCAGCCGTTTCGCGTACTCCTGAACCTGGGTGATCTTGGGGATGCGCTGCCCGATCTCATAGCGGCTGAGGACCTGCTTGGAAGTGCCCAGCAGTTTTGCAAACTCGTCCTGGGACATTCCTTTCTCCTTTCGGATGGCCCGCAGGCGGTCCCCGAAAGAGACATAGGTCACATCTACCGCCACATCCCCGGTGTCGGGGTATTCTTTTTTGAAAAACTCCATGCGCTGATCCTCCTTTTGGAATTCCTAAACCTATTAAAGCACATCTTGTCAACAAAATCAAGCCGATTTATATAATTCTCCAAACTTATCACCAAACGATTGATTTATCGCAATTCCCCTGCTATACTGGCCTCATCAATCCTCTGGATGCTTTTCTTTTACCCGGAAAGTCACCATTTGATTGACAAACAAGGAGGTGATACAAAACTGATACCGCAATCCAGATTATCCCGAAACTGATCCCACGGGTGGAACAAAAAATACTGTGCGCCACATTTCTGGAGGCGGTGCTCCGATTTTACGAGGAACCGAAAAACCGGGACGCCTTTGAGCGGTGGCGCGCGGGGAAAGGAGGAAATGCTGTTGAACAAGAGGACGGCAGAACAACTACGGCGGGATTACCCTGACTATGTCCCCCTGGATGTGGCGGCAAAGTATCTGGGCGTCTCTCGCCGGCAACTCTCTTGGTTGATCGCTGAGGAGCGGGCACCCTACGCATCCATCGGCGGCAACATTGGTAAGAAACAGCGGTATGTCCGTGTCTACACCGAGCCGCTGATCGACCTGCTCTGCGGAGGCGATGATATTGACCAAGATGATAACGACCAATAAAAACCTTTGACCTGTGCCGGGCGGAGCGGGGCGGCAATCCTGCCGTTTCTGCATCCGTCCGGCAGTTTTAAGGAGGAATGTAATGAAAAACAAATTGCACGAAAACCAGTTGCGCCTACTGCGGCATCTGGCCCGGTTTCAGCTGCTGTCCTACTCAGACTGTCTGGAACTACTGGACACAGAGGGGACAAAGGATCGCGCCGCCCTGTCCTATGCCTTTCGGCCGCTGACGAAAAACAAATATATCTCCAAACAGCGGGATGGCGGCGTGTCTATTCTGGCAAGGGGCCGCGCCCTGTTCCCGGAAACCGAACCGCTGATCTCCACCGGCGGTGGGGCCGCAGAGCGCCGCCGAGTCATGGAGGTGTCCCGCATGGCCGCCCTGATGGAGCGCAACGGCGTTCCTGTGGTTGGTGAGCCAATAGACACCGAGCAGCCGCACTTCATTCCCTCCGCCTGTTGGCGGAAGATCGTCCCCGGTATTCTGTCCACCACCCGCTTTGCTGGGATGCTGATCACGGAAAAGGATCGGATAGCCGTTTACGACATCGGAGATGGCCGTATGGAGTGGCAGGGGCGGGCGGAGGGGTCTCTGTTCCATCCCCGGTACGGCACATATGAGGTGCAGGCCACTGGGATGCTCCTGATCTGCCAGGACGGGGTGCGAAACTGCGTAGCCGAACAGATCATCCGCTACACTATGTGGCAGAGGCGGCAGCTGCTCCGGGATCGCCAGCCATCTCAACGGGAACGGCCGGTGCGATGGTCCCGGGCCCCTATCCGTCTACGGAAATTATATGGGCGGGTCTACCTGACCACACCGGCCCGGTTCCGCCAAGACTTGGACCGCATCCGGTCCCTTCCAGGAGAGATCCAGGTCCAGTGCGGCGATGGTATCCTGCTGCGCGATCCGCCCCAGGGAGACTATGAGCGGGATCATTACCGGGGCTTTGTCTGCTACGCCGCCGACCTTTTGAAGTATGTCTACTTTTTCTCCGCCGTCCGGGCGTTGATGCGGCTTTTGGATGACCCCAATACTCCGTCCCCGTCCCTGCGATATGAGATTTATATTCAGGGCGAAGATGAAAAACTTTTGGCGCTGTATCCGGACTGTTTAGACTTGGAGGGATTGAACATCTATGTATATCAACCTAAGGAAGACCCTGCGGGACATTGAGCGGCGCCTGCCGGAGGGCCGTGAGCCGACGCAGGAGGAACTGCGACGGGCATACGATACGATCCTGAGGCTGCGGAGCCAGATACTGGCGATACTGCGGGACCGGGAAGACTTTGAAGGGACGGCCGGGCAGGGAGATGAAACCTTTGTCGCGCAAATGAGCGGTGGGGAAGTATGTGGAAACGCCGTCATGCTCACAATCCGGGAACCCCTGCCCGCCCAGAAGGAACTGACGGCGGCGGTGGCGGAACACTGGGTAGACATGATACACACCGCCTTTCTGAAAGCGACGGAGCAGGGGCCGCTCCCTCACTTTCAGAAGGCCATGGTGGAGATCCATATCGCCACACCCAGGGGCAGCGACAACGCAAAAGTTTGGGACACCTCCAACCGGGCTATCCAGGTCATCCTCAACAACTTGAAAGGTATCTTCTTTCCCGATGACGACATGGAACACATGGCCTTTGCGGTGACCGGGGACTGGACAGAGGGAACCGGTTGCACCACCATACGGGTCTCCGATTTCAGCGCATGGCGGCAGGTTTTTCACATTCCCCATGAGCATCTGACATCCTCATAGAGGACAAGCGTAGCAGTTTTGTAACCTGACAGATTAGGCACTGAAAGTATGTAAACAGTACAGAATGCTAGAGTGGTTTTATCATAGGGAACCGTAGCTGCGGAGGGGTTCTGTGCGTTGGTTCTCGGTCAAAATTTCCCCGCAAAGACGAGCGCCCCGGTGGGAATGGCAGATGCCATTCCCACCGGGGCCATCTCTATTTGTAAGTTGTTCTCCGGGACAGTTCCCCTACGCTCCGAACAGATATCAAGTCTCGGTTCTGTCGTTCGCCGATTCAAGTCTAAATCCGAAATCGTTGGATACAAGTCAGGAGCGTGATGCAAAGTTCCTGATACACATCCTCGTCAAAGAAACCATGCACCATGGACTCCTTTAGAAGAAGGGGCTGGTAGAGTGACAGGATCTCCTCCTTCGCGCGCGGGTTTCCTCCCTGCGCCCGGAGTAGCAGTTCCTTAAAATCCATGTGCATCACCCCGCAGTGCATCTCTGATTTTATGGATCACCCGGTAGTAGGCGGCGGCAACACCCTTGTAGTTCATGCCAAGTTCGGCGGCCAACTCGGTAAATGTCCGCTCGTCCAGGACATGGGCAAAGAAGATGTAGCGATCTCGTTTTTCAACTTGATAGAGTGTCCGCTCCAAACCAATAGTGTCGCATTGTGCGGAGGTATTGAAATAGATGTCCTCCGTGATCAGGCCGGGGATGTCCTGCCAACTGTCATCGTAGCATTCGCGGCCATAAACCCTGTTCCTTGCATGGAAGAGGTCGATCTTCCTCCGCTGAACGGCAGTTTTCAGATACCGGGTAAACTGGTTTTGCAGGATATTGGATTCACCTTTTCCACTGTTCCCAAATTTCAAAGCACTTTACCTCCCATATATCAAACTTTTTAAGAACACTTGATATATGGGAGGATCACGGCATCCTGCGGGGACTCCACAGAAAGGGCAAAATCTGTCAGGTTTGCACCAATAATTCTTACAGTATCTTCATAGCGCACCTCATAATTTACTCGATCTGAATGGATATACTTCCACTCGCTCCTTCACCCCAGACGCCGATATAGGTGCTGCCGCCGCCTACCGTAAGGGTGGATTCGTAGTCTCCGCTTTTGGACAGCAGGATCACCGGGTCCTCCCCACCGGAACACAGGAAGACAGCAGCCTTCCCCTCCTCGATGTCGAGAGAGCGGGAGAGATCTACTGTGTTCCCGGCCTCCCGGTCCAGGGTGGTGCCGCCAAAGATCAGTTCCGTGCCGGAAAAATCCTCGTAGTCGGCCTCATAAGTGCCAGTGTAGTCGTCCTCGCCCCGGATCCGCTCCCCCTGCAGGGAGCAGTCCGGCGTCAGCGCCCAGGAGCCGGCAGCATCCACCAGCGAACCATAGGCATCCAGAATGGCGTCCTTGACGGAATCATCTGTCGCGTCAGCGGCGGCGCCGAGGACTGCGTCCGTCCCATCCGCCAGTGCACCGGCGACCCGGTCTGTCCCTTCTGCTAAACTGCCCAAAACCGCATCCGTCCCATCTGCCAGGGACTGCAGTACACCGGAACAGCCAGACAGCAGCAGGGCACAGAGCAGGCCGCACATCAGAAGTGGTACCCATCTCTTTCGCTTTTCTTTCATCGTGTTCTCCTCCCTGCCTGCCGGCGGCCGCCGGCCTTTTCCTTTTTTGTACTCCCTGCCTTGCTGCTGGGTCGGGAAAGCGTCAGAATGACCGCCGTCAAAACGATGACTGCCGCCATGCCCAGAAGGGCCAGCGGGATGCTGGGTGCCTCGGTAGCCCCGTTGTACTCCTGCATATCAAAGCCGGCCAGCACCAGCGCCGCGGAGAAGGGGTAAGCGGAGAGCAGGAACCCGCTCTTAAAGAACAAAATGCAGTACCCCAGGAAAAAGGTCAGGATGGAGCCGCCCAGATAGGCACCCCGCATCTGCCCAAAAATCAAAATCATGGGCATACAAACCAGGAAGGTGGTCAGCGCCGCAGCCACCACCTGTCCTCCCTGTTGGAGGATCACCCCTGGCGTCAGTCCCGGGAGGCCCACCAGCGTCCCTGTGAGCACCGTCACGGCTACGCTGTAAAGGCCAAACAGCAGAGACAGCAGGCCGGTGACCGCCAGCTTGCCCCCCAGGAGCTTTGGATAGGACACCGGGACGGTGAGCAGGTTCTTCATGGTGTCATGAGTATTCTCCCGGTCGATCAGCCATCCGCCAATCATCACCAGGGAGATGGGAAGAAACACCTGGGTATTGCCCCACACCACATTGGCGAATAGGTGGACAAAGTCAAAGTTGGGGTCCCGGATCTCCGGGTTCACGATCAGCTGGGTGCCGTACTGCACCACTGGGCAGAGAGCCAGGGCCACAATGCCCACCAGCAGGATCTGGCAACGCCGCAGTTTCCACCACTCTGTCTGGATCATCTTCTTCATGCTCTGCACCTCCTCAAACGCCCTGGCGCTTGTAGACCAGCGCGATCAGGGCCAGGAACACCGCGGCCTCCGCTCCGGCCACAAAAAATGCCTGGGCGGTGGTGACGAAATAGGGGCTGACCCGCTCCAGAAGTCCCAGCATCTCGGTACCGGCATTGGAAAAATCGAGATACTGGAAGTACCACCGGAAGGTCAGAGGCCCGGGGAGCAGCGTCCCCAGGTTCAGGCCGAAGGGCTGGGTGATGAAGAGGTCATTGAGGCCGAAGATGTAGTTGACGGCGGTATAGAAAAAGGTGATGATCACGGAGATGATGTAGCTCCGGTTCAGCAGCACCACCAGCAGGATACAGGGCAGTGCCCCGGCCCACATCATGATCCCCTGGCCGATGCCCACAAAGAAGAGCCGCCAGAAGCCAACCGGCTCCCACCCGGCGGCCAGCACGATGAGTAAGACCACCAGACCACCCACCGCCATGAAGGCGATGGAAAAGAGAAACAGCAGGGCCATCTTTGCCATGGCCAGGGCGCTCTTGCTCGCCGGCACCATCATCAGGTTTTTCAGCGTGTCGTTGTCCTGTTCTTCAAAGAGCAGGTTGGCGGCCAGCACCACCAGGGCCGGCATGAGCAGCAGATAGGCGCTCATCTGAAACAGAGTGGACATCATGCCGTCCACTGCCTCGGCCCCACTGGTGAACTCCTGAAAGTCTGGCAGGAACAGGGCGCATCCCAAAGGGATCAGGGCGGACACGGCAGCGGCGGCAAAGAACAGGGGCTTGCGCCGCAGCTTGGCAAACTCACACCCCAGGAGGTTAAGCAATGCCCTCACCCCCTGTGATGCGCTTGAAGTAGTCCTCCAGGGTGTCCTCATAGAGGTGGGCGTCGGACACCACCAGCCCCGCCTCCACGAA
>CAJFRA010000038.1 GCA_904419295.1 Candidatus Pseudobutyricicoccus lothianensis
TGGACTACCAGGGTATCTAATCCTGTTTGCTCCCCACGCTTTCGCGCCTCAGCGTCAGTTAATGTCCAGCAGGCCGCCTTCGCCACTGGTGTTCCTCCCGATATCTACGCATTCCACCGCTACACCGGGAATTCCGCCTGCCTCTCCATCACTCAAGAACTACAGTTTCAAATGCAGTCTATGGGTTGAGCCCATAGTTTTCACATCTGACTTGCAATCCCGCCTACTCGCCCTTTACACCCAGTAAATCCGGATAACGCTCGCCACCTACGTATTACCGCGGCTGCTGGCACGTAGTTAGCCGTGGCTTATTCATTCGGTACCGTCACTTTCTTCGTCCCGAATAAAAGAAGTTTACAATCCGAAAACCTTCATCCTTCACGCGGCGTTGCTGCATCAGGGTTTCCCCCATTGTGCAATATTCCCCACTGCTGCCTCCCGTAGGAGTCTGGGCCGTGTCTCAGTCCCAATGTTCCGGCTACCAATCGTCGCCTTGGTGGGCATTTACCCCGCCAACTAGCTAATTGGACGCGAGGCCATCTTCCAGCAATAAATCTTTGGTATCTCTACCATGCGGTAAACATACGTTATGCGGTATTAGCACACCTTTCGATGTGTTATCCCCCACTGGAAGGCAGGTTCCTCACGCGTTACTCACCCGTCCGCCACTAAGCATTCCCTTCCCTTGACCGAAGTCTCGTTCCGGGGTGCTCCGTTCGACTTGCATGTGTTAGGCACGCCGCCAGCGTTCATCCTGAGCCAGGATCAAACTCTCTAAAAAATACTATCATCAAGCAAGGTCGCCCTCGCTTCATGCCTTTTTAGAGCTTGCTCTCAAGCTATCATTATCCAAAAGTACTCGACTTTCGAACCTCAAATAAAATCTCAGGGTCTTTTGTCTTTTTTCGGCGTTGTTTAATTTACAATGTGCTAATCTTTGTCTCGCACCCGCCGCTCGGGCTCAACGCCCTCGCTTGTGGTGCCTAATTATCTTACCACACTCGGTTCCGTTTGTCAACATCTTTTTTTCAAGTTCTTTTCGGTTTTGACCGCTTTCCCTTGTCTTTTCTGTTGACTCGCTTTCCCTCGCGGGCAGCCGCCTCATCGAAGCAGCCTGATAATCTTACCACACTCCGCTTCCCTTGTCAACACCTTTTTTCAGAAGCCTTTCGGAATCAACCGCGTTCTTCTGCTTTCCAGTCGGGACAGCTTAATTAGACTACCACATCTACCCTCTCTTGTCAACACCTTTTTCACCCTTTTTCAATCTTTCTTTCATTTTCCCATCATGGCCCTTTTCCCACCCCGTCCGTCTCCCCCCATCACTATATATTGAGGATATAAAGAAGCCATCTTTTCTTATCGCCTCCCCTTCTATCTTTTTTCATTCCTTTCCTCTCTTCTCGTATTCCATCCGTCTTTGCCTGTCAGCTGCTTCCGGCATGGTTTTCACCCCAGTGCTAGCTGCATAAAACCGGCCATCTATTGCTCGTCATAATATACAAATTTCTTCCATTCTGTTTTGTTCTCTTTTGTTTTATTGCCAAGAAAAACTTCATTTTATGTAATTTGCCAATTTTTCATGTTAAATTTTGTATATTTGTATCGCAAAATCTGGAATATTTGATATTGTCGGATTCGGAAGAATGTGGTATTGTAATTTTCGTAATGTTTCGTGTTCCACCGTTTTCCTTCTCTTTTTTCTCCAAACTTTTAACAAATCACTGAAAAGGAGCTTCTGTAATGAAACAGACGACACAGGTCATTATCGCAGATGAAAATGCAGATTTCCGGGCAATGCTCACAGAGACTTTGGAACGCAGTGGTGATATTACAGTGGTTGCCCAATGCTCCGACGGAGAGGCGCTTCTGGCCAAAACGTTAGAGCTGCAGCCGGACATTTTGGTCTTTGACACAGTGCTTCCTAAAATGGATGGCCTGGCGGCTCTTCGGGAGATCTATCAACATTTGTTTCATCCCCGCCCCGCCGCGTTCATCCTTTCCAGCTTTACCAGTGCCCTGCTGGCCAACGAAGCTGCGGACCTGGGGGCCAGCTGCTTCATGCCGAAGCCCTGCAATTTAACCGCTTTGGTCTCCCGCATCAAGAATTTGTCCATCACTCAACCGCAACACTCCATTGGCCATGCCGTCTCTCCCGCTGTGGCGCTGGAGATCAGCGTGACTGAAACCATTCACAAGTTGGGGGTCCCTGCCCATATCATGGGCCACAAATACCTGCGAGACGCCATCATGCTCTCTGTGGAAAACGCCGACCTGATCAACGCTGTCACCAAAGAGTTGTACCCTGCTGTGGCCCGTATGCACGGCAGTACTGGCTCCAAAGTGGAACGCGCCATCCGTCACGCCATCGAATGTGCTTGGTCCCGGGGCGATGTGGAAGTACTGCAAGAATATTTTGGCTATACCATCTCCAGCTACAAAGGAAAGCCCACCAACAGTGAATTTATCTCCATGATCGCCGACAAGCTGCGCCTGCAGCGGCTGTCCCTCGCCTAAATCCGGCAATGATAAACCAAAAGATCCCCTGGCTGCCGTTCAAGAGCAGAGGGGATCTTTTTGCATGAGCGCTTTGTCTGTTTCACACGAAAAGCCTTGCCGGCTATGTTCCGGCGGTCTTCCTTCCCGCTGTGCGGCGCCGGTGTCTGTCCCGCAGCCAACGAGACAGCAGTAAAGTGGGGGGCAGCAGCACTAGGAATGGGGTCAAAAAGTATTTGTAGAGACCAAGCCAGGTGTACAGCTCCATTTCGCTACCAAATAAGAGCAAAGCAAGGTTGGCAGACGTCAGAGCCAAAGGCCCTGCCAAAGCCTTTTCCTGAAAGTGCAGCAGGGGCGCAAGGGCTTTTTGTGCAAACAAAAGGCACAGGCCTGCCTTGCAGAGTTCACAAAATGCAAAATTGATGGCGACGAAGATCTCAAACCGTTGAAAAAAGGGCCCCAACGAGATGGAGCTGGCCACAGCAAAAGAAGGGAAATAATAAGATGTGACCGCATACAGATCTAGAGAGCACAGGTTTTTGATAAAGACAGAGCACAGGGTGACCGCGGCAAATGCCACTGCACCCAGCGCGCCCCGCTTCCGCTCTTTGTGGTCCCGTATGCCGGTGCAAAGGGCTAAAATGGGGAAAAAACATTCCCCATAATGGAGCAGCAGCGAAGTCCATGTGCCGTTGAGCAGTTCTCCTATGTGGCGCGCCACCGGCAGCAGATCCCGAAAGTTGCATTGAGGCAATGTGGCCAAAATGGAGATCAGTACAAAAGCGGCAACGATGGGAAAGGTCATTTCGCCAAACCGCCCCAGGGCCGGCAGTTTGCACCGCAGCAAAAAAGCAATGGTCAGCGCCATCAAAAGGGCCAGGACCACCCGGGGCGTTCGGATCAGCGCTGTCTCGGAAATAAAATAGACAAAAATGCTGATCGCCACAGCGCTGACGTAAATGGCCAGCACTCCATAGAGCAAACATAGAAACCGGCCTCCCCACTTTCCTGCAGCCCTGCAGAACACCGCTTCCACATCCTGCTCCCCCTTCACCAGGCCCAAAAAGCAAAACAGCAAAGGGATGATCAAAACCCCGGCTATCAAAAAGGACAGCCAGCTATCCCTGCCTGCTTCATTTGCCCCGCCGATGTAGGAAATACCCCCAAAGAAAAAAAGGCAAAGCAGGCAAAACAGTTGGTGCTGGGTCAATTTCACCTGCATCATGCCACCACCTGTTCGGAAAAAAAGGGCAGCGTGCGGATCAGGCGTTCCATCCACGGCGTAGGGGTGGGCAGCTGCAATTCGCTGGCCGCAGCCAGTGAGACGAACAAGTTGCCCAGCAGAAGCAACAGGTAAACGGCACGGCCCCGCTGCTTGCTTTGCAGAAAAGGCCACTCCATGGCGGCAAACGCGCCGTAAAAAAAGGCTACCATGACAATGGAATCCATACTTCCTCCTAATGTTGATCGATGCCACGGGTGGCAGGCAAATAGGTGCGCCCCGTCCCTGTGATATTGGCATCCACATCTACTTGGAATTGGGCTTTGGAAAACCACTCGTACCAATTTTCCTGCATATCCTGCCAGGCATCTGGCTCATAACGGCTCAGCGTCAGCCCCAGACCGATGGCATCGCTTCCATAATCGTGCTGCAATTGTACCAAAAGGAATTCTGCCTGCTCTTTCACCTGCTCTTCGCAGAGTTGGGTCACTTGCTGCTGCATCTCTTCTGACAATATGCCCTGATCGCCTTGCAGTTCGCTCACCCGCACTTCCATCGCCAACCGGAGGGTGCACCGGATCTGGCTGTCCTCCGCTACCTCCACCTGGATCTTCCGCCGGCACTCGTCAATGGCGAAAGTCACATCGCCCCCTTCTTCCATGGGCCGCTGCACGGTCATCAGCCCCCCGCTGTAATTGTCACGCAGCATCATCAATATCTGGGCCTGCTGCTCATCCAAAAAGCCGCATAGGGAATCCCCGCGAAACAGGGCTACCCCATCCAGCTGGGTAGTCGGCGTGTTTTCTTCGGCTTGGTCTTTGCCCTGCTGCGCTTCTTGTGCCTGTTTTTCCCCTTCTTTTACCGAAACTGCAGGCAAAAAAGGGTCGATCCCCGGCGCCTTCAGCTCACTGTAAAATTTGTAAAAGGGCATGTCTGTCCCCTTTTCCCCCTCCTGCTTAGCCTGGAGGGAGAGCTCAAAGCTTCCCAGCTGTTCGGTGGCAGGCTGGGCCTGTAAAATGGCAGCAGCCGTTTCTTCCCGGGATACCATCAGGTGAAGGGACAGACGGTTATCGTTTTGGCGGCTGATATAATCCAGCGCAGCGCCCACCCCTTCTTGGGCCAGCTGCTGGCTGATGACTACCGACTGGGCGTGTCCAAAGTAGAGTTCCCTCCCCGTTTGCCCTGATGCATGCATACCGGCGGCCAAAAAGCTCTCTCCCGTGCCTGTCAGGATCTGCGGCGCCACGACATCCGGCTGCTGAAGGTCAGCCAGTTCCGCCGTAAAGCAGGGCAATCCCTCTGGCGTCACATCCAATGCAGCCCCCGCCACAATGGATAGGGAGTCCATTTCCCGGTAATCCCAGCAGCCGCTGCACAGCAGCAGCAGCGCGCAGGGCAGCAATATCTTTTTATTCGCCATAGCCTTCTCCCCCTGCCAAAAACCGTCCGAACCGCTTCATTTTTTTCCAAGGCGGCCGGCAATATGCATCCTCTTTGTATCGTCCCGTCAAAATCGATGCTCCCCGCATCACCGGCACCCCGAAGGACTCCAACGTGCACAGGTGCAGCATCATCCACACCATGCCCATCAAAAAGCCCAGCAGCCCCATCCAGGCCGACAGCAAGATCAGCGCCAGCCGCCACCAGATGACCGCCCCTTTGACCCGCGGCAGCATCAGGCCTGTGATGCCGGAAAAGGCCACCACGATCACCATCGGGGCGCTGATAAACCGTGCCTCCACCGCAGCTTGCCCCAGCACCAGGCCGCCCACGATGGACAGGGTCTGGCCAAAGCCGGCCGGGGTCCGCTCGCCCGATTCCCGCAAGATCTCAAAGGCCAGCAGCAGCCCCAGCGCTTCCAACGCCGTGGGAAAGGGCACTCCTTCCCGGGCTGCCGATATGCTGAACAGCAGCGGTGTGGGCAGCATCTCCTGGTGAAAGGTGATCAAGGCGATGTAGACCGGCACCACAGAAATGGAGAACAAAAAACCCACCACGCGGATCACCCGGGAGATCGCCGCAAAATACCAGCCCACATAGTAGTCTTCGCTGGATTGGAATTGTTCGATGAACAGGTGGGGCACTGTCAGCGCCACCGGCGAGCCGTCTACCAAGATCGCCGCCCGCCCTTCCAGCAGTTTGGCGGCCACCACATCGGGGCGCTCGGTGCTGCCAACGGTCTTGAAAGGCGTCCAGGGCCGGTCCCGGATCAGTTCCTGCACATAGTTGGAATCCAGCACGCCGTCGATCTGGACCTGTTCCATCCGCTGGCGCACCTGAGCCAGTACTTTCTGATCGGTGACCCCTTCGATGTAACACAGGCACACGGTGGTCTTGCTCTGCTCGCCGCACTGCAAATACTCAAATTTCAAGTCGGCCGTGCGCAGCTTGCGGCGGATCATGGATAGGTTCATCAAGATCCCTTCGGTAAACCCTTCCCGGGGCCCGCGCAGCACCTGTTCAGATTCCGGTTCCGCAATGGACCGCATGGTAAACCCCTTGGTGTTGAGCACCAAGGCTTCGTCGCTGCCGTCGCACAAAAGCAGGGTGTCACCATAGAGCATATCCCGCACCATGTCGTTGACATCCCGCTTGTGTTTCAGTTCATTGATCTGCAGCACCCGGCGTTCTAACAGGAGCAGCAGCCCTCCCTCTTGGGGCTGTTGCTGCTGCCACAGCGTCACCGGCCGCAGGATGTTTTCGTTGATGATCCCATTGTTCACCATGCCGTCGCAATAAAAAATGCAGCAGCGGAGGGGGTGGGCGCCCCCCGATTGGAAGGGCCGCTTGATGATGGTGTTGTCCCCCCGGAACAGCTCATCGAACAGCCCGATGTTTTTGGAAAGTGATGTGGACAAAGTCCTTTGCAAGGTGGAGACCGCCTTTCCCGGCACAGACCGCCGTTTTCTCATGGGTAGTATCGCCCATTTGGCGGCAAATCATGCAGCCATCTCCAGGATGCCAAATTTCACAGGCCAATCGGCCCGCCGGGCCCAGGACAAATGGAGGCGCACCTGAATCTTTTGCCCGCCCTTTCCGGTCGCGCTGCGCTTTTGCAGCACAAAAAACAAAGCGCCGGCGAATCGCCGGCGCTTTGCACGCTACTGCTCATTTTTTGTTATTCCGCATAAAGGACGACCAAGCCATAGGCGGCTTCAGGGTCAGTAGCAGGCAGCCCCGAAGGATCCCTCACAACGGTGAACCCCGCCTGCTGCAACAGGTTTGCACAACCTTGCTGGGTAAACTGATCGGCTTTGACGTAGATATATGTGCACTTCTTTTCTGCGAAGTGCAAGACCCCCTCTTCGGGGAATGCCTGGGGCAGCGCCCCATCCCCCAAGGCCACGCAGTAAAAGGCAAAGACCTCACTGGTATCCAAGGGCGGCATCTGGAAATTCTCTGTGTCGTATACAGCCGCGCTATTGCCCACTTCCGTTTGCTGCGAACCCACTGCGTCCGTCTCTGTATCGCGCAATTCCGGTTGGGCGGCATCCTCCGCCTCTTCCGGCGGCTGCGTCGTGCTGCCGCTTTGGCCGGCGCCGCCCACAGCATTGCCATAGGCATCGGAACCGTCTGTTTGGGTCTCTTCCCCAGAAGGTGCCGCAGCGTCCGTTGACCCGGATGAGGCGGCAGAAGAACCGGTGTTCCCTTGGCCGGCTTGCGCCGCGCCGCCTTGGGCGGGTTCCGCCGTGTCTCCGCCGCCGGCGCTCTCCTGCGGAGCCTCACTGGCAGCGGCATGCTCCTGCACCTGGGCCGCCCGCCCTAAGGCTGCGGAATCGCTTTCTGCCGGCTGTGGGGCCGTCTGCGCTTTGGCGGCAGTCCCCGCATCTTGGCTTGCAGCCTCATCCGCTGCTTGCTGTCCCAAATAAGGCGTTTCGCTCTGAGAACTTTGGGAGGTGAACAGAGATTGCCCCGCAAAACGGAAAACGTCGCCCTGCAGGGCGATGAACAACAGTGCGGCACAAGCCGCCGCTGTAGCCACTGCCTTGGCGTAGCGCTTGGGGCGCCGGGGCGTGCTGTTCACCGCTTGCATGATGTTTTTGTGCAGTGCTTCCGGCGGCTCTTTTTGCATGTGCCGCATTTCAAATGACAAGATCTTCAACGCTTCAAAGCGTGCCCGGCAACTGGGGCAGACCTCCAGATGTTCCAACAGGTCGGAAATTTGGGAGACCGGCAAATCGCCGTCCAAGTATCGGTTCATCGCTTCGATGTATTTTTCGCAGGAATTCATTTCTTGCCGCCTCCCTTCGCTTTTTTAGACGGACGGGGGCCAAAAAAGTTCCCTTTTTCCATCAACTTCAAGCGCAACTTGTCCCGGGCCCTGGAAATGCGGGATTTCACAGTGCCTTCTTCCAGCTGCAGTGTCTGGGCGATGTCCTCATAGGTCAACCCCAATACATCCCGCATCACGAGGATCTCCCGGTGGTCGGGGGACAGACTCTGCAGGCTTTCGTGGATCTCCCGCCGCATCTCCTGCTGTTCCAAAGCGTTTTCCGGGTTGTAGCGCAGATCCGGCACATCAAAGGAATATTCGCCGTCCTCCCCTTCCTGGTAGAGGGAAAGGTCGTTTTTGCCGTTCTTTTTGCGGACATAGTCTTTGCATACGTTGGAGGTCACCCGGTAAAGCCAAGTGGAGAACCGGCTGTCTTCGTTGAATTGGGGCAGGAAGCGGTAGACCCGCAGGAAGACCTCCTGAGAGATATCCATGGCGTCGTGTTCGTTGCCGGCGTAGTGATAAGCCAGGCTGTAGACCTTTTGCTCATATTGGGTGACCAGCGCTTCAAAGGCTTCTCCATCGCCGCGCTTGGCCCGCTGGACAGCAATCGTCTCGTTCACGTCTTTCCCTCCATCCTCCAGGCGTTCTTCCGCCTACCCTTGGAGTTCTACCAACATCCGGGCGCACAACTGCCGGAATTCTTCCAGTGTGTTCACCCCGCTGAATTTTTGCTTATAGGGCTTGGCGCCCCGGACCCCTTTCAAATACCACAGGATGTGCTTGCGCGCCTCGGGCATGGCTTTGCCCTCCCCTTTGCGCTGGCACATCAGGGCGATGTGCTCTTCCATCAGGGCCACTTTTTGCTCCAAGTCCGGTTCCGGCGGGATGGGCTGCCCTTTCCAGGCCGCCACCATGCGCCGGAAAACAGAAGGGTCCCCCTGGGCGCCCCGGGCCACCATGACGAAATCCACCCCGCGCCTCAGGGCGTTCAGCCCGTCTTCCGGCGTGAACATATCGCCGCTGGCGATGACCGGTATGCGCACCGCCTCTTTCACCCGAAGCACCGCTTCCAGATCGCTGCGGCCTGCATACATCTGCTGCCGCGTCCGCCCGTGGACACACACGGCGTCCACGCCGCACCCTTCGGCCATGCGGGCAAATTCCACGCAGTTGCACCGTTCTTCATCAAATCCCTTGCGGAATTTCACCGTCAGCGGCTTTTGGATGCTGCGCCGCACGGCCGTGATGACTTTTTCCGCCTGCTTGGGGTCCAGCATCAGGGCGCTGCCCTCTCCGTTGCCTGTGATCTTGGGCACCGGGCAGCCCATGTTGATATCCAAAAAATCCGCCCCCGAGATCTCCAGCGCCATCTGGGCCGCCTGGGCGCACACCTCCGGTTCGGAACCGAAGATCTGCGCGCCGCAGGGGTGTTCTTCCGGCTCGATGTGCAGCAGGACCTGGGTCTTTTTATCCCGGAACGTCAGCGCTTTGGCGCTGACCATTTCCGTATAGGTGCCCGCCGCGCCCTGCCGCCGGCAAATGCTGCGGAAGGCAGAGTCGGTGACACCTGCCATCGGCCCCAGCAAAAAAGGGTTGTCAAAAACGATTCCGGCTATGGTTGGCACGCGAAGGTCTCCTTTGTCTGCTGAAATTCGCCCAGCACCTGCCGGGCCAGATCCTGGTAGTATTCCAGTGTGATCGGGCTGTCGTATTTGCGCACCGCATGGCGGCTGATCAAGTCCTGGGTGTAATCCTCCAGCGGGTAGATGCGGTAATTTTTGCCCCCGTTCTCAAAGTGGGTGATCACCGGCAAGATGCCCGGCGCCTCGGTGGTGATGTTGCCCGCCTCGTCCCGCACCACCGTCAGGCTGAGCAAGCCGCCCAGCATGGTCTCTTTGGTGTTTTGCGAGGAGACAAAGTTGCCCAGCGAATAGACGCAGAACGTCTGATTACCGCCGGCGCCTGTCAGCCACTGGGCCGGTTCCAGCACGTGGGGGTGGTGGCCGATGATCAGGTCTGCGCCGCAATCGGCGATCATCTGGGCCAGCTCCTGCTGCTCCTCTGTGGGGGTCAGCCGGTTTTCCGTGCCCCAATGCATGGACACCACCAGATAATCGCACTGGGGCCGCAGCGCAGCAATGTCACTTTTTATTTTAGCCCGGTCGATCAGAGAAATGCAATATTCTTGGCCCTCTGGAATGGGGATCCCGTTGGTCCCATAGGTATAGCCCAGAAAACCAAAGGTCAGTCCCTCTTTTTCCAGCAGCCGCGGCTGGCTGGCATCTTCCGGCGAAAGGAAGGCCCCCAGGGTCAAAATGCCCCGCTGCTGCCATCCCTCCAGTGTGGTCATCAGCCCCTGGACTCCCTTGTCCAGGGCGTGGTTCGTGGCCTCGTTCACCACATCGAACCCGCAGTCCACCACTGCGTCCGCCGCCTGCTGAGGCGCATCCAGGGTAGGATACCGGCCCACAGTGCCGCTCAGCGGCACCTCCTGGTTCAAAAAGGCGATGTCGGCCGCCGATACCATCCCTTTGACAAATTGGTACACCGGGCGGAAGTCATAACTTCCGTCCCCCTGCTCCGCATCGAAGGAAATGGTGTTGTGCAGCAGATTATCGCCCGCTGCCACCAAAGTGACCCGGGCAGGCTGTACCGCCGGTTCTTCTGGAGGCAGTGCCTCTTGCTGCTCTTTTTCTTCTTCCGGTTCCTCGGCCGGTCCTTCCACCGGCGTGCAGCCGCCCAGCAGAGCCAGGCAGCAAAACAGCGCCGCAAAGCGCCGTAGGTTCCATCGTTTCATGTTTCCGCTCCTTGCTGCTTGATTCCTTTATTCTACCAACAAACCGGGAAACTGTAAACATTTTTATCGCCCCTCTCACTGGCATGCCTGGCAACGGCCGCAAGATGAGGCCGGTCTCGCACGTTTTCCTCCAGCCAATGGAGAAAATGGCCCACAAGAAAAGCCCATCCCGCCAAAAAAACAGGATGGGCACTTGAGCCACGCATTGTTCGGTTTTCGCTTTCATCAGAGAAGGAAAAAAGAGGCCAGCCAGCACAGGCCTGTCAACCCCGCGCCGGCGGCAAACATCATCGCCGGAAAAGGGAGCTTTCTTTTGCCGCCCGGCGTGTAGCAGCCGGCGATGCGCCGGGCCTCTTCCAGCAGGTCGCTTTGGGACATGGCTGCCCCTTCCTGTTCGGCCACAATGAATATGGCCTGTTCAAACAGCCGTGTATCGGCAGGCCGCACGATGACAGCCCGCTTTGCAGCTCCTCGCACCATGGTCGTTCCCTCCATCGTCCAAATAGTTTCTGCTTTTAGTGTGGACAAAGGCGGGGAAACTTATACCGTGCGCCCAAGGATTTTCCAGGCGGTCAATCGGGGATCTTGACGATGGAGACTACCAGGGCAGTCATGTCGTCCAGCGGCCGTTCCGCCCGCCGCACCGCCGCGTCAATGGCAGCCGCCGCCATATCAGCCGGGGCGGCGCACCGCTTGGCGCACTGCAAAAACCAGTCCCCGTCCAGGGCGTCGGCCACGCCGTCGCTGAGCATCACCAGGGTGCAGGTGTCCTCCAAAGTGAAATGGATCGGTTCGGGCGAAGGTTCGCCGGCTGTGAGCCCGGCGGGCAGCCCCTGGCAGACGAACCGCTTGGCTTGGCCGCCGCTGAGCAGCCAGGAAGGGGCTGCCCCATACTTGGTCAGTGCGCACCGGCCGGAAAACAGGTCGATCTCCAGCAGATCCAGTGTGGCAAAGCCCCGCTCTTCCAGGCGGGCGGCCAGCACCGGCGCCACAGCCCGGGCGCTTTCGCACAAGCTGCACCCCGCCTTGGCAAAGCGGGCGATCAGCGCCAGCGTGTCCAAGCTGACTGCCGCCGCCCCATCGCCGGAGCCCATGCCGTCGGCCAGCATGATGACCGCCCGCCCGTCTTCGGTACGGAAATTCATGTTCTGATCGCCGCTGACGCTCTCCCCTTCCTTTTTGCGCACGGCACAGCTGACCTGGACGGCAAAGCGCTCCCGCTCCCGGCACCGCACGGTCTTGCCCCGGGCGCTGAGCACCGGTTCGGGCCGCATGAAGTGGCGCCCCAGCGCCAAAGACAAGCTGCGGGTAAAGGCCTCGTCGTCTTCGGGCAGGTCCTCTTCTCCGGCCACCCGGATCTCACAATACATGCGGCTTTGCTCGGCATACAACGTGACCCGAGGCCGGTGGAAATAGGCCGCCGCCACGTTTTGTGCCCGGTTTTGCAGCGAAGGGAAGTATTCCGGCGTTTCCCGCAAACCGCTCTCCACGTCCCGCAGCACGCCCTGCACCCCTTCGAACTGTTGGCGCAGCAGCTGTTTGGCCCCGCCGCTCTTGCTCTGCTGGCGTCTGCGCCGCAGCAGGGCGGCATAGGCGTCATTCACCGCCCCGGTAAACGGCCGCAAGTGGACGCAGCGGGCGCCAAAGTAGGCGGGGAAATCCTCGGGCTCCAGTTTGCCTTGCTGCCGCAGGCGGGCGGTCACATCGTTCATGGCCCCAAAAGTGCTCACATAGTCTTTGTCCCAGCAGGAAGTGCAAACCGGGCAGCGGCTGCACACCCGCTCTGCCGCCCGTTTGAACACCTGGGAGATGTCTTCATCGTTGTGCCGCCCCACTTTTTCCGCGGCGTCTGCCAAGGTCATCGACAAAGCTTCCAGGGCCCGGGTGGCTTGACGCAGCCTGGCGCCGGCCGCTTGGGCCAGCCGCGGGGATACTTCAACGCTGGCCGGCGGGGAGGCCACGGCCCGCAGCCACCGGAACACCTGGGGCGGCAGCACCAGGAAAAAGACGGAGGCGCAAAAGCACTCGTACAGCCCGGCTACGGCCCGGGGGTCTTCCAAGCCCCACAAAGTGGCCGCACAGTGGGCCAAGACAAAGCCGCAGGCAAAGGCCAACCGGCTGCGTGCATGGCTCAAACCGGCCAGCAGGCCTGCGCAGCCGTACACCCCGGCAAAGTGGGGCTCCACCCCCGCCGCCAGATCCAGCGCTGCGCCAAAGGCCACCCCGGCTGCCGCGCCGCCGGCGCCGCCCCCGCAATAGGCCACAGCCATCACGGTCAGCACTGCCACGGCCCGGGCAGGGGACAAGATGTGGAACAACCGCACCGGTTCGGCCGCCAGCAGCAAAGAGAGCAGCACGGCCCCCACCCCAACCAGCCGCAGCTTGTCCTTTTCCGTGCCGGGCGCTGCCTGTTCCCCGGCCAGGCAATAGCAATAGACCATACAGCCGCACAGCACCACTTCACACAGCAGCAGCGCCATGCCGCGGGAGGAAAAATGGACCATCAGGGCGGCGCTTCCCGTGCACAGCAGGGAGAGGAACGCGCAAAAGGACATAAACAGCCTGCCGCCCTCCATTTTGAGCCGGGTGAATACCAAGGCGCAGGCGGCGCACACCAGCAGCGCCGCGCAATAGGGAAGCCCCCGGCTGCCCAGGGCGCCATAGCCCAAAAGCGCCCCCACCAGAGCCCCGGCCCCTTGCCCCTGACTGCAAAATGCGGCGCCCCAGGCCAACCCCAAGGGATGGGCTCCCTCCAAAAGTTCCACGCCGGCAAGCAGATAGCCCATACCGGCCATGCCTCCTTGGCGCAAGATCTTGGCTGCCCAAGGCTGCCGCGCAGTTTTCCAGACCGCCTGAAAAGCGTTGGGCAGCGCCACACTGCCACGGGTCTGCTTGTCCATGCTCATCACTCCATTTTCCACAGGATGTTCCCCATTATAGCCGGGGGACTCCGCAGAAAAGGTTGAAATAAGGCAAGGCGCCGGCATTTTGCCTGCCAGCGCCTCGTTCCCACACGATTCTATTCTTTTCGCCCGTCAGACGGCAATGCCGCCATCCACCCCCAGCACCTGGCCGGTGATGAACCGGGCCCCTTCGCCACACAAAAACAAAGCCGCCTCCGCCACTTCTTCCGGCGCGCCTTGCCGCCCCAGTGGCGTCTCCTCCCGCAGGGCTGCCAAGTCCTCTTCCGTCAGCCCGCCGTTCATCTCGGTGTCGATGACCCCGGGGGCAATGCAGTTGACCCGGATGCCCGAAGGCCCCATCTCTTTGGCCAGGGCCTTGGCCAGCCCGATCAGCCCCGCCTTGGCTGCGGAATAAGCCGCTTCGCACGATCCTCCCGTCACGCCCCACATGGAGGAGATCAGGACCACGCTGCCCTGGTGCCGGCGCACCATGGCGGGCAGCGCCCGGCGGCAGCAGTAAAAGGCGCCGTCCAGGTCCACCCCCATCAACCGCCGCCACTGGGCGTCTGTCATATCGGTCAGCAATCCTTGGTGGGCTATGCCCGCGTTGCAGACCAGCGCGTCTATGGGGTCAAAGGCCTCCTCCGCCCGGGCAAACAGCCTGTCCACCTGGCTGGAGTCGGCTACATCCGCCTGCCAGCAGGCCGCCGCGCCCCCTTGCTGCCGGACCCGTTCCACAAGCTGCCCGGCCTGTTCCGCCTGGGTGTGGTAGCTAAAAGCCACCTGCCAGCCCGCACGGGCAAAAGCCAGCACACAGGCTTGCCCAATGCCCCGGCTGCCGCCGGTGATCAATACCGTTTTCACTGTTGCCCCCTATTCCCGGCCTGCCGGAGGAGGGCCCTCCCCCTCCAGCTGCCGCTTCAGCCCGTCTTCTACTTTTTGCAGCAGGCCGATCAACTGTTCCTGTTCCGCCTCCGTCAGGCAGGCGGCCAGCATCTGGGCCTCCTTTTTCCGGTGGACCGCCGCCAGCGCGGCCCGTTCCCGGCCCAGATCGGTCAGATACACACAGCTGACCCGCCGGTCATCGGGGCTTTGCCGCCGTTCCACCGCCCCGCTGCGCTCCAATTTGTCCAGCAGTTCGCTGAGAGAGGCGGGCCGGATCTGCAGCAGGCCGCACAATTCCCGCTGGCTGCACCCATCCTGCTGTAGCAAAGTGGCCAGCAGCTTGCCCTGCCCGTGGTGAAGGCCACCGCATTCGCCCCCTTCCAGCCGGTTGTGGACCCGGTGCATCCAATTGGTGCAGCGGCGAAAATGCTGCAGCAGCCCTTCCCCATTGGGTCCCATGCCTCCGCCTCCTTCCGTTCCTCTTCCGGCTTTCAGACCGGAAGCGCTCCCCGCCGCCGCTGCCACGCGGCGGCAGTCATCGTGTATTCCAGCGCGTCCTGCCAGCAGGGCCGGCCCCACCGGTCAAAGGAAAGACAGCCGTTTTTCAGCCGCCGCTCTCTCTTCCAGAACCCCAGCCGGCGCAACAGCCTCCGGCTGGCCCGGTTGTCCGGGCGGCAAAAGGCGTTCACTCTTTGGACCTGTCCGGAAGCGAAGCCCTGGTCCAGCAGCAGGCAGCAGGCCCAGGTGGCCAGGCCCCTCCCCTGCTCGTCCTGCCGCAAGGCATACCCCAGCTCCCATTGGCCGCCGCCCCGTTCTGCCAGCGGCGCCAAGTACAAAAGCCCCAGGGCTTCTCCATCTTGCTCCACCGCCCAAAACCGGCGGTCTTTTTCCCACTGCAGGGCCAGGTGGCAGCATTCTTCTTTTCCCAAAGGGCCCAGGCCCAGCCAGCTTTCCGCCGAAGGGCCGAGAATGGCATGGAGGGCCGGGCCATCCCGCCGGGCGACTGGGCGCAGCCCACTCACTGGGGCTGGCTCTCCCCGGCGTTGCCGCTGCGGCGGCGCCTTCTCCGCCGACGCTTCTTGGCACCGCTTTCCCCTTGGGCAGACCGGGCCGCTCCATCCTCTTTGCCGGGCGCGCTTTTCTTTTTGCTGTCTTGGGGCTTTTGCCCACTGCGCCGCCCGCCGGACCGGGGCGGCCGGGAAGCTGCCGGCCGGTTGGGGTCCGGCACATAGCTGCCCAGCGGATAGGGGTTGTCGTAATCGATGTCCAGCAGCTTGTCGATGACCATTTCAATGTCCCGCAGACAGGCTTTTTCCTCTTCATCGCAGAAGGAGATGGCCGTGCCGCTTTGGCCTGCCCGGCCGGTGCGGCCGATCCGGTGCACATACGTCTCCGGCTCATCGGGCAGGTCGTAGTTGATGACGAAGGGCATCTCCGCGATGTCGATGCCCCGGGCGGCGATGTCCGTGGCCACCAGCACCTGGATCTTCCAGTCTTTGAAATTTTGCAACGCCCGCTGCCGGTTGTTCTGGGATTTGTCCCCGTGGATGGCCTGGGCCTGGATGCCCGCCCGGGTCAGCTGGCGCACCACCCGGTCCGCGCCGTGCTTGGTGCGGGTGAAGACCAGGGCCTGGGGGATCGGCACATGCTCCAGCAAGTGGATCAGCAGTTTGGATTTGTTCTCTTTGTCTACCAAATAGACTTTCTGCTGGATCAGTTCCACCGGGCGGGATACGGGAGATACGTTGATCTCCACCGGGTCGTGCAGCAATTTTTCTGCCAGCCGGGCGATCTCGGTGGGCATGGTGGCGGAGAACAGCAGAGTCTGCCGCTTGGCGGGCAGCTTGGCTGTGATACGGCGCACATCGGGCAAAAAGCCCATGTCCAGCATCCGGTCGGCCTCATCCAGCACATAGATCTCCACTTGTTTCAGCGAGATGAACCCCTGGCCCATCAGGTCCAGCAGCCGCCCCGGCGTGGCGATCAGCACGTCTACCCCGGCTTTCAGCTGGTCGGTCTGGGGGTTTTGGGACACACCGCCAAAGATCACACAGCACCGGAGGGGCAGCTCTTTGCCATAGGCGCAGAAATTCTCGTAGATCTGCAGCGCCAGTTCCCGGGTGGGCGTCAAGATCAGCGCCCGCAGGTGGTGCTTGTAATCCCATTGCTCCCACTGTTTTTGCAAGATCGGCAGGGCAAACGCCGCCGTCTTGCCGGTGCCGGTCTGGGCGCAGCCCAACAGATCCCGGCCCGCCATCACCGGAGGGATCGCCTCTTCCTGAATGGGCGTCGGCGACTGGTAGCCCATTTCTTCTACGGCCTCGAGGATCTCGGGGCTCAATCCAAATTCTTTAAATTCCATTCTATTTCCAACTTTCTTATGTTTCAGCCCTTGTCCCGGCCATTGTCAATGGGATAGGGGCGTCAGGTCGCAGCATTGTTCAAGGGCCTGCACAAAAGCCTCGATCCCCTGCTGGTCCGCCTCATCGAACCGGCCGGGCTCCGGGCTGTCGATGTCCAGCACTCCGGCCACCACCCCTTGGGCGCGGATGGGCACCACCAGTTCCGACCGGCTGGCGCTGTCGCAGGCGATGTGGCCTGGAAAAGCGTGGACATCCGCCACCCGCTGGGTCTTCCCCTGGGCCCAGCAAGTGCCGCATACCCCTTTCCCCCAGCCGATGCGGGTGCAGGCCGGCTTGCCCTGGAAGGGCCCCAATATCAGCTCGTCTTCCATCACCAGGTAAAAGCCTGCCCAGTTGATGCGGGGCAGCCCTTGGTAAAGCAGCGCCGCTGCATTGCTCAGCACGGTGATCGGGCGTTCCCCCTGGGACATGCTCTGCAGCTGGGCCCGCAGCAGCGGGTACCGTTTTTCTTTTTCCTCCGGGTATAGCCGGTCTTCCATCTTTTCCACTCTCCTTTGGGGCGTTCAATCGCCGGCCGAGCACTTGGCTGCGTCAATGGCCAGCACGATCATCAGGGACAGCAGCACATCTTCCTCCCGCACCACCTGGATGGCATAGGTATCCGTCCAGTGCAGCAGCTCTTTGGAAGCCCGCATGACCCTGCGGTCGCCGTCCATCACTTCATATTCCCATTCCAGCCAATCGCCCTGTACCTGCCAGCCGTTGCAGTCCAGCACGAAAGAGGGCCGGAACAAGGTGAATTCCTTCTTGATCTGCCCGATACAGACCGCCCCTACATATAAATCGAAACGGGGCAGAAACGTCAATACCTCTTGTTGGATCTTGCCCAAATACCGGTCGTTTCGGTCGTAGATCTCCAGTTTATGGCCCCAAGCCGGCCTGCCCCGCACCACAAAGCGGGTCTCGCCGTTGACGTCGTAGATATCATAGCTATCAAACCAGGAAAACATCCGCTGTTTGAAAAGCAGCTCTGTCACTGCAGCACTCCCCTTTCTCATCTCTTCTTACCGGATCCCGTTGATCTGTTGGTACAGATCCTTGACATAGGAATCGGTCATACCGCTGATGAAATCCGTCACCATTAAAAAACCGTAGATAAAGGTTTTTCCCCTCATCCTGGGCTTCTGGGCAGCTGTTTTCCCCGTTGGCTGCGCTTAAGCGCTCCGCTTTTCTGCCCGGTCTCCCCCGGCTGCTTCCATCCGCCGGGCGGCATAAGCGGTATGAGTTCACTCTGCCCGCAGCCGGCTGAACCGGCGCAGTTTCGCAGGCCCGGCTGCCTTCCCTACTGGTTACCAGTATACCATGGGCCAGTGAAAAGGTAAAGCTGGCCCGCGAGCCTCCGCGTGAGGCAGAAAAAGAGCGCTTACCTGCCGGGTAAGCGCTCTCCGCCTTGGCTGCTTGCAAAGGGTAATTACTCGAACTGGCTGTAATACAGCGCTGCATAGGCCCCTTTCTTTGCCAGCAGCTCTTTGTGGTTGCCTTGTTCGATGATATTGCCCTGCTCCATAAACAGGATGGTATCCGCATCGCGGATGGTGGACAGCCGGTGGGCGATCACAAAGCTGGTCCGCCCTTGCATCAGCGCTTTCATGGCTTTGCCGATCTCCACTTCTGTCCGGGTATCCACGCTGGAAGTGGCTTCATCCAAAAGGATGATGGGTGGGTTGCAAAGGAACACACGGGCAATGGTGATCAGCTGCCGCTGGCCGGCGGAAAGGTTGGCCGCTTCGTTGTCCAACATGGTATCGTAGCCATGGGGCATCGTGCGGATGAAGTAATCCACCTTGGCGGCTTTGGCCGCCGCTATGATCTCTTCCCGGGTGGCGTCCGGTTTGCCATAGGCGATATTTTCCGCCACTGTGCCGCTGAACAGCCAGGTATCCTGCAAGACCATACCAAAGTTCCGACGCAAGCCGCTTCGTGTCATCTGGGCCGCGTTGACGCCATCCACTGTAATAGCCCCCCGATCGATCTCGTAAAACCGCATCAACAAGTTGACCAGTGTGGTCTTGCCCGCACCCGTGCTGCCCACCACGGCGATCTTCTGCCCTGGCATGGCTTCAAAACTGATGTCTTTCATCAGCAGCTGATCGGGGCGGTACCCAAAGCTGACATGGCGGAACGCGATATGTCCTTTTGCTTTTTCCAGCACCGCAGGCGATGCCGGGTCGGGGGTCTCTTCTTCTGCATCCAGCAATTCAAAGGTGCGCTTGGCCGAAGCCAGCGCCGATTGCAGGGAGTTGATCATAAAAGAAGCCTCTGTCAACGGCTCTGCCGTCTGGTTGACATATTGGAAAAATGCTTGGACCTCGCCCACGGTCATCCGCCCATCCAGCATGGCTTTGCCTGCTACAATGGCGATGACTACGTTGGCCAGCCTGGTCAGCAGACGGATGAGCGGGTTGACGCAGTTTGTCAAAAAGTCTGCTTTTTGGTTGGCGATCCGGTTTTTTCCACGGCTGCGGTCACTTGCTCCAAGCTCTCCGCCTCGTGGTTATAGGCTTTGATCACATTGCGCCCGTTGTAGTATTCTTCCACGATGCCGGTCAGTTCACCAATGGTCTCCTGCCGCTCTGCAGCACAATGCAGGTTCTTTTTGGCCACGGCCCGGGTGATCACGATGCTCACCAGCATAAATGCCAGAAAGATACCGGTCAAGGCCGGGCTGTAGTAGAACATGACAGCCAGCGAACCGATGATCGTGCCGATGGCCACCAGCAGTTTGAGCAGACCGGTCTGCAGTGCGTCTGCGATTCGGTCTAAGTCGCTCGTGACACGGCTGAGGATCCCGCCCGCTTTGTTTTGGTCAAAAAAGCGCAGCGGCAACCGGTTGAGTTTGCTGGCGATCTGATTTCGCAGCTCCAAGTTCAGGTTTTCGGCTACGTTGGCCATCAGGTAAGATTGGAGGTAATAGAAGATCCATGTGAAGAAATACTGTACTGTCAGTTGGGTCAGTTCCCGGCCCATGTTATCCCATGATATGGAGAAGGCCGTGCCTTGCCGCCAAGCTGCCTGGACGCTCTGCCACAAGCGGTCGATCACCAGGGCGCTGTACATGGGGTTGTAAATGCTCAGGCCGATGTAGATGACGATGGACAGGGCCACGACCGTCAGCCGGACCCGCTGGCCTTTCAGCTGGCTGAACAGCCGGAAAACCGTGCTTTGGCTGCTCTGCTTTTTGGTTGTCTGGTTCATGCTTCTTCCTGGGCCTCCTTTGTTTGGGATTCATAGATCTCCCGGTACACCGGGCAGTTTTGCAGCAGTTCATCATGGGTGCCGATGCCTGCCATCCGCCCTTCGTCCAGCACAATGATCTGGTTGGCGTGCTGGATGGTGCTGACACGCTGGGCAATGATCAGTACAGCTGCATCTTTTGTCTCTTTTGCCAGCGCTTTGCGCAGCGCCGCATCCGTTTTAAAGTCCAACGCTGAAAAGCTGTCGTCGAAAATGTACAGTTCCGGCTTTTGCACCAGGGCCCTGGCAATGGAAAGCCGCTGCTCTGGCCGCCGGAAAAGTTGGTGCCGCCCTGTGCCACATAGGAATGCAATCCATCCGGCAGGGAGCGGATGAAATCGCCGGCCTGCGCCACGTCGGCAGCGTGCATCAATTCTTCTTCCGTGGCTTTTGGGCCGCTGTAACGCAAGTTGCTGGCAATGGTGCCGGAAAACAGCCAAGCTTTTTGCTGCACATAGGCAATATGATTCCGCAGGTAACGTTGTGTCATTTGCAGGATATCAGTGCCATTCAGCCGGACCGAACCGCTGGTGGCATCGTGGAACCGGAGGATCAGCGAAGCAACCGTGGATTTGCCGCTGCCGGTACCGCCGATAATGGCCGTCGTCTGCCCTCTTTTACACACAAAATCCAGATGGCTGAGGGTATCTTCTTCTGCATCGGCGAAGCGGAACGAAACATCGCGGAAGGCCAGCACCTCCTCGTGCCGGGCGTTTGTTTTCGGGTCTTCGTCCACCATATCCTGGATCTCCGGCGTATGCCCCAGCACGCCCGTACACGCTCACAGCACTCCAGGGCACGGGGCATCGTCAAGATCACCATTTGAGCCATCATCAAAAAATACAGTACCATAAGGGCGTAACCGATGATCGCTGTGATGTCGCCGATCTGCAAAACACCGTCCCCGATCCGGCTGCCGCTGAGCCAGTATACGATGACCACAAAAAGGTTGATAAACAGGAAAGACAGGCCATCCAAGTTGGCAAACCGACGGTTGGCCTTGATCGAGGTGGCTGCATAACCGGCAAACGCCTTGCCCATGCGCTGTTTTTCCCGCTCTTCGTTGTGAAAGGCACGCACTACACGAACGCCTGTGATGTTTTCCAGCAAGATCGTGCTCATGCGGTCCAGCAGTTTTTGCAGCCGTCGGAAGAGCGGCGCGGCACTGTTCATGATAAATAACGCCAGTACAAAGACGATGGCCACCACTGCCAACAGAATGAAGCCCATTTCCACATCCAGCCGGAACGCCAGCGCCAGTGCCACAACGAAGATGATGGGCACCGGCATCACCATTTGGATAAAGCTGGTCAGCGCAAACTGGATGGTCGTTATATCCGATACGGTACGGGTGGTGATGGAAGCTGTGCCAAAGTGGCGAAAATCGTAAATGGACAGCTTGAGGGATTTGTCGTATAGCGCCACGCGCATATCTTTGCCCACGCGGGCAGACAGGGTGGCGCAGGCGTAACCGCCCAAAATGGCACAGACACTGGACAAGATCGAGGCCACCGCCATTTGCAGGCCGGTGGTGAGCAGCCTCTGGAACGGCGCGCCAGAAGTGCCCAGGTTCAGCATCTGGGCCGCCAGCGTTGAGATCACCAGCGCGCCCGTAACATCAATGATCAAAAGCAGGATGGTAGCCACACAGAGTTTCCAGTGCGGCTTGAGAAATCGTAGAATGAGTTTCATAACCAGTGGGTTCCTTTCTTCTCTTCGCATAAAAAAGCGCCCGGTTTTCCTTAACCGGGCGCACCCGACATCTTGATCGACTGTGGCAGAGCTTTGCCCTGCCGGCCGTTGCGACGGCCAGTCCTCCGATGACGATGACATTCATTCTTTTGTGGTGCCACTCAGGGGGAGAACGCCCCCAAACGGCGGCTGAGAAGGGGTAAAAATAAGATATGCACATGATCAGACCTCGTTCTTACCCCAGCCAAAGATGGGCGGGATGGTCCTGGCGGAACTGCTTCCAGCAGCGCAGGTCTTGTGCCGAGACCGCCAGCAAGACGTCTCTTTCCCGCCGATGCGGCGCACCAGAAAACAATGGCCGTCTGGCATTTGATATGCCGACTCCTCGGCTGTGACCCCATGCACGGCAAAAGCGATGGTGGCCAACGGCCGTGCCTGTGCAGTGTCATAGTAAACACCGTTGATAACCGTTTTCATCTTTGCCTCCAGAACATAAAAAAATGCCCGGTCATTCTTTCGAATCACCGAGCGCACTCGACATCTTTTCCGGTTGTTGCGGCTGCGGCCACAAACCTTCCGATGAACGTTACCCTTTTGTGTTGGAATCATCCAACTCTTTTCGAATACAACTGCTGAATTTGCGGGTCAGCGCTGTCAACACAGCCTGGTCCTCCTGGCTCATATGCTGCCAAGCCCTCTCTTCCACACGGTGCATGCGCAGAACGTTCTCTTCCACAAAAGCCTTGCCTGCCTCTGTCAAAAAAGCTCTTTTGCTCCGCAAATTGTCTTGATAGGGCTCCAGACGGATCAAACCCTTTTTCTGCAGCTGCTTGAATGCGGAATTCAGCGTCTGACGGCTGAGAAACAGCTGCTCGCTGATGCGGCTTTGGGTCACGATGCCCTCGTAAATCAGCAGCAGCGACCAATATTCCGCTTCTGACAGGCCACAGGATTTTGGGAAGCGGGAATACAGATTATCCAGCTCCATCGTGGCCTCCCGAAATGCGGCCAATGTTTTGGCGGAACTCTCCTTTTGCCCCATACCTGCCTCCTAACCATCCCAATTCGTATTATATGAAATCGGACATTTGCAGTATATCTCTTTCCGCTTCCCATGTCAACCCCTTTTTGTCCTTTCTGCAAATATGGCCAAAAGAGATGGCACAACAGGGGGCAAACGCAGCAAATTGCCACCGCTGTGCCCTTCTAGAACCCGGACATATCCATATCCTCCAAAGAGAACTCCACCCGTACTTTCTTCGAGTCGATTTCTCCCTTGGAAAGCAAGACAATCGTCTCGACTTGTTCGTCATTGTCCAAACTGATATTCATATCCTCCTCAATGATCGGCAGCTTAAATTTGATGGATTTGAGCCACTGGCCATTGGGCTGACGCTCCGGGTAAATCTGTATCTCCGAGATCAGCGCCTCGATCAGCTGTCGCCGCTCCACATCGTTCATCACGCCGTACAGTTTCTCAAAATAAATCAGAACTTTATAGATATTGTCGCCGGTCAGCTTTTCTGCTTCAATGGCCTGC
>CAJFRA010000039.1 GCA_904419295.1 Candidatus Pseudobutyricicoccus lothianensis
AGCACCTGGAGGCTGCCGTTGAGGATACCTCCATTGCTGGCTGACTTCTCTCATGCCAGGGCCTGCAAACCATTTTGCGAAAAATACTTGACACTACCCCCTTGTTCGCCTGAGCCGGGCTTGCAGCAAAAAAAGGCATGGCCTGGGCCATGCCTTTTGTCATCCGATTTTGCTGTACAGGCGCTGTGCCTCAGCTTGCGGCTTTGGCCGCCCGGCCGTCGGCCACCACTTCCAGCACCTTCTTTTTGTGAAAGACCGTCATGTTGATCAGGATGCGGACGATCTGGTCCAGGGCAATGGCCATCCAGATGAAAGTCACATCCAAATGCAGCAGTTTGCCGCACACCAGGGCGATGGGCACCCGGACGCACCAGATGCCGATGAAGGAGATGATCATGGGCACGTTGCGGTAGCCCGCCGAGCGGATGGTGCCATTGTAGACCTTGGCCAGATCCTGGGGGATCTGGGCAAAGCCCATGATGAACACATACACCTGGCCGATCTGCTGGATCTCCGCTTTGTCGGTCAGCACTTTCATAAAGCCGCCGGCAAAGGTGAACAGGGCGATGCTGGCAAACAGGCCGGTAAAGAAAGAAAACTTCCGCATCTGCTTGAAATACAGCCGGTACAGGGCGTCGTCCCCCATGCCGATGGCCTGGGCCGTCAGGGAGGTGGCCGCCGTGGTAAAGCCGATGCCCGGCATCTCGCAGATCATCTCCGCCTGGAGGCCCATGTTGTAGGCGGCGAAATAGGCGCTGCCGTATTCCAGCACCACGTTGGAGAGCACGATGGCGGAAAGCTGCCAAAACACGTTTTCACAGGCGGCGGGGATGCCTGTTTTGTACACTTCTTTCAGCAGGCCGGCATCCAGCGAAAAGAATTTGAAGCCGTGGACTTCGTTGCCGAAATAGCCGCCCCGGGCATAGAGCAGGAACAGGCCCGTCAGGCCCCCCACCGCCCAGGAGACCGCCGTGCTGATGCCCGCGCCGATGAGCCCCAGCCGCGGGAAGGGCCCGGGGCCAAAGATCAGGATGAAGCCCAGCACGATGTTGATGCCGTTCATCAAAAAGGCGATGTACATGGGGGTCTTGGTGTTGCCGTGGCCGTTGTAGGCCGCGGCGTTGATGCTGGAAAGGGCCATGAAGGGCACGGCAAAGATGACGATGCGCATATAGCCCCGGGCCGTCTCCACCAGAACGGGGTCGCTGGTAAACAGGGCGATGACCTTTTCGGGGAACAAAAGGGTAAAGGCCACGAAGCAAAAGGCCAACGGCAGGGCGGTGAGATACACCTGCTCCACCGTGCGGCGGCACATGTGGAATTTCTGCTGCCCATAGCGCATGGCCACGATCACCGTGGCGCCGATGCCCACGCCCTTGAACAGGGCCCAAAAGGTGTTGTTGATCCGGTTGCCGATGCCCTGGGCCGCGATGTCATCGGCCAGCAGGCGGCCGATCATGGCCGTTGTCACCAGGCCCGCCAGCATTTGCAGCACATTCTCAATGACAATGGGCAGCACCATGCGGAAGATGTCCCGGTTCACCTGCTTTTTGTCCATGTCCCAATTCCTCCTCACAACAAAACGCCCCCGAGCGGCAGCCGGCAGGCCGTTCCACGATCTCTGCTGGGATTATGGTAGCATAGCCGGCCAAAAGCTGCAAGAGGGTCCTGGGCCGGACAAAACCCGCTTTGCCAAAATCCAAAACTTTTCCCCGGGCAATCCCCTGTTTTCCCCCGGTTTTTCCCCGAAATCGGGCCCAAAAATTTTTTCATTTTGTAAAAGCCCGGTAAAACCCGCCGCTCACAAAAGGAGGAATTCCACCTCATCCAGCCGGCCGGTGGAGCGCCGCCTGCCCGTGGGCCGGAAGCCGGCCCTTTGGTAAAACCGCCGGGCGCCTTTGTTGTTTTCCAAGACCCAGAGCCTGGGCCGCGCCGTGCATTGGCCAATGGCGAATCGGAGCAGCTGCGTGCCCAGGCCTTTGTTCTGCTCCTCGGGCAGCACATAGAGGTCTTCGATCACGCTTCCCGGCGCGATGGAGACCACAGCCGCCGGCTTTGACAAGGTGAGCAGGTAAAACCGGGAGCCCGCCGCCATCTTCTGCTGCAAATAGGCCTGCTGCCGCTCTGCCGTGTGGCTGGCCACAAAAGCCGGGCTGCAAAAGGCCTCGTGGGATGCGCGCCAGGCAATGGCGTGGACCCTGGCGGCCGCTTCGATCCGGCAGGCGTCGACCAGGTCGATCTTCATGTTTCTCCCCCCTTTCCAGCTCTTCCCCCTGCTGCCCCGGCGCCGTGCCGCCGGATGGGGGCCAAAAAGCCGCCCGGCCCATGGCCAGACGGCTTGTCTGATGTTTGATATGGACTTTTGGCTTACAGCGCAGCCTTTGCCTTTTCCACCAGGGAGGTGAAGGCGGCGGCGTCGGAGACAGCCAGCTCGGCCAGCATCTTGCGGTTCAGGCCGATGCCAGCTTTCTTCAGGCCGTTCATAAAGCGGGAATAATTGATGCCGTTCTGGGCGCAGGCGGCGGAGATGCGGGTGATCCACAGCCGTCTGAAATCGCGCTTTTTCAGCTTTCTGCCCACATAGGCATATTTCAGGGATTTCATCACCTGCTGGTTGGCTACTTTGTAATGGTTCTTTTTGTTGCCCCAGTAGCCCTTTGCCAGCTTAATGATCTTCTTTCTTCTTTTGCGCGTCATCATAGCGCCTTTTACTCTAGCCATTCTATTTCAGCCTCCTGTAATTGCGTTGTCAAGAATTTATTTGTAGGGCAGCAGACGCTTGATCTGCGCGGCCTGGCCGGCTTCCACAAAGTCGCCTTTGCGCAGCTGGCGCCGTCTCTTGGATGTGAAACCATGGCCATTGTTGAAGTGACGCCGGTTGATGGAACCGTGCTTGATCTTACCGCTTTTCGTCAGCTTAAATCTTTTTTTCGCGCCTGTATGTGTTTTAATCTTCGGCATAGCTTTTGAAACTCCTCTCTCAAAACAAACGGGCTTCGCCGTTAGGATTTTTTCTTGAGCGGCGCCAGGAACATGATCATCTGGCGGCCCTCCAGCTTGGGTTCTTTTTCCACCGTGGAGACCGGGCTGCAAGTCTCGGCGAATTTGTGCAGCAGGTCCAGGCCGATCTGGGTGTGGGCCATCTCGCGGCCGCGGAAGCGCACCGTCACCTTTACTTTGTCGCCCCCGGTGAGGAACTTGGTGGCGTTTTTGGCTTTTACTTCAAAATCATGCACATCAATCTTGGGGGAAAAGCGGATCTCTTTCACTTCGACAATGCGCTGATTTTTTCTGGCCTCCTTCTCTCTCTTGGCCTGTTCAAACCGGTACTTGCCGTAGTCCATGATCTTGCACACGGGCGGATTGGCCTTGGGGGAGATATTCACCAGGTCAAGCCCTTTTTCTTCAGCGGCTTCCAACGCCTTTTGCAGCGGCATGATGCCCAGCTGCTGCCCTTCACTGTCGATCAGGCGAACTTCCTTCTCACGGATCTCCTCGTTAATTTGATGTTCCATGATGCTAATGTAAAAGCACCTCCTCAAAAATAAAAAAGCTCAGGCGCAGAACGACCGCCTAAGCACACCAAACACCGCCCCGCAGGACGGCGAGCGTATGGACCCTTTCTGCTTGCATGAGGGTGAGGGCGGTCAGCCCTGCTTCGTTTTCCGTGTAATAGTATACCAGTGAAAATCTTTTGTGTCAACCCTTTTTATTTTCCCATTGTGTGGTATAATAGTAGCATCACAATACACAGACACATCCGATTGGGCCGGTCCGCCGGCCGGAGGTGATTCCCATGGGCACTATGAACGAAAGCCAATACGGCAACGATTTCGTCACCCTGACCGACGACGAGGGCAACGAGATCGAGCTGGAACATCTGGATACGCTGGAATACGAAGGCACCACTTATATGGCCTTCATCCCCGCCGAGATGTCGCTGGATGAAGAGTACCACCTGATGATCTTGAAGGTGGAGACCGACGAGGAGAGCCAGGAGGAGATCTTGGCCACGGTGGAAGACGAAGACGTGCTGGACGCTGTCTTTGAACGATTCTCCCAGCGGCTGGAAGATTACTTCGACGGCAGCGACGAGCTGACCGAAGAGGAAGAGCTGCGGCGGGAAGGGTATTGATCCGATCTTGCTGCGCCGCTGGAGCTGCGGTGATGCCGGACCCTTTTTAACCCACAAAGTAACGAAACGGGATTGCGTATTTTGCTGCGGATTGCAGGCCTCCCGCCGCCTTGTGCGCGCGGAAGTTGGAAGCGCTGAAACAGCAAAGAGCTAACCCACCTGCACACGAGCAGGTTACTAACGGGTCCGGTGTCGCCGCAGCCCCAGCGGCTTTTTGTTCCCACCAAGCGGCACAGGCCGGGAGCCATGGCTCCCGGCGTTTTTTTGCGCCTTTTCACCGGCAGTCCCCCCCGATGGGGATCTGCCGCCCGCCCAGCCCCTGGTAGAGCCGGTGGGAGATGGAGAGCACGGTGCGGTGCGCCGCCGCCTGCTCCAGGGCGGCCAAGACGGCCGCTTCCGTCTGCCCGTCCAAGTTGGCGGTCATCTCATCCAGCAGCAGGATGGGCGGGTCTGCGGCGATGGCCCGGGCGACGGAGAGCAGCTGCAGCTGCCCCTGGGAGAACAGGTCTTCCCGCGCCGGGGTGTCATACCCCTGTTCCAGGGCCTCTATGGCGGCGTGGAGCCCCACCTGCTCCGCCGCCTGCCGGACCTGCTGCCGGCCGATGGCCGGGTCGAATAGGGCGATCTGGTCGGCCACGGTGCCATCCACCAGCCGGGGGGATTGCTCCACATAGCCGAACAGCCCCCGCTTGACCCGGTCCGGGATGGCGCCGGCCGGCTGGCCGCACACGGTCACCTGGCCCCCTTGGGGCTCATAGAGCCCCAGCAGCAGCCGGAAAGCCGTGCTCTTGCCGGCGCCGGTGCGCCCGACCAGGGTGACGGTCTTCCCGGGCTCCACGGTGAAAGACAGGCCTTGCAGCACCGGCTCTTCCCCGTACCCGAAATCCACGTTTTGGAACCGGATGGCCGCCGGCGCCCGGCGCAGCACCTCCAGGGTGAGGTCCTGCCTGGAGGCCGGCCGCTCCGGCTGGGCCAAAAACTCGTCGATGCGGCGGATGCCCGCCCAGGCCGATTGGATGTTCTGGATCTCCATGCCGATGCTCTCCAGCGGCTCGAAGACCTTGCTCACATAGGCGATGATGGCCACGGCAGTGCCCACCTCCATGCCGAACCACTGGCGCATGGCGCCGCCGCTGGCGGCCAGCGCCATCATCACCGCCACCACGCAGGCGCTGGTGAACACGACGATGGGCGAATACAAAGCGTCGTACCAATTGGAGCGCTCTATGGCCCGGTAGCTCTGCTGGACGGCCCGGTCATACCGCTCTTCCATATACCGCTGCCGGCCATAGGTGTGGATGGTGCGGATGTTCTGGATGGTCTCCGGCACGCAGTGGTTCACCCGGGCCACCGCTTCCCGGTGCTCCATCTGGGCGCTGAGCATCCGCTTTTGAAACCGCCGGGTCAGCCAAAAGAGGAAGGGCGTCACCGCCAGCATCAGCACCCCCAGGCCCCGGCTCTTCCAAACGATCACCGCCAGGATGCTGAGCACTTTGCAGCCGTCTGCCACCATGCTGAGGATGCCGTTGGTGAACAGGGCATCCACCGCGTCCACATCGCTGACCAAGCGGGAGGCGATGGCCCCCGGCTCCTGGGCGGCGTAATAGGCGGCGGGCAGCCGGTCCAGCTTGGCGCACATGGCCCGGCGGAGCCAATGGGTGACTTTTTGCCCATAGATGGTGATGGTCACATTTTGGGCGGCTTCGGCCAGCCCGGCGGCGGCCAGCAGGGCAAAATACCCCAGCGCCCCGGAAAGGGGTACCCCTTGGCCGCCGGCCAGCCCGTTCACGATGGATTCCAATGCCAAAGGCGGCAGCAGCGCCAGCACCACCGAGGCGCCGATGGCCGCCGCCATGGCCCCTGTGACCCAGGGCGCCCCTTTGGCCGCCTGGCCGGCGGCCTGCACCATGGCCGGCTTACGCTTCATCCAGATCCCCTCCTTGTTGCTGCTGCAGGAACAGCTGCCGGTAAAGGGGCTGCCGCTCCATCAATTCCGCGTGGGTGCCCGCGTCGGATGCCCCGTCTGCCAGCCACACCACCTGATCCAGCTGGGGGAACCGGTCCAGCCGGTGGGAGATCAGCAGGATCACCCGGCCCTGGCCCCACTGGCGCAGCGCTGCCAGCATCTTGCCTTCGGTCTGCCGGTCCACGGCGGAAAAGGGGTCATCCAGCACCACCAGGGGCCGGCTCTGGTACAGGGTGCGGGCCAGGGCCAGCCGGGCCTGCTGCCCGCCGGAAAGGCGGACGCCCTGGCTGCCCACCGGCGTCTCTTCGCCCAGGGGCATGGCCGCCACCTCCCGGTCCAGCTGGGCCGCCGCCAGGCTGGGGCCAATGTCCCCCGGCTGGCCCAGGCGGATGTTCTCGCCTATGGTGTCGCTCATCAGTTCCGGCCGGTGGCCCAGGTAGCCGACGGATGCGCACCGCTGCCCGGGCGTCATCTCCGCCAGCTCCCGGCCCCCCAGGCGGATGCTGCCCCCATAGGGGCGCTCGCACAAAAAGGCCTTGCCCAAGGTGGATTTGCCGGCGGCCACCGGCCCGGTGATGCCCACGATCTGCCCCGGTTTGGCCCGGAAAGAGACGTCGCGCAGCACCGGCGAGCCGCCTGGATAGGCAAAGGACAGGTGGTCCACGACCAGCTCCCGGCCCGCTTCTTCGGCAGGGGGCGGCGGGTTGTGCACCACGGCCCCCAGCCGGGGCCGGATGCGCTGCCAGGAGACCTGGGCCTTTTGCACGGCGTTGAACAGCCGGGCCGCCTTGGAAGATTTGGCCGCCAATTTGGCAAAGCAGGCCAAAAACGTGGTGAAGGCGGCCAGGTCCCACTGGCTCCAGCCCTGGCCCGTCACGTTCCGGCCGCCCCAATAGAGGATCAGCACCACCCCGCTCATGACGATGATGTGGTACAGGGGCTCCATGGTGTTTTCCCACAGGTTGGCGGCCACCGCTTTTTTCTCATAGTCCTGCAGCCGCTGCTCATAGGCTTGGTCCCGGCCCTCTTCCCGGCCGTATACCCGGTAGAGCAGGCCGTTGGACACCCGGTCCAGGGTGGCCCGGTTGAGCTGTTCCCCGCTGCGCTTGTAGGCGCCGCTGCTCTGGGTGACCCGGCCTTTCAGCCAGCCGGCGATGGCGTAGGCCGCCGGGGTGAACAGGCAGGCCAGCAGCGTCAGCCGCCAATCGTACCACAGCAGCATGGCCAGATAGGCCAGCATCACCACGCCGGTGTCGAACAGTTCGGTGGTGAATTTGCGCATCCCTTCGGCGCAGGCGTCCACATCGGCCAGGGCCTTTGTCATCCAAGCGCCCATGTCCTCCTGCTCCATGGCGGCTTTGCCCTCCCGCACCAGGTTGTTGTACAGCACCCGGCGCATGGCCCGGGCCGTGTGGTTGGCAAAGTGGCGCACCCCGAAGCGCTTGATGCAGCGCAGCCCCTGTACCAGGCCGATCACCGCCACATACAGGGCCGCCAGCCGGGCCATATCCGCCCAGGTGCAGGCGCCCTGCATCACATCCAGCAGCCGCTGGGCCAGCTGGCCCTCAAAATAGGGGCCCGCCGTCATCCCCACATTGTACAGCACGCCGGTGCAGGTGATGAGGGCCACAGTGGGGGCCTGGAGGCGGAAATAGGAGGCGATCCGGTCCGGCGGGCCCATTTTCAGCGCCGCCTGCTTCATTGCTCTCCCCCCTTTTGGGCCAGGTACTGGCTCAGGTGGATGAACCCCGCCTTGCTCTCTTCTTTGGAGCGCTGGTACACCCGCTCCAGCAGCCGGGCCAGCTCCGCCTGCTCCTGGGCGGAAAGGGCCTGGGCCAGCCATTCATAGGCCAGGGTCTCGACCCACTCTTTGGAATGTTTCAGCGCCTCGGCCTGCTCTGTGGCGTACAGCAGCTGGCGGCGGCCATCCCGGGCGTCCGGCTGGCGGGTCAGGTACCCCTTTGCCTCCAGATTGGCGCAGCGCCGGGCCGCCGCCCCCTTGTCCAGCCCCAAGATCTCCCGGACGCCCGCCTGGGTGATGCCCGGGTTCTTCCGCACCACGTGGATGAAATCGTATTCGGCTCCCCCTACCCCCTCGCACTTCAGCGTGCGGACGGTGAACTTGCTCACCTCCCGGGCGATCTTGGTGATCTGCCGTTTGGTCGGGTCCATGGCCCTCGCCCCTTTCGCAAATGGTTGTATCTACATCCAATTAGATGATAGTACATCCATCTGCTTTTGTCAAGTCGGCCCAGCGTGCCGCTGGACCCGTGGCCGGTACCCGGCAGGTGTTCCGTGGGTGGCTCCCGGCAGCCAGGGCGCTACATCTCAAGCGGCTGCTCTACCGGTCACCTCCCGTCACGGCTGTCGGGCCGTCCCGACCCGCTGGACCCGTGACGTAGGTGGCTCCCGGCAGCCGGAGTGCTGCACCTCAGGCGGCGAAGCTACCGGGGCTTCCCGTCACGGCTGTCGGGCCGTCCCGACCTAGCTGACCGCAGGTAGTAAAAGCTGAGGCCGAAGACGCCGCCTAAGATCAGGCAGACGCCCAGCAGGTCCACAGGGCGGAAGGGCTCGTGCAAGATGAATACCCCGGCCAAAATGGAGATCACGGTACTCAGCGTCGCTGTGGAGTTGGAGACGGCGATGGGCAGATGGGCGATGGAATAATTGAGGAACAAAAAGGCCAGCACACAGGAGCCGATGCCCATATACAGCACTGAGACGATGAAATCCGCCCGCCACAAGCCCTGGAAGAAGGTAGAGAGATCGCCCCGCAGGCCGTGCATCACCGCGGTCTCGATGCTGAAAGACAGGGCGCCCATGCCTGTGGTGAAATAGACGATCTCAAAGGCGGTGAAATGGCGGCCGGCCCGGCGCACCAGGGTGCGGTGGATGGCGATGGCCAATACGGCGGAAAAGATCAGCGCAATGCCCAGGCCGGTGGCGCCGGAAAGATCCCGCCCGACGAAATTCATGATGAACACGCCGCTGACCGTCACCAGCATGAAGAAGACCTGCTGTTTGCTGGGGATGGCGTCTTTGTTGATGAGGATGGAGAGCACCACCACCAAAATGGGTGTGATGCTGCTGACGCAGGCGATGAGGCTGGTGGGTGCATAGCTGGTGGACGTGGTCTCTAAGATCTGGCTGATCATGGGGTTGAACAGGCCGCACAGTAGCAACAGCCCCACGGGCTTGCCCTGGTAATGGAGCTTTTGCACCCCAAAAATCACCAGCAGGGTCATCACTATGAAACCGGTGGTGAAGCGGAAGGCCAAAAATTTGATGGTATCCTGGTGCACTGCGTTCATGCCCTGCTTGATGAACAGCAGGGCCAGGCCGAACAGCACGCCGGAAGCCAGGTTGGCCAGTAGCGGCATGTATTTTTTCATGGGGATCCCCTTCTTTCTGCGCCGCACAGCCCGCTGGGCGGCGGCGATCTGTTTGCCCTATTCCCTGCCCTGCTGGGCGGCACGGACCAATGGGAAGCGGGCCGCGGCCCAACAGGCGCCCAGGCGCGCCAGGGCAAAACCGGCAAAATTCAAGATGAAATCATCGATGTCGCAGCTGCCGGTGCCGGTGGCCAGCTGCAGCACCTCCACCCCGGCAATGAGGGCGGCCCCCAGCCACAGCGAAGGCCCCAGCCGCCCCCAGCGGCGGCTGGCAAAGGGCAGCAGCATCCCCAAAGGCGCCAGGGCCAACAGGTTGCCCGCCAGGTTGATCCAGGCGATGCTGGCATTGATGCGGCCGTGGCGCAGGGCGCTCCAATAGGAAACGATGGTGTGAAAGGGCCGCAGGTTGACCCGGTGGGCCGCAGCCTGCCAAGAGAAGGTGGCCTGGCGGCCAAAGCTTCCATCGAAAAACAGCAGGCTCGCCAGATGCACCAGGTACACCACCAGCAGCAGCCGGGCCGTGCGGCGGATGGCCTCGGCTTTTTGCAGCTGGCTGCCGCCCCAGGCCAGGCACACCCCCATGCACAGGGCCAGCAGCGTCTCCACCCCGGCGCACAGCAGGCGGAAGGGGAGATCCATGGCGTAGCCGGGCAGCAGGGCCAGCAAAATGGCCGGCGCCAGCGTGCCCAGCACCGCCCATTGGCACAGCGCGGCCCCTCGGGCAGCGGGGGTCCTCACCCTTCCGCCTCGCATTGGCGCAGGAATCCTTCCACCAGGCGGCAGTATTCCTCGGTGCACTCCCGGATGTGGGCGTGGGAGGCGCCGGGCAGCACCGCCACCTGGGCCCGGGGGCACAGGGCGGCCTGGGCCTTCACGGTCTCCGGCCGGGCGGTGTCGTATTCGCCGCAGGTGAACAGCACCGGGCAGCGCAGGTCTGCCAAGCCGCCGGTGGCGTCGTAAGAGCGCAGGGTGCCTGTGCAGGTGAATTCGCTGGGCCCCCACATATACTGGTAGATCTCCGTGCTGCGGGGCGGGGCCTCCGGGTCCTTCTCCGGGGGCCAGGGCAGCAGGCGGCAGCCAAAGCGGCGGGTGAACTCCGCTTCTGCCCGGCGGTAGTCCTCGGTGTCAAATGCGCCGGTCTGCTCCGCCTTTTCAATGGCCTGCCGGTGCTCTTCGGGCAGCTGCCGGGCCAGTTCCACGCAATCTTGGCGCCATTGGGCGGCCTTCAGGCAAGGGCCGGAGAGCACCAGGCCCATCACCCCTTGGGGCTCTGTCGCCATATAGGCCATGGCCAGCATGGTGCCCCAGGATTGCCCCAGCAAAAACACTTTGTCATACCCCATGGCCTGGCGGATGGCCGCCAACTCTTCTACAAAATGCTCCACGGTCCACAGCGCTTGGGGGCTGGGGTCGGAAAACCCGCTGCCCAGCTGGTCGTAGATCAGCACGGGCCGCGGCCCGGCCAGCCGCTGGAGGCACCGCAGGCCCCAATGGGTGCCGCCGGGCCCTCCGTGCATGGCGATCACCGGTATGCCCGGCCCTTCTTTGCCCATCAGCTGGTAATAGACCTGCCCTCCGGGCACTTGGATCTTCCCTTTTTCCATAAAAAAACCTCCTGCTCGGGTGCCCCGAGTGGCATAACTTTTTGCCTGGCCGGGCTTCCGGTCCTACCATCTTGCTGGGTTCTCCACTCTGCTGCGCAGCCACGCCTGGCCGGGCTTCCGGCCCCGCTGCGCAGCCATGCCTGGCCGGGCCACCGGCCCCGGCCCCGACCTAGTTTTGCGGGTCTTCCCGCATGGCCAAGATCGTCTGCGAGATCAGGTCGTCCAGGCTCCAGCCCAGCATATCGGCGCCTTTTTGGATCACATCCCGGGAGCAGCCGGCGGCGAACTTTTTGTCTTTGAACTTCTTTTTGGCAGAAGACAGCTCCAGATCGCTGACGCTCTTGGAGGGGCGCATCCGGGCGGCGGCGCCCAGCAGGCCGGTGAGCTCGTCCACGGCAAAGAGCACTTTTTCCATCTGGTGTTCCGGGGCGATGTCGCAGCACAGGCCGTAGCCGTGGCTGGCCACAGCGTGGATCAGCCGTTCATCCAGCCCCCGCTCCCCCATGATCTGCTGTTCTTTCACGCAGTGTTCCTGGGGGTACCTCTCAAAATCCAGGTCATGGAGCAGGCCCACGATGCCCCAAAACTCCTCTTCTTCGCCATAGCCCAGCTGGCGGGCAAAATAACGCATGACCCCTTCCACCACTTCGCCGTGGCGCAGGTGGAAAGGCTCTTTGTTGTATTCGCAAAGCAGCTGCCAAGCTTCGTCCCGTGTGATCATCTGTCTTCTCATCCTTTCCGGTCAAACTGGGCGCTCTGGAGGCCCAAGACCCCTTGTTTGCAGCAAGATCTGCGCCGGCGCGCCGCTTTTTTTCGCCCGCCGCCTGGGGGCGGCAGGAAAAAAGGCTGCCCAAGGGGCGATCCATGGCCCGCTGCGGCTTTCGCACCCGCGCACTGGTGCCATTGTATCACATCCACTGGTGGGATGCAACGGCCGCGCCCTCGGCCCGGGGTTGACAAAGGGCCCTGGATGCTCCATACTGGTGCCAAGTCTCCGCCGCGGGCAGGGACCAGGGAAACAAGCGGGAGGTCCTATCCGATGGAAAGCAAAAAACGATTTGGCCTGCCCACTGCCGTTGCCATGATCGTGGGCATCTGCGTGGGTTCGGGCATCTTTTTCAAAAGCGACAACATCTTGACCGCCACCGGCGGCAGCGTGCCCCTGGGCGTGCTGGTGTTTTTGCTGGCGGCGGCCGCCATCGTGTTTGGCGGGCTGGCCATGGGCGAGCTGGCTGCGCGCACGGAAAGACCCGGCGGCGTGTTCACTTATTTCGAGGTCTTTGCCGGCCTCCGCCCGGCCTGTGCCTTTGGCTGGTTCCAGATCTTGATCTATTACCCCACCATCACCGTGGTGGTCAGCTATGTGGTGGGGGTGTACACCTGCATTTTGTTCGGCTGGCCGGCCAGCCTGCCTTTGCAGGTGGCCATCGGCATGGCCTTTTGCGCCCTGTGCTTTTTGTATAACGTGCTGTGGACCCGTTTGGGCGGCGCCGTGCAGAACCTTTCCACCGTGGTCAAGCTGATCCCCCTGGCCCTGCTGGGCGTGGGCGGCCTGCTGTTCGGCGACCCGCTGGAAGGGCTGCGCCAAGTCTCCCTGCAGGATCTTGCCAACACCGGCTGGCTGGCCGCCGTGGGGCCCATCGCCTATTCCTACGACGGCTGGGTGGTCTCCACCTCCATTGCCCACGAGGTTTCAGATGCCCGCCGCAACCTGCCCCGGGCCCTGGTGGCCGGGCCGCTGGTGATCCTCACCATCTACCTGCTCTACTTTGTGGGCATCAGCTGCTATGTGGGGCCCCAGCAGGTGATGGCCCTGGGGGATGCCCACGTCTCCCTGGCGGCGGCCTCCCTGTTTGGCGAAGGCTTTGCCAAGGCCATCACCCTGTTCGTCATCTTTTCGGTGATGGGCACGGTGAACGGCCTTGTGATGGGCTACATCCGCATGCCCTACTCCATGGCCCTGCGGCCCGGCATGGTGCCCGGCAGCCCGCTGCTGCGGCGGCTGCACCCCCGCTTGGGCGTGCCGGTCTATTCCTCCCTGGTCTGCTTTGCCCTGTGCCTGTTCTGGATGGCGGTGCACTATGTCACCACCCGCTACGGCCTGCTGCCCAACAGCGATGTCTCCGAGATCGCCATTGCCGTCAGCTACCTGTTCTATGTGCGCCTGTACTGGCAGATCTACCGGATGCACCGCAAAGGGCAGATCCCCGGCCGTTGGAAAGGGGTGTGGGTGCCTCTGCTGGCCACCTGCGGCGCGGCCATCATCCTCTCCGGCGGGCTGCAGAACCGGCTGTTCTTCCTCTACGCCGCCCTGTGCCTGGCCGTGGTCCTGGCCGCCCTGGCCTACCACCGCGCCAAAGAGCGGTAAGCGAACAAAAAAAGAGCCTGGCGGATCTTCTCCGCCGCACCGAAAAAGAAAGCAGACACTCACAACCGCGTGAGCGTCTGCTTTTTGCATGGTAAGACAGCGAAAAGGCGGGGGAGGAAAAGGGCAAGCCAGGGAAGCGCCTCTCCCGTGGGCCGGCACAAGGCCATGCATTCCCCGGCAGGGCCCCTTTTCCCTCACCCCTCCTCTATTTTTTCCTTCGAATGCGATAGAGCAGATATGCTATCAAAACGCCAAGCATCAAAAAGGCATAGAAGACAACTCTAATCTTCAGTGTCTCAAGAAACCTCAGAAACCCTGTCTTCGTCACAGAAGTAACAATGCCCATGATGATCACGACAAAGACCAAGCAGACCGCCACCAGCAATGGCCTATCCCATTTGCGGGATGCAAATCGCATCGACATGCCCACTAGGAGTGGGCCAAAACATAGGAAAATAACATTCAGAACCGTAGTAAGTTCCATTGTTCACCTGCTTACTAAAACATCCACAGCCAGAAACAGTATGCTCTTCTCACAGATATTAAGATTTCAAATCGCACGAAAATAAGCTCTCTTCTGTTTTCACCGCACCATATAGTTTTTCGCCATGCACCAACATCATGAGCGATGAATCCTGATAGTAATCCACTTCTTTCCAATCAGTCAGTTTTTTACTGGTGCCATCTGAACACAGTGTGTAAAAGCAAATCGACTGCGAATTTTTCACCGCATAAACTATATCGTCATATGCATCGGCCATGCCGATCACAGGAGCAGAGATCTCCAGCTTTTCAAGCTCGCCCTGATCTGCAAACTGAGGAATTACATAAATATTCCCTCCTTCTCGATTCGCCAAATATAGATCCTCATCATTTCTGCACAATATTGGAACACTCGAAAAGGCTTCGGATAAGTCGATCGCCCATACTATTTGATTTCGATTGTAGTTATAGCATGTCAACCATTTTTTGTGTACATCCCATGTGAAGAGATGGCCGTCACAGACATCCAAAACCCAACCGCTTGCCCCAATCACAGATCCTTTGCTGGCCGACACCGAGTACATGACGACCGGCCCATAAATTTCCGATTGCAAAAAAACATATTCTTCTTCCACTGCACAGATTTTTTCATATGCTCGTTCCAATAAATAGGATCGGCACTGTCCTGTAACCGGATCAAATTCACAGATTTCCATCCCGGATAAAAAATATAGTTTTCCTGTGTCCTTGTTCCAGTGTGCTGTCTTCCCAGGATATGGCTGCACATACTGTTCTTGGCCATCCTGGCCTACACGGTATATATCATACTTGCGAGGAATACTGCTCTCACCTCTTGTGCGTAGCATGAACACTTCATTGCCAGATACAAATAAGTCAGAGATATACACCGGATACCCGGTGGTCTCCGCGGCACCATTTGTACTGGATCCAAAATAGATGCGTAAACCGTATAGAATCAAAAGACAAAACAGAGGACCTCCAACCCAGAACAAGAATCGACGCAGCTTCCCACTGATCTTAACATCACCCATTGCACTCAAGATAATAGTCTGTGCCGCTTCCATAGGATCATATCGTTGCCGCCTTTCCCGCAGTTTCCTGCATCCTATTAGGCCCCTCTGCCGCAAATGCAGCGGATGGCATGGATAGACACATCGCGATCACTAAGATAGAACTCATCCTCTTCTTTTTATGCAATTACTCTCCTTTCCCTCCATCATAACAATGTTTCTCCCTATTCATTGCACAAAAAAGGCGCATGAACATCCTACGCAGAGCCGATGTTCATGCGCCCACACTTACGATTTTCATTCTACCTCTCCAAAATTGAAGAAACGGATCTTTCCTCCCCAACCAGCCTCTGGTATGGCGCATGAACTGCTTGCCGTACATATCCATTCCTTCAAATTTTGCCGTATCATCCATGTACTATGGTAAATCCATTTTATCACAGACGACCCATCTTGGCAATATTCCCTACCAGAGAGCCGAGTGAAACTTCCAGGCCATAGCAGGGCCTTTGAACGGCCGGATGAAGGATGAGCTCTGCCTTGGGCTGCAAAAACCCCGCTCGGTCTTGGGCCGAGCGGGGCTTTTGGCAAATCTTCTTTTCCGTTTCTGCTTTCTTTTTCGGTGCGGCGGAGGACATCCGCCAGGCTCTCTTTGTGTTCTATGTCATCAGCTGGCCAGCTGGTTGGCGTCTTTCAGCTCCAGGCTCACCGTCAGGGTCTGCCCCGAGCGGTTCAGCTCCACCTCCACGGTGTCGCCCACCTGGCATTGGTCCTTGGCATAGTTGAGTTCGGAAATGGTGGTCACTTCTTCGCCGTTGAACTTTGTGATATAGTCGCCGGCTTGAATGCCCGCCAGGTCGGCCGAGCCGCCCCGCACCACTTCAACTACCCGCACGCCGGTCTGCAGGCCCTGCATCTGGGCGTAGTAGGAATTGATCTCTTCCACGGTGACGCCCAGGGTGGGCCGGTCTTGCACCGCGCCGTATTCGATGAAGTCATTGGCCACTTTCAGCGCCGTGTTGCTGGGGATGGCAAAGCCGATGCCCACGGCTTCCGACGTCTTGATCTTAGAGGACACGACGCCCACCACTTCGCCCCGGCTGTTGAACAGCGGGCCGCCGGAATTGCCCGGGTTGATGGAAGCATCGGTCTGGATGACATTCATGATGTAGTTGTTGATCTCGATGTCACGGCTGGTAGAGGAGATGGTGCCCTGGGTCATGGTGTTGGCAAATTCCAGCCCCAAGGGGTTGCCGATGACGATGGCGGGCTCGCCCACCACCAGTTCGTCGGAATCGCCGAAGGTGGCAGCCTTCAGGCCGGTGGCGTCGATCTTGATCACGGCGATGTCGGTCTTTTCATCGGTGCCCACGATCTGGGCCTGGTACTCTTCGCCGTCGTAGGTGCGCACGGTGATCTGCAGGGCATCGGCCACCACATGGTCGTTGGTGATGATATAGCCGTCTTCTTTCATGATGATGCCGGTGCCCACGCCGCTGCCGTTGGGCAGCTGGCTGGTGATGGCCACCACCGAGGAGACGTTATCCGCATAGATCTGGGCGGCGGTCAGGGAATCTTCGCTGTAGGTGGGCTGGTAGACCACTTTGGTGCCGCTGGTGGTGCTGCCCGTATTGCCGGATTGGCTGGATCGGCCCGCGCCGCTGAAATGGAGGTACCCCATGGTGGAGCCCACGGAGACCGCAGCCACCAGCACCAGCGCGCCCACGCCCTTGAAGAAGGGCTTCACCCAACGGCGGGGCTGGCGGGGCTTTTTCTCCCGGGGCGGCTTGGCGCTGCCGCCGTAGATGCCCTGGGTGTTGTAATAGCTGTTCTGCTCCTGCTGGCCATAGGAGGGGCCGGCGGCCGGCTGGGCGCCCTGGCTGCCCTCGCCGCTGCTCTGGCCGGCCGGCTCCGCCTGGGCTTTTTCCTCTTTGCGGGAAGAGCTGACGCCCCAGCCGCCGTCGGAGGGGACACCGAACCCGTTGGTGTTCTTGTGCTGCTGTTCCTCATTGCCCTCGTAGGGGAAATTCATTCTATTATCGCTCATAGAAGATTGCCTCCTTTGTTTTCCTTTGACTGTCTTTATTATTCCGCCCAAATGTGAAATCCAGTTTACTCAAAAAAAAACAATTTGTAAAGTGACAAATTTGTCACCAACTGTCACCAAATCGTATCCACTTTGTCACCGGAATGTAGTTGCATCCGCCCTCCTCCCCCGCCTATAATGGGGGCAGACGGAGAAACCTGTCGAAAACAGGCGAAGGGGAGGATGAGACATTGAGACCCAAACGATACACCAGGCATTGGACGGTATTCCTCCTTTCGCTGCTGGCCTGCGGCCTGGGGGCTTTCGCCCTGTGGCAGGCGGCAGGCGGGCCCGCCCAGCCGGCTTCCGGCAGCGCCCCGGCCAAAGAGGAGCTGGCCGCCCAGCGGTCCTCCCTGCTGGACCAGGCGGCCGCCTTGGCCCGGGGCTACTATTACCAGGAGGCCATCGACCTGCTGGAGCAGGCAGGCCCCGGCCTGCAAAATGAACAGACCGCCCAGGCGGCGGAAAGCTACCGCCAGGCCCAGCAAGACCTGGTCCTCTACGAGGGCACGGTGTACCACATCTTTTTCCACAGCCTGATCGTCTACCCGGAGCTGGCCTTTGACGACACGGGCCACCCGGCCGAGGGCTACAACATGTGGATGACCACGGTGAGCGAATTTCAAAAAATGCTGCCCCTGCTGCTGGAAAAGGGCTTTGTGCTCTATGACATCACCGAACTGGTGGAAACGGCGGAAGACGGCACGGTGACGCCCAAGCCCATCTACCTGCCGCCGGGCAAAAAGCCCCTGGTCCTCTCGGTGGACGACGTGAGCTATTACGATTATATGGCCCCTGACGGCTTTGCATCCCGCATGGTCATCAACGACCAGGGGGATGTGGTCACCGAGGTCCAGGCCCCGGACGGCACGGTCTACCAGACCTACGAAGGGGACGTGCAGCCCATTTTGGACCAATTCGTCAAAGAACACCCGGAATTTTCCTGGCGGGGCGCCAAGGGCGTGCTGGCCCCCACCGGCTACCAAGGGGCCTTTGGCTACCGGATCACCGACCTGGAGCTGTATACGCCGGAAGAGGGCCAGCAGATGCTGGAGGCGGTCAAGGCCATCTCCCAGCGGCTGCGGGAGACCGGCTGGCAGATCGGCTGCCACAGCTACACCCACAACGGCTATTGGCGGGGCGATATCACCATGGAGGAGCTGGAATCGGACCTGACCCGCTGGAAAGAGCTGATCGGCACCTATACCGGCCAGACCAACATCCTCATCACGCCCTTTGGGGCCCATTACAGCCCGGATGACCCCCGGTACCAGTACATGATCGACCAGGGCTTCACCATTTTATGCCCGGTGCAGGCCAATATGAGCACCACCTTCACCGGCCAGGGCATGATCCAAAACCGGCTGAACCTGGATGGCTATACCATGCTGAAACACCCCGAGCGGGTCAGCCAGCACTTCTTCGACCCCCAGCTGGTGCTGGACGGCGCCAGGCCACCCCTATAGCCGGGGCGGCGGGCAAGGGCCATGTTCCCCAAGCAGTCCGCGGACTGCTTGGGGACCCCTTTTCATTGCATAGATTTGCCCGGGGTGAACCCGGGCAAATCGTTACGCGCCACTGGGCGCGCGGCACAGAAGTGCCGTGGGGCTGCTGCCCGAAGCAGTCTGCGGACTGCTTGGGGGCCCCTTTTCATTGCATAGATTTGCCCGGGGTGAACCCGGGCAAATCGTTACGCGCCACTCGGCGCGCGGCACAGAAGTGCCGTGGGGCTGCTGCCCCATGCAGTCTGCGGACTGCTTGGGGACCCCTTTTCATTGCATAGATTTGCCCGGGATGAACCCGGGCAAATCGTTACGCGCCACTGGGCGCGCGGCCAAAACGGGCAGCACCGGGCGAACTGAGGTAACAAAAACCCCCACGCAGTTTATATACTGCGTGGGGGTTTGCGTATCTGTATAACAGAATGGGTCTGCTTGCTGCACTTGCAGCACTTGCGTCCCTCTACAGCCCCGCCGGGAGGCTGGAAGGGGGCCCACGGGGGGAACCTAGTTCCCTCCCGTGAGCTGCACCGCCGTGGTCGCCTTCCGGCCATCACTGCTATTTGCGAATTTCATTCGCAAATAGCACCACGGCAGCTGCCCCGCCGGGTCCATCGCGGGGCAGGGTTTCGCCGCAGCGAAACCTGTGCAGTTAGATCCCCATTTCCTTCTTCACTTCGGCGAAGCACTGGATGGCGAAATCCAGGTCTTCTTTGGTGTGGGCCGCCGAGATCTGGGTGCGCACGCGGTCTTTGCCCTTGGGCACCACCGGGTAGCAGAAGCCCACCACATAGACGCCTTTTTCCAGCATGCGGTCGGCGAACTCCTGGGCTACCTTGGAGTCATAGAGCATGACGGGCACGATGGGATGGGTGCCTTCCGGAATGTCGAAGCCCAGTTTGGACATCTTCTCGCGGAAGTACTTGGTGTTCTCATGGACTTTGTCCCGCAGGGCGGTGGATTCGCTCAGCATGTCGAACACTTTGCAGCTGGCGGCGGCAATGGCCGGGGCCAGTGTGTTGGAGAACAGGTAGGGGCGGCTGCGCTGGCGCAGCAGGTCCACGATCTCCTGGCGGGCGCTGGTGTAGCCGCCGGAAGCGCCGCCCAGGGCCTTGCCCAGGGTGCCGGTGATGATATCCACACGGCCCATCACGCCGCAGTATTCCGGTGTGCCGCGGCCACGCTCGCCCATAAAGCCAACTGCGTGGCTGTCGTCCACCATCACCAGGGCGCCGTATTCGTCGGCCAGGTCGCAGATGCCCTGCAGGTTGGCGATGAAGCCATCCATGGAGAACACGCCGTCGGTGGCGATCAGCTTGATGCGGCAGTCTTTGGCCTCTTCCAGCTTGGCTTTCAGGTCTTCCATGTCGTTGTTCTTATAGCGCAGGCGCTTTGCTTTACACAGGCGCACGCCGTCGATGATGGAAGCGTGGTTCAGCTCGTCGGAGATCACCGCGTCCTCAGCGGTCAGCAGTGTTTCAAACAGGCCGCCGTTGGCATCGAAGCAGGAGGAATAGAGGATGGTGTCATCCATGCCCAGGAACTTGCTGATCTTGGCTTCCAGATCCTTATGCAGCTGCTGGGTGCCGCAGATGAAGCGCACGGAGGAAAGGCCGTAGCCCCACTTGTCGTAGCTGTCCTTGGCCGCCTGGATCACTTCCGGGTTGTCGGAAAGGCCCAGGTAGTTGTTGGCGCACATGTTCACCACGTTGTGGGCCTTTGTGGTGTCGATGCGGGCCCGCTGGGGCGTTGTGATAAAGCGTTCTTCCTTATATGTGCCGGATTCGCGGATGCCCTCCAGCTCTTTGGCATAGATCTTCAGTGCTTCTTTCATGGTGTCGTGTTCCTCCTTTATTTCTTGGTCCAATCCAGGATCACTTTGCCCGAATTGCCCGAGATCATGGCTTCGAAGCCCTTTTCAAACTCGGTGTAGTGGAAGTGGTGGGTGATGACCGGCTTCAGGTCCAGGCCGCCCTGCACCATGGCGATCATCTTGTTCCAGGTGGCAAAGATCTTGCGGCCGTAGATGCCCTGGACGCACAGGCCCTTCAGGATGATGTCATCCCAATCGATCTTGGTATCCGGCCCCTGCAGGCCCAGCAGCGAGACTTTGCCGCCGTTGCGCATGGCCTTGAGCAGCTGGTTCAGGCCCGCGGCGCTGCCGCTCATCTCCAGGCCCACGTCGAAGCCTTCCCGGATCTTCAGGGGGCCATAGCAGTCTTCCAGCTTCTCCTTGGCCACGTTGACACAGGCGTCAGCGCCCATCTTCTTGGCCAGGTCCAGGCGAAAGTCGTTCACATCGGTGATGACCACGTTGCGGGCGCCTGCATATTTGCAGATGGCCACCGCCATGATGCCGATGGGGCCTGCGCCCACGATCAGCACGTCTTCGCCCACCAGGTCCCACATCAGGGCCGTATGGGTGGCGTTGCCAAAGGCGTCGAAGAAGGAGACCAGATCTTCGTCCAGGTCTTCATCCACAGGCACCACGTTGCTTTCGGGGATGCACAGGTATTCGGCAAAGGCGCCGTCCCGGTTGACGCCCACGCCCTTGGCGCTGGGGCACCACTGGCCGTTGCCCTCACGGCAGTTGCGGCACACGCCGCAGATGATGTGGCCTTCGCCGGTGACCCGCTGGCCCACATGGTATTTGTTGGCCCCGGGGCCCACTTCGGCGATCTCGCCCACATATTCGTGGCCGGTGACCAGGGGCGGGTTCAGGTTGGCTTGGCTCCAGGGGTCCCAGTTATAGATGTGCACGTCAGTACCGCAGATGGCGGTCTTGTGGATCTTGATCAGCACTTCGCCCGGGCCGGGTGTGGGCACGGGTACCTGCTTGAGGGTCAGGCCCTTTACCGGGCCAGTCTTGACCAGGGCGTCCATCATTTTTTCAGACATAGCTCTCATCTCCATCTTTCTCGTTTTCTGTCGTTGCTTTGTGTTCCATTCCCATGGCGCAGCCTTGCCCGCGCCGTTTGCTTTTATTATACCATAAGCATTTTACTTTTCAATGCGGTACAGACTATATTTTTCGCACAAATTCAAGGCTTTGTCTTTGTGCAAAAGACAAAAACGTCCACAAGGGAGCTCAAATTGTGCAAAGAGCAAAAACAACGGGCCGGCGGCGCTGTCACCCAAGGGGCCGGCGCCATAGAATGGAGTAAGCGCTGCCCGGCAGGCGGCGCTAATCTGTATGCGATGGTGAGATCTTATGCGTTGTAATTGCAATCGGCGGTGCAGCCGTTCTTCTTGCTGCGGGTGCCGCAGCTGTTCCACCAGCTCCAGTACTTCCTCCGGCATCCAGACCCAGGAATTTTGTACCTTGAGCCGTTTTGTGGATGTGCCCATGTCCATCTTCCGCGGCCCCGGCTTTACCGAGAGCGAATGCTGCCAAGACACCTTGTCTGTGCTGCAGGACATGGCGGACTCCCTGGACCGCCTGGCCACGGCAGCGGACGGCGGCACCGGCAGCGGCTGCTCGGGCTGTTCCAATTGCTCTAATTGTTCCAACTGCTCTGGTTGCTGTAACTGGAACAATTGTTTTGGCTGCAACTGCCAAAACTGAACCACCCTAGCCGGACGCATAGCTCCCACTGCGGTGGGACCCCGCCCCGCGATGAACCCGACCGGACGCATAGCCCCCGCTGCGGCGGGGGCTCGCCCCGCGATG
>CAJFRA010000040.1 GCA_904419295.1 Candidatus Pseudobutyricicoccus lothianensis
AGGGCTTGCCGCCTGCTCTTCACAGACAACAAGCCCTTTCAGCCGCTTGAACAATTCCGCGTCTACACATTATTGTCTAACTTTTTGGGGTCACTTCACGGCTGCCATGCCCTTTTTCTTGTCCATTTGTCTCAGGGTTGAGGGATGGGGACATCTTCCAGATCCACCTTGCTCTCCTTCAGTTCGGGCAGAGGGTGGTTGTCCATGAATTTTTCAAAGGGCCAGCCGGAAAACAGGGCATAGCAGCCCAGCACCCGGTCTGTGCCCCAGCCGTCGGCGTAAAAATCCCAATCGCCCGGGCCGATCTCATGGGTCTCTGTGATGCTCTGGCCAGGGAAGAGGACGGGCATATCGGTGACCACCATGGTGGTGGAGCGGTGGGGTTCCGGCCGGGGGACTTCCGGCGAATAGACGAAGGGATAAAAGACCGTGCCCCCATAGCTGATGCGCAGCGGCCAGGGCGTCGCGTTTTGCAGGCGGCATTTGACTTTTACTTTGCCGCCGTTTTCGTTGCCTGGCATCTCCAGCACTTCCATGGAGATGTCAAAATCCTCGGGTGTGGCGACCACATCCCGGTTGAAGCCATAGTTCAAATAAGCGGATGTACAGACCGTGAGGAACACCACAGAAGCCAAGGCGGCAAACAGGGTACGGCGTTTCCTTTTGTTCATGGGGCAGACCTCCATTCTCGATTCAAATGGCTCGGTCTGGCATGCTCCCAGTCGGTGCCAATGAGATAACAGGCGCAGAATCAAGAAAAATGCAGCGGCATGATACTTTACTAGATGTCAATAGTCTATATGAATTTCAAACCAGTGTAAATGGGCAATTGGAATAAGAATGGATCGGAAAACTTGTGGAAAACGAAAAGAATAGAGCCCTGCGCAAACAGAATAAAAGCCCGCTCCCTGCCGTTTTCTGGCAGAGAGCGGGCTTTTGAGAAAGCTGGTAAAGCTGGCAGGAAGCCCCGCCTTACAGCTTCCGTTAGGAAACGACCAGGAGAAGATCGCCGGAGTTTACCTGCTGCCCTTTTTCCACGGCGACCTGGGCAATGGTGCCGCTGCAGGGGGCGGTGATCTCGTTTTCCATCTTCATAGCTTCCAGGATCAGGACTACGTCTCCCTCTTTCACAGCAGTGCCCACCGGGGCCTTGATGTCCACGATGGTGCCAGGCATGGGGGATTCCACCTTTGTACCGGCGGCAGCAGCCACAGGGGCCGCCGGGGCGGCAGGCGCAGCCGGAGCCGGTGCGGGAGCGGCCGCAGCAGCCGGGGCAGGGGCCACAGGCGCTGCAGGGACGACCGGCGCGGGGACAGGGGCGTCGGTGACGCTTTCCAAGATCGCCTCGCCTTTTTCCACCAGGACTTCATAGTTCTTTCCGTTCAATGTAACAACATATTTCATTTTCCAGCATCCTCCACGTTAGTCGATTGGCCGGATGGAACGGAACCGCAGGGTGTTCAGCGGCTCTCCCATCTGGTCGGCCACAATGGCCATGATCATGGCGGCTGTCTTGTCATCCACAGCCACCAGGTCGCATTCCCCTCTGGATTGTGTCACGGGGATGGGTTTGCCCTGAGGCTTGGGGGCCGGTGCGGGAACCGCTTCTGCAGGCGCAGCAGCGGGCTGGGGGGCCGGCGTGGCAGCCTGGGGTTGAGAGGTGGCCCGGTTGGTGATGCGGGACAGCACTGCGATGATGACGGCCAAAACGGCCAGCACCGCTACGACCATCACGATCCCTTGGCCGGTTCCGGCCAGTGCCAATGCCCCGCGGGCTTCTGTGATCACAAGTGTATTCATCATGCCCTCGTCGCCTCCTTAATCCACTTGACGGATCTGATAGGTGACGGTGTTGTGCTCCCGCTCTTCCCGCTCGCGGAAGAATTTTTCCGCAATTTGGGGGAAGGCCACATAGGACAGCACATCCTCGTCGCTGCGGGCCAGGTCGCCGATCTCTTTTTTCGCCTTTTCAAAGCCGGGCTCCAATGTGTCGGCAAACCGGCATTCCAGGGGCTTTTCATCGCCCAGCACCTGCTTGACCAGGTCGGGGTTCAGCTGGCCCGGGGCGCGGCCGTATTCGCCGCGGATGTAAGCTTTGATCTCTTTGGTGATGTTCTTATACCGCTGGCCGGAGAGCACGTTGTTGGCCGCCTGTACGCCCACCATTTGGCTGGAGGGGGTGACCAGCGGGGGATAGCCCAGGTCGGCGCGGACGCGGGGCGTCTCTTCCAGCACTTCCTGCAGCCGGTCCAGGGCGTTTTGCGCCTTGAGCTGGGCGATCAGGTTGGAGAGCATGCCGCCCGGCACCTGATAAGTCAGCGAGTCGGGGTCGGTGCCCATGACCACCGGGTTCAAAAGGCCGCTTTCCAAAGCGCGGTCCCGCACCGGGCGGAAGAAATCGTTGATCTCTTTGAGCACGTCTTCCTTCAAGCCGGATTCATAGCCCATTTGCTTCAGGGTGTAGTGCATGGATTCTGTGGGGGGCTGGGATGTGCCGCCGGACATGCAGGCGATGGCGCAGTCGATGGTGGTGGCGCCGGCCTCCACAGCTTTGAGGTAGGTCATGGGGCCCAGGCCTGTGGTGCAGTGGGTGTGCACGACGATGGGCAGCTTGACCGCTTTTTTGATGGCCGATACCAGGTCATAGGCCTCTTTGGGCGACATGATGCCCGCCATATCCTTGACGCAGATGCTGTGGCAGCCCATTTTTTCCAGCTGCTTTGCCAGGTTGACGAAGTTTTCCGGCGTGTGGATGGGGCTGGTGGTATAGCACAGGGTGCCCTGTACATGGGCGCCGGCCTTAATGGCCTCGTCCACCGCCACTTCGATGTTGCGCAGGTCGTTCAAAGCGTCAAAGATGCGGATGATGTCGATGCCGTTTTCCACGGATTTGCGGACGAAGGCACGGACGATGTCATCGGGATAATGTTTATACCCCAGCAGGTTCTGGCCGCGCAGCAGCATCTGCAGCTTGGTGTTCTTCACGACCTTGCGGATCTTGCGCAGGCGTTCCCAGGGGTCTTCGTGGAGATAGCGCAGGCAGGAATCAAAGGTAGCGCCGCCCCAGCACTCCAGGGCGTAGTAGCCGGCCTGGTCCATGGTCTCCAAAATGGGCTCAAAATCGCTCATGGGCATGCGGGTGGCGATCAGCGACTGGTTGGCGTCGCGCAGCACGGTTTCCGTGATGTTGATTTTCATCTGATCTTCCTCCATCTGTTTGGTAATCACAAAATTGCCGTTATTTTCATAGTACCATAAAACAGGCCTTTCGGTAAAGGGAATCCGGTGGATTATTACAAAATTTTGATTCCAGGCGGGGATTCTTTTGTTTTTTCGATTTTGGGTTTTGGCTCCCGCAAGGTTGACAGAGTATGATACAATAAGATATTGTCAGTATGATACTGTAATAAAAAAACGCGCGGGCGCGCGCATGCCGGGAAAAGCGCGCTTGGGGGAGGGATGTTTTGTGAAAAAAGATGTGATCGTCTCCATATCCGGATTGCAGCAGGCCGATGAACAGGAGCCAGACAAAGTGGAGCTGGTGACGCCGGGCCGTTTTTACTTGCGGGACGGGAACTACTATATCTCCTACCACGAAAGCGAGCTGACCGGGATGGAAGGCACCCGCACCACAGTCAAAGTGGGGCCCGGGCGCCGGGTCAGCATCACCCGCACCGGGCGGAATCATTCCCAGCTGTGTTTTGAGCCGGGGCAGCGCAGCAACGCCCTGTACCAGACAGAATACGGCCCGCTGAATGTGGCCACCATCACCGAGCGGGTGGAAAGCTGCCTGGGCAGCGATGGGGGCAGTTTGGAGATCCGCTACGCGGTGGAGATCGACAATGTTTACGCCGCGACCAATCACCTGAAGATCGATGTGCGCGTTTCGTGACATTGTGGGAGAGGAATTTATTTTGGAGGTCAATCGGATATGAATCATGTGATGCATGCAATGAACCAAGCCGCGGAGCTGATCCAGCAGGCTTACCGGCGGGCGGTGGAGCAGGGGACACTGCCGGAGCACCCTTTTGAACGGGTGCCGGTGGAGATCCCCAAAGACAACAAAAACGGCGATTACGCCTCGTCTTTTGCCATGCAGGCCGCCAAGGCCCTGGGCATGCCGCCCCGGAAGATCGCCGAAGCGGTGTGCGCCGCCATGGAGCTGGAGGGCAGCCTGTTCGCCTCGGTGGAAATCGCGGGCCCCGGCTTTATCAACCTGCGCCTGGCGCCGGCCTATTTTGCCGGCGTGCTGGAAAACATCCGGCAGGAGGGGCGGGATTACGGCCGCAGCAAGACGGACAAGCCTGAAAAGATCATGGTGGAATTCGTCTCTGCCAACCCCACGGGCCCCATGCACATGGGCAATGCCCGGGGCGGCGTGCTGGGCGACAGCCTGGCCGAGGTGCTGGACCGGGCGGGCAACGAGGTATCCCGGGAATTCTATGTCAACGATGCGGGCAACCAAATTGAAAAATTTGCCCAATCGCTGGAGGCCCGGTATTTCCAGCGGCTCCACGGTGAAGACAGCTACCCCTTCCCGGAAGACGGCTACCACGGCGATGACATCAAAGAGCTGGCCAACGACTTCTACGCCATCCACGGCGACAAATACGAAAAGGCCAGCCAGCAGGAGCGCCACGACGCCCTGGTGCAGTTTGGCCTGGAGCGCAATTTGAAAAAGATGCGGGAAGACCTGGAAAAGTACCGCATCCACTACGACACTTGGTTCTTTGAATCCACCCTCCACGAAAGCGGCTATGTAAAGGAGACCATCGACCAGCTGGTGGCCAAGGGCGCCACTTATGAAAAAGATGGGGCGCTGTGGCTGCGCACCAGCGACTACGGCTGCGAGAAAGACGATGTGCTCCGCCGGGCCAACGGGTTCTACACCTATTTTGCAGCGGATATCGCCTACCACCGGAACAAATTCGAGAAGCGGGGCTTCGACCGGGTCATCAACATCTGGGGCGCCGACCACCACGGTCACGTGGCCCGGCTCAAAGCGGCGCTGGATGTGCTGGGCCTGGACGGCAGCCACCGGCTGGAGATCGTGCTGATGCAGCTGGTGCGCCTGATGCGGGATGGCGAAGTGGTGCGTATGAGCAAGCGTACGGGCAAAGCCATCACCCTTTCGGATCTGCTGGATGAGATCTCTTGCGATGCGGCCCGGTACTTCTTCAATTCCCGTGCTGCGGACACCCATCTGGAATTTGACCTGGGCCTTGCTGTGCGGGAAGACAACGAAAACCCGGTCTATTACGTCCAATACGCCCATGCCCGGATCAAGAGCATCCTGCGCAACCTGGAAAAAGAGGGCGTGCAGTGTGGCCAGACGCCGGACCTGGCTCTGCTGAACAGCCAGGAGGAGCTGGACCTGATCCGCGAGCTGGCCCGGCTGCCCGAAGAGATCCGCCTGGCGGCCAGAGACCGGGAGCCTGCCCGCATGAACCGCTATGCCAACAACGTAGCTTCGGCTTTCCACCGGTTCTACACCGTCAGCCGCATCCGCGATGCGGAGACCACTGAACTGCGGGATGCCCGGGTGGCGCTGATCCAGTGCGTGGCCACTGTGATCGAAAACACCCTGTCGGTGTTTGGCGTCACCGCGCCCGATCAAATGTAAGAAGAAAAACCACCGGAAGCCCCTTGGGGTTTGGAAAGGAGCGCCATGAGACAGATCAAAAAACGGTTGCTTGCCCTGGTGTGCGCCCTGGCCCTGTGCCTGCCTATGGCGCTGCCTGCCCGGGCGTATACACCAGAGGAGCAGTATGAGAACTTGATGGCCGTCATCGAGCTGATCAAGCAGGTGGGCATCAATTCGTCCCCCACCGATGACCCGTTGAAGCAGGGGCTGACCGCCCTGTTTGAAAAAGACCCGGACAGCTATGGGGACCTGATGGACGCCATGCTGAGCAGCTACGACAATTACTCCCACTTTGTGCCCGAAGGCAGCTATGAGGTGAGCTATCCTTCCAACAGCAGCTATGTGGGCGTGGGCCTGACGCTGGAGCAATACGGGCAGGAGATCCGGGTGGCCGCTGTCACCGAAGGGGGCAGCGCCGCCAAAGCCGGCATCCAAGCCGGGGACATCCTGGTCTCCATCAGCGGCCAATCCACCCACGGCATGGCCCTGGAACAGGCCTCTACCCTGCTGCGGGGCGAAGAGGGGACCCCTGTGACGGTGAGCGTGCGCCGCAGTTCGGGCAGCTTTACCTATGTGCTCACCCGGTCTTACATCCAGGTGTCCAATTTCTCTTCGCAGGTGCTGGAAGACGGCATCTTTTACATGAAGTGGAGCCGGTTTGCCGAAACGTCCTCTTATCTGCAATTCGTGTTCGCCATTCAGGATATGGTGGAAGCCCGCTCCAAAGTGCTGATCTTGGATCTGCGGGGCAACCCGGGCGGCGAAGTGAACATGGCCCTGAATATGCTGAACCGGCTGATCCCCGATGAAGGGGTCAACTACTTTGCGGTCAGCAGCCGCAACGGCGAGAACCGGAACATTGAAGTGGCCACATCCGAGGGCATGGGGCCCCGGCTCAACCGCATCATCATCCTCACCGATGAAAACAGCGCCAGCGCTTCGGAGGTCGTCATCAGCTCGCTGCACGATCTGGATTATGCCACCACAGTGGGCCAGACGACCTATGGCAAAGCCCGGGGGCAATACCACCTGTTGTTTGACGACGGCTCCGCCGTGGTGCTCACCGGCATCGAATTGATCCCCCCTTCTTCGCCGGATTATGACGGCGTGGGCCTGACCCCCGATTATGTGGTGGAAAACACCACGGCGCCCCACCCGGCCAGCCTGTGCGAAAAGGTGCCGGAACGGTTCTTGAATATCACCAACGTGTCGGAAGAGACCTATAAACTGAATTGCGCCCTGGTGGCCCTGGGGCTGCTGGACGGCGGGCAAAAAGCCAACTTGTATGAGTTCGACGAGCTGACCCGGGATGCCCTCAACGAATTCCGGGGGATCCACGGCCTGGCGCCCCAGAATTACCTGGATGCCCAAACCGCCGCCCTGCTGAACCAGCAGCTGGACCAATTTGCCGGCCAGCAGGTGGTGCAGGACAGCCAGATGGAAAAGGCCCTGGAGCTGGCGCGGGAATATTGCAAGCAGCCGCTGCAGTATAGCGTAGACGAATTTGGGAACTTTACAAACCTGGAGACCCAGCAGCCGGAGACAGAGCAGCCTGCCCAGGATGAGGCGGAGCCGCAGCCGGCAGCCTGATGCAAGAAGGAGACAAAACAGAATTATGAAACCACTTCCCTTCTCCCTTCCCGCCCTGCTGTGCCAGGAGGGCGAAGAAGCCCCAGACGACGCCCCGCCTATCCACCGGCCGGCGGTGGCCCTGTTCCCGCTGAGCGATGATGTGGAAACGCCAGTGGAAGAATGGATCGCCTGTTACCGGAAACAGATCGGCGACGCCACCGGCTTGGTGCTGGCCGATTGCGGCATGACAGTGCCCCAGCAGCGCGCGGCGCTGCTGGCCTGCCGGGAGAGCCCGGGGCAGCCGTCCTTTGTGGCGTCGCTGGCCCTGGATGACGAAGGCGAGACCTTTGACGGCTGGCAGGGCAATGCCGCCCTGATCTTGCTGCAGAGCATGGGCTGCGCCGGCGTGTTGTTCGCGCCCCAAGACAGCTTGGCGGCAGCGGAGATGCCCCGGCTGTACCGTGGGCTGTGGGAAGACGCCCGCATCCCCACGGGGGTCATATTGACAGAGCCCACCGGCGGGGAGGCGGAGCTGCTTTCCCGGGCTTCTTTGCTGATGGCGGCCAGCCTGCCCCAGGCGAGGCAGGTGCGGCAGCTGGGGCTGGAGACAGGGTGGTTCCAGCAGGCGCCCACCATTTGCCCGCCGCCGGAAGACGATGATTTTATCGCCGTTTCCAACGGCCACAGTTTTTTGCTGGATGCCACGTTTGATATCGATGGGGAGCTGCTTTGCAGCGGCAGCTTTGCCGAAGATCTGTTGGAGCTGGAGAGCGATGGCTGCACAGCCTTGCGTCTGTTGGTGCCCGACGAAGATGCATTGGAGAGCTTGGCCTTGGAGCAATATATGGTCAAAATGCCGGTGAGCATCGGTGCGCCCGATGGGGAGCTGCTGGAAAAAGCCCTGCGGTGCTTTTGCGGCCGCGCCATGGCAGACGGCACATACGAAATCGCGGAACAAGAGCTCCGCCCGCTGGTGGAGCGGTATGGGCTGATCGTGCTGTGACAGGCGGACACGGCCGGCAAGGAAAAAAGGACTTGCATTCCGGCTGCATTTGTGGTATTATATTTGATGCATCGAAATCAGATGGTGCAGCAAACGATTGAAAATAACCGGAGGTTTTTGATATGAGTGAAACAGTGCGCTTGGTATTGACCATCATCCAGGTGATCGTCAGCGTGATCTTGGTGCTGACCGTGGTTTTCCAGTCGGGCAAACAGGCTGGTCTCTCCGGTTCGATCGATGGCGCTGTGGATACATTCTTTGGCAAAAATAAGGCCCGCTCGCTGGATGCCAAGCTGGAGAAATTGACCACCATCGTGGCAGTGATCTTTATCCTGCTCACCTTTACCCTGACGATCCTGTAACACTGTAACAAAAGGCAGCTCTGGGCTGCGGTACAAGAGCGGTGCAGGATCCTTGTTGGGATGAATTGCAAAGGGCTTGCAACTCCATTGGAGTTGCAAGCCCTTTTTCTATGCCGTCTGTGACAACAGCGGTCGGCTTCTTCAGAAAATCTTCAGCAATGCTTAGGAAAGACGCAATACACCCAAAGGGGCGCTGCGGTTCTTCTGGACACAGAACAGCAAAAGGAGCGAACCGCGATGTATTTCGACCATACACCAAACCAAGGGAAAGACCTGGCGATCGACGCCGGCGGCCGGCGATTTTTGCGCATCCCGCTGCGCACCCATTTTGTAAAGATCGGGGAAGATTATGCCCGCCTGGCCGCCCGCTATGCAGCGCCCCGTGTGGCGCCGGGCGATGTGCTGTGCATCAGTGAAAAGATCATTGCCCTGTGCCAGCGGCGGGTGGTCTACCGGGATCAGATCCACCCCGGTTTTTGGGCGCGCCTGCTGTGCCGTTTCGTCCACCGGACACCGGCAGGGCCGGGCGCCGGGACGCCCCACAAAATGCAGCTGGTCATCATGGAGTGCGGGCTGCCCCGGGTCTTGCTGGCCGCCCTGTGCAGCGCCCTCACCCGGCCCTTTGGCTGGCATGGGGTATTCTACCGCCTGTGCGGTCACGAAGTGGGCAGCATCGACGGGTTGATCGACTACGACATCTCTTTTGCAGAATATTACCACTATGCCATTCTGGCGCCGGAAGATTGTAGACAAGTGTGTGACCAACTGGAAGAGCAGCTGGGGGTCCCCTGTGCCATCGTGGATGCCTGCGACCGCAATGTGGAAGTGCTGGGCACATCCCATGACATGCCCTACCCCATCCGGCAGCTGAAAGAAATGCTGCGGGACAACCCGGCGGGCCAGGGGAGCCAGCAGACGCCGCTGATCGTGGTGCGGCCCGCTTAGGCGATGACGATGAGCTGCTGCTGGTGGTTGTAGACGTAATCCGCCTGCTGGGCCACGTGGATGTCTTCTTCCAGGCTGATGCGCACCATCTGGCCCTGCCATTCGGGCACAGGTCCCCGCACATTGAGCTCCAAGGCATAGCTGGTGTGCATGCCCAGGGGCAGCTCGCCACGGGGATAGATGCTGTCCTGGTAGTCGTAGCGGCCAATGATGGGGCCTGCGCCATGGCCAAAAGTGCCCAGGCCATGGCAATAGAGCTCGGGCAGCAGGCCGGCGGCCTTGCCTTTTTCCACCGCATCGTGGAACACCGCATTGCCGGTGCGGCCCGGCAGATAGACCGACCGGGTGATATCCTGGAATTGGTTGCCCTGGGCAAACAGAGCCTGGAGCCCTGCCGGCGCCTGGGTCTCGCCGGGCTTTGCCACATAGGCCATCCACTGCTTATCGGTGAGCACCGGGATGTACTTCAAATACACGCCGATGTCGCAGTGCAGCAGGTCGCCGGGCTGGATCAAGCCGCTGTGGCTGTATCCTTCCAGCCCCTGGCGCTGCAGGTCCACATCGGGGCCGAACCAGAAATCCAGCTCGCACTGGCTGATCACATCCCGCATGAACCATTCCACATCCTGGGTGGTGGTGACCCCGGGCTGGATGACGGAAGGGGAATAGGCGGCTTGGATCACCGCCTCTGTGGCTTTGACCAGCACGCCCATCACGTGGAGCTCCCGGGCGGTCATCGTCTCCAGAAAACGGGTGGAAAGACGCTCAGCGCTGCACAGCCGCCCCCGGTAGGGTTCGGGCAGCTCTTGCAGCGTCTGGTAGAGCCCGGCAGACAGGCCGTCGCAAAAGCCGCCGCATGCAGGGCTGACATTGATGCCGATGCGCTGGGGGTCGTATTGTTCAAACAGGCGCACGAGCCCCTGGCAGAGGCTCTCGTCCCCCTGCTTGCAGGGCGTGTAGAACTGGGCCATCCGCTGGGAGGGCATGCCCCAGCTGAGCCGGTCCACCCCGCCCCGGCCATTGCGGAAAAACAGCAGGGCGGTCAGGCGCCGGGCGGTGCGCCGGTCCCAGGTCATCAAACTCTTCATCACCGGGTCTTCGTTGTTTTCGTGGGCCACCACCAGCCAGCAGTCCAGCTGGGTCTCCTCCAGCAGGGAAGGCAGCAAGTCGAGCCGCTCTTGAAGCAGGCTTTCGGAAAGCTCTGCTTGGCTGCGCAGGGGCAGCAGGCCATTTTCATACAAAAGGGTGCGGATGGATGGAATGACAGGATGAGTCATAGGAAAAACCTCCTACAATAATAATTACGGTTTAAGGCGCGGCAGCCAGCCGCGTCTTTTTCCATCTCAAAGCCGAAGCTGTTAGAATGGGAGAGTAAATGGCCTGACAGTAAAAACCCTGGGCCAACACGCCCGTAACGGAGTCCGTCAGCCGCCTCTTTCATTCGCAGCATTCGATTTGCGCAGGTAGAGCCACCTTGTGCGCTCGTGTCACCCAGGAGATTGAACAGGCAATGAGTAAAGGGCGGAAAGCCATATCCAATCACAAGGAGGAGCAAAATGAACGCAGTAGGGATCGATGTTTCCAAAGGAAAAAGCATTGTGGCTGCCCTGCGGCCAATGGGTGAAGTGGCGTTGTTGCCGCAGGAATTTCTCCATACCGAAGTAGGTCTGGAGCAGATGGCCTACACCATCATTGCACTGGGGGAAGATACCCGCGTCATCATGGAGGCCACCGGGCGCTACCATGAGCCGGTTGCGGCGGCACTGCATGAGTACGGCATTTATGTCTGCGTCCTGAATCCGCTGTTCATCAAGCAGAGCGGGGGCGGCTCTATCCGCAAGGTCAAGACCGACAAGGCAGACGCCATGAAGACCGCCAAGTACGGCCTTGACAACTGGGTGGATCTGCGGGAATATACTCCTATGGACACTGTGAGACAACAACTGAAGCTGTGCAGCCGCCAGTACAACCTCTACATGAAAACGGTGATATCGCTGCAAAACAATCTCATTTCGCTGACCGACAAGACCTTTCCCGGTGTGAACGAACTGTTCTCCAGCCCGGAGCGTGCTGACGGCCACCAAAAATGGGTGGATTTTGTCATGACATTCTGGCACTGCGACTGCATCTGCGGCGTCAGCGAGAAGGTATTCACCGAGCGTTACCAGAAATGGTGCAAGCGCAAGGGCTACCATTTCAGCCCGGAAAAGGCTTTGGATATCTACGCTGGAATCTGCGGTCATTTCACCACGCTGCCGAAGAATGACAACACAAAGCTGCTTATTACCACAGCCGCTCAACAGTTGCTTGCAGACAAGATGACGCTGGCCGCACTGCGGGCCGAGATGACAAGGCTTGCCATGCAACTCCCAGAGTACGATATCGTGCGCGCCATGTACGGGGTTGGCGAAACCACTGCCGCGCAGCTCATGGCTGAGATCGGCGATGTGCGCCGTTTTCCGCGCCGCAGTTCTATCGTTGGCTTTGCGGGCGTTGATCCCGGCGTGGATGAATCCGGCAAGCACAGCGCCAAGAGTGTTCCCACCACAAAGCGCGGCTCTCCTCATCTGCGGAAAACGCTGTACCAGATCGTCTGCACATATCTCAGAAAAGCGCCAGCAAACGAGCCGGTGTACCAGTTTCTCGATAAGAAACGCGCTGAGGGCAAGCCGTACTTTGTATACATGACCGCCGCACAAAACAAGTTCCTGCGTATCTACTACGCCCGCGTGAAGGAATGCCTGGAGGCTTTTGACGCACAGCAAAGCATCTCACAAGGATAAATCAGGTTGATACTTTACCACGGCTGGCGAAGCTTTTTCTCCAGTCTGTTTTGTTATGCCCTTTTTCAGTCGCGCGAATTTTGCGGGACTTTTTTCATTTCAGCTATTGACTTTTGTTTGCAGGACTCCGTTCAAAAATGAGATTGTAAGATGGAGCGCAAGGGGATCTTATTGCAGAAAGCGCAGCAGATCTTGCGGGCCAGACCGGTAGGCGGAAGAGACTTCCTGGAGCAGCGACCGGTAAAAAGAATCCGCCGCTGATTGCCGCTCCCTGGCCAGTTCCCGGCCCCGCTCTGTATAAAACAGGGAATAGAGCCCTTTGAGCTTGTAATGGTATTCTTGGAAAAAAGAAGGCTGTTCGTCACGAGAGCCGTCGGAAACAGCGCCTGCCGCATCCAGGGAGTAAAGGGGGGTGCCCACTTGGCCGATGTAAAGCAAGGAGCGGGCGATGCCGGTGCAGCCGGTCACATCCAATTTGTCCGCGTCAAACAGGATCTTCTCTTCGATGCGGGCCGGGGGAGAGCCGCTGCGAAACCGGTGGGCGCGGATGCAGCCGGCCACCCGCTGGGCAAACGCCGCAGGGAACCATCCCTCTGCCGTCAGAAAAGCATAGGCTTTCGCTGCGCCTACGGCCGCATGGCACAGCGCCGGGTCGCGGAACTCTTCTTGCCGGCCGATGTCGTGCAGCAGGCAGGCGGCGATGAGCACGTCAAAATCCACCCCCTCTTCGTGGGAAGCGATATCCAGGGCGGTGTACAACACCCGGTAGATGTGCTGGCTGTCGTGGGCACTGTCCTGCATGCAAGAAAGCATATAGGATTCCATTTTTTTATAATCACACGTTTGCATAAGGCACCTCGTCGAATGGGCCGCGGCCGGGGCCTCACTGGAAATAGGCGTTGGCTTCAAAGCATTTGGAGCCCTCTTTTTTGCCGCAGATGTACCAGGCGTCGGGGCCGGTTTGGCCGCGGAACAGCTCCATGCTTTCGCCCAGGCGCAGTTCCTTGTGGTAATAGAGCACCATCTTGCGCAGAAAACGGTGGGCAGTCTGCTCCAAAGGCAGGACATCGCACACGCAATCGGCATAGCAGGCATTGTTCAAGTGGCCGTTGCGGTCCGTGCGGGAATAGGAGGCCTGGTATTCGCCCATGGGCTCCAGCTCTGCCGCGCGGGTGATGGAGACTTCATGGGCGCGCTCCACCTCCCCCAGGAAGGGAAAATGGAGAGACTCCGGCGGCGTGCGCAGGATGCGGCGCTGCTGGATGTCGATGAGGGCCCAGCGGGCATCCACCGAACAGAATTCCTGGCCCTGGGCATCTTGCAAAGAGGTGAAGCGGTGGTAGACTGCCCGCACAGGCCAAGAAGGCTGGGTGACGATGTGCAGCTTTTGCCCCGCCGGGATGGGACGAAGGCATTCCACCGATACTTTGGCCAGCACAAAAGCGGTGTTGCTCTGGGCGAAAGTCTGGGCGGTCATGCCCATGTGTTCACAGTGGTCGTTGCTCACCTGCTGCACCTGCCGCAAGATCGCACCGATGGGAAAACAGTCGTTGAGGTCACATTGAAATTGTTCTGCCACAAAATCTTTTTCAAACTTCATCCTGCACATGCTCCTTATCACGGTGGGGAATGGATGGGTAGACGGCGCCGGCAAAACCGCGGGGACCGAAGGCCCAAAGCAGCGCCGCCCTTTGATCGTGTACCGTTATTATACTCCATTTTCTGCGGGGAAGCAAAGTCTTGCAACTGCAAGCGGAAACAGCTATACTAATTCCATCACGCCGCAAAGGGGAAGAAAACATGCAGGAGATCACCATGCAGCAAGGGCTGGAACACTGCCCGGAGGCCAAGGCCATCCGGGAAGAGGTGTTTATGAAAGAGCAGGGCTTCCAAGTGGAGTTTGACGACACCGATCGAGAAGCGTGGCATCTGGTGCTTTGGCAGGACGGAAAGGCCCTGGCCACTGCCCGACTGTACAGCCAAGGAGAAGGCGTTTACGCCGTCGGCCGGGTGGCGGTGCGAAAAGAAGGGCGGGGCAAGCAGCTGGGGAGGGCCGTCATGGAGGCCATGGAACAAAAAGCCCGGCAGCTGGGTGCCAAGGACATCCAACTTTCCGCCCAAGTGCAGGCACGGGGCTTTTATGAAAAGCTGGGCTACCGGGCCTATGGGCAAGAATATTTGGATGAACACTGCCTCCACATCGCCATGGAAAAAACGCTGTGAGAAGCAAAAACAGGAGCCAGGCTTTTTTGCCTGGCTCCTGCCGTATCGTCGGTTTAGTCCTGCCGTACGCCGCGGGGAAGGGGCTCCAGGACGAACAGGTGGGCGCACAGCAACACCAAGAATCCGCCCATGGTCAGCAGGTCGGCTGTGTCAAAATGCAGGTGGCCTTTGGTGAAAAAGGGCAGCAGGTTGTCGCTGCACAACACGGTCACCAGCAAATAGATGCCGGCCATGGAGGCAAAGCGCAGCAGACGGGGGCGGCGCTTGCCAAAATGGAAAGCCGCTGTTGCATACATGGCGAACATCACCGCCAGGAAGGCGAACAGCTCGGTGGCAAAACTATAGATCAAGGGGTTGGCGTTGTTGTTCCGGTAAAAGACCAGCAGCGTATAGGCCGAATAAAACACCGGGATCAACAGCAGCGTGCCGGCCGTTTCAGAGGTGGGTTGGACCTTGAGGCGAAAGAGCACACACAGGCCGCAGGCAATGGCAAAAATGGCTTCCACCAAGCTCAACGCAGAAGCATCGGTATCGGCCAGAGAGAAAAAGGCAAAGGCGGCCGAAGCCAAAAAAAGCAGGCCTGCCACCACATACAGCACTCGATAAACCGGGCTGCCCAGCAGGGCGGGGGAAGGGCCTTGGCGTTTGCCCATCAAAAATGTATAGAGCAGCAACAGGACCAGCACACCGGCGATGACGCCATAGGCGGCGGTGAGCCAGCCGGTGGAACTGGGGATGCCGGTGCCCGGGTCCACTGCCCGGTCGATGGCGGTGTACCGCAGCCAGGCCGTGCCCAACCCGGCGGCTACGGGGAACAGATAACAGAGTAATTTTTGGGGTTTCATCAATTGTCAGCTCCTTTTTCAAGGCGGGCCCCGGTGGGTCCCGAGGAAATACGTGGGGCATCCGTCAAAAGCATTACCATCATAGCACAAAACGGGCGAAAATAACAGGGATATCTTTGGGGCAGGCGGAATAAATATCAGTATGACCCAAAGGAAGGAGCGATTGTTTGAAGCGTTTTGTCATTACGGCTTGCGCCGCCCTGCTGCTGGCCTATGGGCTGCCCTTGTGTACACTGGGGATGGACAAAGCCCCGGAAAAACAAAAGAGCCAGAGCCCGGAGGGGACCGAGCTGGCCTCCGCCCAGGGATACGATGAAAAAACACAAGTGACGGTACTCATCGACGGCCAGGTGCAGACTCTGCCCCTGAGCCGATACCTGCGGGGCGTCGTAGCGGCTGAAATGCCCGCCAGTTTTCCTGCGGAAGCGCTGCGGGCCCAGGCTGTGGCAGCCCGTACGTATACCCTGTATAAGCTGGATGCCTATGAGCAGGGCGTGGAGATCCCCGCCGAGCACCAGGGCGCGCAGCTGTGCAACGACTTTACCCATTGCAAAGCCTATGTGGACGTGGAAGCCATGAAAGAAGACCTGTGGGGCGATCAAGCGGACAAATACCAGGCGGTCATTAACGATGCGGTGAGCAGCACCGATGGCATGGTGGTCACATACCAGGGCGACCCCATCGCCGCCGTGTTCCATGCCGCCTCCTCCGGCCAGACGGAAGCGGCGCTGGATGTTTGGGGCAGTTCCCACCCCTATTTGGTCAGCGTGGAGAGCCCCGGCGAGGAGGCCTGCCCCAAATACGAAGGCACAGTCACCATATCCCCCCAGGAATTCGCATCGAAATTCTGGGAAAAGCACCCTGAGGCCAACTTTAACGATGCCCCCACCGGCTGGTTCAAAGATTCCAACCGGAGCCAATCCGGCGGCATCATCAATGTCTCGGTGGGGGGCGTGCGGGTCTCCGGCACAGAGATCCGTTCCATGCTGGGCCTCAACTCCACCAACTTCACCCTGGAGGCCAGCGACGACGCTTTGGTATTCCATACCACAGGCTACGGCCACGGCGTGGGGCTGAGCCAATATGGGGCCAGGGAACTGGCACTGGAAGGGAAAAATTTCAGCGATATTTTAAAGTGGTATTACCAGGGCACCGAAATCACCATCAAAACATAAGAAGGCGGGCCGCTCCGGCAACGGGGCGGCTTTTGCATTGCCGGAAAAACAAAAGCATCCGTAAAAAACTGTGGCGCCGGCGCTGGTATAGAGCCCGAGAAACGTGGCAATACTACCATCGGAGGTGCTAAACGATTATGCAGCAGAAAAATTCAGGATTCATGGACAAAGTCGCAGGCTTTGTCGCTGGCAAAGGATTTTACATAATCCTTGCCCTGTGTGCCGCGGCCATAGGTGTATCGGGTTATGTATTGTTTTTCACAGGCAATGAAGAGGCAATGGAAGAACCGCTGCCCATTGTAAACGAAGAACCCTCTGTCACCACGCCGGTGGCCCTGCCGGAAGAAGATGTGCAGGTGCCGGCAGACGCGCCGGAGGAGGAAGAGGCGGACCAGACGGCGGAAACGGAGCCCGAGGAAGAACAGCCGGCCAGCCAGCAGGAAGAAGTGCCTGTAGCCGCAGCGCCGGTGGCCGAGAGTTTTATCAGCCCGGTGCAGAATGGCAAAGTCCTGCGGGGTTTTTCCGGCGATGAACTGGTGGCCGATGAGACCATGGGCGATTGGCGGGTGCACAACGGTGTGGACATCGCCTGTGAAAACGGCGGCCAGGTATGTGCCATCGGCGACGGCAAAGTGGCAAAGGTCTTTCACGACCAGCAGACCGGCTACTGCATCACCATCGACCACGGCAACGGCGTGGTGAGCACGGTGCGGGGCCTGATGGAAAATGCCACTGTGAAAGAGGGGGATACTGTCAAGATGGGCGCCGTCATCGGCGGCGGAGGCAACACCATGGCGGTGGAAAGCAAGATGGAACCCCACATCCACTTGGAAGTGACGAAGGATGAGGAACTGATCGACCCGGCGACGCTGATCTCCCAAATCCAGTCCTGAGCAGGGCAAAGTGGGAGCTGCTGGGGCAAGCAGCCATAGTGAAAAAATAGGAAAAGGGACCCATCTGGAAAAAACCAGATGGGTCCCTTGCCGCTGGGGAGCCGGCGGTTGGAAAATCTGCGCTCAATGGGTTTGGGGCTGGAGAGGACCGTGAAAATAGGAAGCCGTGGCGCCGCCGTCCACGAGGAAATCGGCGCCGGTGAGAAAAGCGCCTTTTTCGCTCAGCAACAGTTCGGCCACATGGGCCGCTTCGTCTTTATCAGTTCCACAGGTGGGATCGATCTGGATTACAGCCGGTTTCCATCGGCGCTGCTAAGGGATGAAAGACACAGAGAAGAAGCCCCGGCGGCCGTAAAGGGCCGCCGGGGCAGAACATGTTTTTTCAGTTTATCATGGCAAGGAAGAGCCGGTTTGGGCCGCCTGGAATGGCAGCACAGGCCAACAACATCCCGCTGGACGGATCAATCCAGGGAAACGATCTCGTATTCCCGGTTGCCCAGACCCAATTGAGCCGCGGCCTCGACTGTGTGGATGCCGTGCTTGGATTCCATCCGCTCGATCAAGGCTTTTTTGCCCGGATCGGGGGAGTTCAGCACGGCGTCATAGCAGGCTTGGTCCACAGCCACCGGATCCAGGGAGGCAAAAATGCCCAGATCTGCCATTTCCGGCTCGGCAGGGTTGGCGCTGCAGTCGCAGTCCACGCTCAGACGGTTTGCCACATTGATGTATACCATATTCTCCGCGCCCTTATAGGCGATGATGGCCTGGCAAGCGTCGGCCATGGATTCCAGGAAGTGATCCTGGGGCGACAGCTTGGACCACAGCTCGGCCGCATCGGTGGTCACGCCGGCGGTGTGGATGTAAGCTTTGCCCTGGGTGGAAGCAATGCCGATGCTGATGTTCTTCAATGCGCCGCCCAGACCGGCCATGGCATGGCCTTTGAAATGGGACAGAACCAAAACAGAATCGTAATTGGCATAATTCTTGCCCACGATGTCTTTATCCAGATGGAAGCCGTTTTGCACCGGCAGATCCATCTCTTCATGCTCGTCCATGATGTCGCAGGGGGCCATGGCTTTGAAGCCGTGTTCCTCTATGGCTTTCCAGTGCTCCGCCGGATCCTGGCGGCGGCCGCCATAGGCGGTGCAGCACTCGATGATGGTGCCATTGAGCAAATGGACCAGATCGCCGATGAGCTCGGGATGCAGATAGTTGTGTCCGCCGGGTTCGCCGGTGGAGATCTTGACGCCCACTTTACCCTTCAATTCCACACCCAATGCCTTGTAGATCCGAATCAGGCTTTCCGGTGTGATTTCTTTTGTAAAATACACTTTGGATTTTTCCATGACTGATCTCCCTCTACTTTCATAAACGTTTTTGGCTGCTCGGTCTTTGGGTCACCATTTTTAGTATAGCCCTTGCCCGCTGCAGGGGCAGCGCTATATCCCAATGTTTTTTGTGGAGATCTTTCAGGTTGGCTCTCGCCGTCTTGGGGCGAAGCGCCAGAATGCACCAGCCTCTTTTTTTATTATACTGCTAAAGCGGTAAAGTTACAATCGATTTTTAGTTGCTGCTTTTTCCTTGGGAGAAAAATCGGCTCACAGCAGATGTTTGACCCAGTCCGCCACCTGGTCGCGGGATCCTGCCGCCTGGCACCCACGGATGGAAAGGCCTGGTTCCACAGTGGCCCCCGTGCAGACCCGGTTCAGATCTTGTTCGCTGTGCCCCATGCCGCTGCCTTCGTTGGTGCAAAAGGGCAAGATGCGTTTGCCCGTCAGATCGAAATGCTCCAAAAAGGTGAACATGGCCATGGGCATGGTGCCGCACCAGTTGGGATAGCCCACAAAAATGACGTCGTATCCATCCAAGCTGTCTGGATAGGCTTTGAGTGCCGGGCGGGCATTTTGCCGAAATTCCGCCACCGCTTGCTGGACACAATCACGGTAACCGGCGGCATAAGGCTGAACGGTGTCGATCTCAAACAGGTCGCCGCCAGTTATATCGGCGATCATTTCGGCCACGACCTCAGTGTTTCCTTTGGGCAGGCTGCGGATCTGGCCATCCCAATAATTCTCCCCTTTGCGGGAATAGTAGACGATCAACGGTTTTCTCATGGTGGACCCTCCTTGTGTTGCGATGTGGCCGGATGGGCGGTGGAGAAGAGAGAGCGGAAGACCCGGGGCCATACATCCTTTTGCCGATACAAATTTTATAATATGGTTTGATTTGCCTGTTTTCAATCTGGTTTTTGTAGAAAGGGGATCAGTAAAACTGATGCGAAAAAGCAGGCCGCAGGATCGGCGGTCTGCCGAATGGATCACTCTTTCCCTCTGCCCCGGCCTTGGGCGTATTTGCCCCGGGCGCGGCGGCTTTTCCGCCGGTCGGGCAGCAGAAACAGCAGCCCGGCGCCCAGGCACAGGAGCGCCGGGACGAGCAGCAGGGCATGGCCGCCCACCAGGGCGGCAGCGCAAAACAACAGCCCTGCCACGACGAACAGCAAGCCGGAAAAAGCAAAGGGGATCTTCATACACAGGCACTCCTTTCCATCAGCCCAGCAGGCGGACCAGCAAAAGGGTCAGGCCCAGGCACAGGGGCTGGTGCAGCAGATAGATCCACAAGGTGTGGGATCCCACTTTCTCCAGAAAAGGGCAGCGCAGGCGGTAAAACCAGGCGGGCAGCTTTTCAGCGGCCGCAGCCCGGCCCAGCCACACCCCGAACAGATACATGAAAAACCAGGGCAGCAGGGGGAAGTAATCCCCGGAAGAAAAGCTGGGCTGCCGGATGCCCAGCCACCACAGGTGAGGGATGTCATAGGTGGGGCTGAGCAGCCAGCGGAACAAGAAGAACAGGAGCAGGAACGCCAGCGGGTGCAGGGGCACTTTTTCCAGCAGGGGCCGCAAAAGGGCGTAGAGCAGGGCGGCGCACCCCAAAAAATGGAGGATGCCGAAGCGGATGAACTCCGAGGGCATCGCCACATAAGTGGCCAGGCTGACCACCAGGGCGCACAGCAGCAGTTTGATCCCCCGGCGCACGTTGTTGTGGGAAAAGGTGCTGGAGGCGCCGGAGATGGCCACGAACACCGAGGCAAAAAACACCTGCAGCCCGTTGAGCAGCGGGTTGAACAGCACTTGCCGGGGCAGCAGGCCGTAGCTGACCAGGTCGAAGCCAAAGTGGTAAGCCACCATCAAAAAGATGGAGAGCCCCCGCAGCACATCGAACCCGTAATAGCGGCGGCGGGCGGCGGGATCAGACATTGAACCGGAAGAGGACCACGTCGCCATCCTGCATCACATAGTCCTTGCCTTCGGAACGGACCAGGCCTTTTTCTTTGGCGGCGGCAAAGGAACCGCATTCCATCAGCTTATCAAAGGAGACCACTTCGGCCCGGATAAAGCCCCGTTCAAAATCCGAATGGATCTTGCCGGCGGCCTGGGGGGCTTTTGTGCCCTTTTGGATGGTCCAGGCCCGCACTTCGGGCTCGCCCGCCGTCAGGTAAGAGATCAGGCCCAGCAGATCGTAGCACTCCCGGATCAGCCGGTCCAAGCCCGATTCTTCAAAGCCCAGTTCACCCAGGAACAGCGCCTTGTCTTCGGCGCTCATCTCAGCGATCTCGCTTTCCAGCCGGGCGCACACGGGCAGCACCTGGCTGCCCTCTTGCTGGGCAAAGGCTTCCACCGCCTGGAACATGGCGTTTTGCCGGTAGTCGCCGGAAAGGTCCCCTTCTTCCATGTTGGCGGCGTAGATCACCGGCTTGTAGGACAGCAGGTCCACGGTCTCGATGATCTCCCGTTCTTCGTCGGTACAGGCAAAGGTGCGGGCGGTCTGCCCTTCTTCCAGGTGCTGGCGCAGCCGGGTGAGCACGTCCACCTCGGCGGCGAACTTTTTGTCCCCCTTCAGGGCCTTTTGGGCTTTGTCGATCCGCCGGTCCAGCACTTCGATGTCCGACAAGATCAGCTCCAGGTTGATGGTGTTGATATCCCGCACAGGGTCCACACTGCCGTCCACATGGATGATGTTTTCATCGGTGAAGCAGCGGACCACATGGACGATCACGTCCACCTGGCGGATGTGGGAAAGGAATTTGTTGCCCAGGCCCTCACCTTGGGAAGCGCCTTTCACCAGGCCGGCGATGTCCACAAATTCCAAGATAGCCGGGGTGATCTTTTTGGGGTGGTAGATGGCCGCCAGGGCGTCCAGCCGTTTGTCGGGCACATTGACGATGCCCACATTGGGGTCGATGGTGCAAAAGGGGTAATTGGCCGATTGGGCCTTCAGGTTGGTCAGGGCGTTGAACAGGGTGCTCTTGCCCACGTTGGGCAGCCCCACAATGCCTAATTTCATATATCTCTACATCTCCTTAAAAAATGCCGTATTTACAAGGTTTTCGCGCTTTGGCGTTTTGGTGGCTACGCCATTTTTACGCCATTTGCGCATCGACTTGTATGAAGTTATATCAACATACGCTGCTAAGTTGAAATTGCTTGACCGCCTGATCCAGCGTTTCATCGGTTACGTGGACATACCGATCCATTGT
>CAJFRA010000041.1 GCA_904419295.1 Candidatus Pseudobutyricicoccus lothianensis
GTTGGGGCTCGCCACATGCAGTCCAGACATGTTTATTGGGTGTTGAAGGTGCTCACTTTTTTGACGCCCTTTTGCAAGACTTTTTTATTGACAAACACACATCGCCATGCTATCCTTTTAGAGGAATTCCCCGTTTGATGTTTTGTGATTGTGAAAGGATGTGGATTCAATCAATGAAAGGATTTGCAATGCTCGGCATTGGGAAAACCGGCTGGATCGAAAAAGACGCGCCTGTTTGCGGTCCGCTGGACGCACTGGTGAAGCCTTTGGCCGTTTCTCCCTGTACCTCGGATGTGCATACGGTTTGGGAGGGAGCAATCGGAGACCGGCATGATATGATCCTGGGCCACGAAGCCGTGGGGCAAATCGTGGAAGTGGGCGCCTTGGTCAAGGATTTTAAGCCGGGCGACCGGGTCATCGTCCCTGCCATAACCCCCGATTGGGGCGCGCTGGAATCCCAGGCCGGCTATTCCATGCACTCCGGCGGTATGCTGGCCGGCTGGAAGTTTTCCAACTTCAAGGATGGCGTCTTTGGTGAACTGTTCCATGTCAACGAGGCAGATGCAAACCTGGCCTTGCTGCCCGACGACGTTGATATGGCGGCGGCGGTGATGCTGAGCGACATGGTGCCCACCGGCCTTCATGGGGTAGAGCTGGCCGATGTGCAATTTGGCGACGATGTGTGCGTCATCGGCATCGGCCCTGTGGGCCTGATGGCTGTGGCCGGCGCAAAGCTTAGGGGAGCTTCCCATCTGTATGCGGTGGGCTCGCGCCCCGACTGTGCCGCCCTGGCCCGGGAATACGGTGCCACCGAGATCATCAATTACCGTGAGGGCGACATTGTGAAACAGATCATGGAACTTACCCACGGAAAGGGTGTAGATCGGGTGATCGTAGCCGGCGGCAATGCGGAGGAGACATTTGCCCAGGCCATCACCATGCTCAAGCCTGGCGGACGGATCGGAAACGTCAATTACCTGGGCTCAGGGGATTATGTGAAGATCCCCCGTGTGGAGTGGGGCTGCGGCATGGGGCATAAAACAATAGCTGGCGGCCTGATGCCCGGCGGGCGGCTGCGGATGGAAAAGCTGGCTTCCCTGCTTTCCACAAAGCGGCTGGATCCCGGCAAGATGCTCACGCATCGGTTTAACGGCTTTGAACACATTGAAGAAGCCCTGATGCTGATGAAGGATAAGCCGCGGGATCTGATCAAGCCTGTAGTCATCCTTTAAACCATTTTGTAAAATTGTGAAACCCAGTTGTGCGCATGGCGACAACTGGGTTTTTTTAACGGGTAACATAAGAATAAGGGCATATAAGGGTATAAAAGACGGTTTAAAGCTGTTTCTGAGGATGCTAAGTCTAAATGAAAAATATTATGAATTTACCAGTATTAAAAATTGTGATATTATATAAAGGAAAGATGAGACAATCAAGCGAGGGGGAGTAATTGAGATGGGACGGTTCGATGAGCTCTTGCAACGCTTTATCCCATGGGCCCAAGGGGAGGCGCAGATCTACAGCGCCGTGGTTTTGGGGTCCCAAGCGAGGGAGGAACGGCCGGCGGATCCGTTTTCCGATTTGGATATCCTGATGGTGGTGGAACGACCGTCCAGATTCCTAAAAGAGGACCAGTGGTTACAAGACATAGGGCCCTACTGGCTCTCTTTTGTGGAAGATACACTGGGCGGGGGAAGGGAGCGCCGCGTTTTGTTCGACGGCAGCCGGGATGTGGATTTTGTCCTGTTCAGTTTAGAAGAGCTGAAGCGGGCTTTCCATGCCATAGGCCCTCAGGTCTTGGGGAGAGGTTGGAAAGTGCTGGTGGATAAGATAGACTTGACAGCGCTGCTGAGGCAGGTGGCTGGGATGCCAGAACAGGCTGTATTCCCGGCAGGATCCTTTCACAACTTGGTCAATGATTTTTGGTACCATGCTTTGTGGTCGGCGAAAAAGATCGGGCGGGGTGAATGGTGGACAGCGAAAACCTGTGTGGATGGCTACCTCAAGATGCGATTGCTGACAGCGGTAGAACAATATGAAAAAGCGCTGCATGGAGCGGCCTATGACACTTGGCATAACGGCCGTTTCATCGAAGATTGGGCCGAAGGGTGGATCATGGAGGCTTTGACTGGCTGCTACGCCCACTACGACCAGGAGGAGATCCCCAAAGCCCTGCTGGCTACCATGAATCTGTTTCGCAAGGTGGCCAAACATTTGGCAGAGGAGATGGGAACCTGGTACCCCGAGCAAAGCGACAGCTATGTGGATAGGCTGGTGAGGCAGATCCTCACAGCCGGGAATCCTGAGAGGTAGCCACAGCGGCGCAAAAAAGCCCGGCGTCTGAGACGCCGGGCCAAAGGGTTACAGGATGGGGAGCCCCACTTCCCGGTTGAACCGCTGGGCGTAGGCCTGCTGCAGGGAGCGCAGCAGCAAAGGCGCTTTGCCGCCTACAGGCTTGCCGTCGATCTCGGTGGCCACATTGCACAGGCTGCTGGAGTTTGTGACCAGCACTTCGTCGGCCTCCATCAATTCCGCCAGGGTGAAAGGCTCTTCTTTCACGGGGATGCTCAGCTGGCGGGCGATCTCCAGCAAATGCTTCCGGGTGATGCCGGGCAAGATCAAATTGTCTGCCGGAGGCGAGCACAATGCCCCGTCTTTGAGCATCAGGATGTTGCTGTGGAAGCCTTCCGTCACCCGGTCGCCCCGGTGATAGACCACCTCGTCACAGCCGTTTTCCTTGGTCTGCTGGGCGGTGAGCACATTGGGCAGCAAGTTCAGCGTCTTCACATGGAGCATGTGGTGGCGCAGGTCTTCTGCCGTCATCAGCTTCATGGTCTGGGTCAGCGGCGTCATCTCACAGGGGGCCAAATAGGCCAGCAGGTTGGCCGGTGTGCCTTCGGGCGGGAAGGCGTGGCCCCGGGCGGCACAGCCCCGGGTGGTGTGCCAATAGAGCAGATAGACCCCGTCATCCACCCGGGCGCACAGGTCCAGCAGCAAGTCGCGCAGCTCTTGCTTGCTCATGGCAAAGGGGATGCGCACCGCCTGGAAGCTGTTGAAAAACCGGTCGATGTGGTCATCTAGGGCGAAGGGGATGTGGTTGGCGGCACAGGTGGCGTCGTACACGCCGTCGCCGAAATAAAGGCCGCGGTCGGTAAAGGGGACGGTCAGCTCTTCCACAGGGCCGATCTTGCCGTTGTAATAGCCCAAACTTTTCATAGGGATTCACTCGCTTTCTATTGTCAATTTGATCTTTTGTCAATGGAGATAGGAACCTATTCCGTGGTGGTCCCGCCGGCGGCTGCCTTTTCTTGCGCCTGCTGCTCTTCGATGGAGATGTCGTCATAAATGAATTTATGCAGCCGCTCCACGGCCAGCGCATCGCTGTAGGCCACCACCGCAAGGCCGCTAGACGTCTTTTTGTTCTCCCATTCGCCTTCGCAGGGGAATGTGGCCCGCTCGATGGTGGGGCGGCCATGGCTCAGCACCTGGGTCGCCAGAGACAGCAGCTCTTTGGCGCTCAAGCTGGTCTCCAGCATAGGCATCAGCTTGGCGGCCAGCGCCGGGTATTTCAGCGCGCTCATGTCCAGCACTTTGTTCATCATGGCCTCCAGCACCTCTTGCTGGCGCCCGGTGCGCGCTTCGTCGCCGCCGGTGCCGCCCTTGCGGACGCGGCCGTAAGCCACGGCTTGTGGCCCGTTCAAGTTCTGGACACCGGGCTTGGTGAATTTATAGTCATCCCAGATCAAGTCGTTGAATACGCAGTATTCCCACAGGGCCTTGTTGGCCTCTTCCATTTCGCCTTCCGTCACATCCAGCTCCACACCGCCAATGGCGTCGATGATGTTGGCCATCTGGTTAAAGTTTACGGTGGCGTAGTCCCGAATATCCATCTGGAAATTCTGGTTGATGGTCTTGATGGCCAGTTCCGGCCCGCCGTAGGCGTAGGCATGGCACAGCTTGGTCATCCCATGATCGTCGATGGAGACATAGGCATCCCGCATCAAAGAGGACATTTTGACCTTGCCTCGCTTGGGGTCCACGGAAAGGATGATCAAGGCGTCGGAGCGGGAGCTCTCGCCAGCCCGGGAATCCACGCCGAACAAGGCGATGTTGGTGATCTCTTCGGAAAGCTGCTGGTCGGTCTGTTCAATGCCCAAAGTGGTGTCGTCATCTTCGATGGGATTGTAGTCGTAAGAGCCCAGCACGCGGTAGGCATAAAAGCCGATACCGCCCAGGCCCATCAGAAGCAAGAGCCAGCAGAACAGGGTGCGGAAGGGGTGGCGCCGCCGGCGCCGTCTTCTCTTTGCCATAGGGTCAAGGCCTCCTTGTGCCGCCCGGCAATAAGGGGCGGCTGATCGCAAAACTTCACTGGTTTAGATGCACAAAAAGGGCAAATGGTTGCCGCTTGTGCCAAATTTCTTTTATTCTTTCCATGGGACCCGGCTATTATATCAAAAAATCAGGGATATGCCAACTCTTTGCGGCAATCTTAAGAGATTCGAAAGAAACTGGCCCGCAGCAGCCGGCAGGGCTGCCGGGCAAAAAAGGGAGGAAAGGAATATGACAAGATGGATCGGGAAAAAACTTTTGGCCCGGATGGCCCTGTTGGCCGGGGCAGTGGCCCTGGTAGTGGCACTGCTGCTGCCCAAAGAGCCGCCAAACCGGTTGCCCTGCTATGGGTGGCAGGCAAAGGAGTATTACTATTCCCAAGGCGGGGTGGCTGTGCCGGTGGAAGGGGAAAGGGCCCGGCAAACGATCCGCCGGTTCTTCCAAGAGGCCCGGTATGACGACCTGCTGGACCTGTACCCCTCCCTGGGCACGGGGCCAGACCGCATCACAGAGATCGGGCAGATGCATTTCGACACTTATTGGGTGATGCGCTGTGGCGGCGCCTACTATGCAGTTTCCCTGATCCAGCCGGAACGGCCCCAGGCGAAGGTCTGGAAAGCGGAGGATGAAGGGGGCCGGATGCAAGTGGCGTGGCAGGACTTTTACCAGTGCGAGGACCCGGATGCCTGGGAAGCGCTGCGCGAATTGGAAGATGAGGTCAGGGGCCAGGGCTTTGCGGCTTTGGGCCGTTGACAGCAGGCGAAGCCGCCGGAGATCCCGGCGGCTTCGTCTTTTTTCAGTTGTTTTTTCAAGCGGATGATGGTAAGATAAAAACCAAATGGGGACTTAGGACAAGAGCTGCCGGCCCGGTGCCCGCATGGGTGCGGGCCTTTGCTTTTTTCGCCCCCGAAATTGAAAAAAAGCCCGACGCGCCGGCCCATTCGCCGGCGAAATCCAGAAAACGTCAGGGGAGGATGCTATGAACAAAGGAAAGTATTACATCACCACGGCCATTGCCTACACTTCGGCCAAGCCCCATGTGGGCAACACCTACGAGATCGTGCTGGCCGACGCCATCGCCCGGTTCAAGCGCAAGGACGGTTACGACGTGCTGTTCCAGACCGGCACCGACGAGCACGGCCAAAAGATCCAGGAAAAGGCCCAGGCAGCCGGCATGACGCCCCAGGCCTATGTGGACGAAATGGCGGCGGAAGTGCGCCGCAACTGGGATGTGCTCAACACATCCTACGACCAGTTTATCCGCACCACAGACCCCCAGCACGAAAAACAGGTGCAGAAGATCTTCAAAAAGCTCTATGACCAGGGGGATATCTACAAGGGCAGCTATGAGGGCTGGTACTGCACCCCCTGCGAATCCTTTTACACCGAGAGCCAGCTGGTGGACGGCAAGTGCCCGGACTGCGGCGCCGAGGTGAAAAAAGCCAAGGAAGAAGCTTACTTTTTCCGCATGAGCAAATACGCAGACCGGCTGATGCAATACATCGAGGAACACCCGGAATTCATCCAGCCGGAATCCCGGAAAAACGAGATGGTCAACAACTTCTTAAAGCCGGGCCTGCAGGATCTGTGCGTTTCCCGCACCTCCTTTGATTGGGGCATCCCCGTGGATTTCGACCCCAAGCATGTGGTCTATGTGTGGCTGGACGCCCTGACCAACTACATCACCTTCCTGGGGTATGATGTGGATGGCAGCTGCGGCGAGCAATTCCAGAAATATTGGCCTGCCGATGTGCATTTGATCGGCAAGGACATCCTGCGGTTCCACACCATCTATTGGCCCATCTTTTTGATGGCGCTGGGCGTGGAACTGCCCAAACAGGTCTTTGGCCACCCCTGGCTGCTGGTGGGCGAAGGCAAAATGAGCAAATCCAAGGGCAATGTCATCTATGCCGACGACTTGGTGCACCTGTTTGGTGTGGATGCCGTGCGGTACTACCTGCTGCACGAGATGCCCTTTGCCAACGACGGCACGCTGACCTATGAACTGCTCATCGAGCGGATCAACAGCGACCTGGCCAACATTTTGGGCAATCTGGTCAACCGCACCGTCACCATGGTCCACCGCTACAGCGGCGGCGTCATCGGCGCCCCCACGGCGGCAGAACCGGTGGATGAAGAGCTGCGGCAGATCTGCCTGGAAGCGCCGGCCAAGGCACGGGCCTGCATGGATGAGCTGAAGGTGGCCGACGCCATGGACCAGGTGTTCGCCATTTTCCGCCGGGCCAACAAATACATCGATGAGACCATGCCCTGGGTGCTGGGCAAGGATGAGAGCAAAAAAGAGCGGCTGGATACGGTGCTGTACAACTTGCTGGAAAGCATCCGCTTTGGCGCTGTGCTGCTGGAATCTTTTCTGCCGGAGACCGCCCAGAAGATCTATGCCCAGCTGAACACCAGCCAGACCTCTATGGAGAGTTTGGAACAATTTGGCGCGCTGCAGCCCGGCGACACCGTGGGCCAAGCCGAGATCTTGTTTGCCCGGCTGGATCTGGCCAAAAAGATGGAAGAGGTCAACGCCTACAACGCGGCCAAAAACCCGGCCCCGGCCAAAGAAGAGCTGCCGCCCCATGAGCCCAAAGCTCAGATCGTCTACGATGACTTTGACAAGGTGGAACTGACGGTGGCCAAGGTGCTGCACTGCGAGCCGGTGCCCAAATCCAAAAAGCTGCTGCGGTTCGAGCTGGATCTGGGCTATGAAAAGCGGCAGATCCTCTCGGGCATCGCCCAGTGGTACAAGCCGGAAGACTTGATCGGCCACAATGTGGTCATCGTCTCCAACCTGGCGCCCCGCAAGATGATGGGGCTGGAGAGCAACGGCATGATCCTCTCCGCCACCTGCGGCGAAAACGACGTGCGGGTCATGCTGGCCGACCAGGCCGTGCCGGGGGCCCATCTGTCATGATGCGCCTGTTTGACACCCACGCCCATTACGATGACCAGCGCTTTGAAGGCGACCGGGATCAAGTGCTGGGCGGGCTGCGAGAGGCCGGCGTAGAACGGGTGCTGAACCCGGGGGCCGACTTGGCTTCCTCGGAACAGGCGGTCCGGCTGGCCCAGCAATACGATTTTCTGTACGCCGGCGTGGGGGTCCACCCCCACAGCGCGGCGGAATACGGCGATGCCCAGGAAAAGCGTCTGGCAGAGCTGCTGGCCCAGCCCAAAGTGCGGGCCCTGGGGGAGATCGGGCTGGATTATCACTACGATTTTTCTCCCAGGGAGCAGCAGAAAGCCTGTTTTGAGCGCCAGCTGGCCCTGGCCAAAGCACTGGATGTGCCCGTGATCATCCACGAGAGGGAGGCCTGCCAGGACTGCCTGGAGATCTTGAAAGCCTCCGGTGTGGAAAAAGGCGTGGTGCACTGTTTTTCCGGCAGTTTGGAAACGGCGAAGATCCTGGTCGAGATGGGGTTTTACCTGTCTTTCACCGGGGTCATCACCTTTAAAAACAGCCGCCGGGCGCCAGAGGTGGTCCGCTGGGTGCCGGCCGACCGGATCATGATCGAGACAGACGCCCCTTATCTGGCGCCCGAACCCAGGCGGGGCAGGCGGAACGATTCCAGCCTGCTGCCCTATATCAACCAAGCAGTGGCCGCCTTCCGTGGGATATCCGAAGAAGAAGCGGCCCGCATCACTTGGGAAAACGGCCTACATTTTTTTGACATACAGGAGTAGCTTATGGATACGGCAGTGTATGGCTATGGCGACAAGCTGTATTTGAATATCACCAATAAATGCCACCTGGATTGCACGTTCTGCATCCGCCGCAACAAGGCGGGGCTGGGCGATGCCCCAAGCCTTTGGCTGGCAGAGGAGCCCACGGTGCAGCAGGTGCTGGAAGCGGTGCAGGCCCGCGGGACAGATGGCGTGGCCCAGATCGTCTTCTGCGGCTACGGCGAGCCCACCGAGCGGCTCCACGATATGCTCACCATGGCCAAAGAGCTGAAAAAGATGCCCCACTGCCCGCCGCTGCGGCTGGATACCAACGGGCTTTCCTCCCTGGTGTACGGCTATGATACGGTGCCCGACATCGCAGAGCGGTTCGACGCGGTCTCCATTTCGCTCAACGCGCCCACGGCGGCGGAGTATGCGGCCCTGTGCCCTTCCCCATGGGGGGAGGAAGCCTTTTTTGCCATGTTGGATTTTGCCCGCCACATGCGGCCCTTGGTGCGGGATACCAGGCTGACGGTGGTGGACGTCATCGGGGAGGAAGCGGTGGCGCAGGCCAGGGAACTGGCGCGCCGGCTGGATATCCCCCTCCATGTCCGCCATTACCAGGGGCCGGAAGAAAAATAGGGGCCCGGTGCAGCGGGATACTGGGGCAAACAGCGGGAATGACAGATTTGCCCAGTGCCACCGGCAGTACGGCAGCAGCCCGTGGCGACAAAAAAAGAACGCCCAGACAACCGTTGTTTGGGCGTTCTTTGCGGCTGGGTGGATTTCTCACCCGGTGTATGCTATACTGCGGTTAGACAAAAAAACGGCGCGCCAGCCCGGTGGGGAAGAGAGGAGAGCCTGGCACACAGATGTTTTATTTGCTATTGACGATCGTGAGCAGCACGTTGATCTCCATTGTCATGCGGTTCAGCGAAGGGCGTATCGCCGGCCGGATCAGCATGCTGGCAGTCAATTACCTGACCTGTATGGTATTGGCCGCCTGCCACACCCAGAGCGGGGCTTTGTTTCCCCAGTCAGAGGGATTGGCATCCACCTTGGTGCTGGGCGCGGTGAACGGGGCGCTGCTGATGTTGTCCCTGGTCCTGAATCAGGAGAGCATCACCAAAAATGGCGTGGTGCTGTCCACCGTATTTTCCAGGATCGGCAGCCTGTTGGTGCCCATCGCCATCTCCCTGTGCTTCTTTGGCGAAGTGCCCACGCTGGTACAGGCAGTGGGCGCAGGGTTGGCCGTGGTGGCCATCGTAGCCATCAACGCCGGCGGCAAACAAGAGGCGGCCTCGGCGCGCCAGCTTTTGTTCTTGCTGCTGTTGGCCGACGGGCTGGCATCGGCTTTATCCAAAGTGTTCGACGAAGTGGGGGATGGAGCCCTGTCCGGCCATTTCCTGATCTACAGTTTCGCTGCCGCCTTTTTGGCCAGCGGTGTGTTGGCCGTGGCCAAAAAAGAAAAGATCGGGCGGCATGAAGTGGCTTTTGGCATGATGGTCGGCATCCCCAATTTTTATGCCGCCCGGTTCCTGTTGATGGCGCTGGAAGAACTGCCGGCCATTATCGTCTACCCCATGCGCGGTGTGCTGGGCATTGTCGCCATTGCCCTGGCAGGCGTCTTCCTGTTCCGGGAGAGGCTGCAAAAGCGGCAGTGGTCGGCCATCGGGCTGATCTTGCTTTCCGTGGCGCTGTTAAACTTGTAAGGCCGGAGGGCAGAAGGCGGGTCAATCCTCCGCCGGTTTTGTCCCCCGGGCAAAAAAGTGGGAAGGCAGCGCAGGCGAGAGCTCCAGCAGCAGGTGGTCGAAGCCGCTGGCATAGTCCAGCTGGGGAGAAGACAGCGTGGCCTGCGGGCCTTCCGGCTGCCGCAAAGGCAGCGTCAGCTTGACAATGGTGCCCTGGCCCTGCTGGCTGGTGGCAAAACAGGTGCCGCCGTGAAGGCTCAGGATGGCCCGGGCCAGCGCAAAGCCGTAGCCTGCGCCACTGACCAAGGGCCGGGATGCAGCGGCCGGGTTTTTGTGTTTGCAAAACATATAGGGGATCATATCCTGGGGGATGCCGGCCCCGCGGTCGGACACTTGCAAGACGGCGTTTTCCCCCTTGACCGCCAGGCTGAAACGGATGGCGTTGCCCGGCCTGGTGTATTTGATGGAATTGCAGAACAGGTTGTAGAGCACCCGCTCCAGCTTTTCTTCGTCGTATTGGCAAGACAGAGGGCCAGGGGGGATCTCACAGGCCAAAGGGATGGCCAGCTGGGCCAAAATAGGCTCCAGACGGGCTTGGATGCGGCGGCAGAGGTCCGCCAGGTCATGGGCCCGGATCTGCAGTTCCAGCTGGCCGTTTTCCGCCCGGGCGCAATCCAGCAGGTTCCGGGACAGGCGGGTCAGCCGGTATAAGCCCTGGCTGATGGCATCCCAGGCCAGCTGGCCGTGGGCGCCCTGGGGCGGCGGCAAGGCGTCCAGCGCGGCGAACATAGTGCCCAGGCTGCTGCTGATCTCCCGGCTGAGCAGTTCGGCGGCCGGCAGGGAAAGGGTGGGCCCCACCGTCTGCTCGGCGGGGAATACAGTGATCATCAATTTGTCGTCCCAAGGCTCCATGGCGCAGCGCACCGGCTGGCCGCACAGCTGGGATTGGAACCCATGGGGGCGGCCTTCGTGGGCGGCCACGATCAGGGCGGCGGCCTGGGAATCGGGGAGCACATCGTTCAGCGAACGGCCCACCAGGTCCAACTGGAGCCTGGCCCGTAAATTGCTGCTTTGGAAAAGGATACGGCCCGAAGGGCTGCAGATCAGCAGATCGTCGGCGCTTTCGGGGAACAGGGTCATATTTTCTTCGGACGTGTTTGCCACAATGGGCCTCCTTTCCGCCAGCACCGCGTGGGCCGGGCGGGTGATCGCCCGGAAAAACCGGGCCCAAGGGGACAGATTGCATAACATGTACTCTTATTTTATGATGCAATTCGACTGTTTGCAAGAAAAAATCATTCTGCCCTGGGGGAATGGGCTTTTTGGCTTGAGAACCCCAGCCCCATTAGTGTATAATCGGCTTGAGCAATTATGAGCGTTCCCATTGCGCAAGACGGATACAAATATAGGAAAAAGCGGAGGTATTTGGAATGAGCGTAAAGATCGGCATCAACGGCTTTGGGCGCATCGGCAAATTGGCGTTCAAGGCAGGCATCGATGACCCGGAAGTGGAGTTCGTGGCCATCAACCACCCCAGCCTGACGCCGGAATATGCGGCGTATATGCTGAAGTACGACACAGTGCACGGCCGCTGGGATGCAGACATCAGTTGGGACAGCGATTCCATCACCGTCAACGGCAAAAAGACGCTGGTGTTCAACTGCGAAAAGCCGGGTGATATCCCCTGGGGCCAGGCGGGTGCGGAATACATCCTGGAATCCACCGGTAAATTCCTCACCCATGAAAAAGCAGCGCCCCATCTCCAGGCAGGGGCCAAAAAAGTGGTGCTCTCCGCGCCTTCGAAAGACGACACCCCCATGTTCGTCATGGGCGTCAACCACACGGCATACGCCGGGCAGGACATCGTCTCCAACGCCAGCTGCACCACAAACTGCCTGGCGCCGCTGGCCAAAGTCATCCACGACCATTTCGGCATCACCGAAGGCCTGATGACCACGGTACACGCCATGACCAAGAGCCAAAAGGTGGTGGACGCCCGCTCCAGCAAGGATTGGCGCAGCGGCCGCGCGGCCTCGGGCAGCATCATCCCGGCTTCCACCGGCGCCGCCAAAGCGGTGGGCAAAGTGATCCCCGACCTCAACGGCAAGCTGACCGGCATGGCCTTCCGGGTGCCCACCCTGGATGTATCGGTGGTGGACCTGACCTGCAACTTGGCAAAGCCCACCACGATGGAAGAGATCTGCCAAGTGATCCGGGAAGAATCCCAGGGCGCGATGAAAGGCATTTTGGCCTATAACGACGTGCCGCTGGTCTCTTCGGACTTTACAGGCGTGCTGGAATCTTCGATCTTTGACGCCAAGGCCAGCATGATGCTGACGCCCACTTTTGTCAAGCTGGTGGCCTGGTATGACAACGAGGCCGGATACGCCGCCCGCACGGTGGACCTGATGAAGTATATGCACAGCGTAGACCAAAAGTAACAGCGCTTTTGCCGGCCAATGGCCCGGGGCTGCAAAAAAAATCGGCAGCCCCGGGCACAGCCGACAAAAAACAGTTGAAATTTTCAAAATATGCGGTATAATAGAGAATGTGCCCTGCGGGTATAGTTCAGTGGTAGAACGTCAGCTTCCCAAGCTGAATATGAGGGTTCGATTCCCTTTACCCGCTCCAAGTGAAAGACCACACCGCTGGGTGTGGTCTTTTTTCAACCGCCCCATCGGGCGGCAAATGAGGAGGGAGACCAGATGGATGACAGGCAGATCTGGCGCATCGCCTTGGAGCAATCGGCCATAGACAGCAGCTGCCAGCCAGAGGACTTCCTGGCTGGGGAGCCCCGGGTGGTCCGTTCCAAGCCCGACCCCAAGGCCCGGGCCTATTTGGATCTGCCCTTTGGCTGCGACCTGACTTCTTATGGCAGCAATGTGGTGGCCTCTGTAGGGCCGGCGGCAGAGGCGGCAGCCAGGCGTTATGTGGAGGCATACCCGGCGGAACACTGTTTTGAAACGCCCCACCTGCACGTGCTGGAAGGGGAATTGCGGCAGTTGGGCTTGAGCATTTGCCATATGGCAGAATATTTTTTGCCGGACTTGCAGCGGATGGAGCGGCTCACCTGCCCCTATGAGACGCGGCTGCTGGAAGCCGGCCAGCTGGCGGAGCTGTACCAGCCCCAGTGGGGCAACGCCCTGTGCGAAAAGCGCAAACACCTGGACCAACTGGCGGTGGGCGCTTTCCACCGGGGGGAATTGGTGGGCCTGGCCGGTTGTTCGGCAGACTGCGACGCCATGTGGCAGATCGGGGTGGATGTGCTGCCCGCATACCGGGGGCAGGGCATCGCCGGCGCAGTGACCAGCCAACTGGCCCATGCCGTTTTCCAGCGGGGGAAAGTGCCCTTTTACTGTGCGGCTTGGTCCAACATAAAGTCGGTGCGCAACGCGCTGCGCTGTGGATTCAAACCGGCGTGGGTGCAGCTGACGGCAAAACCGGTGGATCAAGTGGAAAAAGCCAACCAGAGGGATGGGGCAGAAAAGGAGCGGGAGCATGGAACTGTTTGAGTGGCCGGAGGAACTGGAGACCGGCATCGCCTTGCTGGATGAGCAGCACCAGTCCTTCCTGCGGCAGGTGAATCGGTTTTACATCAAATTCCGGTTCAAACAACAGAAGGAATCGGCGGAAGAACAGCTGGATTTTTTGCAAAACTACCTGCTCAGCCATTTTCAAGCGGAGTTGGCCTTTATGCTGGAACACGGCTATCCCAAAGCCAGGGACCACCAGGCTTCTCACCAGATGCTGGCCATCCAGGTCAAGCAGCAGGCCTTGGAACTGAAGGCGCAGGACTATTCGCCGGAGAGCGTGGAAGCCTTTTGCCGGTTTGTAGGAGCGTGGGCCAGACAACATATCATGCAGGAGGATATGGAGTTTTGCCGCTTTCTCCGGGCGGCGCGGTGAAGAAAAGCGTGTCAGGCTCCCGGCCCACAAGGCGGCCGGATAACAAAATGGGAACAGCAGTGAAAAAGCAAAAAGATGGCAGGCATGAAAATGCCTGCCATCTTTTTGCCTATCCCGTGGCCTGGCCCGTTTGGCCGCGCCGAAAAGATCACAGAAAAATTAAAACAGCCCGCTCTGTTGAGCAGGCTGTGTGGCGCGCCAGAAGGGACTCGAACCCCTGACCTTCTGATTCGTAGTCAGACACTCTATCCAGCTGAGCTACTGGCGCATTTGCAAATCCTTGTTCGGAACTGCTTAATTATCCTACCACAAGATACCGGGAAAATCAAGAGGTATTTTATATTTTCCTGAAAAATATCCGCGCCATATGGGGCCGGCGCCGCAGAACAAGCGCTGCGGCGCCGGGGCGGTCCATTCTTTGGGCTGAAACGAAGGGTCACTGCTGGGAAGGCGCCTCCGAAGGGGCGGGTTCACCAGAGGCGGCCTGGGCCGCTTTGGCTTGCTCCGCTTTTTCTTTGTCAGTGCCCAAAAACTCCGGCAAGTTCATGCCTGCCATGTCGAACAGCTCGTTCATGGGCGGGATGCTTTTCATCAGGCCGGAGACAAAGCCGGCGGTGGCTGTTTTGCCATCCTGCTGGGCGCCGCCGTCCCACACGGTGATCTTGTCGATCTTGATGTTCTTGATGGCCTCCACCTGGATGCGCATCAGTTCTTCCATCTTGTCGGCCAGCATCAGGCGCAGGGCGTCGTTGGCGTTGCCGCCAGCCGCGGCCACGATGTCCCGCAGGCCGTCGGCCTGCTTGGTCAGCATAGCCTGCATACCGGTGGCTTCCGCCTGCATTTTGGCCAGGATAGCGTCTGCTTCACCTTTGGCCTGGCGGCGCATCTTTTCGGCCTGGGCCTCGGCCTCCAACTCGATCTTCCGTTTGGCGATCTCTGTTTTGACGATGACGTCGGCCTCCTGGGTGGCTTTTTCACGGGCATAACGGGCCACTTCTGCCTGTTGTTCGGCGGCATAGGCCTCTTCCAGCGCCTTGGCAGCCTGGATCTTTTCGGCAGAAGTGGCGATCTTCAGGGCTTCCGCCTCTTTTTCACGGCGGGCCGCATTGGACATAGCCACTTCCATTTTGGCGGCGTTTTCGCCCTGGATAGCCAGAGAATCCGCCTGGGCCACCTGCACACGCTGGTCCCGCCGGGCGTTGGCTTCGCCGATGGAGCCGTCGCGGTCTTTTTCGGCCACGCTCTTTTTGGCGTCGTTGATGGCCTTGGCAGCGGCCTCTTTGCCCAGGGCGGAGATATAGCCCGATTCATCGCTGATGTCGGTGACATTGACGTTGATCAGCCGCAGGCCGATCTTCTTCAGCTCGCCTTCCACGTTGCGGGAGACAGCTTCCAAGAATTTATCACGGTCGGTGTTGATCTCTTCGATGTCCATGGTGGCGATGACCAGGCGCAGCTGGCCGAAAATGATGTCCTTTGCCAGCTCTTGGACTTCTTCCAGCTTCAGGCCCAGCAGGCGTTCGGCGGCGTTTTGCATGACGCCCGGTTCGGTGGAAATGCCCACGGTGAAGCGGGAAGGCACGTTGATGCGGATGTTTTGGCGGGACAGGGCGTTCTCCAGATCTACGGAGATGGAAAGGGGCGTCAGGTCCAGAAATTCCCGGGCCTGGATCACCGGCCACACGAAGGCCGCGCCGCCGTGGATGCATTTGGCGCTGCGGGCGGAGCCGTCTTTGTTGTTGCCCACTTTACCGTAGATGACCATGATCTTATCGGAAGGACATTTTTTATAGCGGGAAAGCACCACAAGAGCCATGGAGAACAGGATGACAACGATCACGCATACCAGGATCAAAGTTTCCATAGTGCAAACCTCTTTTCTTTTCTCATACAAATCAATTCTCTCTTACTGCCACAGGCGCCGGATCATTTGCGGCAAACCACCAGGGTACTGCGGCCCGTGATGCCTACGACCACGACTTCGCTGCCTGTGGGGATGGATTCTTTTTCATCGGTGACAGCTTCAAACTCCCCCAGCTGCCCCTGCACCATCACGTTGACTTTGCCCCGCTCCTTCCGGCTGGCCGGGATGGTAAGGTAGACGGAGCCGCTGGCTCCCAGGGCATTGCGCAGGTCCAGCGTGCCGTCGGATTGGAGCTTCATGGCCAGGCGGAACAGCGCCGCCATGGCCACCATGGCCGCTGCGCCCAGCAAAAACGAGATCAGAACGGAAAGCGCCGGGGTGGCACCGCCCCGCAGCATGGCCAGGCCACACCAGCCGAACACGGAGAAAAACGCTACGAAACCACGGATGGTGAAGATCCGCAGCCCCGCGTCGGGCGCCGTGTCCACATGGTCGCCGTCCCAGATGGTGTCTGTGCCGGCATCCACCTCGCCGGGCAAGGGAACGTCGCCGTCCAATTCGGGTAGATCCCCATCCAGGTCCAGCCCGCTGGTATCCGGCTCAAAATCCACATCGGCGTCGCCGTCGTGCCCCAGGCCGAACAACAGCAGGAGCGTTTGGATCACCAAGATCAAGGTGGCAGGAATGGCAAGGTAGGCAAAGGCCTGTTCCAAACCGGTCAATGAATTCCACCAGGCAACCACATCAAATCCCCCTTTCTTCCTTTTCTCTAAGTTTCCAGCTGGCGCAGCAGCAATTCCGCCCGCTGCTTAAAGCTGGATGCGATATAAGCTGTGACAACGATCTTGAGCACCAGGCGCACCCGATCGTGGGCGCCGGCATAGGGTTCTTGATAGCCTTGCAGCACTTGGCTGCACAGGGCATCCAGGTCGCCGACTCCGCGCATTTCATGGGTCTCCAACCGGGCAGTCAGCTCCGCTATGAAAAAATAGAGCTGGTCGTCGGCAATGATATCGTCGGATTCTTCATCCAAATGCCCGTTGATGTAGGAGAGCAGGCTGCAGATCTTATCCAGCTGCAAGGTATCCCGCAGCATGTTGATGATCAAGATACGGCAGAGCTGCTTGCGGCTATACCGTTTGTTTTGCGGCGGCGACAGATACCCCCGCTTGACCCAGTTTTGGATGGTATAAGGTTCCAGACCGGTAAACTGGGCCACTTGGGAAAGCATCAGCCCCCCTGTGAGGAACATGGGCGTCAAGATAGCGGCGGCAGCACCGGGCCGGCTGACGTCCACCTCCACCGTGGAGCCGGGCAGCTTCTTCAGCATGATCATCTCCCCCTTTCTGGCCTGCAACCGCATTGCGCCGCAGAGTTTGCTTTGCGCCGGAGCTCCGGCGGCTTGGTATCCCTTGGGATGATTTGATTATACAACATGGTCAAGTGACTGTCAATAGAGTTTCGATAACTTTTTAACGGGTCCTTTGTACGCAAAACCAGTTCGGATGCAAGATGCATATTGAAAATGCAACTAATATTTCATATAATGGGTATAGACTCAAGATATTTTTGAGGAAAGAGAGGACGAAGCAATGAAGCGTACAGCAAAGACTTTGCTGGTGGCAGCAGCCCTTTTGGCAGGGCTGGCAGCCACAGCAGTGGCAGCGCCCCAAGGGGTGACGCGCTACCGGGACACCATTGGCAGCCAGAGTGCCAACATTGTGACGGTGGAGATGAAGGCAGGCCGTACCGGCCAGGTGGTGCTGGCAGGCGACAGCGTGGTGCGGGATGATACCACCGCCAACCTGATCGCAAAGCAGCAGGCCAACGGGGCCAGTACCCTGGTGGCGGCCATCAACGGCGGTTTCTTCAATTCCTATTACACCGGCGCAGGGGACAGCTTCCCAGACAACTGCCCCCAGATCTATAACACCATCATCCAAAACGGCAAGGTGGTCAATGCCGGCGGCGTCAAGCCGGTTTTGGGCTTTACCGCCGATGGAAAAGCCATGATCGACAAGGTAGGGTTCCGCACCATGATCAAGCTGGGCAACGGCTTTTCGGTGGGCACCTGGGGCGTCAACTACCTGTACGACGACCCGGAAGCCACGATGCTGTTTACCGATGAACTGACCCTGCCGGTGAACATCCCCAACTCCTCTACTGTGGTATACATCAAAAATGGGACTGTGGAAAAGATTACGGGAGGCGGCACCACAACGGTGCCTGCGGGCACAGACCTGCTGGTCTACAACAGCGCTGTGGCCCTGACGGAGCAGAACATCGGCCGGTTCCCCAAAGTGGGGGAAAGCGCCATTGTCTATTACAATGCCGAGCCCCGGAATACGGCCAACACCAGCCTGTGGAACAACATGGAGACCGTCGTGGGCGGCGGCCCCATCCTGCTGCTGGATGGCTGGGTGGTCACCGACCAGAACCCGGAATTCACCCAGGCCAACCAACAGCCCAATGTATCGGCGGCCCGCAGCTTTGTGGGCGTCACCTATAGCGGCAACCTGGTGATGGGCACTGTCACCGGCACCTTCAACGACATTGCAGCCTATCTGAAAGGCCAAGGGGTAAAAGACGCCATGGCGATGGATGGCGGCGCTTCCTCCATGCTGTACGTAGAAGGGGATGGCTATGTCACGTCGCCGGGCCGCAGACTGGCCAGCATTTTGACCATTGTGGACCGGGACCCCAATACACCGCCGATCACCGTGCGGCCGTCGGGCGTGGACGATGGGGGCAGCTCTGGGACAGGCGCCCAAGATGACGGTTCCCCCTCTGCCTGGGCCAAAGAAGTGATCGACCAGGCCATTTCCATGGGCCTTGTGCCGGAAAATATGCAGGAACAGTACCGCTGGAACATCCGCCGGGGCGAGTTCTGCGTGCTGGTGGTCCGGTTTTTGCAGGAGGCCAGCGGCAAAAAGATGTGGGAACTGACCGACGGTATGACACTGCCCACTTTCAGCGATACGACGGATAGCAACATCCTCAACTGCGCGGCGCTGGGCATCGTCCAGGGCCGGGGCGACGGCACCTTTGACCCGGAAGGGCACATCACAAGGGCGGAAGCGGCAGTCATTTTGACCAACGCAGCCAAAGCTTTGGGTGTGAACACCGCGGCCACAGGCCAATCTTTTGCCGATGCAGCCAGCATCCCTGCCTGGGCGGCAGACGCGGTGAACTATGTATCGGCCAACGGTGTGATGCAGGGCGATGGGACGAATTTCAACCCCAGCCAGAATTACACACGGGAACAGGCCATTAAGACCATTGTCACCCTGCTGGATGCAGTGAAATAAGAACAGATCGATATGAGCAAAAAGCAGGCGCCCCGGGGGAACGAAATGCGGTTCCCCCGGGGCGCTTTGCCTTTTGGGTGCCCTAATAGAAAAGAAACGCCTGCCGGGCAAAACCGGCAGGCGTTTTGTGTTCAGAAGGAAAAGAGTGGGATTTGAAAAGGTGTACTTTTCCAAATTGGAAACAGTACAAACCTACAGTTAGATATTACCACGCAATGTGGGGTTTTTCAATACGTTTTTGAAAAAAATCGAACCGTAGGTCAGAATTTGGGAAAGTACACTTAACCAAATTAGGGGGGGTGATTTGGTCGGGGGAGGACTTTCAGAAGCGATCAAAAAGCAACCAAAATTTCATGTTAGGAGGAAGAGCAACATGAAAAAAAGATTGTTGTCGGCAGTGTTGGCTGGTTCCATGATGCTGACAATGCTACCAGCCACTGCATTTGCGGCAGATGGGACCGGACAAGAACAAGTTGATTCGCAGGAACCCGGTACATCGAGTGGCTCGGAAACAGCACTGGAATATGTGTTCAAAGCAGCCAATGTGTCAGGCAAATACGACGAAGACAGCTACAAAGTAGATGTAACAAAAAAAGAGGCCAATGGTTTGGCCTACTACGAAGCGGCTATCTCAATCACTGGACTACAAGAGCATAAGAGTGGTACAGGATCAGGAGCAGGGAATTCCCTGGGTTACTGGGTTGGTGTAACGCTGGAAACACCAGAAGAGGCCACCGGTTACAAATGGAACTACTCAGGCTGCGCAAGCTTGGAAGACCTACAAAAGAGTATTTCTGAGCAAAAAACAGTTAACGCCCGTGTAGCAGTAGAAGATGACACCTTTAATTGGTACTTTAATGCAGGTTCTCCTACACGGGATGAATCTTGGGTAGGTGTAGAATTTTACAAGGGAGAAACAGATCAGTACACACCACTGGAAAAACCTATCTATATCCATTTGAACTTCGACAATGTGAAACTGGATGCAGAGGCCAGCTACACAAAGGATGGTAAGGTTGGCTATGCTTCATTGGCACAGGCAATTAAAAATGTAGAAGAAAATGGTACAGTGACCCTGCTGAAGGATGTCACTTTGACTGAGAAAGTATCCATCAGCAAGGAGGTCACCATCGACGGCGCCGGCTTCACCATCACAGGCAAAAGCGATGACGCCAATGTGAACTTTGAGGTCACAAATGGCACGCTGACCATGAAGAATGCCAAGCTGACCGGCTTTGGGGATACAGCTTCGACAGTGACAGGTGCTGGTGTGTTCAAGATTCCCAGCAACTCTGCAAATGCCAAAATCGTTGCGGAGAACCTGACGGTTGAAAAATTCAACCGCGCGGCTTTTGATGCCCGCGCTGGTGAATTCACCATCACCAATACCACCATCGATTGTGACAATGGCCAAACAGAGCGGTTGACAAAAGGTATCGTGGCCTGGGGAGGTGCTGTAAAAGGCCAGGTGTCCGGCTGTACCATCACTGGTTCCAACTCCACTTATGAAGGCTGGAGTGCCAATGGCATTGAAATCAGCAGCGGCTCCACTGTTGCCATTAAAGATACCATGATTAAAAGCATGAAGGGCGGCATTAGTGTTGCTCGCAATGCTGGCATTGATGGCACCGCAGATGTGACAGTGGAGAACTGCACGGTTACAGCTACAGACTATGCTCTGCGTATTTTTGAGAGCAACAATGAGACTGCAGCAGACGCCAATAAAAAGGCTACACTGACAGTCAACGGCGGCAATTACTCCGGTGATGTGCGCATCAGCTTGGCTGATAACGGCACAACTGATGGCAATAGCGAGATCGTCATCACTGGCGGCTACTTCACTAATGACCCGACAGAGTTCTTGGCCACTGGCAAGGCCGCTGTGACCAGCGACAAAGACGGCTACAACTACATGGTCGCTGATGCCAGCGAAGACGCTGCTACAGTAGTGGAGACAGGTGAAGCGGATGTGGCCGAGGTACCGTCGACTATTACAGACGAGGCCGATAAAGAGCTGGCGGAAAGTGTAAAAGAAACGTTGGAAGCAACCGTACCTTCCGTAGAAGGCGATGGCCTGACTGCTGCGGCGAATACGGTTGCAAACGAGAATACAGTAACTGTTGCGGAAGGAACAGAGGCACTGGAAGCTGCCGGTGTAGTAACAACTGATGAGACAGTCACCATCGTGGTGCAGCCCTATATGGCAATGGAGATCACTGCTGCCAATGCAGAAGCTAATACCTTTACTCTGAACATCACCCCGATGTACAGAACCATTGCTACCACAGCTGACGTAGCAAACGGTGACATTATTCTGGATGCAGCAGACGGTACTGTCAATGCAGTAGAAATTGGAAATGCAAAGTCGCTGCCAGTTGATAAGGCTGTGACTGTGACCATCCCTGTGCCTGATACGATTGCGGGGGCTGCAGAGAACAATACTCTGTATGTCACCCATAAGAATTATGTGTACACAGGAACAGTTGGTGGGACAACAGGCAGCTACACTCTGAGTTTCACAAACCCCCATGGGTTCAGTGAGTTCACTGTTTCTGCTACAAATGGCGCAGTTGCCCAAATCGGTGATGTATCCTACACCACTCTGCAGGCCGCTGTAGATGAAGTGGCAAAGGGCCAGACCATCACCCTGCTGGCCGATGGCACAGCTGTTGTTTCCAAGGAAGTAACCTTTAAGGTGGCTGGTGAATTTACAGCAACCATCACAGCAGGCAGCGGGTATAAGCTGAGCAGAGGCGAGAATGGCGAATACATTGTGACTGAATCTGTTGTCATCGACGACGGTGACAGCGGCAGCAGCGGCAGCTCCGGCAGCACCACTTATGCGGTGAGCGTGGAGACAGCCACCAACGGCACCGTGAGCGTCAGCCCGCGGAACGCTTCCAAGGGCGCCACTGTGACCA
>CAJFRA010000042.1 GCA_904419295.1 Candidatus Pseudobutyricicoccus lothianensis
CCCGACCGGACGCATAGGTCCCACTGCGGTGGGACCCCGCCCCGCGATGAACCCGGCGGGGCGGCTTTTCCCCAAGCAGTCTGCGGACTGCTTGGGGACCCCTTCCTATTTTATAGATTTGCCCGGGGTGAACCCGAGCAAATCATCACGCGCCACTGGGCGCGCGCCGCAGAAGCGGCGTAGGGCAGGTGACCACGGCTATGCGTCTCACGGGGGCACCATGTTCCCCCGTGCGCCCCCTCCGGCCTCCCGGCGGGGTTTAGCGCCCAGTGAGTCTGCCGCTGCGTTCGTACCATCGTGGCTCCCGGTGGCCGGGTTCCATTACACACATCTCCCCGGAAGCCCGGGGGCTATCTTCTTACCTCCCCGCTTCCCTCCGCCACCCGTTTTGGCAGTCCGCCCTTGCGGACCCTCCGGCGGGGTTTAGCGCCCAGTGAGTCTGCTGCTGCGTTCGTACTATCGTGGCATCCGGTCTCGTGCTTGCGGAAGCCCAGGGGCTATTTCCCTACCTCCCCGCTTCCCTCCGCCACCCGCAATGGCCGTCGGGCCTTCCCGACCTGTCCGCCCCTGCGGACCCGGCCGTAGGCTGTTTGGCAGTTTATCCTGTTCCCGCTGCTGCTGGCTGCGGGAACGGAAGGCGCGCTGGAAGTTGCTGGCCACCACGCTCTGGAAGGCGGTCTCCTCCATGCGGCCCCATTCGGCCAGCTGCACGGGCGAGCCCACTGCCTGCTGCACTTCCGGCGGCAGGGCGGCAAAGGATCGCTCTGCGTCCGCCGTGTTCACCGCCTTGGCCACCAGGCGCCAGGCTTCCTGCTCTGTCATCTGCTGGGGGTGCTGCACCTGCCAGATCTGCTCTTTCACTGCGCCGATGGGCGGCGGATATCCCTTGGTGTCCGTGGCGATCAGCCGCTTGACGGCCGCCAGCACCAGCTCCAGCGGGTCTTCGCTGAACATCTCCGCCCACAGCTTCAGGGCATTCTGCCGCTCCCGCTGGTCTTTCCCCCGGTAAAACTGGGGGTATGCCACGGTGAGCACGTCCATCACTGCACCGGTCTGCTGGATCGTCATCGCCATTCTCCTCCTGCGTCGTTGTCCATTTGGGCCGCCAGGGCCGAAAAGCTGGTGGGCGGGCTTCCCCCCTGCCGGGGCGCTTTGTTCTGGCTCCGCTCCAGCCAGCCGTTGATAAACCGCCGGATGCCCCCTTGGGTCTTCCGGTTTTTCGGGTTGTTCAGCAGCCACCCCCGCATGCTGCGCAGCTCCTGGTCCACATCCACTGCCGGATACAGCTGCCGGTATTCCTCCACATCGCCCCAGGGCACGCCGTATTCCGTCCCGTCGTTCAGCGGCAGCCAGATGGCCGGCATCTCTTCCCCCATGCCTTCCGCGGCGGCTGCATCGCAGGGCGCCGCAGTATGTTCGGTTTCGGTCTTCTGCATTCTGCCTTCTGCTTCTGCTTTCGGTATTCTGTCTTCGGTTTCGGTCTTCTGTTTTCTGTCTTCTGTATTGCCATACCGTTCCGATACCCTTTCCAGCAGATGGGGAAAGGGCTTGGGCAGCTGCTCCAGAATCGCCCCGAAGGGCCCGAACAGCCAGGTCTCCGGCAGGGCGGAAAAGACGGTGCAGGCCTTTTTCTCCACATTGGCGTTGTCCAGCGGGTTCATCCGCAAAAACTCGGGCAGCAGCACCATTTCCTCTGCCTCGTCACAGAGCAAGAGCCCGGCGTCTTGCAGCTCCCGGAACCCTTCCGAGACCCTTTCCGGCTCCATGCCCAGGTCTGCCGAACAGTAGGCCAGGGGGATGTAATACAGCCCGATCATGTTGCGGTGGGGGCAGGTGAACAGGTACAGATACAGGATCTTGGCGGTCTCCGAAAGCTGGTTCTGCTTCATTTTGCGCCAGATGCCATCCTCGATTTTGGTATACATAGCCCCTCCTTAAAACGGCAGATCATCGTCCGGCGTGCCTTCGAAGGGCACTTCCATCTCCGTAGGCGCGAACTCCGGCTGAGGCTCTGCCTTCTTCGATTCGGCGAAGTAGACCCGGTCTGCCACCACTTCCACTGATTTGCGCTTGTTGCCCTGCTTGTCCTCCCAGAACCTGGTCTGGAGGCGGCCCTCCACGGCCACCAGCAGGCCCTTGCGGAAGTATTGGCAGACGAATTCGGCCGTCTTGTTCCAGGCCACGATGTCGATGAAGTCGGCCTGCTGCTCTTTGCCATAGCTGCAGTCGACAGCCAGGGCGAACGAGGTGACCGGCCTGTTGCTTTGGGTGTGCCGCAATGCGGGGTCGGCGGTGAGCCGACCCATCAAGATCGCTTTGTTCAGCATGTTCTTTCCTCCCAGCAGGGCGGCCCAAAGCGGCCGCCCTCATTTCTTCCACCCGATGCACCTGCTCCGGTGCTGGTTCCATCCTACCGCTTCCCAGCCGTATTTTTCGTCAAATACTCCTGCGTCCGCAGGGGCGGACAGCCATACCGGGTGCCAACCGGATGCCCTGCCGCACCAATTCCAGCACCCAGCGCCGGCACGGGCCGGCGGCCATACGCCGCTTCTGCGGCGCGCGCCCAGTGGCGCGTAATGATTTGCCCGGGTTCACCCCGGGCAAATCTATTCAATCGGTAGGGGCCCCCGCACAGCCCACAGGCTGTGTGGGGAAGTTATGGGGTCCCCACGGCACTTCTGTGCCGCGCGCCCAGTGGCGCGTAACGATTTGCCCGGGTCTCCCGGGCAAATCTATGCAATGAAAAGGGGCCCCCGCACAGCCCACAGGCTGTGTGGGGAAGTTATGGGGTCCCCACGCCGCTTCTGCGGCGCGCGCTGAGTAGCGCGTAACGATTTGCCCGGGTTCATCCCGGGCAAATCTATGCAATGAAAAGGGGCCCCCATGCAGTCCGCAGACTGCATGGGGAAATTATGGGGAACACATCCAGGCGCTGCTGCATAGATTGAGAAAGCAAAACCGCATCCATTTGAACGGAGGTGGCCTATGTATAGTCATCTATGCCCCGGCTGGTGCTGGTGGTGGGCGAGGGCCCACGGCCATATCGGGTGCCGCCCTTGTCTGCCATCGGGCAACGGGCCCCAAGGCCCTGCCGGGCCACCTGGTCCCACTGGGCCTACCGGGCCACAAGGTCCTGCCGGTATCCCCGGCCCCACTGGCCCCACCGGGCCTGCCGGACCCCAGGGCTCCAGTGGAATGCCCGGCGCCCGTGGCTTTACCGGCCCCGCCGGGATGCAAGGCCCTGCCGGAGCCACCGGCCCCACCGGTCCCACTGGACCACAAGGCGCAGTTCCCAACGATATCTTTGCCTCTTTCATCGGTGTTTCCGAGCTGTTCACCAATGGGAGCCAGCTTCTGCTGTTCCCTGCCATCACCGACCCCACGGGCAACATCACCGAAACCGATCTGATGCACGTCCAGCTGCAAGCCGGCTATTACCTGGTATCCTACAGCGTATCTGCCATTTTCAACACCCCCAGCTACATGCAGGTGACCCCCTTTTACAATGGGGTCTCACACCTGGAGACCGGCGTCTACTTTGCCACTTCAGCCAATGGCTCTTCCGCCGCCGGTTCCGCCCACTTTATTCTGGAGGCCCCATCTCCCACACCCTTCACACTGACTTATTCCGGCCCCATAGATGCCCGGGAAGGCACGATCACCCTGACTTTCCTCAAACTCCTCCGCTAAGTCCGCTCGGGCGGGCGGGCAAGGGCCCGCGGCCGTATCGGGAGCAGGCCGGATGCTCTGCCGCGCCGATTCCAGCACCCAGCGCCCGCACGGGCGGGCCGCCATATCTGCTGCCCTCCGGATGCTCTGCCGTGCCAATTCCAGCACCCATCGTCCGCCCGGGCGGACTTTGCACAAAAAAAGGATGCCACACTTGCGTGTAACATCCTTTTCCTATTTTTTATTCCAGCGCCCGCTGCCGGCACGGGGTCCGCGAGGGCGGGCCGGCACGGGCCGGCTGCCCTACCGGGTGCCGCCCGGACGCTCTGCCGTGCCGATTTCAACGCCCAGTCCCCATCAGCACGGCTGCGCTGCCGGGGCTTCCCGTTTTGGCCGCGGGGTCCGCTCGGGCGGACGGCCATACCTGCTGCCGTCCGAATACCCTGCCGCGCCGATTTCAGCGCCCAGTCCCCACTAGCACGGCTGCGCTGCCGGGGCTTCCCGTTTTGGCCGTCCGCCCTCGCGGACGTGCTAGATTTTTCCTCTTCGCAGCTGCCAGGCGGTGCGCAGGCTGTCTTTCATGGTGCGCAGCACCCGCATTTTGCTCTCGCCGCCCTTGTTGTCGTAGCGCAGGGCAAAGGGCACTTCTCCAAAGCGGCTGCCGCTCCGGTACAGCTTGTAGAGCAGCTCCATCATGCAGGCAAAGGACCGCTGGGTGATCAGGTTTTCCCCATAGGCCTGGCGTGCCCGCTGCAAGCTCTCATAGGTGTAAGCCCGGTAGCCGCAGGTGTAATCCTTGACCCCGGGCACCCGGAGCATCAGGGTGTAATAGAGCTTGGCGCCATCGCTGAGCAGCAGGCGGTGGCGGGGCACGCCGTGCACTTCGGCGCCGCCCTGGTAGCGGGAGGCGATCACCACATCATACCCCTGGCCCAGCTTTTGGATCATGCTGTGCACATAGACGGGGTCGTGGGTGTTGTCGCCATCCATGAGCACGCACAGGTCCCCCGGGCTGCCGTGGCGCAAAAAGTAGTTCACCGCCGTGTTCAGGCCGCCGCCCAGGTTCTTGTTCACCTTGTGGGCCACCAGAGTCACCTGCGGGTGCTGGGCTGCCAGCTGTTCGATCTTCTGGCGGGTGTGGTCGGTGCTCTTGTCGTCAATGGCCACCACCTCCAGCTGGAAGCCGGCCACGGCCAGCTTTTGCTGCTGGGCCAGCCAGGCGCGGACCAGCGGGTTGATGTTCTCTTCTTCGTTGTAGCAGGGCAGGCAGGCAAAGAGCTTGTTCATCTGCTGCGCCTCCTTTTCACCAGGTAATAGAGGAATTTGCGCAAAAAGTACAGGCCGAAAAAAGGCACCACGATGGAGCAGCCCTTGGCCGCCAAAAAGGCCAGGTCCTTGGGCACCAGGGCCACGGCCAGGGCGAACACCGCCGTGATGATGGCGTTGGCCGCCACCAGCCCCAGCAAAAAGGTGCTGAAATAGATCACTGCCCCCACGCCGCCGTATTCCATATCAAAAACCTGGCCCGAAGACAGGGCGTAATGGATCACTTGCCCCACCACCACGCCAATGGTGTTGGCCACCGAGAGCCGCACCTCCAGCCGCATGGAGAGCAGCCAAGAGAGGGCGGCATCCACCAGGGTGACCAAAACGGAGAACAGCAAGTATTTGCCAATGGGGGGCAGCTTGCGGTATGCCCCTTTCAAGCGCTCGATCATCGGTTCGCCTCCAGGTCAAAGATCAGGCATTCGGGCCCTTGGTACACGGTTTCATAGCCCTCCTGCAGCAGGGCCAGGTATTCTTCCCCCTGCTCCCCGGGCACTTGGCCATAGGGCGCCACGAAATAGCGCACGCCGTGCTGGATGAAATAGGCCAGCTCTTCTGCCGGCTCGGTGGGGATATGATCGTAATAGCGCAGGTTGGCCCGGTAGCCCCGGCGGCCGCAGGCGCCCAGCAGCACCGGGTCCTGGGCTGCCACGGCGATCACATCCTGGGGCCCGGTGTACTGGCGGATCACCTGGGCCTGGGCGGTCACATCCGGCTGGACCGTGGCCATGGGCCAAGCCTGCCAGGCGGTGTGGGCGCCGGTGCACAAAAACAGCAGGCCAAAGCAAAGTGGCCCCAGCAGCCGGGCCTTTTGCCCCAGCCACTGGCAAAAAGCGGCGCACAGCAGGGCGCACAGCGGGGCCAGGAACACCATGTAATAGCCAAAGCGGATCACGGCGACGATGGTCGCCGTCTCCAGCGCCATGGCCAGGCTCCACCACAGCAGGGTGGACCGGCGCTGCACCAGGCAGGCCACCAGCCCCAGGATGCTGGCGGCCACCACGGCCCAGCCGAAGAACAGCGGCACCTGCTGGCGGAAGAACTGCCGGGCGGCCGGGGTGAACACCGCGGTGAACATCTGGGTGAAGATGTGCTTTTCTGCAATGTTATCCACAAAAGTGAAGGTGGCCACCGCCGAGGCGTAGAGGTAATAGGCCAGCGGCAGGCCCAGGGAGATGGCGCCAAAGCCGTAGAACCCCGGGTGGCGGAAGGCACGCAGCTTTTCCTTTTGGAAAAACAGGGCCACAAAGACGATGCCCACAAAAATGGCGGGGGTCTTTTCCACAATGGCCAGGGCGGTCATCAGGGCGGAGAGCAGCAGGTCGGACAAAGCGTCCTGCTGGTACCAGCGCAAAAAGAAATAGACCGCGCCGGTGTAGAAGAACAGGGCCGCGGCCTCGGGCATGATGGCCCGGGCATACAGCACGCTGATGGGCAGGGCCAGGTAGATGCCGGCAGCCCACAGGGCGGGCATATCCCCCCGGAACAAACGCCGGCCAATGCCAAAGACGAACAGGGCCGAACCCATGAAAAACAGCAGGCTGATCAGCCGGGGCACCCAATAGGGCTGGCTGCCCAGCAGCCGGAAGGCCAGGGCAGACAGATAGGGCATGATCTGCAATTCCAGCTGGACATAGTTTTCCCCCGGGCCGTCGTAATTGAATTGAGGGCGCAGGGGGTTCATGTTGAGGTCGTCGTAATTCTGGGCGATGGTGTAGGTGTCGGTCTGGCGCCAGCTGTCGTAATTTTCCCAAGGGGCCTGGTCGATGCGGGTCAGCTGCAGCAAAAAAAAGGCCGCCAGCAGAGCGCACAGCAGCAGGATCGGGCCTTTCGGCCTCGCTTTGGTGGCTTTTGTCATGTGTGGATGTCCCCTTCATCCGCCGGCAGAGGGAACCGTTTCCGACGGGTCTTCAGTCACCTCAAAGTTTACCACCCCAGGCTGTCCAATGTCAAGATGCATGGGTTCCCCAAGCAGTCTGCGGACTCCATGGGGGCCCCTTTTCATTCAATAGATTTGCCCGGGGAACCCGTGCAAATCATCACGCGCCACTGGGCGCGCGGCACAGAAGTGCCGTGGGGCAGCCCCGTCCAACGCTGGCTCTCCCCCCTTCCAGCTCCGCCGGGAGGCTAGGAAACCGTGGAGAGGGAAGGCTGAAAGAAGCGGAAGCCCGGCCACAAGCCGGTCTATTTAATCCGCGGAAGCGAAGCGGACCCGCGGCCCACCCAGCTTGCGGGGCTGCCCGGCTCCGTCCAACGCTCCCTCTCGCCTCCACAGCCCCGCCGGGAGGCTGGAGGGGGGCCCACGGGGGGAACTTAGTTCCCTCCCGTGAGCGCACTGCCGTGGTCACCTTCCGGTCTCCACCGCTATTTGCGAGTTTCACTCGCAAATAGCACCACGGCCATCGCTGGGCAGGTTCTTCGCGGGCCCCTACGCCGCTTCTGCGGCGCGCGCTGAGTAGCGCGTAGCGATTTGCCCGGGTTCATCCCGGGCAAATCTATCCAAGGGGAGGGGGCCCCCATGGAGTCCACAGACTCCATGGGGGATCACTGCCGCAGCGAAGCCTGTGCGCTTGACTTTGTTTTCCCCCTATGGTATAATTCGTCCTTGTTCGGACTTGATAAAAAAGCGCTCTATGGGGCGCTTTTCTTGAGCTGATCCATCCAAGGAGGTCGATTCCCGTGCACATCCGCAAAGAGTTTTACCGCTATGTGCTGCCATCCATGCTGGCGTTCGCCCTTTCCGGCGTATACGCCATTGCCGATGGCTTTTTTGTGGGCAACGCCCTGGGGGATGACGCGCTGGCCGCCATCAATGTGGCCTTTCCACTCACCGCTTTTCTCCAGGCAGTGGGCACGGGCATCGGCATGGGCGGCGCTGTGGAATATGCCATCAGCATGGGCAGCGGCGATAAAGACCGGTGCAACCGCTTTTTTGGCGTTTCCCTCATCGCCTTGTTCGTCTCGGGCCTGGCCCTCACCCTGGTGTTCTGGCTGTTTGCGCCCCAGGTGCTGTCCCTGTTCGGCGCCACGGGCTCCATCCACCAGCTGGCCGATGAGTACATCCGCTACATCTCCCTGGGCGCCCTGTTCCAGGTGCTGGGCACCGGGCTGGTCCCCTTCATCCGCAACATGGGCGGCGCTGTCACCGCCATGGTGGCCATGATCGTGGGTTTTTTTGCCAATGTGTTTCTGGATTACCTGATGGTCTGGGTGCTGCCCTGGGGCATGATGGGCGCGGCCCTGGCCTCGGTGCTGGGCCAGGCAGCCACTTTTGTGGTGTGCGCCGCCTTTTTTGTGGTCAAGCGGCAAAAGCCCCGGCTGCCCTACAAAGGCGAGGGCGGCCACTTGCTCAAGCGGATCGTGGGCGTGGGGCTCTCCCCCTTTGGGCTCACCTATTCCCCCAACATCACCTTGATCCTCATCAACAAAAGCGCCGCTCTGGTGGGCGGGGCCGCCGCCGTCACTTACTATGCGCCGGTGAGCTACATCTGCACCATCGTGGTGCTGCTGCTCCAGGGCGTCAGCGATGGCAGCCAGCCTTTGCTCAGCCTGGCCCACGGCCAAGGGGAGCACGAAAAAGTGAAGCAGGTGCGCACCTTGGCCTTCCGTCTCTCCTTTGCCATGGCCCTGGCCAGCCTGGTGGTGCTCACCCTGCTGCGCCGCCAGACTGCGGCCCTGTTCGGCGCTTCCCCCGAAGTGATCCGGGAAGTGGGCCGGATCTTGCCCCTGTTTTTGGTGGGGTATCTGTTCGCCAGCGTATCCCGGGTCATCACCGCCTATTTCTACGCCACACACAAAAACAAGCTGGCCTATGCCCTGATCTACGGGGAGCCCGTGTTCCTCTTCTTGCTCCTTTTGTGCCTGCCCGCCCTGCTGGGCATTTTGGGCACCTGGGCATCTGTGCCCCTCTCCCAGCTGCTGGCCATGCTGCTAGGCCTCTACCTACTCGTCCGCTCGGGCGGACAGCCATATCGGGTGTAGGCCGGATGCCCTGCCGTACTAATTCCAGCAACAAGCCCCCGGCAGCAAAGCTGTGTTTGCCCAACATGGTCTTGCACACAAAAAGGGATGTCCCTCCGATTGGAGAGGGACATCCCTTTTTCTTTCGTCCGCGTCCGCAGGGGCGGACGGCCAAAACGGGCGTAGGCCGGATGCCCTGCCGCGCCGATTATAGCACCGAGCCCCCGTTAGCACGGCTGCGCTCGCTTCCACCTCCCGTCACGGCCGCGGGGTCCGCAGGGGCGGACGGCCAAAACGGGCGTAGGCCGGATGCCTTGCCGTGCCGATTATAGCACCATGCCCCCGGTGGCACGGCTGCGCTCGCGGCTGCCACCCGTTACGGCCGCGGGGTCTGCAGGGGCGGACGGCCAAAACGGGAGCAGACCGGAAACTCTGCCGTTCCAATTCCAGCACCATGCTCCCGCTGGCACGGCTGCGCCCGCCTCCACCTCCAGTTACGGCCGCGGGCCCTCGCCCGCCGTGGAGATTTGGCGCAGGCCTTGGCAAAAGGAGGGGCTGTGGGTGATGAGGAAGATGGTGTGCTTGCCCTGCAGGCGGCGGATGGTCTGGCGCAGCTGTTCTTCGGTCTGGGGGTCCAGGGCAGAGGTGGGCTCATCCAGCAGCAGGATCGGCGCCTGGGCAGCCAGGCCCCGGGCGATGGCGATGCGCTGGCGCTGGCCGCCGGAAAGGGCCCGGCCGCCCTCGCCCACCGGCTGTTCATAGCCCAGGGGCATGGCCTGGATCACCGGCAGGGCCCCGGCGTCTTCCGCCGCCTGGTCCAGGGCCTGCTGGTCCAGGATGCCGCCGCAGCCCAGGGCGATGTTTTCTTTAATGGTCCGGTCAAACAGGCCGCCATCCTGCTGCACATAGGCAAAGTGCTGCCGCCACTGGTCCAGCCCCATCTGGCCCAGCTCCTTGCCATCCACAGTGATGCGGCCTTCCTGGGGCTGGTATAGGCCCATCAGCAGCTTAAACAGGGTGGATTTGCCGCTGCCGCTCTCCCCCACCAGGGCCACCGCTTCCCCGGGCTGTATTTCCAGCGACAGATCTTGCCACACCGGCTTGCCCGGCTCATAGCCAAACGTCACATGCTCCAGCTTGAGGCCGCAGGGGCCTTGGGGCGGCGCTGCCGGCTCGGCGGGCTCCTCTTCTTCTGCCGGTGCATCCAGCACAGCGAACACCCGGCCCATGGCGGGCTGGCGCTCCTGCAAAAAGGCCCACAGGCTGCCCATGCCCTGGACCAGCTGCATCACTTGGCCGGCCAGGGGCAATGTGGAAAGCACAGCGCTGAAGGGCAGCGCCCCTTGGCGCGCCAGCCAGCCGCCCAGCGCCACCAGGCCCACAGTGGTCCAAAAATAGCCCATGGTGAACCATTCGAGGCGCAAATAGTTCCAGCAGGTATACCGGGTGTGGGTCTGGCCCAGCCTTTGGGCCCGGCGGGCAGTTTTGCCCTCCATCCAGCCCTCCAGCCCAAAGGCCCGGACCTCTTCGGCGCCGCCCAGCAGGTCGGAATAGCACTGGGCCAGGCCGGATTTTTCCTCCTGCATCTGCTGCTGCAGCCGGGTCGTCCTGCGCCGGATGCCCCCCAGGGGCAGGCAGACCAGGCAGGCGGCCGCCAGGCTGAAAAGGCCCAGCCGCCAATCCACCGCGCCCACGGCCGCCAGGGAGAACAGGCCGGACACGATGGGGTTGAAGTAGGCGCCATCCACCCAATAGCCGATGGTGTCCAGGCACTGGGCCACGTCGTCGTTGAGCCGGGTGAATACGTCGCTGTCCCCGATCCGGGCCGCCGCTTCCTCCCGCGTGCGGCACCGGCGGCCCAGCAGGGCCTCCCGCAGCTCGTTGCCCGTCTTTTCTTGCAGATACAAAATGCCCGCGGGCACGAACCCCGATACCGCCACCAAGAGGACCACTGCCGCGGCGAGCCCGGCCATGCGCCAGGGCAGGTCCGGCGGCGCCGCGCCCTGGGCCACCTGGGCCACGCTGCTCAGCAGGCCGCCCTGGGTGGCTGCCAGCAGGAAAAGCGCCGCGCCATGCAGCACGACCAGCAGCAGCACCAAGGGGATGCGCCGCCCGTGCCGCCGCCAAAGCCTGCCATAGGCGGCCAGGGTCTGCCGGGCTGTGGGCGCCCCCTGGGCCCCGGCCGTGCCTTGCTTTTGTCCTTTGCGCTCTGCCCTCATGCCAACGCCCCCTCTCCTGCTCTCCACAGTTTGGCAAACGCGCCCTCTTGCCCCAGCAGCTCCTCCAGGGAGCCCTGCTCCACGATGCGGCCCTGCTCCATCACGCAGATCCGGTCAAAGGCCGCCAGCCCCGCCAGCCGGTGGGTGACCGCTAGCACCGCCTGGCCCTGGGGCAGCCCGGCCAAAGTGTGCATCACCTGTTTTTCCGTGGCCGGGTCCAGGGCCGATGTGGCCTCATCCAGCAGCAGCAACGGGGCTTCCTTGGCCAGGCCCCGGGCAAGGGCCACCCGCTGCCGCTGGCCGCCGGAAAGGTCCTGGCCCCCTTCGCCCACCATCGTCCGGTCCCCCTGGGGCAGCGCCTTCAAAAAGTCCTGGATGCAGGCCTGGCGGTACAGCGGTTCGGGCTGCTGTGCCCAGCCCTGGCCCAGGTCCACGTTTTCCCACAGGGTGCCTGCGAACAAAAAGGGGAATTGGGGCACGGCTGCCATCTGCTGCCGCCGGACTGCCCGCGGCGTCTGCCCATAGGGCACCCCTTCCAGCAGCAGCCGGCCCTGCTGGGGCTCCAAAAAGCCCTGGACCAGCCGCAGCACCGTGGATTTGCCGCTGCCGCTCTCCCCCACCAGGGCCACTTTTTCCCCGGGCGCCACGGCAAGGTCCAGATCGTGCAGCACCCAGGGCCCTGTTTCCCGGTAGCGGAAGGACACATGCTCCAGCCGGAGCACCGGCGCCCCCGGCTCTGGCTGCCAGCGGCCTGCAGGCCCTTCCTCTTCCGCCGGCGCCTCCAGGATGGCCCACAGCCCCTGGGCCGCCGCCCGGCCTTTCCGGTGCTGCAAAAACAAGTCCACCACATGCATGCAGTCGTTCAGCATCAAGTCCGCCAAAAAATAGACGCTCAAAAAAGCGCTCAGCTCCAGCGTGCCCCGCTGGACCAGCAGCGCGCCGCTGACGCACAGCAAAAAGGAGGGCAGCACGCCGCAGACCCAGCCCAGGGTCTTCAAGGGCGAGGCCACCAGCTCGGTCCCCACTGTCTGGCGCAGCCATTGGCCCGACAGGCGCCGGTACCACTGGAGCACCAGGGAGCGGGCCCGGTAGGCTTTGATCACCGTGCGCTGGGTCAAGATCTCCCGCGCCAGCCCGTTGGCTTGGGCCCGGGCCTGCTGCACAGCCGCCGCCCGCCCCTGGATGGGCTTGCTCATCCACACCTGCACCAGGGTGGCCGCCGCCACTGCCGCCAGGTACAGCAGGGCAAGGGGCAGGCTGATGCCCAGCATCACCCCGGCAAACAGCAGCACCCGCATGGCCTGCAGCAGGGTGTCCGGCAGGGTCTGGCACACCCATTCCGCCGTGGTCTGCAATTCATTTTGCAGCTTGCTGAGGATCTGGCCGGAATCTTGCCCCTGGAGCCAGGGCATGGAAGCCCGGGCCAGGCTGCCCACGCAGCGGAGCTGCAAGCATTGGCGCCCCCGGGCCAAAAACCGGCCCCGCAGTGCATAATACCCCCACTCCAGGCCGCACTCCACAGCAAAAAGGCACAGCAGCCCCAAGGCCGCTGCGCCCAAACGGCCCAGGGGCATCTGTGCCGCCCGGCCGGACAAATACCCCATCCCCAACGATGCGGCAATGGAAGACAGGGCAAACAGCAGGCCCAGCCCCGCCAAGCCCGCCAGATAACTGCCGCTCCTCTCCATCGCCCGCTTGACACGCAGCAACATCAAATCCCTTCTTTATATTTATATATGCAATAATTTAATGATAAACAGAGGTCACATTCAAAAATGTGACCTCTGTTTTTGAATTCTAGAAACTCGAATCGCAGCCCATGCCACACATTCCAGCTCCATTGTCTGAACAGATTTCATCTGGAAGATTCAGACTTTCAAACTTGATTTCATGCAGTTCAAACATAATTTTCTCCTTTCCCAGTGTAAACACTGTATTTTATTGAAAATGGCATCTACCATCTTCATGCTTAATTTGTCGGAAGAAGTGATTCTAATCCCATTGCTAAGCTTTTTTTCATCATTTCTTTTCTCACGCCACATTCAAAACTGAGACTCTTGTCTTCTAAAAAAATCAATGAATCTGCTGGACAACGATAACATAGGTTGCGTGCCCAGCAATTCCTACATTCCTCATGTTCTAATTTGTTAATAACTTTCATATTATGGCGAACATTCTTTACCTTCTGCTCAAGATTAAGGTAAGACTTTGAGTTAACATCAAATGTTCCCATACAATAATTTCTATCTAATGCATAAAGATGACAAGGGTATAAATCGCCATTTGGCATAATTGTTAATCCAGAGAATCCCGCTGTACACAATAAATCACATTGATTTTCGGATTTTAAAGCATAAAGAATCCTTGCGTTCCCCAGGTTAATACCTGCCACCCCCATATTTCCAAATTCAATTTTTTCAGGTGGAAAGCAAATCGTGTTATCTGATCCAATAGCAGGACACACATAAACAATTCCTGATTGAAGTTCGAATTTATTAGCTAGAAAATTTTGAAGCCCCTCCATAGTCCAACCCAGTTTTTCGTGAATGCGTGTATAAGTGGCCTCAATGCCTGTAATATAATGATGACATAATTTTATATTCTCGCTAACCTTATCATATGTTCCATTTCCATTTTCATCTACCCTCAAGACATCGTTCACATCCGGTGGTCCATCTAAACTGACAGTTAAATGAATATTATTTCTTTCAATTATTTTAAGCATTTTTTTATCAAGTAACGTCAAATTTGTAATAATCGTATATTCAGGAACCTTTTTTATCCTCCCACAATCATGCCACTCTTTCATTTTATCACAAATTGCTTCTATAGCTTTAATACCTAATAAAGGTTCTCCTCCAAAAAATTTAATTTGATCAATTTCTTCAAAATAGTTCAATATTGTATCTAGATAGTTTACTGCATTGTTCTCTGTAAGCAGTTGAGGTAAATAATCAGAATAACTTCCATAATTAGCATAACAATATTTACATCTAAGATTACAGTTAGTAGCAGTCATTATTGTTAATTTTTTCAAATGTTTAGTTTTAAAGCAATCGGTATGTTGAAGCATCGATACAGGTTTGTTCTTCAATATATTTTCTAGATACTCTTGAAAATCTTCATATTCTTTTGATTTTGGATTATTTAAAATAGTTTGGATTTTTTCAGCAGCGCTCAATTCCAATTTGAATATTGTATTACTAATTGCATCATATAAAAAGCCATTAGTTTTTCCCAAAATAATAGCGATATCTTTATCAGCAAACCTCTGCATATGGCACTTCCCCCTTATATAAAATATCTTTTTTTGCCATGAATTGACTATAGCACTATTTTCCATATCTGTAAATAGAAAAAATATCCAAAAAATATTGTCAAATTAGACAAAATAGGAAATTTTAAGATTTTAAATATTCATACTATTCCCTGCTTTTTAAGATACTCTTATATTCTTTATTTGGGGGTGAATTTTTGTTTGGCCAGGCGCTTTGTCATTTCCAGCTGGTTTTTCAGGCTTTGGCGCAGCAGCTCTTTGGTCTCCGGGTCCAATGGCTCCCCTTCAAAAAGGGCTGCGCCTCCGTCCTCTTCCAGCAGGTCCATGGCCTCTTGCAGCTTTTTGGCAATGTCCCGCTGGTCCCGCGGTGTCAGCTGGGGCATGTCCTGCTTCTCCTCTTCCAGCAGGGCGCTGAGCGGCACGCCCAGCAGGGCGGCCAGCCGCTCCATCTTCTCCATCCGGGGGTAGGCGTTGCCGCTGACCCACTCGCAGACAGTGGAATAGGGGACCCCCAGCTGCTGGGCGATCTGCCGCCGGGTCAGCTTCCGCTCCCCCATATACCGCCGGATGTTTTCGGCCATTGTCATCTTTTTGTTCTTTTCTTCCATCCGGTACCACCTCTTTTGTTTCAATTATACGATAAAAGCATATTTTTTACAACCCAATGGTTATTCATTCCAATTTTGTCGTTGACATTACGATTTAATCGTATTATAATAAAACCACACCAAAGAAGAGAAAGGGGACTACAATATGACAATGACACTGCGAGCAGCCCGGATCAACCGGGGATTGAGCCGGGAAGAGGCGGCGGAGCGCATTGGGGTCGCGGCTTCCACCATTGGCAACTACGAGCGGGGCACCTCCTTCCCCAACGTGCCTGTGCTGCGGCGCATTGAAGAGGTGTACGGCGTGGCATACGAAAACCTCGTATTTCAAACCGCAGCGCCCGATCCATCCCAGCCCTAGGGAGGCTGCTCTTGCCGCCGTCACGCCGCCGTGTTACAATGGGGTAAAACAGTGGAAAGAAGGCGGGAGACCATGAGACCCTTGCGATTTGCCCACATCAGCGACACCCATCTGGTGTGTGCTGGCAGCAGTGAATGGATGTTCCAAGTCCAGCGGGAAGTGCGGGACCCACGGCGGAACCTGGAGCGCTGTTTGGAGCAGGTGGCCCAATGGCAGCCCGATGTGGTGCTGCTCACCGGCGACCTGGTGCACGAGGGCCAGGCCGAAGATTACGCCGCCCTGCGCCAGCTGCTGGACCGTGCCCTGCCCGGCGTGCCTTTGGCCTGCGCCCTGGGCAACCACGACAGGCGCGGGCCTTTCCGCCAGGGGTTTTTGGGCCAAGCGCCCGAGGAGGGGCCCTATCTGGCCTGGCAGCCGGTGGATGGCTTGGGCATCCTCTCGCTGGATACCCCCTACCTCCACGGCATCCAGGGCAGCCTGCCGCCGGACCAGCTGGATTTTATGGAGCAGGCCCTGCAAACGCCCATGCCCCGGGGGCATATCGTGCTGATGCACCATCCCTTGGTGGCCCAATGGCCCTGGGCCCAGCTGGAAACGCCCGCCCGCTGGAAGGACATCGTGGCCCGCAGCTCGGTGAAGGGCGTCTTTGCCGGCCATCTGCACAGCAGCTTTTTCGCCCTGGTGGACGGGGTGCCCTATGTGAACGCCGGTTCGCTGGCCTTTGGCATCGATTACGATGCAGACAGCTCGATCTACACCGACCAGAATACATACGGCCTGGGCTCCCTGGGCCCGGATGGTGCTTTGGGCCTGTCCCCCGTCATCCTGGAACCCGCCCGCAAGATCCTAAAACAGGTCCGCAAGAGCGGACAGTCATAACGGGTGGCGGCCGCAGGCACAGCCGTGCTGATGGAGTCTCGGTGCTGTCCGGTCCGCAAGGGCGGACAGCCGTAACGGGTGACAGCCGCAAGCGCAGCCTTGCTGATGGGAGCACAGTGTTATAATGGGCGCGGCTGGGCCTTCCGGGGCCTGCCGTTTTGGCCGTCCGGTCCGCAGGGGCGGACAGCCGTAACTAGAGGCGGCCGCAGGCACAGCCGTGCTGACGGAGTCTCGGTGCTAGAATTGGAGCGGCAGAGTTTCCGGCCTGCTCCCGATATGGCCGTCCGCCCGAGCGGACCGCGGACAAGGAGGAAATGATGGAGACGAGAAAAATCAGTATCATCGTGGGATCGCTGCGCAAAGGTTCCCTGAACCGCCAGCTGGCGCAGCACGCGGCCCGGTTCCTGGAGGAGCAGGGTGCGGCCGTGGAGTGGCTGGAATACAGCGACCTCCCCTATATGAACCAAGACATCGAGTACCCGGCGCCGGCAGCAGTGGCCCGGGTGCGGCAGCAGGTGGCCCAAGCCCAGGGCCTGTGGTTTTTCGTGCCCGAATACAACCACGGCATTCCCGGGCCGCTGAAGAATCTGCTGGATTGGCTCAGCCGTCCGGTCAGCCAGGGGCAGGCGCCGGTGCTGCGGGGCAAATGGGCGGCCATGTCCGGCGCCGGGGGTTCTTCGGGCACTGTGTGCGCCCAAGACCAGCTTTTGACTTTGCTGCACATCCTGGGCATGCAGGTCAGCCAGGGCGCCCGCACGGCCGTGGTGCTGGACCGGCAGGCCTTTACCACAGACCAACTCTCCCTTTCGGAAAAAGACCTGGCCAAGCTGCAATCCCAGGCGGTTGCTTTTTGGGAAGAGGTGTGCCGCTGATGGATGAGGCCATGCAGCGTCTTTTGGCCGGCGTGCGCCTGGAAAACACCCCGGAACTGCACACGGAACGGCTGATCCTGCGCCGCTTCCGCCCCACCGACGGCCCGGCCCTGTTCCGCCTGTTATCCGACCGGGAAGTCAATCGGTTTTTGCCCTGGTTTCCTCTGGAGACCCAGGCCCAGGCCGATGAATGGCTCCAGACCTTTTATCTGGATTTTTACCGGAACGAGCCCTGGGGCTGCCGGTATGCCCTGTGCCAAAAAGAGGAGGATGTGCCGGTGGGCTATATCCATGTGGCGCCCAACCCCAGCCTGGATCTGGGTTATGCCCTGGCCAAGGAGCATTGGCACAAGGGCTTTGTCACCGAGGGCTGCCGGGCTGTGGTGCAGCGCCTGCGGGAACAGGGCCTGCCCTATCTGACCGCCACCCACGATGTCAACAACCCCCGCAGCGGCGCGGTGATGGAACGCTTGGGCATGACCTTCCGCTACAATTACCAGGAGCAATGGCAGCCCAAAAACATCCTGGTCACCTTCCGCCTCTACAAAATCGATCTGGCGGGGTCCGCTCGGGTCCGCTCGGGCGGACAGCCGTGACTAGAGGTAACGGCGGGCATAGCCTTGCCACCGGGGGCATGGTGCTGTCCGCAGGGGCGGACGGCCATTACGGGTAGCGGCAGCGGGCGCAGCCTTGCTACTGAGAGCTCGGTGCTATAATCGGCACGGCGAGGTATCCGGCCTACTCTCATTTGGGCCGTCCGCCCAAGCGGACGCGGACGAAAGAAAAAGGGATATCCCTCTCAAACCAGGAGGGATATCCCTTTTTTGTGCAAGACCATGTTGGGCAGGCACAGCCTTGCCGATGGAGCCTTGGTGCTATAACCCGCGCGGCAGGGCATCCGGCCTACTCCCGTTTTGGCCGTCCGCCCAAGCGGACTCGTCCCACGAGCTGACGGGTGCTTGGCAGGCGCCGTGGTCGCACAGATACCAGCGGCACCCCTCTGGCGGCACAGGGTATTGGGCGGTGTAAGGGGCCAGCTGGGCCAGCAGCTGGCTGTTGTCCGGCGTTTTGGTCAGGCGCAGAAAATCGGTGCACTGGGCCACCCAGCCAGGCTCTTCCGGCAGATTGGCCCCCACCTGGACCAGCTGCCGGGGCGGATGCAGCCACTGTTCCAGGGCCAGCAGGCCCATGGCGCCCACAGCCGTGCTCTGCACCCGCTGCCCGGCCAAGAACCACTGCTGCCTGCTGGCCAGTTCTTCCCAATCCGGCTGGCCGGTCAGGCAGCTGAGGTGGCCCAGCACCAGGGCGGCCATGCTGTTGCCCGATGGCATGGCCCCATCTTCCACCGGCTTGAGCCGGCCCAGGGGCGTCTCTGTCTCTGCCCTGGTCATCCAAAAGCCGCCCTCTGCCTCATCCCAAAAATGGTCCCGCATTTTTTGGGCCACCAGCAGGGCCCGCTCCAGATCCCGGGGCTGTTGGCGGGCCTGGTAGAGCTCCAGCAGACCCCAGGCAAAAAAGGCGTAATCGTCCAGCTGGCCCGGGCCTGCTGCCTCCCCCTGCCGCCACCGCAGGTTCAGGTCCCCGGTCCCGTCGCCCAGGGCGTGCCACACAAATTCCGCCGCCTGTTCTGCGGCGCGGATGGCTTCGGGCCGCTCAGTCAGCCGCCCGGCCTGGGCCAAAGCCCCAATGGCCAAGCCGTTCCAGGCAGTCAGCACCTTGTCATCCCGGTGCAGAGGGGCCCGGCGCTTGCGGTATTCCAGCAGCTTTCCCTTCCACAGCGCCAGCCGGGGCGGGGCCTGCTGCCAATCTTCGGTCTCCAGCAGATGGGGCAAGTGCCCCTGGCCATCGATGGCGTAGCGGCGGCAAAAGGCCTCCCCTTCCGGCCCCAAGGCGTGGGCCACTTCCTGGGGCTCCAGCCAGTAATAGCTGCCCTCTTCCCCTTGGCTGTCCGCATCCTGGGCGCTGTAAAAGCCCCCTTTCTCCCCCTGCATTTCCCGCAGCAGGTAGCGGATGGCCTCTGTTTCCACCTGGCGGTACCACTCTTTCCCGGTGCGGTGGTAGGCCTGGGCATAGGCCAGGATCAGCAGGGCGTTGTCGTACAGCATTTTTTCAAAGTGGGGCGTGCGCCACTGGGCGTCCACCGCATAGCGGCAGAACCCGCCGCCGATCTGGTCGCAGATGCCGCCCCGCCCCATTTGCTGCAAGGTATGTTCCGCCATTTCCAGCGCCTCCGGCTCGGGCCGGGCCAGCAGGAACAGCAGGTCGTGGGCCATGGGGAATTTGGGCGCGCCGCCAAAGCCGCCGTTTTTCCGGTCATACAGCCGCCGGAGCCGGGCCAAGCCCTGGTCCAGCATGGGCTCTCCCGGCTGCTGGGGCGGGGCGGTGCGCTGCTGCTCCTGCCGGATGAATCCGGCGATCTGCCCACCGGCCTGCTCCAAGGTCTGGGGCTCCTCCCGCCAGCGCCGGGCGATCTCCGTTAGGATGTCCAGCAGCCCGGCCGCCCGTGGGCTGGAATCCTTGGGGAGGTAGGTGGCGGCGAAGAAGGGCTGCTGCCGGGGCGTCATCACGATGGTCAGCGGCCAGCCGCCGGAGCCTGTCATGGCCTGGCAGGCCGCCATGTAGGCCGCGTCCACATCGGGCCGCTCCTCCCGGTCTACCTTGATCGCCACAAAATCCCGGTTCAGCACCTGGGCCACCTGCTGCTGGGCAAAGCTCTCCCGGGCCATCACATGGCACCAGTGGCAGGTGGAGTAGCCGATGCTGAGGAAAATGGGCCGGTGGAGCTTTTGGGCCCGCTGGAAGGCCTCGGCGCCCCAGGGGTACCAATCCACCGGATCTTGGGCGTGCTGCTGCAAATAAGGGGATTTTTCATAGATCAGTTTATTCATGCCTTGCTCTCCTCTCTGGCAAAAAGGGCACAGCACCCTCGCTTTCCAGTGTTTCCTGCTGCCAACCCATTATACCATGCACGGGTTTCGCTGCGGCGAAACCCCGCCCCGCGATGAACCCGGCGGGGCGGCAGCCGTGGTGCTATTTGCGAGTCAAACTCGCAAATAGCGGTGGCTTTTCCCCACCCAGCCTGCGGACTGTGTGGGGATATATATAGAAAAGGGCAGCCGGGAATGGCTGCCCTTTTCCCTTCGAGGGGGGAAT
>CAJFRA010000043.1 GCA_904419295.1 Candidatus Pseudobutyricicoccus lothianensis
TGCGGGCGTCACCGCACGGGAAAATCAAGGATAGCACATTGCAAAGTATCTGCAATAGAGCGAATGAAATTGCCTGCCGCCCGCCGGAGGGAGAAGTATGAATAGATTTCCAAAAGACTGCTGGGGGAAGAATTGCCCGCACTTTCACACCGTTGATATGAGCATAGATGATTTACTTTGTGCCTGCGACATTTTACAGGCAGAGTGCGATGCTTGCGATGAGGATTTTTGTTTCCTGATTTGCCCATTAAGCAAGCGCCCGCCGGAGGGAGAGGAGGACACATGCTTTTATCTGTTACCATTACAGGTTTAATCGACGTCCCAGATGATTGGGACGGAGATGCTGATTTCTCGGCCATTGACGTGGCTGATTATCGGTATAATAATCAACTGACTGTAGAGAATACGTTGCGAGAACTTACCGAAAAGCTGGCTATACATCCATCCCATGTAGAAGTTAATATCAGCCACCTGCCCGAGGGAGGCAAGAATGCGACATGGCATGGCCAGTGAAACGAGACGGGTGCAGATGACCAGGGGTAAATGGGGGAAAGGAGCCACATTGAAAACAAAACGAAAGAAGATCATCACAGCTGGGCGGCTGGTTTGGGGCGTGGTCTACACCGCGCCCAGGGCGCGAGACCCAGAACATGTGCGCCAAGCCCGGCAAAAACACTCGACTAAAGCACGGCAGGCCATCAACATGCGGGCCAGCTACCAGCGGTTGGAGCTATTGCTGGCAGCCAATTTTGGCTTTACGGACATCCATGTAGTCCTGACCTATCGGGAGGACGCACTGCCACCCCATTACAAAGCTGCCCAACAGTGCCTGAAAAAATTCCTCACCCACTTGCGGGAGCACCGGCGGAAGCGGGGACAAGCCCTCCGCTATATCTATGTGACCGAAGGGCTGCATACCGATGGGCGGCTGCACCACCACCTGGTGTTGAATGGCACAGGGCAGGACCTGGAACTGATCCGCTCCTTGTGGGTTTATGGGGAGGATGTGCATTTGGAGACCTTGGATACCTACGGCGGGTATGAAGCGCTTGCCCGCTATCTGGCCAAAGAGCCCCGGCAATATGGCCGCGCCGCTCTGGGGCACCGGATGTGGTCGTCTTCCCGGGGGCTGCAGAAGCCTACAGTGGAAGCGGGATGGGTAGAGGAAAACACCACCCTGGAAGCGCCGCCCGACGCTCAGATCTTGGAGCAGCGGAGTGAACGGAATGAGTTTGGGGAGTTCGTCTACATTAAATATTTGATGCCGGTCTACCAGCCCCGTCCCGTGCGGCCGCCGCGCCGGAAAAAGCGGGAGGCCTTGGCGCCCCGGCCTGGGCGCTGTCCCAATGAGTGAAAAATCGATCATGTTTCTTTTTTCTGCCTTGAAACCATGTATAACAAGTGAAGAGGGCAAAGAAAATTTTCAAAAGGTGTAAATATCCGATCAAGTTGCCGTGCAGATGGTGTATAATAGTCCCATGGAGAGCAAAGTAAAGAACGGGTGGCTGTGCTGCCCCTATTGTGGCAAACGACTATTCCCGGTCAGGCCGGATACCGTGGTGCGTAAATTGCCTTACAAATGCCGGGCCTGCCGCAATGAATTCGAAGTGAATATCCAGAGCCAAGAGCCTTTGAGCCAAGAGCCGATTGACTGACTTCCACCGTGGAAGTGAGCCAGTCGGCTCTTTTTTTGCCGAGGGAGGTGATCCAATGGCTATGCGCCCCATGCGGCCTTGCCGCCACCCAGGGTGCGGAAAGCTGGTCCGGGAGGGATATTGCCCGGCACATAAACCGGCCAAAGCGGAGCGGAAGGCCAGCGCCCGGTGGCATGACCTGTATAACCTGCCGTTGTGGAAGGAGGAACTGCGGCCTGGGCAGCTGCTGCGGGAGCCCTTTTGCCGATCCTGTGCCCAAAAGGGGATACGGACTCGGGCCACCGTGGTAGACCACATCAAGCCCCATCGGGGAGATTGGACGTTGTTTTGCGACCCAGACAATCTGCAAAGCCTGTGCAAGGGGTGCCACGATCGGAAGACCGCCCGGGAACAGTGGGAAGAACGGCGGGGAAACCGGGGAAAATGAACGCCAACCCCGAAACCATTTGGCCGCAGCTTTGGGCGCGGGCCCACCGGCGGGCCTGTGGGCACAGGCGCGCAGGGCAAGCCAGTGGCTTGCAGGCATAGTCCCCCCTGGCAAAAAAGTTTTCGGCCGCTTTGGCAAAACCGCGTGGCACCCTACGTGGGGGATTTTCTCCCCACGAGAGTGGCAGGGAGGCAGCTGGACAGGAGCTGACAGCCCGGAGGAGGGCAGATCAGAGAAAAGACGGAAGGGGGCATTTCTATGGCGGGAAGCCGGCAGACATTGGCTGTTTTGGAAGCCAATGGGCGGAAGCATTTGAGCAAAAAAGAAAAAGCGGAGCGGGCAGCCGGCGAGGTGCGGGCGGGCCCCATCAAGCGGCTGTTGGCCCCGGATTGGCTGGCGCCCACCCTGCGCCCCACATTCCAACGGATCGCCAAAGGCCTGTTGGAATTGATGCCCGGCCTGATCTCACGGCTGGATGGGGACACCATCGCCCGATACTGCGCAGCACAAGAAGCCTGGCAGCAGGCCTCGGATCAGGTCGACCAGGCGTTGGCCATGGGCCGGCTGGATGACGCCAAAGATTGGTCCGCCATCCAGGATCGGTATTTTAAGCAGTGCCGCGCCTGCGCCAACGACCTGGGAATGACCATAACCAGCCGGTGCCGGATGGTAGTTCCCGAAAAACCGAAGCCGGAGGAAAACCCATTCCTGCAAATGATGGAGCGCCGCAACCGTGCCTGACTGCAAGCCGGTGGAACAGTTGGAGCTGGCGCCGGGTATACAGGTGCCAAAGCCCACAGATGGCGCTGCCCTGCGGTATTCTCCCCAGGCTGTGCAGGATGTATTTGATTTTTTCGGGCTGCTGTGCTTTGGGCAAAATCAATGGGCGGGGAAACCTTTTGTACTGCTGCCCTGGGAGATGGAGGCCATCCGGCAGTTTTACGGTATCCAAGTCCAAGATGACGACGGATCCTGGGTGCGGTACCGGCGCTTTTTGTACGATGAGATCGCCAAAAAGAACGGGAAAAGCGAATTCGCGGCTGCCCTGGGGCTGTACCATCTGTTGGCGGATGGAGAAAATCTGCCCCAAGTAGGGGTCTTTGCCGCAGATAAAAACAATGCGGATATCATCTACCGGGCCGCCAAATACATGGTGGAACACACATGTCTGGGCCAACCTGCCCACGACCCCATTGCCTGGGCGCGGGACAGCCGCCGGGAGATCCACACAAAATTCGGCGGCGTGCTCAAGGTTTACAGCTCCGACGCGGACACCAAACATGGGTATAGTTTCAGCTGCATCCTGGTGGATGAGCTGCACGCCCAGCCCAACCGGCGGCTGTGGGATGTGCTGACCGCCGGTTCTGACGCGGCGAGGCGGCAACAAGCAGTCATTGTGCTGACCACGGCGGGTGATGACCCGGACCGGAAAAGCATCGGCTGGGAGATCCACGAAAAGTGCCGCAGGCTGCTGGCTTGGCGCCGGGGCGAGCCGGAACGGGAGTTGGATGAGGACGACCCCCAATGGTGCCCCATCATGTATGGCATCGGGATGCTGACCGGCGACGACCCAGACAAGATCGCAGATTTGGATATCTACGATGAAGCCCTGTGGAAGCAGTGCAACCCATCCCTGGGTGTCACCATCCCATGGCGCAAATTCCGGGCCGATGCCCGGGCGGCCCGGCAGAGTGAAGCGGCGGAACGGCTGTTCCGCTGGCTGCGGCTCAACCAGTGGATCGCCACCAAAGACGTGGGCTGGCTGCCACTGACCCTGTACGACAAGACTCAGTGGGGGCCATCGGCCAAGAAGGAGCGGGAAGCGGCCCTGGCCCAACTGGAAGGGATGCGCTGCTACGGCGGGCTGGATCTATCTACCACCACAGACTTGAGCGCCTTTGTGCTGCTGTTCCCGCCCCAACCAGGCCTGGAGACCTGGGTGGCTGTCTTCCAGGCTTGGCGGCCGCTGGCGGATATCGTGGCGGCGGAACAGCGGGACCATGTGCCTTACCGGGATTGGGAGCGGGCTGGTTTTTTGCAGCTGTGCCCCGGCGACCTGGTGGATTTCGACCAGGTGGAACAGGCCATCTGCCAGGCAGCGGATTTGTATGACCTGCGCCTGCTGGGGGTCGACCCTTATTTATCCCGGACACTGACCCAGCGGCTCATCAAAGGGGGCATCCAGGTGGTGGAGATCCCCCAGACCATGGCGGGCATGAGCCCAGCCATGAAGGAACTGGAGCGGCTGCTGCGGGCCCGGCAGATGGGCCATGTGCACAATACCTGCGCCCGGTGGAATTTTGGCAACGTCCGCTGCGCAGTGGACGGGAACGAGAACCAAAAGCCCATGAAGAACCGCAGCACAGGCCGCATCGATATGGCTGTGGCCTGGATCATTGCAACGGCTGCCGCCTTGGTGGCCCAAGCCAATGGATCTGACATCAACGAACATGTGATGGACGAAGATTGGGGGATTTGACGGAGTGAAAACGACAAGATGGAGGGCGGTATGCCGCCTGGCGCGCCACATCCTGGGGGCCTATCTGGATGATTTTTTGCTGCTGGCTGCCGGCGCCTGTTTCGTGGCTGCTGCCGGGCAGGCATGGGGACAGGCTGAAGCCTTTGCGGTGGCCGGGCTTTGCCTATCTGTCTATGCGCTGGCCGTGGCACGCAGCCGGCGGGGAGGTGATAGGCCTTGATCTTAGGGAGAGCATTGGGCCGCCCCCGGGCCAGTGCTGCGGGCCGCAGCCAGATGGCAGAGGATGTCCAGCAGATGCTGCGCCGCATTTTCAAAGGCATGGAAGAGGACGCAAGCCGGAGCGCTGCAGAAACGCTGTCGCCGGTGGCTGCAGCCCACCGCATCTTAACCAACTCGTTTGGGCTGATCCCCTTTGGCGTCTACTGCAAGGAGGGGGATGCCCGGCACAGCGTAGCGGACGATGCGCTGGAACAAGTGCTGAAATGGAGGCCCAACCCGAGGATGTCGCCTTTTGTGTGCGGTAAGATCCTTCTTTCCAATGCTTTTTGGTGGGGATTCGGAGCCTGCTGGAATCGGCGGGATGAGACAGGGCAGGTGGTGGAGCGCATCCCTTTGCCGTCGGACTGCTGCTCCATCCGGCGGGACAGCCAAATCGGGCTGTATTGGTACGATTACAGCGTGGAGGGAGTCAGCCACACCTTTGCTTCTTATGATCTGTCTTTTCTCTATTTTGAGACCTACGATGGAGTGCATGGCCGGGGCATGATGCACCTGGCCCGGGAAGCAGTGGCCGCCGACGCCATGGCCCAGCGATACGGCAAAAAGTTCTATCAAAACGGCGCACGGCTCTCGGGCATTGTGGAAGTGGATACCGATGCCAGCAAGGAGACTCGGGACCGCGTCAAGGGAGAATTCGCCCAATATGCGGCAGATGACGCTTTCAAGGTGGCGGTGCTCGACCACAGCATGAAGTATACCCCTTTGGGCATCTCCCAAAGCGATGCCCAGTTCATTGAGAGCCGCACTTTCACTGTGGAGGAGATCAGCCGGTTTTCTGGCATCCCCAAATACATGCTGCAAAGCGGCAAAGAAGCCTACAATAGCAATGCCCAGCAGCGCATCGATTATGTGACAGATACTTTGGTGCCCTTTGTCACCCAATGGGAGCAGGAAAACACCTATAAACTGCTGGGGGCCAGACAGCGGGAAGCCGGATGGTACATCAAAGGCAACGTATCCGTGCTGCTGCGGGGCGATGACACCACACGCAGCCAATTCTACGAGCGCATGGTGCGCAACTCCATCTATTGCCCGGACGAATGCCGGGCGTTGGAGGAAAAAGACCCGATTCCTGGCGGACTGGGCAGGCAGTTCTTTGTCTCCAAAAACATGGGTTCGCTGGAAACGGTATTGAAAGGAGGAGAGTAATGGATATCCAACTGCGGGGCGAGCTGTGGGATAACGATTCCGCCGACGTGCTGCGGTGGTTCGGTTGGCGGGACATCACAGCCCCCATGGACATAGCCGCCGGGCTGGAACAGGCAGGCGGCGAAGATGTGGTGCTGCTCATCAATTCGCCCGGAGGAGACATGACCGTAGGGCTGGAGATCCGTTCCATGCTGCGGCGATACCGGGGCCGGGTCACCGCCCTATTTCAAGGCTTCGGCGCATCGGCCGCTACGCTGGCGGCGACCGGCTGCGGGCAGATCCGCAGCGAGCCGGGAGCCCTGCTGTGTTACCACAACCCGTCGGGCGGCGCCCAGGGGGATCATCACGCCATGGGGCGGGCTGCCGAAGGGCTGCGCAACGCCAGGGACTGTATCTTGCAGGTATACGCCGCCCGGCCGGGCAGCTGCTCCAAAGAAGAGCTGATAGAGCTGATGGACAAAAACATCTGGATCACGCCGGAACAGGCGCTGTCCTACGGGCTGATCGATGGCGTAGAGACGCAAGAGGGGACCGGGGCAGAGCAGCTGGCAGACCCAGCGGCATTCCTGGCATCTGGATGCCGCCTGCGCCTGACTGCCGCCATGATCCAGCAGTACCGGCAGCATCTGGCCGGGGAACGGCAGCAGGAAGAAGAGAAGCAGCGGGCACGCCAGGCATTGGCCAGGCTTCGGGCGTTGGCCCACTATTAAACTGGAGGGATTGCAAGAATGATCGATTACAACGAAAAGATCGCCGGCCTGCGGGCCGAAAAAGGACAGCTGTTGCAGCAGGCAGAAGACCTGGTGCAGCAAGGCAAGTACGAGGAAGTGGACGGCCTTTCCGCCCAGATGGACACGTTGAACAGCCAGATCAAAAGTCTGGAAGCGCTGGCCGAGGCCAGCCGGCAAAATGCAGAGCCAGTCTATGACGGCGTGCTGCACAGCCCGGGCGCCGCCGCTGGCGAGCAGGAGGACCGCCCCTTTGCCAACCTGGGCGAACAGCTAAAAGCCATCTATGATTTCCGTAAGAACCATGTGGAAGACCGGCGGCTGCAGAGAGTGAACAATGCGGCCCTTGGGGCCAATGAAACCACCGGGGCAGATGGCGGTTTTGCCTTGCAGACGGATTTTGCCGGCGCCATTTTGGAAAGCGCAGTGCAGCAGAGCCCGCTGCTCAACCGGCTGGACCGTTACACTTGCTCCAACGCGGCCAACGCCATGCGCTGGCTGTATGCCGATGAGACCGACGTTTCGAAATCGGTATTCGGCGGCGTGCAGATGTACTGGGCTGCCGAAGCGGCCACGGTGGCCGCCAGCAAGCCCCAGTTCCGGGAAGTGAAGCTGGACCTGGAAAAGATGATGGGTTTTGCCTATGCCACTGATGAGATGCTGACCGATGCGGCGTTTTTGAGCGGTTTTTTCGGTAACGCCTTTACCTTGGCTGCCGACCGGCTGCTGACGGAATCTGTCATTGACGGCGATGGGGTCGGTAAGCCGCTGGGGCTGCTCCATTCCAAAGCCCTGGTGGCGGTAGACAAAGAAAGCGGCCAGGCGGCAGGGACCTTTGTGGGCATGAACGCCGTGAAGATGCAGGCCCGGGCCCTGCCGCGGAACCGTGACCGGCTAGTTTGGCTGATGCACCCGGATCTGGAAGAGCAACTGCCCGCCCTGGCCATCCAAAGCGGGGAAGCAGCTAAATTTCTGTGGAACCCGGAAGGGGGCTTGGGCAATTTCGACAGCCAGCGTGTGCTCAATAAGCCGGTGCTGTTCGAAGACAGCTGTGCTGCATTGGGCGCCCAGGGGGATGTGCTGCTGGTGGATCCCTTCCAATACATCCTGCTGGCTAAGGGCAGCGCCAAACAGGATTGGTCCATCCATGTGGAATTCCTGACGGACCAGAACTGTTTCCGCATGGTGTTCCGCTGCAACGGCAAACCCAAGGCCAACGGGCCCGTGAAGCTCAAAAACAGCACGAAGACCCGCAGCCCCTTTGTCACTCTGGCGGCCCGGGCTTAGAGAGGAGCGTGTGCAAATGAACCGAATCATGGAAGAACTGGCGTGCAACTGCGTGTTGGCGCCCCAGGAGGTAGCTGCCTCCACCCTGACGGCATCTCAGTTTGTGGATATGGCTGGGTTGGAGGAAGTCAGCTTTTTGATCGCCACCGGCAGCTTGGGAGACGGGAAGACGCTGGCCGTGGAACTCCACACCTCGGCAGATTCCAGCGGCAGTACATCGGAAAAAGTGGGAGAAGCCACTTTCACCGCAGCCGCCGGAGCGATAGATGGATTGGCTCAAGTCAGCTATAAAGTGCGGCCTGGATCGGGGCGGTATGTAGGCGTCAAATTCCAGCACACTGCCGCAGCGGCAGTGGAATGCGCCGTTTTGGCTCTGGGCCGTACGGGGTACCGGCCGGCTGCCCAAGGTTGGTCCCTGGTGGTGTAATATGGCCATCACCAGGGAACGGATGGCGGCTTTGACCCAATATTGTAAGATCGACGATCCTGGGCCGGAAGAGCTCCAGCTGCTCAGCCTGCTGTATGATGCTGCGGTGGAGTACATGGCCCAGGCGGGGGTGAAGCCGCCGGAAGAGAATACAGCGCGGCGGGCCCAATTCGACCTGTGCGTCAACGCCCTGGTGCTCAGCGATTACGACCAAAGGGGCAGTGGCGGCGCAGAGACGATTCGAGAGAACCCGGCGTTCCGGAGGCAGCTGACCCAGCTCAAGCTGACGGAACCGGAGGTGTCGCCTTGAACTGCGGCGAGATGCGGGAACGGGTGCAGGTGCTATCCCTCCAGTGGGAGGAGAACACCTGCCAATGGCAGCCCATACGGACCGTTTGGGCCCGGGCGGAAAGGAAGGAGAAGACCAACCTATTCTCCAAAATCGGCTTGGGGGTCCCCACCGTAGAATTCATCGTCCGGCGGCAAGCTGTGACCCTTCACCAGGCCCTGCGGTGGCAGGGGCGGCATCACTTTATCACCGGCATCCAATTTGTGGACAGGTTGCATTTGCGGTTGATCACCGCTCAAGTGGAACCGGTGGCCTGCCGGCAATGGATACCGCGCACCACCTACAATGCCCGGAACAACCCCATAGAGAGCCTGGAGCAGGGCGTGTGCTTCCCCGGATGCCTACTGGAAAAGTATGTGGCCTACCGGGAGACAACACCATCCACTGTGGAGGATGTGACGCTGCTGCTGATAACGCCCAAAGAGGTGGCACTATCCATGGGGGATACGGTGGTGATCGGGCGGCAGGGATACCGGCTGCTGGCCCGGCATGAATTGGATGAAGTCAAAAACGAATATGAGATCGCCCGGGAGGTGGAGCCCTGATGGAGAGTATGGATCTGAGGGGACTGGCTGAATTGGACCGGCAGCTGGAGACCCTGCTGGAGCAAGCACCCGGCCGGCGCCGGGAGCTGCACCAACGGCTGGGCCGGGCGGCGCTGGCGGCCATCCGGGGCAATACGCCCCGGCGCACCGGCCGTCTGGCAAGCTGGCAGCAGCTGCACATTGGCAGCGGGGGCGGTTATGCGGCTGTCCGCCCCCAGGCCGGGGAATCCGGCACCAAACGCCCCGGCGCAGTGACCAACTGTGTGGAAAACGGTCACCGTGTCCGGCAAGGCCGCAGTGGCCGGTCCCGGATGCGGACGCCCTATGTCCCAGGCCGGCGGATGTACGCCCAGTCGGTGGATGAGGTGGAGCGCCTTGCCACCCAAGAAGCCCGCAACATGGCGGAAGAGATTGTGGAGGGTTTGCAGTGATCGAATTTGAAGATATTTTGAGTGCGGCCCAGAGCCAGCTGGCGTTGGCTTTCCCCCGGCGGCCCAACGTGGAAAACCTGCAGGTCAAAGATTTTGACCGGCCCAGCTTTTATTTCCGCTGGACGGCATCCCAGGTCAGCGACGCCAGCCGGGCAGCGCTGCGGGTACAGAGGACTTTGGAGATCATCTGTTTCGAGGCACTGCGGGATGTCAACAGCCAGCAGAGCGACCTGCGGGCCCTGCTGGACACACAGCAGATGGTATTCCGCTTGTTCTCGGCGGGCTATCTGACGGTGGGTGACCGGGCGCTGCACATGACAGCAAAGCTGGGGGAAGTGGACAGCGACGCCGCTACAGTAGAGTTGGCGTTTGACTATTTGGATGCCCGGCCAGAAACACAACAGGATTACGACCGGATGCGGCAGGTGCATCTGAATCTGCGTGCGAAGGAGGAACGATAGCGGATGGGTTTGCCAAACCTTTCGATTGTATTCAAGACTCAGGCGGCGGCTACCATTGCCCAAAATGGACGTGGTGTGGTGGGCGTCATGGTCAGGGACACCACAGCCACAGGGGGCTATACGCTGACAGAGTCCAAAGAGATCCCCGCCGGGCTGGGGGAGGACAACCAGAAATACATATCCAACGCCATGATCGGGTATATCGACCGGCCGCGGAAAGTATTGCTGTATGTACTGTCCACAGAAGCGGAGGATCTATCCGGCGCCCTGGATTGGTTCGGCGCCAATGTGCCGGATTACCTGGTGGGGCCGCCGGATACCAGCAGCGAAGAAGCGGACGCCATTGTAGATTGGGTCAAGGCCCGGCGCCAGGAAAACCTGATCCCCAAGGCCGTGCTGCCCAACAAGGCGGCAGACAACGAAGCCATCATCAATTTCACCACCGAAGAGATCCTGGCCGGTGGAAAGACCTATACCACGGCGCAATATTGCAGCCGCATGGCCGGGCTGATCGCGGGCACCCCGCTGAACATCGCCTGCACCAACGCACCGCTCACCGAGGTGGAGAAAGTCAAAGCCCTGGGGCGGGAGGCCATGGACGAGGCCATCGACGCAGGGCAGCTCATCATCTGGTTTGATGGCCAGAAAGTCAAGGTGGGCCGGGGCGTCAATTCGTTTCAGCACACCACGGCGGATAAGAGCGCCATTTTCAAAAAGATCAAGATCGTGGAACTGGTGGACCTGATCCAACGGGATATCCGCATCGCGGTGGAAGATGGGTACATTGGCAAATACCCCAATACCTACGACAACAAGCTGCTGCTGATCTCCGCCATCCTGGGCTATTTTAAAGAACTGGAAGCGGATGACCTGCTGGTGCGGGATGCCAGCACAGTGGATATCGACGTTGCGGCCCAGACCACGTATCTGCAAAGCCAGGGCGTGGATGTGAGTGCCATGGATGAAATGGCCATCCGCAAAGCCAATACCCAAGACCAAGTTTTCCTGACGGCCAGCATTTCTGTCCTGGATGCCATCGAGGATATCAAACTGGTCATCAACCTATAAGGAGGGGACGCAATGGCAGAAGTATTGCAAGGCCACCGGGTGGCATCAGGTACCTGGGGCGAAGTCTGGTTCGACAATGAAAAACTGGCCGAAGTTTACAAATTTCAAAGCAAGGCCACTTATACAAAAGAAGAGATCGCCCGCTGCGGGATCATGACATCGGACCACAAAATCACAAAAATATCCTTGGCGGGCTCTGTAGGGATGCACAAGGTAAACTCCCGCCTGGCCAAGGTGGTGGGCGAACAAGTCATGCAAGGGCACGACCCCCGCATTTCCATCATCGGCAAATTGGACGATCCCGACACCAATGGCGCGGATTACATCCTGCACGAAGGAGTATCTTTTGACGACCTGACGCTGATGGACTGGGAGGCTGGCGTGGCAGGCAAGATCGAGGCGCCGTTTACGTTTGCATCTTACACCTATTTGGAATCGATGGGAGATTAATATGACAGAACTGATGGACCTGCTGCTGGGGATGGAGATCCCAGAACCCCAGACAGCCGAATACAAGATCAAGCGGCTTTCCCGGCTGTGCGGCAAGGATGTGGTGTTCCGCATCAAACAGCTGGGATACAACCGGGTGGCGGAGCTGAAAAAAGAGGGGGATGACCTGGCGGTGCAGACCCTGCTGGCCGGGCTGGTGGACCCTGATTTGAAGGACCACGATACGGTGGAGGCCCTCAAGCAGAAATACAGCGCCGCCACGCCTGCCATCCTGCTCAAACGGATGCTGCTTCCCGGTGAGATCGAAGATCTGTCTGCCGCCATCGAGCGGCTCAGCGGTTACCGGATGAACACACTGGAAGAAATCAAAAAAAAATAGAAGCTGATCCGGAGTGGGCGCTGATGCAATACCTATTCCGGCACCATCATGTAATGCCCTCCGCCTTTTATGCCATGCCCCGTGGAGAACGGGAGATCTTGTATGCGCTGGCAGAGGGAGAAATCGAGCAGAGAAAGGGGCGTTGAGATGCCCAATGTATCCATTGCCATTTCCGTGCGGGACAATTATAGCACAGCGCTCCGCACCATGCGCAGCTCCATGCGGGGATTCGACAAAGACCTGGAAGGCACCCAGCGGAAGCTGGAGGCGCTGAACAATACAAAAGCCACGCTGAAAGTGGATGCCGACCAGCTGCGGCGTACCCTGCGGGAGGCAGAAAAGCAGTATGCCAGCACCCGCAGCGAAGCGGACAGACTGAATCTGGAGTTGGCCAATGCCAATTATGAGAATGCCCGACAAAACCTGGACCTGGTGACACGGGAGGCAAAGCAGACGCAAAAAGCGCTGATGGAATTGAGCGACACCAGCAATCGGATCGAAAACCGGGCATCAACCGGGTGGACAAAGCAGAGGGATGTGCCAGAAAGCGGCGGTATTCAGGATGTATTCACTGGCTTTGGACAGCGGCTTGGCTCCAGCGGCCTGTTTTCTGCCCTGGGGCAGCTGGCCGGTGAAGCCGCCGGGACCTACATTGGCAGCCGGTTTGGCTCCCAGGGATCCGCTTTATTTGGCGGGGCCCTTTCCGGCGCAGGACAAGGGGCGGCCATCGGCACTATGATCGCCCCTGGCGTAGGCACCGTGATCGGCACCGTGGCAGGTGCAGGAATGGGGCTGCTGCAAGGGGGAAACCAGGTCTTTGAACAGCGGGACGATGCGTTCCGCTCAGTGGTGCAGGCCCAGTACGAAAAATCCATGCAGCAGCTGGAGGAATCCTTGACAAGCGGTATGTCCATCGCAGGGAGCCGGGAAACATCGCTGCAGGCATTTACCACCTTATTCGGCAGCGCAGAGCAGGCCGAAGCCTTCACCAAATCCATCAAAGACTTTGCCAATGTGACGCCTTTTCTATATGAGGATCTGGAAGCGATGGCAAAGACCCTCAAGACTTATGGATACAGTGTGGAGGAATTGATGCCTACGATGCAAGCCATTGGCGATGCCGGTGCTGCCCTGGGCATGAAACAGGAAGATATGAACATGGTGGCCACAGCTTTGGGCCGGATGCGCACCAGCAACAAGACCACCATGGAATATTTAGACCTGATGCTGGAACGTGGCATCCCTGTATACGACGCTTTGGCGGAATCCATGGGCAAATCGAAGGATGCTGTGATGGAGATGGTCAGCGACGGGTTGATCCCCGGTGAAGAATCCGCCAAAGCCATTGCCGATTACCTGGGAGAGGCCTATGCAGGCAGCATGGACGCCCAATCCAAGACATTGGAGGGTTTGCAGAGCACCTATCAAGGGCTGATGGATGAATTGGATGCAGCCATGGGCGAAGGGGCCGCCCGTGCGGAAAAGCGGGGCCTACAGGAAGACATCAACTATTACGGCGGTGAGAGCGGCGAGGCCATTAAAAAAATCAACGAGGAAATGGGCGAATGGGAACAGAGCTTGGCCAATGCCCAGCGGCGCCTGCTGCGGGAGTACCAGGATGAGGCGCTGAAGACCATCGAAGAACAGGGGCTTACTGGACCAGATGCCTATTTGAAGCTGCAGGAAGCGCGGATCGAGGCAGAAGCCGCTTGGGCACAGACAGATGGTGCCAAGAAACAAGCGGAGATCCAAAGCAAGCTGATCGAAGACGCTGGTAAGATCATGGCCAAAAATAACGCCTTTGAAAAGTTTGGCTATGAGATCGGACTGGAACTGAGCAAAGGGATCAAAGCGGCGGTGGCAAATAGTGACGAAGACTATGTTGCATTCATCAAGGCCCAGTCTGGCTGGGGTGTCAATGAAAGCTTTTCCACCGGCACACCGGATGAAGCTGCATCGGCCGGCATCGGGGCCGTCAGCAGCATTTTGGGCATCAAAGGCTATGCCTATGGGTTGGAGCGGGTACCCTATGACAATTTCCCCGCGCTGCTCCACGAAGGGGAGCAGGTGCTGACGGCATCCCAGGCGCGGAGCCAGCCGGCAGGCAGCGTGACAGTGGCCAAGCTGGCCGACGAGATCGTGGTGCGGGAAGACGCGGACATTGACCGCATAGCGACTGCCCTGGTGCGCAAGCTGGAACAGATAAGGAGAGTCGTATAGTGCTGCGGAAGATCATCCTCCATGTGCCCCATTCCGGCCTGGATGTGCTGTTGCCGGTGACACCGAACCATTACGAGATCGGCCATGGCCAGCGCATTGAATTGGTGAACATCCACCAGCTGGGCGATGTATCGCTGGCAGGGACCCCCACCCTGTGCACTGTCACCATGGATCTGCTGCTGCCCTGTGGCCCCCGCACCTATTCCATCCCCGACCCAAAAGAACCGGAATGGTACTTGTGGCATCTGCGGCAATGGGTGGATGAAAAGACACTACTGCGCTTTATCGTATCGGACACCTACATCAATCTGCCTGTATGGCTGGAAGACTTCCGCACTGGGGAACGGGATGGGACCAATGATGTGTATTGCACTGTTACCCTGCGGGAATACCGCGACCTATCGGTACGGCAGACGAACCCCTATACCCAGAATACCACGCGGGCAGTCGAGAGCCCGCCAGCCACTGCCCAGCAGTATGTAGTACAATCCGGTGATTGCCTGAGCCGTATCTGCCGCCAGTTTTATGGGGATGGCACAGCAGCCGTCTACAACAAGCTGGCAGCCTATAATGGCATAAAGAATCCCCATTTGATCTATCCCGGCCAGGTAGTCCAGCTGCCGCCCCTGGCCCAGCTCTAAAGGAGGCGACGGTGTGCTGCACCTGATCCAATCCCCAGCCAATGGGGAGGAAAACAGCCAAGACATCATCCATCTGGTGCCCAGTCTCACCTGGGCCGGCGATTTGCAGCAGGCCGCCCGGTCGCTGGATTACGAGGTGGTGCAGCCGGCAAACGATACGACGGTGCCCCGCGTCTCTTGCGACGTGGGCGGCAAGGTGCTGCTGATGGACAACGATACCGTGCTATTTGAAGGCCATATCTTTAGCCGGGAGAGGCACACCGACAGCAGCCGCATAGCGGTACATTGCTTCGATTGGGGATTTTACCTCAAGCAGAACCACGGCTTATATAAGTTCACCGGTCAGACACCGGAGCAGATCGCCCGGCGCCTATGCAATGATTTCGGCATCCCTGCCGGCAGTATGGCCTATACCGGGGTGCCGATCCACCGCAATTTCATTGGCGATACCTTGTATGATATCCTGTTGACTTCTTACACCATGGCCAGCCGGCAGACCGGCAAGCAATATTACATCCATTTCCAGGGCCGGCAGCTCTATGTGATGGTACGGGGCACAGAGCCCAACATGCAGATCGGGGCGGGGACAAACTTGATCGGGGCCAGCCTCAGCGAGAGCGTGGAGAACATGGTAAACCAGGTGGCGGTATACGATAAAAACGACAACCTCATCACCACCATCGCCGATGAAGAGGCCAAGCAGCTATACGGGGTAATGCAGCGCATCTTGCGGCAATCTGGCGATGAGAGCGTGATGGAAGAGGCCCGGGCCTTGCTGAAGGAAAACGGGTACAGCCAGCAGATCACGGTGGAATGTCTGGGCGGCACGGGCAACCGGACCGGCGGCTGCGTCACAGTGCGGGAGCCTACTACCGGCCTGCAGGGGCTGTTCTACATCGATGGGGACACCCACACCTGGAAAAACGGCCAGTATTTCAACAAGCTGACCTTGAATTTCAAGTCCATCATGGACGAACAGGATGCCGGCCAATCGCCGGAAGGTAATCGGTAAAAAACGGATCAACCATGGCGGCTTGTTAAGGCAGGAAAAGAAAGGAGGCGGCCCATGGAAGGCGGAAACCCTTATGCCCGGCTGTTGATCCTTCTGCGGCAGGAGGCCAAGGGTCAGTTGCCCCGGGGCCATGTGCGGGGAGAAGTGTCCCGGGAAAGTCCACTGCAGATCAAGATCGGCACGATCCCCATAGAAGCGGAGGAATTGGAGATCAACAGAAACCTGCGTGGCAGCCTGGAACCAGGGGACCAGGTGTTGTTGCTGGCCCAGGATGATATGCAGCATTTCATTGTGTTGTGTAAGGTGGTGGGCGCTTGAATACGATTTTCCCTATCTTCCAATCGGATGTCACAGCGCCGGCCGACCTGCCTGTCTGCCGGGAAGTGGCCTGGGATTTTGAACGGAACCGGCCCCTGTTCCGGGCTGGGGAACCGGTGATGGTACAGCGGGCAGAGGCGGTGCTGGTATGGGCGTGGAAAGCGCTGCAGACCAGCCGATACCGCCATCTGCTGTATACCTGGGATTACGGCAATGAAGTGGAGCGCCTGGTGGGTCAGCCATACAGCGCGGAAACCAAGCGGGCGGAGGCCCAGCGGTATGTGGAGGAGACTCTGGCCCCCAACCCTTATATTACCGCCGTGCGGGATATTGCCGTGGACTTCCAAGAGGACCGGCTGACCATCGCCTGCACCATCGATACGATATACGGTACGGCAAGCCTAGGAGGTGTGGACGTTGCAACTGGATGACCGGACACCTGAGCAGATCAAACAGGATATTTTGGACCGGCTGAAAACGGATATTGAAAAACGGGAGGGCAGCTTTGCACAGGATATCATCGGCCCCACGGCTATGGAGCTGTGGAATGCCAAAGAAGCCCGCCGGGCCTGGGAAGGCATGTTCTATGTGGACGAAAATTCCGGTCCATATATCGATAAGGCGGCCAAACTGTTTGGCATCACCGCCCGCAAGCCGGGAGCCAAAGCCCGGGCGGTACTGCACTTCACCGGCGCCGACGGTACCCAGATCCCCGCGGGTAAAGTGTTCCTGGCGGACGATCTGGAATTTATCCTGCTGGAAACTGTAACGCTGGCAGACGGCACGGGGCAAGGGATCGCAGAAGCGGCCCAGGAAGGCAAGCAGTACAATGTGGCCGCCGGACAGATCACGGGGCAGTATGAGAACATCCCAGGGTTGACCGCAGTGCAGAGCGATGCCGCCACAGGGGGCATCGACCCGGAGACCGATGCGGCTTTGGTCGACCGGCTGTATGAGCACATCCAGAACCCGGCCACCAGCGGCAACAAAAACCACTACATCCAGTGGGCAAAAGAAGTGCCGGGGGTCGGGGATGCGGAAGTGGTCCCCCAGATGGAAGGGACCGGCACAGTCGGCATCATTTTGGTGGATCAGGACCGGCAGCCAGTGGAGCCGGAAGTAGTGGAAGCCTGTGCGGCCCACATCGACGTGGTAAAACCCATTGGCCCCCGGATCATTGTCCAGAGCGCCCAGGGGTTGGTGGTGGATCTATCCGCCACAGTGCAGCTGGCAGAGGGGACCAGCGCCCAGCAGGTGCAAGGCCGATTCAGCGAAGCGATGCGGGAATATCTGCAAAACATTGCCCTGGTACAGCCAGAGATCATTTATAACCGGGTCGCCTATATGCTGCTGGATATTGAAGGCGTAGTGGATTACACCGCGCTGACCATCAACGGCGGCACACAGAACGTGGAGATTCCCCAGTACCACGTGCCGGTGCTGGGAACGGTGGAGGTGACAGCGGCGTGAAGCTGATGGATTACCTGCCGCCCTATTACCAACATAGCCCCGAGATGGTGGATCTCCAGCAGGCCATCCAGCCGGAGCTGATACGGATGGACGCCGAAGAGCAAAGTGCCATGGCCCAGCTGGACCCCAATACCGCCACCTGGGGGCTGGAAGTGTGGGAAAGGGCGTTGGCCATCCCCATCCAGCGGGTCAAGCCGCTGGAGGCCCGGAGGGCAAAGGTGGTAGGCAAACTGCGCAGCCAGGGGACCACCACTCGGCAGATGATCGAAAACGTGGCTGAGGGCTTCACCGACAGCCCGGTGGAGGTGACGGAAGACCCGCCGGCCTTTCGTTTTGGCCTGTCCATTACAGGGGGCTGGGAGGATGACGCCGGGTGGGAAGATCTGCGGGCCGCCATCGATGAGATCAAGCCTGCCCACCTGACCTACTGGCTGGACCTGCTGTACTATTTGACCGTGTGTACCAAGGAGCGAGTGCGGCTGGCCTATCTGCGCATTGCCAGCCAGGTGGGGAATTGGGGGCAGGCACAGCCGGTCTGTTTTGATGGGGCGCGCCGCTTTGACGGTTCCATTTGCTTTGACCAGCAGGTGGCCCGGCATGGGATGCTGTGGCTCACGGTTCGGGCTGGTTCCCAAACAGTTGAGCAATTTAGGACCGGGTGGGAAATGGCGGCCATGGCACACAATAGGCAAGCGGGAACAGCGGCGCTGGCGGCCAAAGGAGCCGCGACGAATGGAAACAGCAACAGCCTGGAGGTGCAAAACACAAGCCGGGTCCATGGGGCTTTCGGGCAGGGGGCCTCTTGGGAGTTTAGTGGGTTGGCCCGACAGCACAAGGGCGTTGCCACCGGCAGCACAGCAAAAAGCCAGGTACAAAACAGCCAGACAGGCTGGGCAGCGGTGGAGGCACAGGCTTCCTGCCATCAGACCTATAATAGCGCCGCCTGCCTGACCGTCAATCAAGGCTTCTGTTTTGATGGGGAGAAGACCTTTGGCAGCGGGAAGAAGTTCAACGCCAACACCCAACACATTTTATAAGACCGGCTATAAAGGGATGTCAAGAGAAGATTTCTAAATAGCTGGGGAATAGGGGGTGTTGTCACGAAGGACAGCGAAGATGATATTCACCATTTTG
>CAJFRA010000044.1 GCA_904419295.1 Candidatus Pseudobutyricicoccus lothianensis
TTCCCTTTTTTCCTGACATACTAAGACCCCCTAATGTAGTTCTATTTTCCTACATTAGGGGGCCTTTTGTCTATTGTCCGTTTTTACTGGTTCAGTTCACAAATGGCATTGCCTTTTTGGAGCCTGCTGCTATCCCTTAGTTTCTCTTTTCTTCCCTTGCGGCGTTCTGCTTTTTCATGGCAAAAAAGCCGATCAGCACAGTCCACACATAAGCACAGGTCTTGGGGATCATCAGCATGCCGATCCAGGGGATCGCGTCGCCAAACAGCACCACCGGAATGTAAAAGCCAAAGCTCAGCACGATGGTCAGCCACATCCAGCGGAACGCATGGTCTTTGTGTTCCTTTGCGCTTTGGTAAAACAGCAGGATGACCAGCAGCCCCAGCAGCGCAAAGGGGATGTTGCGGTAGATCCCCCAAGAAAGGGGCGGATCGGCAGACAGCCACTGGTTCTGCGACATCATACACAGAAAGATCCGTGCGGCTGCCAGGCCAAAGACAGCGGCTGTCAACCCGCTGCGGCCAGTGACCTGGTAGCGTTTTCGCCACACATAATAAAGCAGCACATAAAAGACCGTCATGGTGATGGAAGTGATCCATTTGCCAAGCCCCAAGGCCGCGGTATAGTCTTCCAGGCCAGTGGTACACAGGGCAACGGCCCGCGGGACCAGATGGAATGCATCCCCGGCGCCTAAGATCACCGCCATACTGCCAAACAAACGGTATTGTTGGTTCCCCTCACATCTTCGAATCATCAAAATGCCGATGTTGATGACCGCGATGAGATAGATGGCATCAAATCCAGTTTCGGCAATCGCTCGCATGGTTTGCTCTCCTTTTCTTTTTTACTCCATGGCTGCGGCCCAAAGGGCTCTCCCATAATGGCAGCCAAACAAAATGCCGGCCAGCAATAAAGCCGTGCCCAAGCCGGAATAGAACACCGCGATAAAGGGATCTGGCGCAATGCCGGACATCCGCAGCCCTATGCCGCCAGCCATCATCACTGCCATGACCACAAACGATCTTCCGTCAAAGAACTTCAGAAAAAACTGAGGTTCCGCCCCATAGTCGCCGATCCGTTTGGCGTGTTTGACGACCAGTTTTCCAAAAACAAATTTTTGAAACAGGACGAAAACCGCTCCAGAGAGAAACAAGTTTCCCACTGTGGCGTGGCCGGGATAGGCCAGCACACCGATGCGCAAGATGTTGGCGCCCGCTGCTGCCCACACCAGACAGGCCATCAGCAGCAGAGTGTTGGGCTTCACTTTCATTGGATCGCATCCCTCCATCCATACTGAATCTTGTTCAGTTTGAGGCTGAAAAAATTCCCACCCGGTCCTGCTGTGGGAATTTCAGTAGATCGTTCTGCGGGTGACTTCCAAAAGGGCGGCAGGGTCGTGATCTTGGCGCAGCATGGCCGACACCAGCAGTGAAAATAAGATCCCTGCAAACGTTTCCGCCGTAAATCGGCTGTCAAAGGCATTGGTGCGAACCTTTTCATCCCGTTTCAGCACAGAGCACAATCCGTCTATGATATGGCGCCACGTCTGCTCCATCCGCCGCTTCCCCTCCGCTTTTTCCGCCTGGGTGAAGCCAAGGGAGTGAAGGGCCAAAAAGCCAGGGTATTTTTTGCAGCCGTATTCCATCCGTTCCAATATCCACAGAATGCAGGCCTGTGTGTCCTGCATCTTTTCCATGTCATCTTGGCCGTGAAAGATCTCACGCCAGATGCTCTCGATCGTGGCGCTGACCAGTTCTGCCTTGGAATCAAAATAGTTATATATGGAACCCACCGACACGCCGCAGGCCGCCGCAACTGCACGTATGTTGACCGACGACCAGCCCTGCTGCCCGATTAATATCCGGCTGTTTTTTAAGATCTCTTCTCTGGATGTCACTACCGTATTCACTGCTGCACCTCATTATGAACGATGTTCATCCTAGCATCTTCCGCCCATTTTCTCAAACTGTTTTCCGCTTTCACCGAAAAGTTTTGGCCGTTCTACCCTGACGTTTGTAAGGGGAGCCAGCCGCGCTGTGCTGTAGACCGGCAGATCCCCCGCCCCATTTGAACCACGGCACGACGGCAGCCACAGCGCAGAGGGCATGGCTTGATGCCTTTCCAGCCTGCACCTCCCCTGCCGGAGGGAAAGGGTGCGCCTCTCCCCTTCCCTCCGGCAGAAGGCCTTCCTCACCGCAGGGCCGGATACAGCCCTTGCTCGTGGGCTTGGCGCAGGGCGTCTTTGACCATCTGCTTGTCCTCCGGGTAAGTGACGCCAAACCACTCGCTGGCCGTGCGCAGCACCTGTACCTGGGCTTTCCCCTGGTGCACCAGGCCATCCACTGCCGCAGGCAAATAATATTCCGCTTTGAGGGGGTCAGCCAACGGTCCCTGCAAAAATTGCCGGAACCCCTCTTCTAAGCAGGGCAGCAGCTGCTGGCCGAAGCCCCACACATTCATCGACACCGTGCTCTGGGGGTCCAGGGGCACATAGTGTTCGCCATCCTGGGCAGATTCCGCGCCACCGGGCACTTTGCGGATCTTGGTGTGCTCGGTCACCGATTGCAGCAGGCCGTTTTCCACCTGGCAAATGCCCCGGGACACCGTGCCGTTTTCCGTCAGCGTATTTTGCAGGATATACCCCACCATGCAGAATTCCATGGTGTCTCCCCCGTGAGGTTCTTTCAAAAAATCATAGAGCAGCTGATAGGTCTGCCGGCCATAGAAGTCGTCGGCGTTGATGACGCCGAAGGGACCGTGGAGCAGATGCCTGGCACTGCGCACCGCATGCCCCGTCCCCCAGGGCTTGACACGACCGGCCGGCACAGCAAAGCCCTCCGGCATGTCCTCTGTCTTTTGAAACGCGTATTCCACCTGCATAAAAGGGCGCACATGTCGGCCCACTTTTTCTTCAAACACCTCTTGCAGCTCTTCTTTGATGACGAACACCACCCGGTCGAAACCGGCCAGGCGGGCGTCGTACAGGGAATAGTCAATGATGATCTCCCCGTTGGGGCCCAATGGGTCGATCTGCTTCAATCCGCCATAGCGGCTGCCCATACCGGCGGCCAACACCAGCAGCGTGGGTTTTTCCATGCTTCATGTCTCCTTTTTCGGGCCTGTGGGCCCTCCTGTTTCTGCCCTTTCTTGGGCCGGTGCCCTTCACCGCCCCTGGGCCATGGTCCATTATACCCCGTCCGGCGCCCTTTTTGCAATGGTTTTCCACCTTCCCTTCGGCTGCGTTGCCATTGGCCCCAGGTTGTGCTACACTGAAGATAACAAACGGAAAAGGAGTGATTGCACATGATCCATTATTTCGACAAGCCTGGCAAAGAGAACACAGCGAAGACTGTGGAACTGGCCATCCAGGCCGCCAAAGACCACGGCATCTCCACCATAGTGGTGGCCACCGGCAGCGGTGAGACCCCGCTGTTGTTCCGGGATGCCGCCAAAGAAGGCATCCATGTGGTGGCTGTCACACGGGCCAACGGCTTCAAGACCCCCGGCGTGCAGGATATGCCCCAGCAGGCCCGGCAGCAGCTGGAAGAGGCCGGCATCGATATCGTCACCACCACCCATGTGCTCTCCGGTGCGGAACGTGGCCTTTCCCGCAAATTCACCGGCGTCTATCCGGTGGAGATCATGGCCCACACCTTGCGCATGTTTGGCCAGGGCACCAAAGTCTGTGTGGAATGTGCCGTGATGGCGCTGGATTGCGGCGCCATTGCCCCCGGCCCTGTGGTCTGCGTAGCGGGCACCGGCGTGGGCGCCGACACCTGCTGGATCCTGCGGCCCGCCCATGCCCAGGATATTCTGGATACCAAACTGGATGAACTGATCTGCAAACCCATCCTTCCCTGACCCAGGTGTGCAAAAGAAAATGGCAGGACACCATGTCCTGCCATTTTTTCGATCTATAGCCAAAAAGTGCGGAATAAGTACGCCACATAATCCACAGCCATCACCGCCGCCAGGACTGTTGTGATAAGGCGCAGCGCCCGGTCCGGCAAAGCAGCGGCCAGTTTTTCAAACAAGGGCTGTAAGACATAGAGGAAAAACAGGCCGCCCAACCCGAAACGGATGGAAGGCGACAGGGCGATCCGCCCTTGAAAATGGATGTCGTAATTCACATAGGTCTGCCAAGGCCAGCTGCCCACGGTAAACTCCATCAAATAAGTGGCCGCCAGTTCAATGGCAGTGGCCACCGCCATACAGCCCAGAAACAGCAGCAGCGGTCGGAGCCAGCGTTTCCAGCCTGGGCAGGGCTTGTGCATCCATCGGCGGAAGCAGAACAAAAACGTCAAGGCACCAATGCCGTAAATGGGCAGATAAGGGCCCCACAAAATGCCCCGGTTGGAGAACCCCCACCGATAGACCACCACTTCCAGAAATACTTCATAGAGCCAGCCTACCACGCAATAAAGAACGAAATAGAGGAAGTACTCCTGCACTTTGCGCGCCGTGGATTTGCGGCGGCTGAGCCTTCCAACTGCCGGCCGGTAAACCGAGTGATATCCCATATTCCCCCCTGTTCCACCATCCGCTGTGCCGGATGGCTCTTCCCACGTTCTATCATTCCACCGCCATTATACTATGGAACCGTTCTGCCTGTCCATAGTTTTCCCATCAGAAGCCCTTTGACTTCCTTTTGTTTTTGGAGCAGATGTGTTATACTAAAGCCAGCAGGCCCTGCGGGGCCAAAGGGAGGTTTATCGTGATGTATGAAGAGATCACCGGCCAAGCCCGCCAAGCTGTGACCGAACTGCTGGAGGCCGCCCGGTTGGAGCCCGGCGACTTGTTCGTAGTCGGCTGTTCTTCCAGCGAGGTAGGCGGCCATAAGATCGGTTCCGATTCCAGCCCTGCCGTGGCGGAAGCCGTATTCCAGGGCATTTATCCCCTGCTGAAAGAACGGGGGATCTATTTGGCGGCCCAGTGTTGCGAACATTTGAACCGGGCCATCATCCTGGAAAAGGAAGCGGCCCGTGCCTACGGTTACCCCATGGTCAACGTAGTTCCCCAGCCCAAAGCCGGCGGCAGCTTTGCCACAGCGGCTTGGAGCCATTTGGAACACCCGGTGGCGGTGGAACACATACAGGCTGCGGCAGGCATGGATATCGGCGGCACCTTGATCGGTATGCACCTGCGGGATGTGGCAGTGCCCACCCGCCTTTCCATCAAGCAGATCGGCGAGGCCATCTTGATCTGCGCCCGCACCCGGCCCAAATTCATCGGCGGTGAAAGGGCCCATTACAACGACGGCCTGAAATGAGCCGTCCCGCCGGAAGGCACACCATCGGAGACGATCAAAGGCAGGGCATGCTGGCCCTGCCTTTCTTTTTGCCGCAGAAGGAAAAAAGAAAAACACCGTACCCACAGAGTACGGTGTTTTTGGTGGAGACAGTTGGGCTCGAACCAACGACCTCTCGCGTGTGAGGCGAACGCTCTAACCAGCTGAGCTATGCCTCCAAATCAGGCAAAGCGGTTGCTTCGCCTGTTTGGTGACCCGTGCGAGAATCGAACTCGCGTTACCGCCGTGAAAGGGCGGTGTCTTAACCTCTTGACCAACGGGCCGAATGGTAGCGGCAGTGGGACTTGAACCTACGACCGTTCGGGTATGAACCGAATGCTCTAGCCAGCTGAGCTATGCCGCCATCTCCTTTGCCTTGCGGCTTATTGTCAACCGCAGCGAGCAAGACATAGTATAACGGCTTATGGGGGAAAAGTCAACCCTTTTTTCGAACTTTTTTAAAAAAATTTTTACGCAGCCTTTTGCCACGTTCTCACACCTACTTTTTGACAAACACCCTGCCGGCACAAAACCCGGCAGGGTGCGATGATCACATCATTTTTACCGTATAGTAAACCGCCATGACAAACAGCGCGCCCACCACGGCAAACATGGCGTAATAGCCAATGCTGCCCGCCAGGAAGAAGGCGGCCAACAGCAGCACCGCACAGCAGGCGGCCACAGTGACCACCAGTTCGTGCCGGGTATTGGGGCTGAACATGGAAAGATCGACAGGGCCCACTTTCAGCTTGCCCCGGTTTTTGCGCGCCAGCAGGAACAGCCCTTCCAGCCCTACGCAGATCAGCAGGCCAAAGGCCAAGAACCACACAGTAGCGCCGCTCATGGTGTTGCTGCCCGTGCTCTTGGCAATGAGCCACAGCATCAGGGCCACCAGCGTCATTGCAGCGGCCAGAGAAAAGAATTCCCGGGGATACACGCTATACACCAGGTAGAGGATGGCACACACCGGGATGATCACATACAGCACGCGCAGCGCCGTCTCCGGGTCAAATCCCACCATGAGGTAAGAACACAGGGCCAACAGAGCCCCCAGCATCATCAGACCGGTGCCGTTAAACAGTGTCTTCACATTGTAGGTCTTTTTCCGGATCTGGTAGACATCCAATACTGCGCCCACCAGCACCAAAGCCAGGCCTACCCAGAGCCCGGCCCGGCACACCCGGTAAGCGGTGGGGAAACTGCTGGCATAGCTCAAGCCATTTTTCAAATAGGCGGCGAAGACCATGAGCAGGATGCCGCCGCCGAACACGGTAAGCACCCGGTTCGTCACATAGTCGCTCTCATAGGCGGCCTTATGTTTCTTTGTATCGTTTGCCTTTTTCAAGTTCTCACTCTCCGATGTCAAAATTCGACGTCTCGTACAAGATCGCGCACAGGGCCGCCAACGGCGCCGTCTCACAGCGCAGGATGCGGGGCCCCACAGAGACCGATGGGATCGTCTCCATGGCATAGGCCGCCTCCTCTGGGCTAAAGCCCCCCTCCGGGCCTGTCACCACAGCATATGTCTGGCTCCCTCTCCCCTGCCGCAGCAAGGCGCTGAGAGACTGCCGGTTTTCTTTTTCATATAGGAACAAGGGGCATTGGGCTTGCCCGGCCTGTTCCACCGCCTGCTGAAAGGTGCAAACCGGCGCCACTTCCACCAGGCGGGAACGCAAGGACTGCTTGCAGGCCTCCACGGCGATCTTTTGCAGCCGGGCCTGTTTTTTCTGCCGGTCCCGCTCATCCACTTTGACCACACAGTACCGGGAAGTAAAAGGCACGATGCGCCGCGCCCCCAGTTCCACCGCCTTCTGCACCAGGAACTCAAACCGCTCTCCCTTGGAAAGCCCTGCATACAGGGTCACATCCACCGTGGGTTCCGTGGCAGAGGGCGCCTGCCCTGTGATACGCACCGTCACCGCCGGCCCGGTGGCCAGGATCACGCCTTCGTAATCCATCCCCTGGCCGTCACACAGGGAGAGGGAATCCCCCACCCGGCGCCGCAGCACCCGGCCGATGTGTGCGCTGTCTTCCGCCGATAACGTGACGGCGCCATCTGCGATCTCTCCCCTTTCGATAAAAAACCGCATGATGCGCCTCCTTCAAAAAATCCATACCGCATCCAGCCGCCGGCTTTTTGCAAAAGGCAAAAGCCCGGCAGCCCTGGTGGATGGATCTTTTTATCAACAGTACCTCTCATTTTAACAAATGACACCTGCCTTGTCCAGTGTCAAATGGGGATGAACCCCCTGTTTTTAAAGCAAAGTTTTCAACTTGTTCACGATTTATGGCCCAAATGGAGCAATGTCCAGCCATCCCGGCTGGTTTGCCGGCGCACCTGCATCCCCAGATCCAGGTAGGCTTGCAGCACCTCTTGGGCCCGCTCGTCAATGATGCCGGACAGCAGCAGGTCCCCCTCTTCTTCCAGCCAGGCGCACAGGCTGGGCGCCATGGCCAGCAGTACATCGGCCACGATATTGGCGGTGATGACTCCATAGCGGCGGGCAGATAACGCCTCGGCCAGAGAGGGGTCAGCCAAAAAATCGCCTTGGTACACCTGATAGCGGCAAAGGTCGATACCGTTTTGGGCTAGATTTTCCCGGGTGGCTTTTACAGCACCCGGCTCCACATCACAGCATTGGGCGTCTTGGGCGCCCAGCAGCAGGCCGGCAATGGCCAGTATGCCGCTGCCGCATCCCGCATCCAGCATGTGGCGGCCAGCCAGATCCATCTGTTCCAATGCCTCCAGACACAGGCGGGTGGTCGCGTGGCTGCCTGTGCCAAAACTGCTGGCCGGGTCCATGACCAACACCTGCTGGCCTGGCGTGGGCTCCGCCTGCTCCCAGGATGGGCGCACCAGCAGGCGCTCTCCCACGGAAAAAGGTTTATAGTATTGTTTCCAATTGTTTTCCCAATCCTCGCTGCGCACAGGCTGTACGCACAGCGACAGCGGCCCCAAGGCTCCCTCCGACCGGCTGGCCAGGTTTTCCACCCGGGCCTTTGCCTCTTGGGCGTACAGCCGCCCCTGTTCGCTGTCATCCAGATAAAACCGCAGCGATACCGTCTCCGATCGGTTCTGAGCCACCAGGCGCTCATCGATATAGTCCCACCGGGGCGAAGGCGCCTCCATCAGGTCCTGTAGATCCTGGGGATCTTCTACCACAAAACCGGCGGCCAGATCCTCCAGCAAGGCCGTCAGCACTTCCGTGCCCGCCCGGTTGGTCTCGATCCGCACTTCCATATAGTTCATAGTCTTGCCCACCTTGTTCTAAAAATCCGCCAAGCGGCCGCCTGTGTTATGCCAATTCCATTAGACAGCTGCTCCCCCTGTTTTGTTCCCGGCAAAAGGGCTGTATTGTCCGCCGGCTGCCTGGCGCCGCTTTTCATTCTTGCTCTAGTATAGCATAGCACGCCAAAAACGGAAACTGTTTTCCGCTCATTTGCCAAGGGTGGTGGACCGTGCTATACTAATTTTAGTTTCGCGCCCCGTTGGGCGGCCCTCATGCCGCCGGCGCTCCGCAATTCCAGGAGGTGCATCGTTACGCAAGCTTTGCCAAAAATCATGGACCGTTTTTTTAACCCACAAGTCTTCGTCAAAGAAAAAGACCGGGTGGGGCAGCCTTTGCCCGACGCCAAAGAAGCGCTGGGCAATCTGTTCCGCATCGCCTGGCCTTCCATGTGCGAATCTTTCCTCATCGCCCTGGTCAGCTTGGCAGACACCATCATGGTGGGCGTAGAAGGTTCGGCTGCCATCGCGGCGGTAGGGCTGACGAACCAGCCCCGCTTTATCGTGCTGGCCCTTTTCATGTCCTTGAATGTGGGCATCACCGCCGTGGTCTCCCGCCGCCGGGGCGAAAACGACCGGGAAAGCGCCAACCGCACGCTGCGGCAATCCCTGCTGTTGATCACACTGGCTTCCCTGCTTTTGTCCACCTTGGCCTTCTTCTTTGCCCGGCCCCTTTTGAATTTTGCCGGTGCCCAGCCCGATACCATCGATGACGCCACCGGCTACTTCCAGATCCTGATGGTGGGCACTGTGCTCAACACCCTGATGATGGCCATCAACGCTGCCCAGCGGGGCGTGGGCAACACCAAGCTGTCGTTCCGCACCAATTTGGCCGCAAACCTGGTGAACATCGTATTCAACTATCTGCTCATCGGCGGCAATTTTGGGTTTCCCCATATGGGGGTGCGGGGTGCGGCCGTGGCCACAGTGCTTGGCTATGTGGCCGGCTTCCTCATCGCCCTGTGTTCCGTGCTGCCCAAAGACGGTTTCCTGCACCTTTCTTTCAGAGAAACCTGGCTGCCGGACAAGCGGAACATGTCTTCCCTGCTCAACGTAGGCGCCTCTGCCGCTGTGGAACAGGTATTCATGCGCATCGGTTTTTTCATTTTTGCAAAGATCATCGCCGACCTGGGCACCACGGCTTTCGCCACCCATCAGATCTGCATGAGCCTGATCAACATTTCCTTTGCTGTGGGCGACGGCATGGCCCAGGCCACCTCTTCGCTGGTGGGGCAAAATTTAGGCCGGGACCGTCCCGATCTCTCCACGGCCTATGGCCACCTGGCCCAGCGGGTGGGCTTGAGCTTGGGCATGCTGGTGGTGGCTTTCTTTATTTTGTTCCGCCGCTATCTCATCATGCCTTTTTCCTCAGAACCGGAGATCATCGCCTTGGGTTCCAACATCATCATCATTATGGCGCTGATGGTGCCCGGTCAGATCTCCCAGGTGATCTTTTCCAACTGCCTGCGGGTGGCGGGCGACACTGTATATGTAGCCGTCACCTCCCTTATCTCCATCACGTTCCTGCGCCCCTTCTCGGGCTGGTTGTTCTGCACCCCGCTCCATTTGGGTCTGGTGGGGGCTTGGATGGGCTTTTTCCTGGACCAGTACACCCGGCTGCTGCTCAATGCCACCCGTTTCAAAAAGGGGAAGTGGCGCCACATCAAGCTGTAAACACCCTGTATGTCTCCCCCTTTTTTCGAAATGGCCCTTTCGTTTTTTCGTTTTTTTGAAATCGGTGCGATTGTTCTTGCATCGCAAAGGTTTTAGCCCTATACTGGTGGCAAGGAAGATCGTTCCGAATCGATCATCATTTAGGAGGGAAAACTGCATGAAACACATTTGGAAAAAAGCGCTGGCTCTTGGCATGTCGCTGGTTATGGTGTTTAGCCTGACAGCCGTTGCCGCCGAGCCAGAACCGGCCCCCACCGACACCGAACAGGCACCCGCCGGGATCTCTGTGGTGCTGGATGGCCAAGCGCTGTCTTTCACAGACGTACAGCCCCAGATGAAGGACAACCGTACCTTTGTGCCCTTCCGCTCGGTATTCGAAGCAATGGGTGCCACTGTGGAGTTTGACAACGCCACCCGGGTGGTCTCCGCAGAGCGCGACGGCATTTTGGTGGAGTTTACTCTGGGCTCGGCCGATGTGAAAGTGACAGAGAACGGCCAGACCGAGACCTTCCAGGCCGACGTGGTTCCTTATGTCGATGCGGCCAGCGGCCGCACCCTGATCCCGGTCCGCTTTGCGGCCCAGGCACTGGGCAGCCTGGTGGGCTGGAACCAACCCACCCAGACCGTCAACATCATCGACACTGCCAAGCTGGAAGAGGCTTATGGCAACAAATTCCAACTGATGGATCGCTATGCCCAAGATTCCGCCGGCCGTTTTGATGAAAAAGGCGTGGCCTTTACCGGCACCATTGAAATGGAGATCGCCATCAACAACGAGGGCGAGATGGTGGCTATGCCCATCACCGGCGACCTGTCTGGTTCCTCCAACGACCAGCTGGCCAATATGGACATGACATTGTCCTTTGACCTGGATGATCTGCTGGCCAGTACCGGCGAAACCTTGACCGAAGAGGACAAGGCCGCCCTGGAATTGCTGGAAAACCTGGAGATGTCTTACATCGTCAATCTGGAGACCGGTATGGTCTACATCAGCTGCCCCGCTTTGGACACTGTCTTAGGCACCGCTGAGGGCACCTGGTACTCCATGGACCTCAACGCCATCTATGGCGAAGCTCTGGGCATGGATTTGAACAGCCTGATGGCTCAGGCGAAAGAACTTTCGGTGAGCGATGCGCTGATCCAGACAGCCGCTCTGCTGATGGATGAAGAAGATGCTTATCAGCTGGTGACCGATATGATGGATCAGTGTGTAGCTGTCATCGGCGACGAAGCTTTCCATCAGGATGGCGATACCTATACTTCTTCCTTTGACGTAGATCAAAACGGTTCCGCCGTCTCTTTGGATATCGTTTTGGAAGAAGTAGAAGGCAAACTGCAAGATGCTTCCGTTTCCCTGGCTGTCACAGGCGATGGCATGGAAATGTCCATTGTTGCTGTGGAGAAGGGCGAACAATCCAACGTTTCCATGAGCTTCGGTGTGGACGGTGCGATGTCTTTGAAATTGGCTTTGGATATGACCTATTCGGAGCTGACTGAAGAGATCCAATCCGCTCCCCCGGCTGGTTCCAACGTGCAGGATCTCATGGAACTGATGGAAACATCGGAAACAGAACCTGCTACAGAAGAAAACGCTGCCGCTTGATCGACATGATCCCACAGGAACAAAAGGGCCCTGGAACTTCCAGGGCCCTTTTTTCGTTTGTCATTGCACCCAATCGAGCCGGTTGAAACATTGGACGGCGGCTTCTCCCTCTGCGATCCGGCCGATCTCATAGCAGGGGTACCAGGCCTCCATATGCTCCATGACCCGGCGCTTTTCCTGGGGCGCCACCACCAGCACAAACCCCACGCCGCAGTTGAATGTCCGCAGCATCTCATCCTCTTCTATGCTGCCATACTCTTTGATGGCGCGGAAAATGGGAAGGGGCCGTATTTTCGACAGATCGATTTGAGCCGAAAGCCCAGCCGGTATCACACGGCTCAAATTGCCGGCCAGACCGCCTCCGGTGATGTGGGCCATTCCGTGCAGGGCCGAGTCGCCCAACAGCCCTTTCAGCCCCTTGTAATAGGCAGTATGGGGCTTCATGATCTGCTCCAAAAACGTGATCCCATCCACCCGGTCCAGCTTGATCTGGGGCATGCGTTCCATCAAGAGCCGCACCAGGGAATAGCCGTTGGTGTGCAGCCCGTTGGAAGCCACCGCCAACACGGCATCCCCTGGCCGGATGGCGCTGCCGTCCACGATCTTCTTCCGTTCCACGATGCCCACGATGCTGGAGGTCAGCACATAGGTGCCTGGCGCCACCACCGCCGGCTGGATGGATGTTTCGCCCCCCACCAAAGAGCACTCGTTTTGGCGGCACGCGTCGGCAATACCCCGCACCAGCGTCTGTATGGTATCTTTCTCCGCATTGCCACAGACGATGCAATCCAACACGGCCAGCGGCCGGGCGCCCATCACAACAATGTCATTCACCAGGTGGTTAATCATGTCATAACAGATGGACTCTGTAAACCCATATTCCATGGCCAACTTTTGCTTGGACCCGGGCTCTTCCGATTTCAGCGCCAGCACCGGCTCCTCCATCGAGGGGAACTGGATATCGTACAGGGCGGCAAAGGGCCCCAGGCCATTGAGCACCCGCCGGTCCGGCGTTTGCAGGTAGCCCGTCATGGCCTGTTTGATGGAATCGGTATAGGCGATATCGACCCCCGCCTTGCTGTAAGAGAGGGCCTCCCCGGCTTTGTGCCCGCCTGCCAAAATATCGTCAGCCGATACATGCAAAGCGACCGCCAGGTCGTGCAGGGTCTCCAGGCTGGGGTATGTGGCACCGCTCTCCCATTTGGAGACCGCTTGAAAGGAAACGTGCAGCCGCTCGGCCAGCTGCTGCTGTGTCATCTTTGCCTCTTTCCGTTTTGCCGCCAAAAAGCGGCCCATCTTCACGCCATCCAACATGACAATGCCCCTTTCTTATTTTTGGTACTTTCAGCATACCATCTGCCGCCCGGCCAGGCAATAACGGCGTGTTTGAATCAGGCCCATGCTTTCTACTCTGGGTTGAGGGCAAAAAGCGGCGGAGCACGATGCTCCACCGCTTCGGTCTATGTTGTTACAGGCACATCTTTTCCATGGCGTGATAATAGGCTTTTGCCACCCGTTCCATGGAATGTACGTCGATCCGCTCATCGATCTGGTGGGCCATGGTGTCTGCCCCCGGCCCAAAGATGACAAAGGGGCAACCCAGAGCCGGCACCACCTGGGATGCATCGGTGTAGAAATACAGCCCTTTGCAGTGGGGCTGGATGCCCGCCTGGGCGCAGCTCTCTTTGATGATGTCCACAAAGGGGTCTTCTTCTGCCACTTCCACTGCAGGCCGGTTGTTCAGCACCTGGATCTCCAGCTTCAGCCCGGGGCACTGGGCCATCATTTGGTCGCAGATGGCTTTGGCGGTATGCAGCAGCTGGTCGTGGTCCACCGTGGGCAGCGTCCGCATGTCGATCTCCATTTCCCCATTGGCGGGGATCACATTGGTCATAATGCCGCCATGGAGCTGGGTGACTGCCATGGTGGTGCGGTCCAATACCGGGTGGATCTCATCCACCGGCACCTGTGCCCGGAAAGCCCGTTCAAATTCCATCAGTTTTTCCACTGCATTGATGCCGATCTCCGGCCTGGAGCCATGGGCCAGCGCGCCGATCGCCTTGATGCGCAGCCACAAAGCCCCTTTTTCACACAGACCGATCTCTTCGTTGGAGGGCTCTGCCACCACCAGGGCCCGGATATTTTTCAGCCAGCCATTGCCTGCAAAGGCCAGTGCGCCCGTGCCGTTGGCCTCCTCATCGGCTGTGAAGCACAGCCACAGGTCGTGGGCCAAAGGCTTCCCGCTTTCCAGCAGGTGCAGCGCCGCCTGGATCATGCACACCAGCCCGCCTTTCATATCGGCGGTACCCCGGCCGTAGATCAGGTCCCCTTTCCGCTGGGCCGCCAGCGGGTCACAGCTCCAAAGCGACGGGTCGCCGCAGGATACGGTATCCAAATGGCCCATAAAAGCCAAGCCGCCGCGGCTCTCTTTGCCCGGGATACGAATGGCCAAACTGGCCCGCCCCGCCTGGTGGGGGATCAAGGTCTTCTCCACCGTATCGGGGAACAAGGCAGCGATGGAATGGCACAGCGCCTCTTCATTGCCCGCCGGCTGGCAGGTATCGGTCCGCACCAATGTTTGCAGCAGTGCAGCGCAGCTTTCCGCGCTCATCCGGTTTTCCATGTGAGCTCTCTCCTTTTTTGCGGCCCAGGGCCGCCAGTATATGTAATGGGCGGCAGGGCACGCTTCGCTCGCTCCCCTGCCGCCTTTATCATACCCTTTCCCCGGGAAAAAGTAAATGGCCGGCGGCCTTTCCCGTTACAAATAGCGCAAATGATCCCAAAGGGCGCCGGGCAATACCTTCCGGTAGATCTTGTCCAGCAGTGGGCCCGGCTGCCGGCTGCTGTCACCGGGCAGCCACAGGATGTCGTAGGTGACGCCAAACAGCAGGCACCGGATGCCGCTGTGCACCATGCCGCAGCGCTGGTAAAAAGCGACCCGCCGGCAGCGCTCCCGCCGCTCCTCCTCCCCGGTCGCTGTCGCCGGGCTCTCTACTTCGGCCAGCAGACCGGCGGGGTATCTGTCCGCCAGCAGCTTGAGCCCTTTGGCCCCATAGCCCTGGCCCCGCAGCCCGGGCCGCATGGCATAGTAATCCAACAGGGCGATGCTTTCCGGTTCCCCTTGGGCGCAAAAGGCATAGCCCAGCCAGCTTTCCCCCTGGCACAGTAGAAAACACCGATAAAACCCCTGCTGCCGGAAGGACAAGATGCGCTCCAGCGGCCGGCGTTCCGCCTCGGGGAAATCCTTTGTGACCCGTTCCTGGTACAAAGCCTCCACCTGGGCAGTCTCCATTTCCACCCATTCCAAGTCATCTGCTCCACGCTTCATGGGGCGGCTCCTTTTCTCTTTGCTTTGATGCCCTTAGGGTTTCAGGTAGGCCAGCCCTGTACACCCCGGGCCGGCATGGGTGCCGACAACGCTGCCGATGGCAGTAGAATCCCACCGGTCGATGGTCACCCGCTGCCGTGCTTTTTCAATGAACTGCTGGCACAGCTCTGGCGCATTGGTGTGGCCAAACATCACCAAACTGCCCGGTTCCACACCGTCTTTTTCCATCTGCCCTACCATCCAATCCAAAGCGGCGGCCAATCCTCTTGTCTTGTGTACCGCTTCCACTTTTCCGTTCTGTACGGCGATCAACGGCTTGATGTTCAGCAAGCTGCCCACCACAGCCGCTGTTCCCGAAAGGCGGCCGCCCATGCGCAAGTACTTCAGCGTATCCACCGCCGCGTAAAAACGCAGTTTCTCTTTCATTTCTTCCACTTGCTGATGGATCTGCTGGGCAGTGGCGCCTGCTTCCCGCAGCCGCAGCGCCTCCCGCACCAGCAGCCCCAGGCCAAAGGTGACCGTGCGGCTGTCGGTCAGGTAAATGCCCTCTTCGCCGCAAATGTGGCGGGCGGCCACAGCCGACTGGTATGTGCCGCTCAGGTCGGAGGAGATGAACAGGCCGACCACTTCATCCCCCTGCTCCCGGTATTGCTGGAACAAGCGGCAGAATTCTTCGGGGTTCACCTGGGATGTCTGGGGCAAGACATCGCTGCTTGTCAGCTTTTCATAAAATTCCTGGGGCATCAAAGTGACGCCGTCGATGTATTCTTCACTGCCGAACCGCACTTTCAGCGGCGCAATCTCCAGCCCCCACTGGTCCGCCTGGCTGCGCGGAATGTCGCTGGTGCTGTCGGTCAAAATTCGGATCGCCATGTCTTCTTTCTCCCTCTTATTTTTTGGATTCAAAATAGTGGCGCACAGCATCCAATGCATGGGTGAGCACGGCCAATTCCTCGGGCTTTAGCACCTGCATCACGCCTTCCACCATGTCGTGGTGGAACTTGGCATGGGCCTCGTTGGCCCGCAGTGCTTTTTCTGTGGGATACAGCCGCACGACCCGCCGGTCCCGCTGGTCTTTCCGCCGCTCCACATAACCCTTTTTCACCAGGCTGTTCACCGCTACCGTCAGCGTTCCCGTCGTGATATCCAGTTCCCGGGCAATGGCCGTGGTCCGGTTGTCCTCCTGCCCGCTGGCTGCGCAGATCGCCTCGATGATATGCATATCACGCATGGAGATCTCCCGGTATTCCCCGGCCCGCAGGGCTTTCCCTTCAATTTTCAAAATATCGTTGAACAACCCAACTAGAAAATGGTTGATGTTCTCGTAGTATTCCGCCGTCATGCCGTTTTCCTCGCTATTTTGATTTTCAAACAAAATGTAGTATAGCACAGCGCCGGCCGGTTCGTCAACGAAGGATTTTTTGCAGCTGCCCTTTGCATATTGCAGCCCGCTGCGGTACACACTAAAAACGCAACCAATGCGACAATCCTGGCGCTTTGCGCCAACAATGGAGGCTATTCCTATGACCAATCTGCAATGCAGCGTTATGAGCTGCGCCAACAATGCCCAGGGCTGCTGCTGCCTGCCCGGCATCCAAGTCAGCGGCGACCATGCCTGCGACTGCGGCGATACCTGCTGTTCTTCCTTCCAGACAAAAAGCAGTGCGATGCAGAATGCAGTGCAGTACAACCAGCCAAACCAGACTTTGGAGATCAGCTGCAGCGCCGGCACCTGCCAATATAACGACCACGGCGGCTGCACGGCCCATCAAGTACAAGTGGATGGCCACGACGCTTGCCAGTGCTACCAGACAAAGTGCAGCACCTTCCAGTGCAAATAAACAAAAATGAGGCCATGTTGAAAAGAGCTGCTGCAGCCTAGGGCTGCGGCAGCTCTTTTTTGTTCTATCCTATCTCTTTTTTCCCCTGCTCTTCCTCTTTCTTCGGCCGCCGCTGCAGCGACAGCTTTTCATACCAACTGGCCATCACCTGAAAAAAGCGCTGCATAGCTTCTTCTCCCTGTTCTTGGAGCAGCTGCCCGTAAACCACTCCGCCCTGCTCCCGGTCGAATCTTTTGTGGCATTCGTTGAGCTCCCGGCCTTTCGGCGATAGAAAAAGCAGAGTCCGGCAGCCGTAGCCTGCCTGCTTTTCTTTGACTACTAGGCCTTTCTCCTCCAATTTTTTGACGATCTGGGAGATCGCTCCCTTGGTCCGTTTGCCTTGGCGGGCCAGTTCTGTCACGGTGATGCCTGGATTATCCCCGATCCGGCTGACCATATGCACCTCTGTCATAGTGAATTTTTCACCTGTGCCATAATCTCGCACTGTATTCATGTGGTCATAATAGGTGGATACAAAATCGATCAACAAATCAGCTCGGTCGTAGCTGGTACAATTTCCCTTCTGGTTTTCTGCCATTCTGACCACCCCTCGCTCCATCCTACCCCAGAGCCGCAACCTTGTCAACTGCCTTTTGGCCCCGCTTTCTCCTCTTTGCACTATTGCAGCAAAAAACCGGGCGTTTGGGAACGCCCGGTCCCTTGCTGTCGCATTATTTATGAGGTTTCATCGTGTGAGACCTGATAAAACGATGTTATGGAATTATTCCTCCCAGTAGCACTTCTCGAAGTACAGAGTGCCGCTGTCGCTCACTTCTACGCCGCCCAATTTGGCATCAAAGGCACGCAGGTTGATGGGCTGGTACAGAGGAGCCTGGGTGCACAGCTCATTCAGCAGAGCAGACAGTTCTTCAAAGATCTTCACGCGTTCTGCGTCATCCAGGGTGACTTTAGCCTGATCGATCAGCGCATCCACTTCCGGATTGTTCAGACGGGTCTTGTTAGAGGCATTGATGGAATCGGAATGGTACACGCCCACCACATAGCTCAACAAGTTGCTGGAGGAATAGCCGCCGATGGAGGCTTCATAATCGCCTTCGGTAGTGACCGACAAATAGGTGGCCAGGTCCATGCTCTCGATGGTGCATTCAATGCCGATCTCCTTCAAGTTGGCCTGGATCACTTCGCCGGCGCGCTTCTTCTGGTCGTCAGAGCAGATGATGGAGAAAGTGATCGTGGAAGGATCCACACCAGAAGCATCCAGATACTCCTGGGCCTTGGCTACATCATAGACATCAGCGTTCTCCTCGGTGGAGCCTTCAAAGTTATAGGGGCACTGGGAGATGGCGGGTACTGCCAAACCATTGAACGCAACTGTGATGAACGCAACTGTGACGATATCGTCTTTGTTGATGGCGCTGTTGATGGCATGGCGCACGTTCTGGTTCTGGAACTGAGGCTTCTCGTTGTTCATCATCAGCCAGCTCTCGTTAGTGGCTTCGTACTGGATGACTTCCAGTTCTTCATTGCCCTTCAGGCGATCGGAGTCCATAGCTTCCACTTCAACGATGAAGTCGATCTCGCCGGCTTCCAGGGCGATGGTACGGGAGGAGCCTTCCGGAATGACCTTCCAGGTCATGTTCTTAATGGCGGGAGCGCCATCAAAGTAATCTTCAAACGCTTCGAATACAACGCTGTCGCCCCGGTTCCATTCGACGAACTTATACGGGCCGGTGCCGATGGGCTCTGTATTGAAGTCATGGCCCGAATCGATCAGCGCTTTGGGCACGATGGCGTTGCCGTGGTGGCACAGGTTGCTCAGCAGCATGGCGTCGGGGCCCGGTGTCGTGATCTTGATGGTGTCATCATCCACGATGTCTACGCTGACGATGTCATCATTGTACAAACTGACTTCGGGGAAACCTTTCGCCCATTCCAGCGAAGCCTTGACGTCTTCTACTGTCATCTCGGAACCATCATGGAATTTGACACCTGTTTTAATGGTGAATTCCCATTCGGATTCGCTGATGTTCTCATAGTCTTCTACCAGATCGGGAACGGGGTTCATTTCCATATCGGATTTGAACAGGGTGTTATAGGTCAGCAGGTTCATGTAAGAACCGGCCACAGCGTTGTGCTCCGTAGGCGACAGGGACGGGGTCTCATTGGCTGTTGCAATGATAATGCTGTCTTTTGTGCCGCCATCATTGCTTCCGTCGCTGCCGTCCGAGCCGCCATTTTGGCTGCAGCCCGCAAACAAACCTAACGACATAGCCATTAACAGTGCTAAGCTCGCTATGCGACTTTTTCTGTTACTCATAATCCATTCACCTCAATAATCCGCTTTTTACAGCCTCTTTTTCCTTTGCCAGCAAGCTGGCTTTGGTTTACAAGTATTATAGCGTGGCATGGCAGGGAGTGTCAAAAATTACGATTTTATAAACACGTGTTTTTTGTGTGAACGAATCCTTGTTTCTTTTCGTGTAATCTCATTTTCCCCAAAAATTTTTGCTATTTCTCGGATTCTCTCTAGAGCTTCCTCCTTCTGTTTTTGTTAAACTGTACAAATCAGAGCTGCGATTTTTTCTCTACCTCTTTCATTTTTCCCATAAAAGATGTCCTAATTTTTAAGAAAATGTTGTTTAATTACCGAGTAAATTCACTTATTTTATGACAAATCTATGAACTTTCTTCATGGCCGAAGAGCATACCTGGCCGATCAAGGCTATACGGATAATTCCCTTTTTGCGCCGTCGAAGAACCGGTCAGATCTGTTGCTATTTGCCAAGCAGACGCAAAAAAAGACAGGGCCTAGGCCCTGTCTTCCGCCGCCTGCGGGCGGCTTTTGATCTTTTGGCTGATGTCTTCCAGGGTGATCTGTTCCAGCCGTTGCAGGCACCGCTGGTTGAGATCATCGCAAATGCCATCCATGACACCGGCCATACCGGAAGCCACTTGGCAGTGGATGTCTTCGCCCCCCGAATGCCAGTTGCATTGCACAAAAGTGGCGCCCACCGCTTGGGCGATCTGCCGCAGATCCACCTGTTCTGCTGCAACAGCCAACCGGTATCCGCCTTCGCTGCCCTCCCGGGTGGTGACCAGACCACCCCGTTTGAGTTTGGCCATCACCTTGCGCACCCGCGCCGGGTTGGTGCATATATTCTTGGCCAGCACTTCGCTGGATACCGTGGTGCCCCGATGGTATAGATAGACCAGTGCATGGACTGCCACTGCGTATTCTCCTGTCATCTTAGCCGACCATCTCCTTCTTTGGGGCAGCGCCCTTCCGGCACCCCATGGCGATCGCCCCATGGGGGCAGCTATCCCGGCAGGCACCGCACCGCACACACTCCGGGCTGTTGGGCGTCTGCTCCACCGGGATATCCATCGGGCAGGCCCTCTGGCAGGCTCCGCAATGGGTGCACTTGTGCTCCGCCACCTCCATGCGGCAAAGGGCCACTGGGTTCAGCAGGCCATAAACAGCGCCCAGCGGGCACAAATACCGGCAAAAAGGCCGCCAAACCGCCAGCGCCAGCAAGATCAATGCCACCAGCACTGCGCTCTTCCAGGCAAACAGCCAGCCCAGGGCCGACCGCAATGCCGGGTTCAGCGCCACCAGAGGCCAGCCAGCCTCCAGCGTGCCTGCCGGACAGATGTATTTGCAAAAGCCTGGCTGCCCTTGCCCCAAAATATCCACCACATACAAGGGGATCAGCAAGACAAAGCCCACTAAAATGGCGTATTTCAACAGCCGCAGCCCCTTTTCACCCGGCAATTTTTTCACTTTGCGGAAAAAGGGGATCCGATACAACAACTCCTGGAACCAGCCAAAAGGGCACAGCCAGCCACAGACCACCCGGCCCAGCAGCGCCCCGACCACCAGCAGAAACCCCAGCACATAAAAAGCCATCCGGTATTCAGCACTGCCCAGCACTGCCTGCAGTGCGCCAATGGGGCAGGAACCCAGTGCTCCCGGGCAGGAATAACAGTTGAGCCCGGGTACGCAAAACTGTTTGCCCGGGCCCTGGTAAATCTGTCCCTTGGCAAATCCCGTCAGATATCCGTTGGTCAGCACCGCTGTCCCCGCCTGGACAATGCGGCGCACTCTCCCGATCTTTTTACCCAAGCCCAATACACTCCATACACAGATTCACGGCTTTGATGAACACCACATCCATCTCACCCCGGCCGATGCCATACCACACCATAGCTCCGCCCAGTACCGCCAAGCTCAACGGAATGCCATATCGGCGCCAGCCGTTCACGCCAACTCCTCCAATTTTTCTTCGATGACTTGCTGCCATCCGGCCTTGTCCCGGGCCCCCAGGTAACTATCACCCACCAGATTGCCCTGGGCATCTACAAAAAACGTCTCGGGCACAGCGGAGACATCTTTCAATTTGGCCGCGATCAGATCTTTGGAGGGCAACAAATGGAGATAATCTGCCCCGGTCTGTTCCACGGCCAGGCGGGCTTTTTCCACCTGGGACTCATTCAACGAGCCGTCGCTGTTGTATACGTCCATCACGATGCCGATGATCTGCACGCCCTTTTCCTGGTACTCCTGCTGGAGCTGCCCCAATTCAGGCATCTCGCTGAGGCACGGCGTACAAAATGTGGCCCATACGTTGACCATGGTCAGTTTGTGATCGGCCAGAATGGATTGATCCACGGTGTTTCCTTCCAGATCCTGGGCTGTAAAACTACCCAGCAGCGGCCCCCGGGCATCTGCTGCCTGGCTAGTGCCTTCTGTCCCGGCAGCCGGCTGGTCTGCCGGCGTCTGCCGGGTGCAGCCAGCCAGCAAAAGCAAACAGGCCAGCAAGCTCCACCACCGGCTTCGGTTCCATCGTTTCATTCCACTTCTCCTTTTCTGTAAAAGATACTGTAAGGATACCTATGGCCAGGGCTTTTGTCAACTGCGGAACCGCGGCTCTTAACTTGCCGACAAGGGGAAGAACACATCACGCCAGAATTCCAGCAGCCTATTTTGGTCGCCATATTGCAGGAAATACTGCACAAGGTAGGGGTTGTCGGTAATGATCCCCTCCGGTTGGCAGCGGATGGCCCGGCGGATGCTCCGCTCGGTGTTGCAGGTCCAGATGTACACGTCTTTCCCCGCTTTGTGCATCCTCTGCACGATGTCTCGGTTGGCATATAGATGTTTGATGCTGAAAGCGTCGATCCATTCGATGCCATAGTCGCTGGGCGACACCACCGGGGCGATGTACACCACTTCCATCTCCGGCTCCCTTTGGTGCACTTCTTCCAAGGTGTTGAGGTTCATCGAACCGATACAGCACCAATCCTCTGCTTCATACCGGCGGATCGTGCCCAAAGTCTGGCGCACCAGATTCTCTTCGTGCCCTGTCACTTTGATCTCGATCATCAGCTTCAGTTTGCCATCCACTGCCTGCATGGCTTCTTCCAGCGTGGGGATGGGTTCCCGCAAAGGCAGCTCCCGCAAGTCGGCATAGGTCATCTCCCAAATGGGGCGGTCCACGCCGCCGATCCGCTTTAGATTGGGGTCATGGAGCACCACCAGCACGCCGTCCTTCGTCTGCTGGATGTCGATCTCCGCCTGCTCTGCACTGCTCACGATGGCCTCCTGCAAAGCGGCCACCGTGTTTTCCGGCTCCAGTGCCGCACCGCCCCGGTGTGCCACCACCTGGATCCGCTCTTCCGGGCTGCGGAAGACGGCGCCTCCCAGTTCTGTCTCACTGAAATAGGCCAGCACGCCGAGCAGGCACAGCAGGGCAGCTGACCGGCCCAGGCGGACAAAGGGCCTGCGCCGGCGCCCCAAATGGGGATGGTGGTGCCGCAGCCTGTGGTAAAGCAAGGTGGAAATACCAAAATACCAGCCGGCAAGCACCACATATGAGCTCACCCGCAGCAGCTGGCTCCAGGCCAGATAGTTCAGCTGGAAAGCGGAGCGGGCCTCGATGCCATGGAACTGCAAAGCGGTGATCCCTGCTGTGACCAGAACCAACACCAAATAGACCGCCAGCAGTGCCAACACCACGGCCAGGCAGGTAAAGAGCAGTGTCCGCGCCACTTGGCGCCGCCGTCCCTTGAGCAGCCGGTAGCTCTCCCGGCAGGCTTGGCGGAACCGCTTGCCCTCCACCATCATGGCGCGGAAGCCAAACAGGAAGAAGAACAACAAAAGCGCCGCCAGCAAGGCCGCAGCTCCATATAGGGTGTACCGGACTGCCCGCTGCCCCACCAGTTCCCGCACAAAATCCGGGATCTGGGCCGCGACCCCCAAGTTGCCCGAATAAGGCAGCACCAGCAAGGGCAGCACCAGCAGCATGCCAAGCAGCATGAGCCAGTTCCGGGGCAAAAACAATTCGCCCAGCCGGCGCACTGCCAAGACCAAAAGGCGGGAAAAGGAGCGGCCATCCCCTTGCCAGCCCCGCTCAAAATACAGGGCCAGCACAGCAAATTCCAAATAAAAATAACTGACGAAGACCAGCGCCCACAACAAAGCCATCAAGATCGCCAACGGATTCTGCATGATCCGCAGCAGCGTCTCCCGGCTCAATATGTTTAACGCCGTGATCTGCAGCGTCTGGGAAAGCACAGCGCGAAACAAGGGCAGCAGCCCCAAAAAGCCGGCCATTTTATGGGCCAGTTCAAAACACAACAGGTAGCCGATGTCCCAAAAGACCATCCGCCTGCCGATGGATCGATACTGTTTCATCTGTCCTCAACGGTCCGGCTCCAGCCGGCCTCCTCCCTTTCGTCAGATACGGGTATATGTCCACCGCCCACGCCTTGGCCATAGGCGGCAAAGCAAAGAAAAAAAGGACACCTTTTCAGATGTCCTTTCTTATTGGTGCCGGTGGCGGGGGTCGAACCCGCACGGTGTTGCCACCGCGGGATTTTGAGTCCCGTACGTCTGCCAGTTCCATCACACCGGCACATCACTTGGATAGTATAGCCCATTTCCTTTTATTTTTCAATACCTATTTTTCACTTTGTCATCAAATTATCCAGTTTGCAAAAAATTCAGTCTACAAGGGCTGTCTTTTTGTGGCGGTTTCATGCTATAATGGGCCAGGGAAAAAGTTTCTCAAAAGGAAGAAAAGGAGTAGAACGATGAAAACATCAAAACTGCGCAAGCCCGGTCTGGTCCTGCTGGTCATCGGCGTTGTATTGCTCTGGTTTTCCGGCAAAGACTTTCTCACATCGCTGAAAGCGCCGGTGGATCTGAACGAAGCGGGCTTTACTGCCGACCAGGTGGAGGAGGGCATGCATGTCAAAACAGACATCTATGCGGCACTGGATACTTTTGCCTCAGAGGAAACCTGGACGGAAAACAAGGACGGCAGCTCCACCCCCAAAGAGACGGCTCATCAATATTATATTATCCCCGTAGGCGAAATGGAGTATATGGCCCTGGAGATCGGCTCTTCCGGCAGCCAATTTTCCACCATGTCCGCCATCATGGATGAGACGTATGCCTACCTGACCGATGCCGCTGCAGACCTGGGCACCACGATCCTGCCGGTGGAAGGCACAGTGGAAAAACTGGAAGGTGAGCTGGACCAATACTTTGGCGAATGGTTCACCGACACCATGTTCTTTGGCGAAGAAGACCCCAGCCCTTATCTGGTGCATTATATGATATCCCCGCGGGATTTCTTTGTGGTGCGCGTCATGGCTGTCGCCGGCATGGCGGCAGCTGCCCTGGGCATTCTGCTGCTGGTGCTCTCCTTCCGCCGGCCCCGCCAGGCGCCTCAGCCGGTGGAGACCCTGGACGTCTCGCCCACCGGCACTTCCTCTGCCCGGCCGTCTTTCTCCGATGATCTGGGCGACCCCTTTGTCGGCGCCAATAAGACCGACCGAGACGATTTCAATTGATGTTCAGGCCCAAGGCTTGCCCTTGGGCCTCTTTTTTCCCTTTTTCACCGGAAGGCGGTGCATTTTGTGCCAAAGCATGGTATACTGGTACCAACCACAGCCGCCCGGCAGAGCCTGCGCCGCCGGGATCAAAAAAGGGGGGATACCATTGAGAAAAGCCTTTTCCATCACCGGCCTGGTGCTGGGCATTGCCGCTGCGGCCGCCTCTGCCGTGGCCATCGTATTCAGCAGCATTGGCCTGCACCGCCAGTAAACCGGCCGCAGCTGTTGACTTTGCTGAATTTTTGTGTTATTTTTTGTAGAAAACACACATTGTCATTTGGTGTTGCCCATGGTATGGTAGTTGGAACACAAAAATGAGAGAAGACAAAGGAGAGTTGAGCATGGCACATTATTACAACGAACCTTCCCACACTTTTGGCGAGTATCTGCTGGTCCCCGGATACACCTCCAAAGAGTGTATCCCGGCCAACGTGAGTTTGAAAACGCCGCTGGTCAAATTCAAAAAGGGGGAAGAAGCCCCGATCTCGCTGAACATCCCTCTGGTATCTGCCATCATGCAGTCGGTATCCGACGATAAAATGGCCATTGCCCTGGCCCGGGAAGGCGGCCTGTCTTTTATCTACGGTTCCCAGTCGGTGGAAGATGAAGCCGCGATGGTAGCCCGGGTCAAGGCCTACAAAGCCGGCTTTGTGCAGAGCGATTCCAACCTGTCGCCCGAGAGCACTTTGGCCGATGTGCTGGCCCTGAAGGAAAAGACCGGCCATTCCACCATGGCCATCACCGACGACGGCACAGCTGCCGGGCGTTTGGTGGGCATTGTCACCAGCCGGGATTACCGGGTCAGCCGGATGGATCTTTCCACCAAAGTCAAAGAATTCATGACTCCCTTTGAAAAACTGATCTACGCTTCGGATGACACCAGCCTGAAAGAGGCCAACAACATCATCTGGGAGCACAAGCTCAACTCCCTGCCCCTGGTGGACAAAGACCAGCGGCTGAAGTATTTCGTCTTCCGCAAAGACTATTCTTCCCACAAGGAAAACGCCAACGAACTGCTGGATGCTTCCAAGCGCTATATGGTGGGCGCCGGCATCAATTCCCGGGACTATGCCGAGCGGGTGCCCGCTCTGGTGGAGGCTGGGGCCGATGTGCTGTGCATCGATTCTTCCGAAGGCTTCACCGAGTGGCAGAAGATCACACTGGAGTGGATCCGCGCCCATTACGGCGACAAAGTGAAGGTAGGCGCCGGCAACGTGGTGGATGCCGACGGTTTCCGCTTCTTGGCCGAAGCCGGGGCCGATTTCGTCAAAGTCGGCATTGGCGGCGGCAGCATCTGTATCACCCGGGAGCAAAAAGGCATTGGCCGCGGCCAGGCCACCGCTGTGATCGAAGTGGCCAAAGCCCGGGACGAATATTTCAAAGAGACGGGCATTTATGTGCCCATCTGCTCCGATGGCGGCATCGTGCACGATTACCACATCACCCTGGCACTGGCCATGGGCGCCGATTTTATTATGTTGGGCCGCTATTTCTCCCGCTTCGACGAAAGCCCCACCAACAAGGTCATCATCAACGGCAATTATATGAAGGAGTACTGGGGCGAAGGCTCCAACCGTGCCCGCAACTGGCAGCGCTACGACATGGGCGGCGACAAAAAGCTCTCCTTCGAAGAAGGCGTGGATTCCTATGTGCCCTATGCCGGCAGCTTGAAGGACAACGTCACCGTATCGCTGAACAAAGTCCGCTCCACCATGTGCAACTGCGGTGTGCTGACCATTCCCGACTTGCAGCGGGATGCCAAGATCACATTGGTCTCGGCCACCAGCATCGTGGAGGGCGGTTCCCACGACGTGCTGTTGAAAGACAGTTCCGTTGTCAAATAGCCTTTTGCCACACTCTATTCCATTGGATCACAACAGCCCCGCAGGCCCTATGGCCCGCGGGGCTGTTTTCATGCAGTCCGCCACACCGTATGCCTCATGGCTGACAGTGCCCGGCATGGGCCGGATATCCGCTGCCGGTGCACCTCCCACAACGCACCCGGTAAGAGCTGGCTGCCCTCGGCATCACCGGCAGAGCATGGTGATGGAGATGTCGTTTCCCTTGCACTCCACTTGGGCATAGCTGCCGCAGATCAAAGGCATCATGGGGGGCAGATGACCCAGATCCACATCTTGGATCACAGGCACCTGATAGCGCGCCAGCAGGTCGTACACCGCGTGATACTGGTCCAATCCCATGGCCGGTTGGTCATACAGGGCTGGCCGGCCGATCAAAAATCCTTTGACATGGGCAAACCACCCGGCCTGCTGCATCTGCCAAATGGCCCGGCGCATGGCAAACACATTGAGGTCGCAGGCCTCCAAAAACCAGATGATCCCATCCTGCTGGTACTGCTGGCAAAAATCTGCCACCCGGTCATAACGGGTGCCGGTCAGATTCACCAGGCAATCCATGCAGCCGCCGATGAGCCGGCCGGAAAAAGCGGCATCCTGGTCGGGGAACCGGCGCAGCACCCGGGGCTCGGTGACATGGTATGGCGCCAAGGGGTGCTCTTCATCTTTCAGCCCCTCCTTTTCCCAGCGGTCATAGCCCTGTACCCTCTGTTTTTTGCCGGTCAGCAGATCCATGGCGTCCTGCAGAGCAGGGTGCCACGGCTCCATGCCAAAGGATGCAGCACAGGGGCCGTAGACAGCGGCAGTATCACACAAAGTGGCCAGCAGAAATGTCAGATTGGTGTTGTCGGAATACCCCATAAACCACTTAGGCGGCGCTTGGCGGATGGCGTCGAAATCCACATGGTCCAGCGTTTCACACATCAACTCCCCGCCGCCGCAGGAGATCAATATGTCCGCTTGGTCTCCGCACAGGAATCGGTTCAGTTCCTGGCCGCACTTTTCCGGTGTGTTGCTGATGCCCACCCCCTGCTGGGCATAGCAGTTGGGGCCCAGCACCAGCTGATAGCCCAGGGCGGCGAATTTCTTCTGGGCGTTTTCAAAGGCGGTGCGGTACGGTTCGATGGCGCAGCCAAAAGAAGGGGCCACAAAGCCAATGGTGCCCCCGGGCTGCAAAAATGCGGGATATCGCATAGTCTTCCTCCTACTCATTCAAACAGATCCTTTTGCCAGCTGGCAGAAGGATGCCAACCGGCTGGCACAAGGCTTTGCAGCCGCTGTACCTCACAGCACTTGTGGCGCTGTGGTCTGTGCCGCTTCTTGGGCCGCAGCCAAAAGAGCGGCGGACGGCGACATGGGGCATTGGTCCAGTAACTGCTTTGGGGGTATTGTACCACAAAACGGCGGCTGCCGCCAAGACTCATCCCCTCTCCCCTACCTGGGAGCGGTGAAATCCCTCACCCAGCACCTCGTTGGACTCCAGCACAATGACAAAAGAGGCCGGGTCCTGGGCTTTGGCAGCCTGCTGCACCAAATGCATCTGCTTGTTGTTGCAGGCGCACAGCACCACTTGCTTTTCCTCCTGTTGGTAGCCGCCCTGCCCTTGCAAAATGGTGGAGCCCCGGCCGCAACATCGGTCGATGGCTTGGCACATGGCGCTGCCATCTTGGGTGACGATCAGGGCCAATTTGCCGGCGCTGATGCCATACATCACTTTATCCACCGCAACAGCCAGCAAAAAGTTGATCAGCATCCCATAGATGATCCCATCCACATCCCGGAACAAAATACCGCCTGCCAACACGATGAGCACATCGGACAGAAAGGCGATCTTCCCCAGGGACAGATAGGGCTTGAGCGCTTTGACCGACAAGATGATGAAATCGGACCCGCCTGTGGAGGAATTGCGCAGATAAATGATGGCATATCCCAGCCCGGCCAGCACGCCGGTGCACAGAGCGGCCAGCATCCGGTCCCCCTGGTAGGTGGGCAGCAGAGGCGCCACATAATCGATGCACAGGGAGGAGATGACCATGCACCGGATGGAACGGAGAAAGAAGCCCCGCCCCAGCAGCTTGTAACAGCACAGCGCCACAGGGATGTTGAGCAAGATGGTGCTCATGCCGATGGGCATGCCCAGCAGCCGGTATAAGATGATGGAAATACCCGAAAACCCCGTCATGGGGAATTGGGCTTCCACTGCAAAATTGTAGATGCCCAAGGCAATGAGCAGGCTTCCCGCCACTTCGAACCCGATGTCTGCCATGCGCCGTTTTGTCACGATCTTTCCCATCGATAAACCTCCTTTTCTTTCTCCTTAGACACATATGAAAAAAGAGCGCCTTGCGGATCGTCGTATGATCCGCAAAACGCTCTTTTCTGTCTCGTAGTATAGCATTGGTCCAGTGGAAAGTCAACCATAAGCAATGCCGCGCTTTTTTCATTGACAAAGCCTTCTCCCATAGAGTAAAATCAGGGTAGAATGACTGTTTGAATTGGCCCATTTCTCTATTTCACTGTTTATATTGTACAATATATGTATAGTGTTTTTAGCGAGATTGCCGGTTTGAAGCAGAATGAAAAGGAGAGATCACCATGCTTGAGACCATTGCGACGAAAGCCGTTGAAAAAAACGAAGCGATCCTTACGGATCTGGCGAAGCGGATCTGGGACAACCCGGAAACTGCGTTTAACGAGGTAAAGGCTTGCGAGTGGACTGCCGAAGTGCTGCGCAACGCCGGCTTTACAGTGGAGACCGGGCTGTATGGCATGCCCACATCCATCCGGGCCAGCTGGGGCAAAGGCCATCCGGTCGTCGGCTTTTTGGGTGAGTACGACGCGCTGCCCGGCTTGAGCCAGAAAGTCAGCACGGAAAAAGAGCCTGTGTGCGCCGGTGCTCCCGGCCAGGGCTGCGGCCACAACCTGCTGGGCGTCTCTTGCGTGGGCGCTGCGCTGGGCATGAAAGCGGAACTGGAAGAGCGGGGCCTGGAGGGCACTGTGGTGTTCTATGGCTGCCCGGCGGAAGAAGTATTGACCGGCAAGGCCTTTATGGCCCGCGAAGGCGCGTTCCGCGACCTGGATGTGGCTTTCTCTTGGCATGGTTCTACCTCCAACAACCTGTCCACCGGCACCATGACCGGCCTGAACAGCGCCATCTTCCACTTCAAGGGCATCACTGCCCATGCCGGCGGCGACCCCCACAACGGCCGCTCCGCCTTGGATGCTGTGGAGTTGATGAACGTGGGTGCCAACTATCTGCGGGAGCATGTGACCAGCGACGTGCGCATCCACTATGTGATCAAAGAAGGCGGCACTGCCCCCAACATCGTGCCGGATAACGCCAGCGTTTGGTACTATGTGCGGGCCATGAGCCGCGAGGCCATTGAAGACACCTACCGCCGCCTGATCCTGGTTGCCGAGGGCGCGGCCCACATGACCGAGACCCAGCTGGAGATCGAGTATCTGGGCGGCTGCTACAACACCCTGAACCCGGTGATGCTGACCAACCTGACCCATGACGTGATGGAGCAGATCGAGATGCCCCACTGGACAGACGAAGAGCTGGCCTTTGCCGACGAGCTGAACAAGAAGAGCCAGCAGTATCAGGCGGTCAAAGATTCCGGCAAGCTGGAAAACGGCCCTCTGTGCACCTTTGTAGAGCCCGTGGCGAAGCGGGACGGCTACGGTTCCACCGACGTAGGCGATGTGCAGCACATCGTGCCCTGCGTCCAGGTGATGACAGCCACCTGCAACCTGGCTGCACCGGGCCACAGCTGGCAGATCACTTCCTGCGCCGGCATGAGCATCGGCATGAAGGGCATGCTCTTTGGCTCCAAGGTGATGGCTGCCACCGCCATGAAGCTGGTGGAAGACCCGAAACTGGTGGAGCAGGCTAAGGAAGAGTTCAACAAGCAGATGAACGGCCGTACATACAACTGCCCCATCCCCAAGGAGATCCCCGTTCCCCAGCCGCAGAACAACTGATGCAATGACCAAAGCCCCCTGAGGAAAATCTGAACAGCCCCAGATTATACGGACAGGACAAAAAAGCCCCTGGTAGGAAATATTGAGTTTAGTAGGAGAGGCGTCGCGCCAGCGGCGCCTCTCCAGTCT
>CAJFRA010000045.1 GCA_904419295.1 Candidatus Pseudobutyricicoccus lothianensis
ATCTCTGCGCTGTACCAGTCCATAGGGAGTCAGCACAGCATTGTTGGCGGCCATGACATCCAGACCATAGTTGTAGAGACTGACATGCTTCTTCAGAATAGACAGGGATTGCTCATCCACAATGAGACGAAGCTCCTCGGATGCAACCTCCTCGGGATTTCGCTGGTCAGGCTCGAACAGGTAGTCATCCAGGCACTCGGAGATTTGAATGGCAGTCACAACATCATGGCAGTCCGTTGCAAGGATGACCGCCTTCAGTTTGGAAAGATCTCCGCTATCTTCCCGGTATTTGAGGTGCCTTGCCAGTTCGTTAAGCTCCTGGATATCGTCACAGTCCATACTTTCCAGAAGATCCGGGACAGCACCGTCCTCCGTCCAGAAGACCATCTCCCGCCAGGAGGCCGCTCCGCACTCCTCCAGCGCATGTTCCAGCTCCTCCTGTGTTGCGGGGAGGTTCAGATATACTTGCTTTTCCGGCAGACCGTTGGAGCCCATGGGGGAGCTTCCGGCCAACAGGCGGATGGCATAGGAGGGAGCTGCAGGCATGAGGTCCAGTGTCCCATATACCTGTTCCAGTTCGGTATGCTGTGTGACATATCCGCCGCTGGCAAAGACGCCACCCTCCTCAAATCGGGCTTTTCTGCCGAGCATTTCAAAGTCCAGATACTCAAAGATGGAGTCGGGGACTTTTTCAAGTGCTGGGATGAAATCATTCTCGGCATAGAATCTGCCCAGCTGCTCATCCGTTGTGGCGTTGACCACATGGCAGCAGTCTGTGCTGTAGGCCAGGTCGATCATGGTGGCAACGCTGATGGGGCCGTATTTCTTGGCCACCTCCATGTTGAACAGTCCTTCGAATGCAGTTCTCTCTCTGCCGTTCATCTGGCCCAGGACGGTCGCCAGAGCATTGAGCTGGTAGAGATCGCATTCATGGGCCAGATGGACATGGAGAAACGGAAACCCATGGTGTTCAAGAAATTCCCATCTCGGCTTATCGCCGGGGGCCATCTGAAGCTTGTCCAGCGCATCCAGAAGGCCGTAGTAGGCAGCGGGGAGTTCCAGCTCACAGCAACGATCCTTATCTCCGGACAGCTCCACGCGAAACACCTTATCCAAGGGTCATCCCTCCCATCTGGTGGTTGTAGTCTTCCTGGTACTTGGCAGGATCAGCGCCGGGGACATCCCAGCCGCACATGCTGCCCACCTCCATGGCCTGCCGCTGCCACATATCTACGCCAAGGTGCTCGTTGAGCTGGTCGGCCAGTTCAACATTCCGCTCCTTGTTGCCGGTGTCCCACTCCGAGGGGTGGTAGCCGGTTTCACCTCGCTTGATGCAGATCAGCTGGCCCGTAGTGGGCAGGGTGGAGTAGCACATCTCCGGCAGTCCCTCTGCCAGTTTGGGAGAGAATCGCTCCTCCTCCGTCTGGATACTCCAATCGTCGAAGTTCCACAGATGGACATACAGTTCGTCATCACCGATGCAGATGTCCCGCTGCTCAAAGCCTTCGCCCCAGCCATCCGATGCCTGTCCGGAGATGTACTCCTTCAGGTTGGACAGTTCCTCCGGGGTAAGGGTCCCTGCCACACGGCATTCAGCCACGCCCCAGAGCTGCCCGTTTCGATCCTCAACTGTGAACACAGCGGACAGGACTTTCTGGTTGACGCTATCATCTCCGCTGTACCAGTGCATCAGGCCGCGCTCAGTTTCCTCCGGCATACGATTTTTGATCAGGGCACTGAGAATGTCCCCCTCGTAGCCACGCAGCATTCTGCCATCCAGCAAGGCGCTGTCATCCTCCATCTCACCATACTCGTTGCGGGTGTAGAGGTCCGCTGTCAGGGGCATATACAACTTCAGCGTGGTAGGTTCAGGCGGCATCACAGAGAAACTGTCCTCACCGATGATCAGCGCCAGAGTTCGGCCATTGTCCCATTTCATATGGAACTGGCCATCGTCGTCGATGTAGTCCAGCGTACCCATGCTGCCCGGTTCCAGCGGGGCATAGGGATCTTTCATCTCTCTGAGCTTGATTCTGGTTCCTGTCGGAAACTGCTCCCGCAGGAAGTTCAGCCATTCCTTGGGTACTGACATTTACATCCCTCCCATACTCATGCCCTGGTTGGGCAGCTCCAGCTCCTGCCGGAGGTGGTCTACCGACTCCAGAATTTCAGGATCATTTTTAAAGCTGTTCATCTTCTGATAGTCCTCGAAGAACCTCTGCTCACCGTCCTGTGTGTGAACAAGGTCTACCGTGGCGATGCCATCCTTCGTGACGCCAATGCGCTTTTCAGGCCGGACGCTGGAACTGTAAATCCGAATGGCATCCGACAAGGTCAGATCCCGATGGAACTGCTCCTCCTGGGTATTGCAGTCAGTAATTACAAACCAGCTGTAGCTGTGCGGAAGCGACGGGTCAGCCGCATCCCGCAACGCTTTCATGCCCTTTTCTGTCAGTCCGTAGCTGCATTCCCGACGAGGGTTTGCTTCGCCGGCGAAGTCCAGCAGAATGTCATCCACAGCCTTGCGGATGGCGGGGTCATCCGTCAGCGTTTCGCAGCGGAATCCGGTGGTGGCCATATAAGGTAATTCTTCCCGAATGGCCGTCAGATATGTTTCTCCATCCTGATACTCCATCTGCTCACCGCTGGCGAATGTCACTCGACCAACCGGCTTGTTCTGCTGAGCCATCTGCTGCTGACGCAAGTCGTAACAGTAGAGATACCCTTGGTAGTCGCCGGGGGACGGGGTGCAGCGCAGACAGTAGCGGTAATGCTTCGTTTCTGCGATGTAACCATAACTCCGGCCGTCCTGCGTAATTGCTCCACCATTCTGATGACAGTAGGTGCTCATTGCGGACAGATCCTTTAGAGGACCATCGGCACGAAGGGCATCCACAACTTCCTGAAGGTCATCCTTAAATTCCCCGGTGTTGAATTGGTCTTCGTTATGAGGCCACCAGGTATGGAAAAATCCTTTCCCGCCGGAGCCGAAGTCCATGCGGAGATGTCCCACCGTACCCAGCGTCTCATCCAGCGCCTGGTCTGGCTCTGAATAAAAGAGACCCGCTTCCTCACGAGAAGCGGGCCTGAATTGGCTGAACTGTTTATGATGCTCCAAAAACTCGGCAATCGTTTTGTTACTCATTTTCTCACTCCCTTCGTGCTGGTATAGCTACACAACATACCACTACTCAGCGGAAATAGCTATGGCCAAAAGGCGTTCTGCCGGAAAAGTGGAGGTAGCCCGCAACAGCGGCTCCCACCGCTGCCACAGATGCCAGTGTGATCATGATTTTCTTTTTCATTTACAGTCCTCCCATATTGTTCAGGTCATTTGCATATCAAATTGCGGCTCCGGAGACTCCATGAGCTGTTCCAGATATTTGGGGTCTACAATCACCTCTGATTCGTTTCTTCCGTTAAAGTACGCATGGATATGCTCTTTCCTGATCTTCGCTTCGTAAACCGTGCCTTCCTCGCCAAACCGGTGGGCGAACCACTCAGCGGTTCGGCGATCCAATGTCCAAGACAGTGCTTTGATGTTTCTCCGGTTGTACGGGGTCACGCCGCGGAATACGGTCACAGCATCCTCCAGAGAGTCATATACCTGTTGTTCCTCCTCATCCATAAGATATTTCGGGGGAACGGATTGAAACAGCACCAGCAACTCAGCTTTGCTCACATTACAATCCTGATTGGGACATTCCTCCTGCGTCCATGCTCTGGATAAGAGTATTCCAAGATCCCGCTCTGAAAGCGCCGGGGTGGCAAACTTGATGAAGGTCAGATAATAGGGCGGGTTGAGCAGTGCGAAGATCTCTCGGACATTTTCGGCATGGTCAATTTGTTCTCCGACCTGACTACGCCATCTGGCGCAGTTATCTGGATCGTCCACCAGGTCGACCATAGAAAGACTTCCATCTTCGTTTCGGAGAGCGGATATACCGGAGTTTGTGAATGGGTGGCTGACAATCATCGGGGAAAAGGCAGTCTGTTGAATTTGTACATCGAGGAGGGTGTGTGCCACCAGCTTTACTCGGAACAAATCAGTTTCGCGGGTCATCAGGAAAGGCCTCCCATTCCTAACGCCTGCGTTTCCTCAGAGAAGGGACTGCTGCATCTGCGGATAAGGCCGAACTCGGTTCGCCGGACGCCGTCCTCCGCCATGGCGTCCTCGCCAAGCTTCTCAAAATCCATATATCCATCGATGGTATCGATCAGCTCATCATCAGCACCGATGCGCCGCAGGACAATTTGTCCGTATTCGTAAGTGTCCTCCGTGATGCGCTCGTAGTCGTCCAGATTCATGGCACAGCGGAGCGCCTCTTGCATAGTTCCCGGCTGCTCCACAGAAAGAACCGACAGATATTTCAGTAGTTCACCGTCTTCACGCTGCATCGCCTCAATGGCCCAAGCCAATTCGTTTGCATCTTCCACACATACCCCTGTGGTGGGGATATGTTCGTCCATGTAGGGCGCCGCAAACGATACCTTGGTTATCGCTGCCTCTGCAAAGCAATCGATTCCCAGTATTCTTTTTACTCGCTCCAATTCCTCCTTCGTCGCCGGAAGGCATACACTCGCTTGCGTTTGGGAGGAGGAGAGGTCAAGCTGGATCTGCGACGCTTTCTCTCTGACAAGTTCATCATCCTGCTTGCGGAGTACATAGCCGGCGTGGGTGTAGGCACCGCCATGCTCGGCATAGTATTCTGCGCCGATTTTTGCGAAGTCCAGGTAGGGCCAAGCTGCTTCGGGGAATCTGGGATCACCATGAAACTGACCGGTAACAGCGACATAGCGGCCAAGTGTCACATCTGAATTGACATTGGGAATGAGAATGTAGTCCGACACCTGTTCCGCCACACGGATGACATCGTTCAGATTATTGATGCTATTGCCATCCAATGCGCCGGCATAGATGTTCCGTTCGCGGGAATCCATTTTGGCAATGATGCTCGAAAGCCGATTCAGCTGTGCAAGCTGCGTTCTGGAATCAGGGTCAAGTCCGCTGAGGTACGACGGAAGATTGGCGATAACGCTTTTGATCTCGACAATCTCAGTTTTTCCTGCTCTGTTGGCCTGATCAAGCTGGCTGGACGCTTCTGTAATGGTGCTCTGAGATGCGGGCAAATTGAGGGGGACAATGACAGGACTCCCACTTCGTTTCATAAAGAGTTGGATCATGTCATGCCTCCCATTTGAAAGTCCTGTTCCCGCTGATAGGCTTCTGCTGGATCGTCTGCCATCAATTCCTCCAGACTCAGCGTACCCTGGTAGGCGATATAGCCGCGGTTGGTGAACATACCGGACTCTTGATCCATGTGCTGCAGGCCGTATTTCTCGTAGTCATAGAACTCGTCCAGGTTGGGGTCGTACTCAAAATGGCCGGATTTCTGAATCATATATTTTCCGTATTCCATCGGAGTGTGTACGCCAGGGGCAAATTCGAAGAGATCCAGATTCTCGGCCAGATGACGGATCTGACTGGCACATTCCGGTCCGGCCATGCTCACAGCAGCACCCAGCTTTATGCAGTCATCGTTGGAGAGTTTACCCACGGCCTGCGCCAGCTCATTGAGTTCATAGATGTTTTCACGCCGAAAGTCCAGCGCCACATCCACTTCCTCTGGGAACATACTGTCACCCATTCGGAAACACATATCCTTCGGGTCGGCAATACCGCTGCGCTGCATAGCACGCTCGATCTGTCCTTTGGATGCGGGAAGGTATATCCAGGTGACATTTTTGGTGTTCTCCGGTTCCTGTCTGGAAACCAATCCCACCATGATCATATCCGCTTCGTAGTGGTAGCCGGGGAGATGCTTTCCATCGTAGAGCTGCGAGAGCTGCATACCGTTGTCATAAACCACGCCGTAGCGTGTGACGGTACCTTCGTTGCCTTCGATCAAAAGAACTGCTGTTTCCTCACCATCCAGATTCTCCAACTCCTCGGTGCCGACACATCCGCCGTGAGTGTTCATATAGTGGTCACGGCCAATGGCACCCAGGTCAGAAAAATCTGTAATGACCGTTGCCTGCTGGCAGCAGAAGGTCAGGTTGATCAGATCCTTCATACTGGTGAGATCCAGTTTTTCGGCCATGGCCTGGAATTGTGAGTACTCGCCGACATCAAAGCTCTCCAGCCGCTTAGCCAGATAATCCAGCTCATCCAGATTGACCTGCGTCCCCTCCAGCCGATAAAATACCGGCCACCCTTTGCAAAACTCATTTACATGGCAGTCGGAGTTAACCGCACTTCCAATTTCAAGTGCGGTTACCAGCTCTATGCAGTGGTCATATTGTTCTCTGGGGATGGGAAGCGGAATGGTCACTTCTCCGAACTCTGGATGGTCCGAATTGCTTAAAACTGCTTCCATCATGCTTTAGGAATCACCCTTTCTTTCTAAATCTGAAATCGCATCACCGTATCTGGCCAGAAGCAGAGCGCAGATAATCAGTTGGAACGCCTCATCTGTGACCAGTTCGTGGGATGCGAGATCGGCGATGGTAATGTTTTGGCTGCCGGTGGAAATTGCCTTGGCTGCCTGATAAACGCTGTAAAGCTCCGGTTGGATGCCGGCCAGCCGGACGGAGTCAAAATCGAAGCCATCATCTTCAATTTTCCAGATCACCCTGCGCCAGATATCATCGTAGGCCGTCAGGAGAAACAACGCAGCCTGGTTGCGTTGCGACAATTGGCGGTAGCGTGTTCGCCAGCGTGTCCAGCGGCTACGATGTTCGTCGGTACGGAAAAATTGCAGGGGATGCTGGTACAGCATCTGTGCCAACCGCCCCCACAGACTCATTTTTAGTTTGCTGTTGAGACAGTCCCTGAGCAATTCCTCAAGACTGAGGGTCCCAGCTTCGATCCGTTCCTCCAGACAAATGCACTGGTCCAGAGGGCAGAGATTCTTGCGAGAGTAGTTCATGCAGTATTCGCATTTTACATCCTTGGCCTGATACTGAAATCCGGAGCGGCGCTGGCCATGACCTCTGGGCTTGAAATGAGGTGGGGTCATCATCATCTGCTCCATCTGGTACAACGGGGTATCTCTCATGAAATAGCGCGTCATGGGTAGTGATCTCCTTTCGGTGAAATAAAAAAGCGCCGGAGTCACTTCTAAAACTCCGGCGCTTGGTGTATTACATTGTCAGCTCCTGGCTTTGAGAATTCGTAGCGTGCTGCTCCTGCTCATTGATGTGATCCAGGATATTGGGCATTCCGCTCAGGATCTGCTCCTGAACGCCTTTGATGCATTGTTCCTGGTTATAGGTCAAATCAAATCCGGCATCCAGTGTGTCGGCGCAGCATCGGTAAATTTCGGTGAGTTGTGCTGCGTTAAAAATCTGCTGTTTAGAGATGAGGCCGGACCGGGTGGCGAAGTCCTGCTTGGCGCCCGAATAGTTTTCCTGAAAATAGTGTCCGTAGTTAAGACCTGTACGGTCAAAGTTCCAGTCCCAGGTAACAAAGTGGACGCCAAATTTGGTCGGGTGTCCGGCCAGAACCGTTCCGTTGAAATCAGCCAGCACCCTGAAATCTCCCAAGAGGCCCTGGGCATTCAGCGGGGGAGCCTGTTCCATCAAGGTCATATACTCCTGAACCATGCGGGCCAGATTGGTGGCTCGCTCACAGGCCCGTTCTCGTTCCGGCGTCGCCACATCCTCCTGCCAGTAGCGAACACCTCCGCCCTCTGTGATCCGACAGAGAGGGAGACCATTCCACTCCACAGGAAGTGATTCGTCCTGTTCCAGTTGCGGGGTGAAACCCTCACGGTGGAGAGCGGTACGAAGCTCTTGAAAAAACTGTTCTCGATTCATTTACTACCTCCTAAATCTTAGCGCCCTTTTTGAAATTGTCTGAAAATGAAAAAGGGCGCCAACCTATTGGCCCATCACGACCAACAAATTGACACCCCAAATTTTGTGTATCCTATTGGCAGAAAAATAGCGCCCTTTTTGAAAATTGCTGTTTCAAAAAGGGCGCCACATGGTTTCGGGTTTGCCAACCACTGAGAAGAGGGGGTTCGAATCCCACCAGTTAGGGGGAAACAGTGGTTGGCATCTATGGAATCATCATCGAATTTTCGAGCTGAAAAAGCCCGGAAACGGTTGATGCCACTGGCTTTTCGCCAGTGGCATCTATACCGTTTTGATTTTATGGTGGAGGCGAGGGGAATCGAACCCCTGTCCGAAAGCCGATCCACAGGTCCTTCTCCGGGCGCAGACGATCCTTTCCATTCCCTCACCGCAACGCCGGTCGTCAAGCTTTACGGCTCAGTAGCTTCATGATGCATGGTGCGCTCAAAGCTTTGCGCACGCACGGACGCCACTCATCCACGCCCTTATCCGGCTCGTGGCCCTTCCGGCAAGGACGGCCGCCTTTAATTAGGCAGCGATAGCAACTTTATTGTTGTTGTTTAATTTATAAGTTTGCACATTTTAAAGAGGATATGCGCCTCTGCCCGCTAGTCCTGCTTCAGAGCCCCCGTCGAAACCTTGGCGCCCCCAAAGCAAACAACAACCCGCCGCGCTATCCGCGGCGCTCTTTCATGGTACGGTCCATCTCCCTGGCCGCGTCCCGCCGGGCAATGCTCTCCCGCTTGTCGTGGAGCTTTTTGCCCTTGCACAGGCCGATGGACAGTTTTACATGGGACCGCTTGAAGTAGACGGAAAGGGGGATCAGAGCATATCCATCCTTTTTCACCAGGCCGTAGAGCCGCATGATCTCCTTTTTGTGCATCAGCAGCCGGCGAGGCCGCATCGGGTCTTTGTTGAAGATGTTTCCCTGCTCATAGGGGCTGATGTGCATACCCAGCACAAATAGCTCCCCATCTTTCACGCTGCAATAGGCGTCCTTCAGGTTCACACGGCCGCCCCGGATGGATTTGACTTCGGTGCCAGCCAGTGAAATGCCGGCCTCATAGGTCTCCTCGACGAAATAGTCGTGCCGCGCCTTTTTGTTTTGTGCAATGAGTTTGGTGCCCTCTTTCACGCGCAGCCCTCCTTTTCACCCATTCGTCTTCTTGTATCGTACCATTTCATCGCCCGGCTGTAAAGTGACAAGTGTATTACAAATCCGCCGAAAAAAGGGGCAAAACCGGTAAAAAGCCCGGCTCTACCCCCTTTTTCCCTTAAAACAAGCTGAGCTGCTTGCCTTGGGAGGGCAGGCGGCTGGCCGCCCGCTGCCGCAGCAGCTCAGCTTCTGGCAGCCCCTCCAAAAAGGCGGAGGGCTGCCGGCCGGCCAGCAGGATCAATTCATCCCGCGCGCGGGTCATGCCCACATAAAACAGCCGCCGCTCCTCTTCCAAGTCTGCCGGCCGGTCCGGCGATTCCAGGGGGATGTTGCCTTGGCTCACGCCGCACATGAACACCACCGGGAATTCCAAGCCCTTGGCCCCGTGGAGGGTCATCAGCCGCACGGCGCCGGCATCGTATTTTTGCCGGGCGGCCCGCAGCAGATCCCCCTCCTGGCCCAGCAGCAAGCCATCCAAAAAGGCGGGCACGTTTTTGTAAAACAGCGCCATTTGGCACAATTTTTGCACTGCCGGCTTTTCCGAGACCCCAGCGGCTGCGGCCAATTCCTCCAACAGTTTGCGGGGCTTTTCTTTTGCCCAGCGGGGAGACAGCTCCCGTTCCGCGGCGAAAAAAGCTCCCAGACAGCCCACTTCTCCATATTCACGCCAGGCTGTTTCTCCAAAATCCGGCCCGGCCAGGCGCTGCAGCCCGGGCACCAGATCGGCGGGGCACTGCCACAGCTTCTCCAAAGCCAGGCCCAAGCTGGCGCCATCCGCCGGCCTTTGCCAAAACCGCAGCTGAGCCACCAGGCCCCGTGTCTCTTCCTCCGCCAAAAAATCGTCCCGCCCCACAGCGACATAAGGCACGCTCTCCTGGCGCAGGCATTGCTCCACCAGCCGGGCGCCCCGATGGGTACGGCACAGAACAGCGATATCGGAAAAGCTGCGCTCTGCCTGCACCGCGCCGTACCGCTGGGCATCCAGCATATCCATGCCCCCTGCCATGCGGTTGATCTCCTTGGCCACAAAGATCCCTTCGGACAGTTCGGTCTCCGCCGTGACCAGCCGCACTTTGGCCCCCTGGGGCCGCCGGGCTTCCAGCTGCCGTGCCTCCCCCGGGTTGGGTGCGATAGCCGCCAGGGCGCAGCCCACGATCTGGGGGGTGGAGCGGTAATTTTCCACCAGGCGGATGATCTCCAGCCCGGGGCGATCCTGTTCCAGCTGCTGGAAGCAGTGGGCCATGGAGCCCCGGAACCCGTAAATGGCCTGATCCGGGTCTCCGATGACGAACAAGCTCTTGCCGCCCCGGCTCCACGCCTGGACCAGCTGGTATTGGATGGCGTTGCAGTCCTGGAACTCATCCACCAGCAAATGGGCAAAGGGGTTCCGGGCGCCAACGGTCCGCTCCCCGTCCGCTTCCAGCGCCTGCAGCAGCAGGTCGTCCAGATCCATCAGCCCCTGCTCCCGGAGCCGCTTCTCATAGAGGGCACAGGCTTCTTCCAAGCCGGGCTCGATCCCTTGGGACACCCGGTTTTTCCGGCGGGAGACCTGTTCCAGCAATTTGCGGGGCGAGCACTTTTCCCCGGCCTGCCGCAGCACCTGGGCCGCCAAATCCTGGGCTTGGTATGGGTCGATCAGCGGCGGCGCATCCCCCAGCCGCTGCAGGCACAAAGCATGGAAAGTGCCGATGTGCATCCCTTTGGCCGCCCGCGGATCTCCCAGGGCGGCGGCCAGCCGTTGGCGCATCTCTTCCGCCGCTTTGTTGGTGAATGTGACCGCCGTGATCTGCTGGGGCTTGGCCCCCTGCTCCACCAGGCGGCAGATGCGGGCCACCAAGGTCTTCGTTTTGCCGGTGCCCGGCCCGGCCACCACGGCGATGGCCGGCGCCTGGGATTCCACAGCCCGGCGCTGGGCCGGGTTCAGTTCTTCCCCGGCCGGACCGATCCCTTCTGCCTGCGGGGCCGCCGGTTTGGCCTTGGCTGCTGCCCGCTTGGCCTTGGGCGCGGTGGGGGCCGCTGCGCCAAACAGGGTCACCTGGCCGCTGAGGGCGTCGATCTCCGCTTCGGTCAGCAGCTGGATGACCCCATATTCCCCATCGAACCCAGGCCGGCGCTGGACCTGGCCCGCCCGCAGGCGGCGGATGCCCTCTTGCACACAGGGGCCCGCCACCCGGCCGATGTCCTCCAGCGGCGCCTGGCGCAGGATGTAGAATTCGGGCCCCAGCTGCCGCAGCATTTCCTCGTACAGCCGGGCTACTTTGACCCCGCCGGCCGGCAGGCCGGTGGAGGCGCCAATGGCTTCGGGCAGGGGCGCCAAACTCTCAAAAGGCAGGGCGTTCTCTTTTTTGGCCCCCAGAGGCCGGTCTGCCAGCTGGTGTACCCGGTGGTCCACGCCGACGGTCAGTTTTTTACCGCACACCGGGCAGATGCCTCCCACTGCCTCGGCTTCCTCGGGCGACAGGCATTGGCCGCAGTTCCGGTGGCCGTCGAAGTGGTACTTGCCCTCCTCTGGAAAAAACTCGATGGTGCCCCGGAACCCCTGTGCCGCGCCCCCTTCCAGCGCCCGGGCCAGGGCGGGGTAAGACAGGTCGATGTCCAGCAGGTTGGCTTCCCGCCCCAACTTGTTGGGCGAATGGGCGTCGGAGTTGGAGACCAGGTTGAACCGGTCCAAGGCCGAGACCCGCCAATTCATGGGCGGGTCCGAGGAGAGCCCGGTCTCCAAGGCATGGATATAGGGCGTCAAGTCGCCAAAACACTCCTCGATGGCGTCAAAGCCGGAAAAAGCGCCGAACAGGGCAAAATGGGGCGTCCAGATGTGGGCGGGAATGAACACGGCCCCGGGGCAGGTCTCCAGCGTGATCTCCAGCAGGTCCCGGCTGTCCAGCCCCAGGATGGGCCGCCCGTCGGAATGGATGTTGCCGATGGCCTCCAACTTGTGGGAAAGGGCCTCTGCCGCCTCTAAACTGGGCAGCAAGATCAGGTTGTGCACCTTGCGGGTCTTGCCGCCCCGCTTGTAGATGTTGCTGATCTCGCCGGTGATGACAAAGCGGGGCGCTTCGCCCCCTGGGCTGCCGGGCAGCGCCAATGTGGGCCGCAGGGTATAGAGCCCCTCTTCCGCCGGCTGCAGCGTTTCCGCCAGCTCCTGACGCCAGGCGGGGTGGGTGAAATCCCCTGTGCCCACCAGGTGGATGCCCTTGCGCCGGGCCCAATGATCCAGGTGGACGGTATCCCCCTCTTTGCTGGTGGCCCTGGAAAACCGGGAATGGATGTGCAGATCGGCAATGCGCATGGCGCGTACCTCCTTTGCAAAGCAGAATAGCACCATTATACCGCCCGCTTCCCAAGGAAGCAAGAATCGTAGTTTCCGCCCACTCTGCCCGCTCCTGCTGCATTCACAGGGACCGCAGCAATTTCCCCCTCTGCGTAGGGACAAACCCCTGGTTTTTCACAAGTTCGTGGCTGAAAAGCCACAGGGCAGCCGCTTCCCGCCCGGGCGTCAGCTCTGCCTCTGAAGCAAAGTGAATGGCCAGCACGCTGGGGCCTATTTTTATGTCAAAGATCTCTTTGGGGTTCCGGGCGTTGGAGCTGGCCCGGTTATAGGCGTTCATTGCCCTTTCGATCTGGGGGATGTGCTTGGTAAAATCCATTTCTGTGGCGCTTGTCATTCTTTTGTTGTATTCCATTCCTCTGCCCTCCAATACCCTGCGGCCTTCAGCTCTTCTTTGATCGCCTCCAGAATTTTTCTGTCCCGGGCATTTCCCCGGATGATCAGCTTCGTCAAGAGCCCCATCAGGTCTGGGTCCTCCATCGGCTTTTCTGCCGGGATGATCTGCTGCCATTCCAGCCCGATCAACAATTTGCCGTGGGCCAGCAGCGCCTGGAATTCAGCCGTCTGGGCCAGCAGCCTGGAAAGCCCTTTGCATGCTCTGGTTGGGATCTCCAAGTTTTCTTCCGATGCCAACAGGATCTGTAAGCGCTTGTCCGTGGTCCCTTCGTCCACTATTTGGATGCTTTTCGGGTTGGCAACTGCCCTGCCCATCTGGTTGAACCGGAGCACGCATTGTTCCAAAACCCTGCGGTATTTGCCCTGCCGAAAGGAAAAGTCTGCCGGCAATGTCTCCTCTTTGGCTGCCAGCCCCCATGTGATCTGATATCTAGCCATCCTGGTGCCTCCTTTCTTATTCTTATTTTAAAATTATAACTTATTTAAGATGTTCTTGCAACTCTTGACAGAAGCGTCTTCCGGTGGTATAGTGACCATATATCGACCAAACCCTATGACCAGGAGCGGGGTTGCCCCATGGCGCAGGCAGAGAGAAAGGGCCGCCGGCTGAAAGCCCTTTTGTGCGCAGGCATCTTCCGTACCACCTGCGAGGGCCGCCCCCGAGAGCTTTGGGCTGTTAGGCGGCGGCGTCCGCCCCCGTTACCGGGCAGCAAGCGGCGGGAGCTTCATGCCATCCCGCAAGCAGAGTGGAACCGCGGTTTTGCCGTCTCTGACGTTGTTCAGGGGCGGTTTTTTTGTTTTTCCCGGTTCTGTTCCCAGACGCATTCCATCCACAAAGGTGAAAACGAGGTGTAATAAAAAATGGCGAAAATCACGCTGAAAGACGGCTCTATCATGGAGCTGGAACAGGGCTTGACCGCTCTGGACGCGGCCAAGCAGATCTCCGAGGGCCTGGCCCGCAACGCCTTGGCCTGCGAGATCGACGGCCAGGTCAAAGACCTGATGACCCCCATCACAGAAGACTGCACGCTGAATATCCTGACCTTCCAAGATGAAATGGGCCGCTGGACCCTGCGCCACACCTGCGCCCACATCCTGGCCCAGGCCATGAAGCGGCTGCACCCCGAGGTCAAGCTGGCCATCGGCCCGGCCATCGACAATGGCTTCTACTACGACTTCGACGCCCCCGAGCCTTTTACCGAGGATCAGCTGGGCGAGCTGGAGGCGGAGATGCGGAAGATCTGCAAGGAGAAGCTGAAGCTGGAACGCTTTGAACTGCCCCGTGAAGAGGCCATCCGTTTCATGGAGGAAAAGGGCGAGCCTTATAAAGTGGAGCTGATCCAAGACTTGCCGGAAGATGCCGTCATCAGCTTTTATAAGCAAGGGGAATTCGTGGACCTGTGCGCCGGCCCCCACATCCCCACCACCGGCCGGGTGAAGGGCAACGCCATCAAGCTGACCACCTGCAACGCCGCCTACTGGCGGGGCGATTCCAGCCGGGCCACTTTGCAGCGGGTCTACGGCACTGCCTTCCCCTCCAAAGATGAGCTGGACGCTTATCTGGAAAAGCTGGAAGAAGCCAAGCGCCGGGACCACCGGAAGCTGGGCCGGGAACTGGGCCTGTTTATGATGACCGAGGAAGGCCCCGGCTTCCCCTTCTTCCTGCCCCGGGGCATGGTGCTGAAAAACACCTTGCTGGATTACTGGCGGGAATGCCACAAGCGCTACGGCTATGTGGAGATCTCCACCCCCATCATCCTCAACCAAGAGCTGTGGCACCGCAGCGGCCACTGGGATCATTACAAAGACAACATGTACACCACCAAGATCGACGGGGAGGATTACGCTGTCAAGCCCATGAACTGCCCGGGCGGCATGCTGGTGTATAAAAATTCGCCCCACTCTTACCGGGATCTGCCGCTGCGCATGGCCGAATTGGGCCTGGTGCACCGGCATGAGCTGTCCGGCGCCCTCCACGGCCTGTTCCGGGTGCGCTGCTTCACCCAGGACGACGCCCATATTTTCATGACTCGCTCCCAGATGAAGGAGGAGATCAAGAATGTGGTGCGCCTGTTCGATGAGATGTATTCCACCTTTGGCCTGACGTACCGCATCGAGCTTTCCACCATGCCGGAAGACCACATGGGCGATGAGGAAGTGTGGCATTTTGCCGAAGACACCCTGCAGGCTGCCATCGAAGAGATGGGCAAGGAATTCGTCATCAACGCCGGCGACGGCGCCTTCTATGGCCCCAAGCTGGATTTCCACTTGGCCGATTCCCTGGGCCGTACCTGGCAGTGCGGCACCATCCAGCTGGATTTCCAGATGCCCGAGCGCTTTGACCTGGAATATGTGGGCGAAGACGGCCAGAAGCACCGCCCTGTAATGATCCACCGGGCCCTGCTGGGCAGCATCGAGCGGTTCATCGGCGTCATCACCGAGCATTTTGCCGGCGCTTTCCCCACTTGGCTGGCCCCGGTGCAAGTCAAGGTGCTGCCCATCACCGACCGTACCCACGCCTATGCCCAAGAGGTGATGGACCGCCTGCAGGCCGAGGGCCTGCGCTGCGAGCTGGATGGCCGCAGCGAAAAGATCGGCTACAAGATCCGGGAGGCCCAGCTGGAAAAAGTGCCTTATATGCTGGTGCTGGGCGACAAGGAACAAGAGGCGGGCCAAGTGGCCGTGCGCAACCGCAAAGACGGCAAGACCGAGGTCATGGGCCTGGATGAATTCCTGGCCAAGATCCGGGAAGAAGTCGCCACCAAAGCCCTGTAATACCGGCAAAGCCTGACCAGCCCCGCGGCTATATCAGGTGGATACCGGATGCCCTGGTTCTTTGCTGCTATGCTACAAAGAAGGAACCAAAATGTAAAAAACGCCGCCCCATCCGGCAAGCACCAAGCGCCGGATGGGGCGGCGTTCGGCTTTTAGCAAGCCAACTTTGCCGATCGCTCTGTATGAAATCGCAATACTTTGCCTGTAGGTCTCCCATTTGGCAAGCTGCTCTGGTTTGGGCAGGGAGATTCGCCCTCTCACTCCCTACACCACCGCGTTTTGCAATTTGCCAAACGGACAGCAAAAAAGCAGCAAATCTTTTTCAAGACTTGCTGCTTTCACTGTCCGCCGGTGGGCGGCCGGTATTCTGTTTGGAACATGATGAGGGGCGGGGCGTGTATGCGCCCTTCCTCTTGCCGCCCGCTGCATCGGCTGGCTTTGCGCTCTCTCCAATCAATGGGAATCTCTTTCTCTGTATATTAGTCTGCCCCTATGTCCATTTCCATTTTAATCTCATCAAGTGTTTCCCCATTGGTACTCCATGTATGGTTTTCCACTGCCCCAGTAATCTGAAATCCTATTTTCTCATAGTGGTGGATCGCAGCGCTGAGAGGGCTGGCTGTCCAGAGGACGAGCTTCTGATACCCAACGGACTTTGCCTTTTCCATGAAGGTGTTGATCAAAGCAGTGCCAACTCCATACCGGCGGTATTCTTTTTCTACTGCAAAGAGCCGGAGCTGCCCAATCTTGGCATCGTCGGTCTCACAGAGCATTACACACCCGATTAAAACTCCATTCGTTTCAGCAACAAACAATTCTTCTTTTTCGCTCTTTTCCTTTTTTGCAAAATCAAGAGCAATTTTAACTGCATAATCCGTAAAGCTCGGTCCCCATGAGTATTCTTCCGAATACAGTTTTTTATGGAGGTCAGCCACATATTGCTCCTCTCCGCGTTGATATGGTCTGATCATGAAATTCATCGTCGATTTACCTCCAAATTCCGATTTCTCGCTCTGCCTTTTGTCCCATTGTACCATGTCCAGGGCGCAATTCCCACCAGTTTCCCTTTCTGATTTTCCGGAATAGGAGTGCAGCTGCCGGTCCTCTTGTCCGTTGGCCCACCAGCCAACGCCGCTGGCCTGGCATATCCCCATTCTTTTCGGCATACCGTGTATCATCTTGTACCGGCCGTGCTGCCGTTTGTGGGAAAGGGGAACGCCATGGAATCCATCCAATCTTTTGTCCGATCGCTGAACCGGGCCCTGTGGGACCCGGTTTTGCTCCTTGTGTTGTGCGGCGTGGGGGTCTTTTTCACCCTGCGCCTGCGCTTTGTCCAGGTGCGCCGCTTGGGGGCCGCCTTCCGCCAGGCCTTCGGCGGCTTGGGCCGCCGGCAGTCCACCGGGGGCGTCTCCTCCTTTCAGGCGCTGGCCACCGCCATTGCCGCCCAAGTGGGCACCGGCAATCTGGCCGGCGCCGCCACCGCCATTGCCCTGGGCGGGCCGGGCGCGATCTTTTGGATGTGGGTCAGCGCTTTTTTCGGCATGGCCACCACCTATGCTGAGGCATTGCTGGCCCAGCGCTACCGCACCCGGCAGGATGGCCAGCCCACCGGTGGCCCGGTGTACTACATCCGCGCCGCCTTTCCCGGCCTATTCGGCCGCCTGCTGGCGGCAGCGTTCGCCCTGCTGCTGGTTTTGGCCCTGGGCTTTATGGGCAGCATGGTCCAATCCAATTCCATTGCCCAAGCCTGCACCGCCGCCTTTGGCTGGGACCCGGTGGCCGTGGGCGCGGCAGTCGCCCTGCTTTCGCTGCTGGTCTTCGTGGGTGGCGCCCGCCGGGTGGCCTCCTTTACCGGCAAGCTGGTGCCGGTGATGGCCCTGTTTTATCTGGCCGGCTCCCTCTATGTCATCACCACCCATGCCGGCAACCTGCTGCCCGCCCTGGGCTCCATTTTTGTGGGGGCTTTCGCCCCCCAGGCCTTGGGCGGCGGCCTGGCCGGCGCTACGGTGAAAAAAGCGGTCCGTTACGGTGTGGCCCGGGGACTGTTCTCCAATGAGGCCGGCATGGGCTCCCCCCCCCACGCCCATGCGCTGGCCCAGGTCAGCCACCCGGTGCAGCAGGGCTACGTGGCCATGCTGGGGGTCTTTGTGGACACATTCGTCATCTTGACATTGACGGCCCTTGTCATCTTGACCACCGGTGTCCTGCAGCCCGGCGGCGCCTTGCAAGGCACTGCTTTGACCCAGGCTGGCTTTACGGCCGCCTTGGGCCCCTTGGGCGCACCGTTTATCGCCGTCTGCATGTTCTTTTTCGCCTTTTCCTCCATTCTCGGCTGGTATTATTTTGGCGAAGTCAACGTGCGGTATCTGTTTGGCGGCCGGGGCGTAAAGCCCTATTGCCTGCTGGCCTGCCTGTGCATCGTGCTGGGCGCTGGTTTGCAGGTGGACCTGGTGTGGCAGATGGCCGACGTGTGCAACGGCCTAATGGCGCTGCCCAACTTGCTGGCCCTGGTGGCCCTCCAGAGCACTGTCGTTTCCCTCACCCGGGACTATGAAGGCCGCCGCTGAACGGGAAAATCCCCTTTCTTCTGTGATTTCCTGCCTTTCCTGTAGGTTTGTCAATGATGTGTTACAGATTAAGGGAAGCGAATAAGACCTGCTTAGGAGAGCGCCAAGAGAGAGGACGCATGGGGAAATTGTTGTAAG
>CAJFRA010000046.1 GCA_904419295.1 Candidatus Pseudobutyricicoccus lothianensis
CTGCCGTGTATTTTTGATTCCTTTTCTCTCTTGGCATAGTTTAACACCCCACTTGTTATTCAGTATACCATACTGTCTAACAAATGGGGTGCTGTTCAATGCACTTGCGGCCTTCTTTTGTTTGCTCTGTTTGGTTTACATCTTGTTGTGGTAGATCTCGCCGTCGATCATGGTCAGCACGCAATGGGTCATGTTGCTGAAGGGATGGCCGTCAAAAATGGCCACGTCAGCGTCTTTGCCCGCTTCCAGGGAACCGACTTTGTCTTCGATGCCCAGCAGCTTCGCCGGGTTGATGGTGACGCCTTTGAAGGCTTCTTTTTCATCCAGCCCATGGGCGATACAAACGCCGATATCCCGGGGCAGCCATTTGGTCTCCGAAGAAGTATCCGCCGTCAGGCACACCAGGCAGCCCGCTTCGATCAGGGTCTGGGCATTCTCGGGCACTGCATTCCACAGCTCCATCTTCGCAGGAGGCAGCAGCAGCGGGCCCACCACGCAGCGCACTTTTTTCTTGCCCATGTATTCCGGGATCAAGTGGCCTTCGGTGGCATGTTCAATGGTGTAATCCAGGCCGAATTCCTCGGCCACGCGGATGGCCGTGCAGATATCGTCTGCCCGATGGGCGTGGATGCGGCAGCGCATCTCGCCGCGCACCACGGGCACCAGGGCCTCCAGCTCAAAATCATAGCCGGCGATCTTGGTGCGGTCGTCGCCCACAGCCTTGAGGCGGTCGGAATAGTTCTTGGCTTTGGCCAGTGTTTCACGCCATACGCCGGCGTTGCCCATACGGGTCATGGGAGATTTATCCCGGGGACCGTAATTGGTCTTGGCGTTTTCGCCCAGGGCCATCTTCATGGCCTCGGTGCCGGGGATGATCATTTCGTCGGCTACCTTGCCCCGCAGCTTAAAGGCCACGCCAGTGCCGCCGATGATGTTGCCCGAACCAGGGCCGGTATAGCAGGTGGTGAAACCGGCATTGCGCACCGGCTCGATGGCATAATCAAAGGGGTTCAGCGCATCCAAGCCCCGCAGATGGGCCTGGATGGGGCCGCTCATCTCATTGCCGTCGTTGCGGGTGCGGTGCCAGTTGGGTTCGTTGAATGTGGAGATATGGGTGTGGGCGTCGATCAGACCGGGCGTCACCCATTTGCCGCTGGCGTCGATCACCTGGGCATCTTCGGGGACTTCCACGTTTTCGCCCACGGCCTTGATCTTGCCGCCTTCTACCAGCACAGTACCTTTTTCCAGGAAGCTGCCGTCGGGCAGCAGCACCTTGCCGTTTTCAATTGCGATCATGTACTTTTTTCTCTCCTTCTTTTCCAGGGGAGGTGGCTCCTCCCTCTGGTTGATTCCTCTTTCATTATACACGAAAACCGGCAAAAAGAAAGCCTTTCACCCTTGGTTGTTGTCAGGATCCGCAGGCAGCAATGGGCTTTTTTCCTGTTCCAGCCACGCCAGAAAAGCCTCCATATACTGGGCCGCCGGCGTGATGACCGAAAGGGGGGCACCGGTCATCTTGGCATATTGCTCCAGCCCTTCTTTTAGATTTTCCTTGGACTGCATATAGTCCTGCACGATCTGGTCTTTTCCGATCCCCATCCGGCGGAGCAGCAGGGCAGAGACCACCCCGGTCCGGTCTTTGCCTGCACTGCAGAAATACAGCACATTGGTGGGGGCTTCTTCGATGGTTTTCAAGATCTTCCCCATTTGTGCATCCGCCATACGGATATAAGAACGGATCACTTCTTCTTGGGAATGGGGCGCAGAATTCCCGCCTGTGGCCGGCAGATGGTAGTAGGTGAACCCCTCCCGTTTCTCCAGCACACAGGGCTGGCGTTCCCTTTCCGCCTCGTCCCGCAGGTCCACGACCGTGCGGATGTTGTGTTCCTCCAAAAATCGGATGTCCTCTTTGGTCAATTTGTCCAGCACATCGCTGCGGACGTACCGGTGGGAATCTTCCAGCCACCGGGTATTTTTCGTACTCTTGAGCAAGCTTGCCAAGGGCCTCTTCTCCTTTCTCCGAAACTTTTCTTCTGCGCATTGTTTTTCTTTTCATCCGGCTGTATACTAGAAATATCAACTGCTGAAAGGACTGACTGCCCATGATCCGCAGAAAAGACCAGATGAAGACCGAAGAGCGTCCCCAGATGCGGGGCGGCGAAGGCGTGATCCACGCCTACCAGCTGCTGGAGCCCGCCGACCTGTGCGGCAAAGCCAACCTGTGCGCCATTTTGACCGTAGACCCCGGCTGTTCCATCGGGGAACACGCCCACGGACCCGACGCCGAGATCTATTATGTGCTGGAAGGCCAGCTGGAAGCCAGCGACAACGGTGAGCAAACCGTGCTGCACCCCGGCGACGCCATGTTTACCGCCCAAGGCAAGACCCACAGCGTGCGCAACACCGGTGATCAGCCTGCCAAGATCCTGGCGGTAGTCATCGCCTGACCGGCTGTAACTCCCCTCATGCCGGCAATGCAAAGCCTCTCACCCCTTTGGCGGGGTGAGAGGCTTTCTTTCTTTTCGGCAGAGGGCACCGGCTGCCTTTCAGCAATTCTTCCAGTGCTGTGGCTTGCCCAGGCGCTGCGCCCTATTCCGTCCGGTCCTTCTCTTCCAGCATCTCATACTGGACGACCGTCACTTCCTGGGTATTCCCGAACCCATCCGCACCGCGTATCCACCGGCCCAGCACCGACAAGCCGCCGCAAACAGCCAGTACCAGCAGGGCCGCCGCCAGCCAGTAAGGCCAATGGACTCCCTTTTTCTTCATAGACCTCTCCTAAAACACCGAGACAGCCGATCTACTTGTCCTGATAGTACCGGATCAAGGCCTGGGTCCCTTCGTTATCCAGCCCCATCTCGCTCATCTTTTCATACATGGAGAGCACTGCGTTGAGCATATCCAGCTCCACACCCTTCTTTTCGCTCTCTTCTTTGATGATCTTCATGTCTTTGATAAAGTGCTTGACAAAGAAGCCGGGGGCCAGATCCCCTTTGAGCACTCGGGGCGCCATGTTGGAAAGCTGCCAGCTGCCGGCCGCACCGGCGCCAATGGCTTCCAGCAGTTTATTGGGGTCCAGCCCCACTTTTTCCGCATAGACCAGTGCTTCTGTATAGGCCGCTGTAGCGCCTGCCACCGCGATCTGGTTGGCAGCCTTGGTGTGCTGGCCATAGCCTGGGCCGCCCATGTGTACGATGTTTTTGCCCATGCACTCAAACAGAGGCAACGCTTCTTTAAAATCGGCTTCGTCACCGCCCACCATAATGGACAGTGTGCCGTTGCGGGCGCCGCTGTCGCCGCCGGAAACCGGGGCATCCATCACGCGAATGCCTTTTTTCTTGCCCTCTTCGTACAGGCGCACTGCCAAAGAGGGGGACGAAGTGGTCATATCAATGGCCAGCGCCCCTGGCTTGGCGTGCTGCAAGATACCGCCTTCTTGCAAAAAGACCTCTTCCACATCATGGGGATACCCCACCATGACAAATATGACGTCGGCACCTTCCACTGCCTCGGCTGTGCTCTTGCAGGGGATCAAGCCAAATTCTTTTTGCAATTCCAACAGTTTTTCGTATTTGTGGGTATACGCTTTTACTTGGTAACCGGCCTTTGCCAAATGGCCTGCCTGCTGGCTGCCCATCACGCCGGTGCCGATCCATGCGATCTGCTTCATGCCAATTCCTCCGTTTTTCTCCGGCTTTCCGCCGGTAGATTCCATTCCCCGTACACCACAGCGCATAAATGCTGTGGTATATTGGCCATCTTTTTGGTTGCCGCCTGCGGCGGCGAGAAAAGGGCCACGGAGTCAGTATAATAACCGCTCTGCGGTTATTATACCACATGCGCCCCACCCGCTGCTATCGACAAAGTGGCAAAGATTTTGCCTCAAAAATCGTGCAGCCGGCACGGGGCCGGCTGCCGTATCGGGCTGCTTCCGGCCGGCTGGCCGCTTCCTTTGCTCCGCCTCCGCAAGCCTCCCACGTCACGGGGCCGGCGGCACGCTGGGCCGGCGGCCGTATCGGGTTACTTCCGGTCGGCTGGCCGCTTCCTTTGCTGTACCTCCGCTGCCGCAAGCCTCCCATGTCATGGGTCCAGCGGCACGCTGGGCCGGCAGCCGTATCGGACTGCTTCCGGTTGGCTGGCCGCTTCCTTTGCTCCACCTCTGCTTCCGCAAGCCTCCCATGTCACGGGGCCGGCACGGGCCGGCGGCCATATCGGACTGCTTCCGGTCGGCTGGCCGCTTCCTTTGCTGTACCTCCGCTGCCGCAAGCCTCCCACGTCACGGGGCCGGCACGGGCCGGCGGCCATATCGGGTTACTTCCGGTCGGCTGGCCGCTTCCTTTGCTCCACCTCCGCTGCCGCAAGCCTCCCACGTTACGGGGCCGGCGCGGGCCGGCGGCCGTATCGGGCTGCTTCCGGTCGGCTGGCCGCTTCCTTTGCTCCACCTCCGCTGCCGCAAGCCTCCCACGTCACGGGGCCAGCGGCACGCTGGTTAGGAGAAAAACATGTGCTCTATGAAAATTTTCAAGCCGATGATGACCAGGATGCCGCCGCCGAAGATTTCGGCGCACCGGCCCAGGATCATGCCGAATTTACGCCCCAGCCAGGTGCCGGCCAAGCTGCAGCCAAACGTAATAATGCCGATGGAGGCAGTGGCAGCCCAGATATTGACCTTCATCACAGCGAACCCCACGCCCACGGCCAGTGCATCAATGCTGGTGGCCACGGCCTGCATGAGCATCATGCGCAGCGTCAGCTGCTTTTCCACCGGGCAGCTGTCCCCTTCCCGCATTTCCTTGATGGATTCCCAAATCATTTTTCCGCCGATGAATCCCAGCAGCACCAAAGCCACCCAATGATCCAAATAGGAAATGGTGTCGCTGAAGGCCCGGCCTGCGGCATAGCCGATCAGAGGCATCCCCATTTGGAACAAGCCGAACAAAAAGGCATAAGTCACCACCTGTTTGCCTCCGGCCTTTTGGTAACAGATGCCGTTGGAAACCGAAACGGCTGTCGCGTCCATCGCCAGCCCCAGGGCCAGCATGATCAAAGTGAAAATCCCCATTTTTTCTTTCTCCTCCTGTGCGCTTTGGAACAGCCGCGGCATAAAAAAACTCATGCGCAGCAAAGCCCCCCGGCTCCGCTGTGCATGAGTCTTGTTCATTAAGGCAAGCCAGACCCTTGCGGGTCATTGTGTTGACTTTCCACGCGGCTATACCGCGCAAACTACTCCCTCACGCGATATTGAATTGTCTGCACCCCAGCGCATCCACCGCGCCGGTGCTCTGCCATGGGCGGGAAAGTCCCACAGCTGTGTCTGTATTATGCCATTTCCCGCTTTATCTGTCAATAGCCCGCCTGGAATTTGCCCAACGGCGGCTGCCCGGGCCCCTCATTCCATTATGTAATGATAGAGCCACTGGCGGATCTCCCGCAGGCGGCGCACCCGGTGGCGGGGCTTGCCTGAGCGGGAAAGCTCGTGGTTTTCCCCTTTGAAGATGCACATGCGGGTGGGCACATTGTTGAGCTGCAGTGCGGTGAACATCGAAATACCCTCCGGCATCCAGCAGCGGTAGTCCTCTGTGCTGTTGATAAACAGCGTGGGGGTCTTGGCCCGGTTGGCAAACTTCATGGGCGATTGGTCCCACATCTTATACATATCGGTAAAGGGTGTGGCCTGTACTTCCCGCAGATCAAAGCTCAGGCCGATGTCACAGGTGCCAAACAGGGTGATCCAGCTGGCGATGGAACGCTGGGAAGCCGCTGCCGCAAACCGTTGGTTGTGGCCGATGATCCAGTTGCACATGAAACCGCCATAGCTGCCGCCCAGCACGCCCAGGCGCTTCGGGTCGATGGCCGGGTATTTTTCCAGAACCACATCCACAAACTGCATCAGATCTTCGTAATCAATGGTACCATACCGGCCGCTGATGTCGGCAAAGGCGTCGCCCCGCCCGCCGGATCCGGTGGGGTTGCAGAACATGACAAAGCAGCCGTCAGAAGCCATGGTCTGCATTTGGTGGAAGAAGCAGGTGCCGAAGGTAGCCCGGGGACCGCCGTGGATATCCAGCGCCGCAGGCCATTTTTTTGCCGGGTCGTAGTCCATGGGTTTGAGCACCCAGCCCTCAATGGTGTTGCCCTCTTTGTTCACAAAGGAAACAGGCTCCGGCGTGGCCACATATTTGTTTTTCAAGGCTGCGGCATTGTATTTGGTCAGCTTTTTCTGCCGTCCGCTCTCCAAATCCAGCTTGTAGACCTCTTGCAAGTCGTTGCCGGCAAAGCCCACTGTCAGCGCCGTGCCATCTCGCAGATCGAAAAAGTCGACGCTGCAGTCTTCGCCTGTGAGGCGCTGGGCCGGCTGGCCCGGCCGCCACACATTGATGGCGCTGTCGTGGGCATAATTGCTCACATAATACAGCGCATCGCCCACTGCTTTCATCTTGATGCCGCCGCCATACCGGCAGTCGCTGCCCGGGTTGCCGCCGAAATCCTGGCTTTCCGCCACCGGCACTTCCATTTTCACCTGGCCGCTGGCCGGGTCTACGGAATACAAGTTGGTGCCGCCAAAACGCATCCAATCCGGCCCATGCTCTTCGGCGCAGAAGATGATCTGATCGCCCAGATAAGTCATGGCGTAAACACTGCTGTACCGGTCCGGCGCGAACAACTGCCGGGTATCGCCTGTCTCTATGTCATAAACATAGATGCCGCTGTACATGTTCAGCTTGCCATCCACCAAAGCGCCGGCATAGGCCAGCTGTTTGCCGCAGGGCGAGACCGCCCAGGCCCTTGTTTCAAACATGGGCTCGGTCACAGGGGTCAGCTTCTTTTTCTTGGCGTCGTAGAGCCACAGCCGGTTCCGCTTTTTGTTGGTGAACCCCCGGCCATTGGCCCAGAAAGGCGCTTCGTCGCACACCTGGTAGTCCTTTTCCTCCTGGTACTGCTGCCAGGCCTTCTCCCTGGCTTCCCCTTTCATAGAGGCGAAATCCGGCCGGGCGTTGTCGTGGACCGCTGTGATCAAATAGCGGTCTTCGCCGATCTTGTGGGCAGAAGCCCCGGCCAGCGGCAGGCGGAACGCCTCTTTCGCCTCGCCGCCGTCAAAGGGGATCTGGTAAAAGACCGTCAGCAGATCTCCCTGGGCGATCTTTTGCCGGTCCCCCTCTTCCCGGATGGCCGGAAAGATCACGGACTGGCTGCCATAGGGCGCAAAGCTGCGGGCGTCGCCCCGGGTGGTCAGCGCTTTCGTTTTACCGGTGGCTACATCCAGCAGGTGCAGGTCGGAGCGGTAATTGTTTTGCTCCATATCTGCCATGCTGCACACCAAGACCGCCTGTTTGCCGCCGGGCAGCAGCTCCAGGGCCGACAGGAACCGGTAATGCTGCAAATCGGTATCCAATATCTTTTCCATTGTGCTCTCCTCTCCCAGAAGCGGCGGCCCGCCAGCAAAAGGCGAGCCGCCGCCACGATCCCTCTGTTCTCTTAAAACGCGCCTTCCATCACCACATCGTCCGATGGGTCCACTGCAAAACCATGGGCCTGGTAAAAGGCCTGGCTCTGGCTGTCTTCCACCGGAAAATGGGCGGTGATGCGGGGCACGCCCCGCCGTCTGGCTTCTGCCAGCGCCCAAGCCAGCCCCTGTTCCCGGTCGCCTTGGAGCGCGGCGATGTACAGGGCCTTTTTGGGTTGGAACCGGGCGCCCATCACCAGCAGGGCGTCAGGGCTGTGATATACCCAGCCCCGGGCGGCAAAGCCGCCGTAGGTGGCGCGGTTCATGGCGTAAAATGTATGGTTGATGTTCAGCCGGCCACCCAGCTGTTCTTCCAGCGGCTCCAGCAGGCGGGCCACCTCTTCCCCGGTGCCGGCCAACTCCATGGGGCCGCCTTCCAGCTGGGGTGCATTGGCCACCTCCAGGCTCATGCCCCGGAGCACGGCTCCCCGGTGCAGGCCGTTCTTCTCTGCCAGGGCGGCGGAGGCCACGTTGCGCACGCCGGTGTACATGGCCGCCTGATGGCAGCCAAAGGCGCGGATCTGCTCCAGATACCGGCCATAAATGTGGTTCCCCACGCCCTGACGCTGGTAATCCGGATGGACCCGCAGCAATTCCAGCCAGGCGGAACCGTCAAACAACACCGTCAGCTTGCCAAAGCCGGCCACCACGCCATCCACCACCCCCAGGGTCAGTTCGCCCCGGGTGGTGGTGAATTCGTCGGCCACATCGGCCAGATACCGGTTGGTAGGCGCTGTGGCGGCTTCGATCTCCAAGCAGCGGGCCATATCTTCCCTGTGGAAGGGCCTTGTCGTGATCTCCATGGCCTTATTTCATGTAGTGGTCGAACCAGTTGGTGATCTCCCGCAGGCGGCGGATGCGGTGCTTGGGTTTGCCCGAGCGGGAAAGCTCGTGGTTCTCGCCGTGGAACAGGCACAGGCGGGTGTCCACGCCGTGCATGCGCAGGGCGGTCATCATCTGAATGGCATCGGCCATCCAGCAGCGGTAGTCTTCATCCGACTGGATGAACAGCGTGGGGGTCTTGGCCTTATCCGCATACTTCAGCGGGGAGTTGTTCCACATGCGGTCCATGTTGGTCCAGGGGTCGGCCATCATGGCGGACAAGTTGTGGTAATAGCCGATGTCGGTGGTCAGGCACTTGCTCAGGTAGTTGGAGATGGAGCGCTGCGAAGCCACGGCCGCAAAGCGGTCGGTGTGGCCCACGATCCAGTTGGCCATAAAGCCGCCGTAGCTGCCGCCGGCCATGCCGATGCGCTTCACATCGATCTGCGGATATTTTTCCAGCACTTTGTCGGTGAACTCCATCAGGTCGTTGTAATCCCACACGCCATAGTGCTCGCCGCGGATGTCGGCAAACTCGTTGCCTTTGCCGTCGCCGCCCCGGGGATTGCAATAGAAGACGAAATAACCTTCGTTGACCCAGAACTGCATTTCGTGGAAGAAGGTCTCGCCATAGACAGCCTTGGGGCCGCCGTGTACGTTGAGGATGCCGGGATACTTCTGGTTGGGATCATAGCCCACGGGCTCCAGCACCCAGCCGTCGATCTCCACGCCGTCTTTGTCCACAAAGCTCATGTATTTGGGCTGCACCACGCTGTGGGTGGCCAGGAATTCATCGTTGAAATGGGTCAGCCGGGTCTCGCTTTCGCCCGCCTTGCAGCAATAGATCTCCTGCAGGCCGTTTTCCCGCATGCCCACATAGTAGAAGGTGTCGCCTGCCCGGTCAAAGCCATCCACGCTGCCGTGGATCTCCGGCGTGATGCGGCTGGCCTTGCCCGCGTCATCCAACTTCATCAGATAGGAGTTGAAGCCCACGGTCTCCAGGTAATACAGGCCGTCGCAGCAGCCCTTGACCGAGGTGCCGCCACCGTAGCGGCAGTCGCTGCCCACGCTGGAGCCCAAGCTGGTGTCCAGATCCGCCAGCTGGGTCATCTTGCCCGAATGTACATCCACATGGAAGAAGATGGGGTTTTCGCTGGAGCCGTACTTTTCGCCGGTGGTGGCGGCGATCACCATGTGATCCCCCACAAAGGCGGCGGCAGACACCCGGTATTTGCCGCCCAGGTCCATTTCGCGGCTCTCGCCGGTCTTCAGGTCATAGACGAACAGGCGGCTCTTCTGCTCATCCATCCACTGGTATTCGCTGCCGTAATACAGGGCCAGCCCCAGCTCTTTGCTGACTTTGAGGCCCTGTACCTGCATGAATTCCGGAGTGATCGCCTTGTTTTCGCCTGTCTGGATGTTGCAGCGATAGACGCGGCCGCGCTTTTTGTTCACGATGCCCTTGCCGTTGAACCAGAAGGGCAACTCGTCAAAGATCTCGTAGTCCTTTTCCTCCTGGATCTTGGCCAGCGCCTCTTCCCGTTCTTTGCCTTCCAGCCCTTCTGCTGTGATGGCATAGTGGTCGTATGTGCCGATGCACAAAAACTCACCGTTTTCCAGGGGGATCAGGTTGCTGGCTGGGAAGGGCAGGGCAAAATATTCTTCGGCCTCGCCGCCGTCCACAGCGATCTTGTTGAACACGGTGTAGTGGAGGCCCTCTTTGGCCTTTTCCTTATATTTGCCGGTGCGGTCGCCGGGGAACAAAATGGTCTCATCGTCCAGCCAGGTCAGTGTGCGCTCTGCGCCGCCGCCTGTCAGTTTGCGCACTTTGCCGTCTTCCAGCAAGTGGATGGTGGAGACGTATTTGTTCTCCTTGACTTTGGCCTGGCTCACCACAAAGGCCACTTTCTGGCCGTTGGGGGAACATTGCAGTTGGGAGAGCATTTTGACACTGGCAAAATCCTCAATGGAGATCTTTTGCATGAGAGTAGTCCTCCTTCACAATTTTCGGATGATTTTTATCATGCCTTTTGGATTCATTATACATTCTTGTAAAGCAAAACACAAGGGCAGGCACCAAAAACAGGGACAGATTCCAGCGCTTTGCTATACTCGGCTCAAGATGCGCCCGCCGTAGCGCAGCCCCCACACGCCCCGGGATTCATCGGCCAGCAGCAGCACATCCTTGTCTTCAAAGGCTTCGGGGATCAAAATGGTGTCGTTGTAAACGGCGATGCAGCTTTTGGGCTGGCCTGCCAGCCGCAGCCCGATCTTGCCGCCATCGTCAAACAGTTCGATGTCCGCCCCCTCGTCGGAATGGTACATGCCGCAGGCCGCCTGGATCTGGCTGTCGCTCCAACGGGCATCCTGCCACTGGGTGCGTGGCGTGGGCACCGGCTTGCCGTTGAACCAGCGCAGCGCCTCTTCCGCCACCAGGGATGCCGGCACGCCGGTGGTGTTGCACAGCACCACAACGCCCACGCCCAGCTGAGGCGACCAAGCGAAGAAAGTGGAAATGCCCGTCATGCTGCCACCGTGGCCGATGACGGTGATCTCATCCAGCTGCTGCACCGAAAGGCCATAGCCGTACTGCTCCTGGAACCGGTACTGCTGGCGCGGTTTGCCCATTTCGCGGATGCCGTATTCGCTGAGCACCCGGTTGCCCCGGGGTCCCACGCCGCCCCGCAGGTACATACGCAGGTACTGTTTCATATCTGCCAGGGTGGATTTGACAGCGCCGCCCCCCATGAGCACAAAGGCGTTGTCGTAGAAATCCCGGCACCACTGGCGTTTGCCCTCTCTGTGGTAATAAAGTTTGGTGCAGTTGGGGTCCTGGGCAGGCTGGATGAACAGCGCCGTGCTGCGGTGCATCTCCAGCGGCCGGAAGATGTGTTTTTCCACATAATCGGCAAAGGAATCTTCCCCGCCGTACCGCCGGATGATCTCCGACAAAAGGCCATAGCTGTCGTTGCTGTAGCTCATGTACTCGCCCGGCTTTCCGGTATGTCTCGTCTGGGCATCCAGCCGCTGGCACACCAGTTCCGTGCCCCGCTGGGCCAGCCCTGCATGGGGGCCGAGCTCCACCTTGCCCTCCTGCCAAATGTCCAGTTCCCTGGCCACTTCTTCCACCAGCATGCGCCGCTGGGGCAAAAAGCCTCCGGCGTGGCTGAGCAGGTGATAAACTTTGACTTGCTGGGGCTGATGGGCATTGCGGAATTCCGGCAGGTATCTGGTCAACGGCGCATCCAGATCGATGACGCCCTTTTCTGCCAGCTGCATGATGGCCAAAGCCGTAAAGGATTTGGAGATGGAAGCCATGCCCATAATGGTGTTTTCATTGAGCTCCACCTGCTCTTCCACATCCCGGTACCCGAAAAACTGCTGGTACAATGTCTCTTTGTCATCGATAACAGCAACCGCCATGCCGGCGGCATCATAATGTTCCATGATCTGGCCCACCAGCGTTTCAAAACCGGCGCGGCCCTCTTCTGTCGCTCTGTTCATTTTTCGCTCCTTTCCCCGGCTCGGCCGGGCTGTCCGGCAGATCTTTTGGCACATCTGCCTACTCTGCTGTTAGTATAGCATACTTTGTAGTTCTGTGGTATGTAAAAAACCCCGGCTTTTGCCTGCTCCATATCCCCCTCGGCCCATTGCCTGCGCCTGCCTTTGGCGCGCTTTGCAAACCATGGGGAAAACTGCTATAATGAGAAGCGAAAACGGAAAAAATGGAGACAGGCGGATACAGTCATGGAACAGCTTTCCTTTGAGCATATGTTGGATATCATCATTCAGACCCTCAACCGTTTGGATGTGCGCTTGACCGGCCATGGGGAGCGGGTGGCTTTTGGCATGCTGCATCTGCTGGAGCAGGATCCCCGTTTCCCCTACGAGGAAGTCTGTAAGATCACGCTGACATCCTTGCTCCACGACATCGGCAGTTTTCAGCACACCACCAACATTGAGGACCTCCTGTGGTTGGAGCAGGCCGATGGGTTTTCACACGCCCGGTATGGTTATGCATTCCTCAAGCATTTCAGCCCCTTCCCCGGCTATGCCCCCATCGTGCGCTTCCATCACTCCACCCGGCAGCAGATTCAGGATTCGATGCTGGATGTCCGTTTGCAATGGGTGGCCGGCTGTTTACAGGTATTGGATTCCGTCGACTTATACCGCATCAACCATCCCCGCTCCACTGCATCCGCCCTTCAGGATTTTCTGAAACAGCTGTCCCCGGCACGGTACGACCCCATGGCGGTGGAAGCGGTATCCCAGCTGCTGGAACGGCCGGATTATTTTCAGCCGCTGCTCCAAGGCCAATACCACGATGCCTTGCTGCACCACCTATGCCAAATGGTCTTGACCCCGAGGGAACAGGAAGCCCTGCTGCAAACCCTGGTCAGCTCCATCGACTTCCGCAGCCACTATACCGCTCTGCACTGCGCCATCATGGTACACGCCAGCGATCTGCTGGCTTCCTTATGCGGATTGGATGCCTCTGCCTGCCAGTCTCTGCACATCGGCGCCATGCTCCATGACCTTGGCAAGATCTCCATTCCCACTTCTATTTTGGAATCTTCCGGCAAGCTCCACGGCAAGGACTGGGATATCATGCGTTCCCACGTGACGGTCACCGAAGAAATTCTGACAGGGCGTGTCAGCGACGAAGTGCTGCAAATTGCCATACGCCACCACGAGACCTTGGACGGCAAAGGGTATCCCCGCGGGCTCACGGCGGAACAGCTCACCCTTCCCCAGCGCATCGTGGCAGTGGCCGATATCGTCAGCGCCCTTTCCGAAGAGCGCAGCTATAAGGCAGCTTTCCCCTTGAATGAGGTGCTGCGCATCTTGGACGATCTGTGCTGCCAAGGCAAGCTTTGCCCCTTTGTAGTCGGCATCTTGAAGCGGGAACGCTGGCTGGTGTACGACGCCATCCGCCGGGCCAGTGCCGAAGCCTCTGCCCGCTATGAACAGATCTACGCCGAATATTTTGCGCTTTGATTTGCAACGATAATTCAAATATTATTTTATTTTTTCTTGTTATCCCCTTGCTTTTGCTGCCACTGTGTATTATGATAAAAGTAAACTTAAATGGTGTACATTTACTGATCAAAATTTGAGGGAGGAACGTGCAATGGCAATGAAATACGAGCTGACAAAGGATCTGGAAACGGGCAATGCGCTGATCGACAGCGAACACCGGCAGTTGTTTGCTGCGATCAACAATTTGATGGATGCATGCGCCCAAGGCAAAGGGCGGGATCAAATCATGTCCACCGCCCGCTTTCTCACCGATTATGTAGGCAAACACTTTGGCGACGAAGAGCAGCTGCAGATGCGCAGCAAATACCCCGACTACCCAGCCCACAAGCAATTCCACGATGGATACAAACGCACCATCGCCCAGGCTGCCCAGGAACTGGCGAATGAAGGCCCCACATTGACGGCTCTCAACAAGCTCAACCAAGTGGTCAGCATATTGATCACCCACATCCGCCGGGAAGATAAAAAAGTAGCAGCCCATGTAAAGGCTGCCAAATAACGCGATCCCTTGTGATCCATTTCAAAAGGCTCATCCCTCTCTGTTTGAGGGATGAGCCTTTTGCTTGTTCCATCTCAGCTGTCCAGCACCAGGTCGCAGGCCGCTTCCACTTGGCATCCTGCAAAATACCGCTCCTCCAAGGGGATCCATTCCCTTTGGAACCGCTCCAGCAGCGGCCCGCTTCGCTCTCCGATGCGGCGCAGCTGTTCCTCTTTGGGGACTCGAAGGAAAATGGCGGCATCGTAGGCCCTGCGGAACCGTGGGTGCATGGCATAGACCCCTTCCACCAACACAAAAGGGGCGGCACGGCAGGCCCGCTGTTCTGCCAATGCCATGCTGTGGCAATCAAACCGGCGGTATGTGAGATCCTCCCGCCTGATCAGGTGGGGCAGCACTTCCTCTTGAAACCGTTCGTAGTCAATGTTGCCTCCCACTTCTGCCAACCGCTGGGGGCGGCGTTGGCTGGGCTGCAAAAAGAAGTCGTCCATATGTACAACGCCGCAGCCGTAGATCTGCTGAAGCCTTTCGGCCAAGGTGCTCTTGCCGCTGCCGCTGCATCCATCCAGGGCGATCACCGGCCGCGGTTGGCGCTGCATCACATGTTCCACCAGGGCCATGACCGGCAAAAGGCCTTCCCCTTCTTGACTCACTACCCGGTAGTGGGGAGCGTAGGTCTGGCGAAAGGCCTGGCTGTGATGAATGACCGGATACCCTTGGGCCCGGTACTGCTCTAAAAATGCCTGACACTGTCCGGCTTCCACCGGCAGGGCTTTCTTTTCACACATCGCCTGGAACAGCTGCAGTTTGTGTTCCAGCCCCTGGCGGCTGCCCTTGTTTTGGGCGGCTGTCCAGACGAACAGCCGGTTCACCGCCTCCCAAACAGTATCCGGAGGCAGCGCGCCGATGTGCAGCCGGGCCAAACCGCCGCCGATGGCCTCCCACTTTGGCTGCGCCCGATCGGGCGTATCAGCCCGTTCTTTTCGCAGCCAAGCCAAACTTTTCGCCGGGTCTTCGATCAAATGGCCGCCGGCGAATTCGCTTTGATACAGCAGTTTGACATAATCCTGCAGCGCCATTGCAGGGTACCGGCTGCTGTGCTCCAAGAGGACCTCTTCCATGGGCTCAGCCTTCCAATCTTTCCATCACATGGGTGCGCTTGAGCAACAGCATCACAGCCGGGATCAGCACCAGCTGTATCACGATGCCGGGCAGCGCCGTGACAAAGGAGGCTGTGACGAAAGCTTGGATGCCGTAGTTGCCCACCCCCAGCAGCACCACATTGGCCAGGCCGGAGACCAGACGGCCGCACAGCATGGCGGTCACCAACGAAAGGAGGGTATTTTGTTTTTGGGAGACCAAACCGATGACGCAGCCATAGGTGGCCAGCTCCAACATCATCACAACACCGGTGGGATACAGTACCGGCATCCCGGTGAAGCTGGAGAGGAACGGCACGATCAGCCCCACCAGCAGGCCATACTTCCAGCCGCAGACCAGACCGCACAACAGCACGGGGATGTGCATGGGCAAAAAGATGGGGCCGCCCATATTGAACATGTGGAATACAGAGGGCAGCAGCACGCCAAAGGCGGCAAACATGGCTGCCAATACCAGTCGGAACGTTTCTTTTCTTCTCGTGTTTTGCATGATCGATCCCTCACAAATCAATTTTCCCTTTTATCGGGCGCCAGATCTGTGGGCGCGGGCTTTTTTGCACAATAAAAAAATGCCCCGCGCATCCGCACATTTGCCTGCGCAAATGGCAGATGCCTTCGTGGCATCCGTTGTCTTTTCTCACATTTCCAGCTATTTTCCCTTATTAGGGGCCAAGTTTCCGCCTTCTGGCAGAGATTACTTTTTTATTATAGCAGCCGGTTCCACAGCCGTCAAGTATTGCGTCTCGAGCCGGAAACAGGCTAAAATCCCGGCAAAGCGACGGTGGTCACCGAATTTTTATCCGGAGGACTTGCAACAGACAAGGCCCGACGGAATATTGTGCTAATACGGAATTTTGGAATGGAGGCGCCCACCATGTTTTTACCAGCTGCTGCATTTTTGTTTCTGAATACCATGTATTTGATGCTGCGGGTCTCGCCGGCCAGCGGCTCCTTCCCCCGCCCGCTTTCCGCAGAGGAAGAACGGGAGGCGCTGCTGAAATCGGCAGCCGGCGATATCCAGGCCCGCAACCTGCTCATCGAGCACAATCTGCGCCTGGTGGCCCATGTGATCAAAAAATATTATGCCTCCCGGGAGGATCAAGATGACCTGATCTCCATCGGCACGTTCGGCCTGATCAAAGCCATCTCCTCCTTCAACCCGGAAAAAGGGGCGCGCCTGGCCACCTACGCTTCCCGCTGCATTGAAAATGCTACACTATCGTAGCGGACCTTTTGCCCCATCATGTGGCGGATCGCACCGACTTAAGGGATAAATGGCGTGTGTTTTGCCAACCTA
>CAJFRA010000047.1 GCA_904419295.1 Candidatus Pseudobutyricicoccus lothianensis
CTTCCTCCGCCTGGTCTGTCATCTGATGCAGGTGGTGCAAGACGCCGCTGATTTGATCTCTTGTGTCCTCCACCTGCGCCTGAGACCGGTTGATCTGATCCAGAACCGCCCAGTCGGCGAAGATGCCGTCAAAGATATAATCGGCCACCCGGAGGAAACCATCGATATTGACCTGGAAATCGGCGCTGATGGTCACGTCGGCCAGCTCCGTTCGGAAGGCACGCAGCTGCGACTGCAGGTACTCCACGGACTCCTGGGCATCATCCAGGCGGCTGTGCTTGGCCAGGTCGGCCATCAGCCCGCCGCCCACCAGGTCCCAAGTGCCCCAGTTTTCCGCACTATTCAAACTCTCCAGGATCTGCTCGGCCGTCGACAGGGCGTTCTGCCCGGCGGCGGACGCCTCCCGCAGTTCCCGCTCCTGGCTCTCCAGATAGGCAGAGCGCTCTTCCAAAGCGAGGATCTGCTCGGCCACTGCGCCGCCGGCCGCCTTAACCGCTTGGGTCTTTTCCCGGAGCAGCGCGGCGTACCGGACTTCACAGTCGCCCAGAGTATCCAGTTCCGCCTGACACCTGCACAGGTCCTCCTCTGCCCCGGCAAGCTCCCGGGCCGCCGCGTCATACTTCACCCGGGCGGCATAAGCCTCCTGCCGTTCCTTCGTCAGTTTCTCGTCCATCTTTCCTACAACATTGTAGAAGAAGGCAGCCAGGCTCCGGCCCTCCAGCCGGTCCACATCCGCCTGCTCCTCCTGCATGGCCTGTTCCAGTTCCTCCACTCTTGTGGCGTAGGTATCCCGCTGGCGCCGCAGCTCAGCGGCCGAAGCCTCCAGTTTCCGTTTGCGGGCGCACTGGGCGAACAGTTCCTTCAGCTGCTGGTCATAATAGTTCATCTTTTATCGTCCCTCTTCCTTCCTAAGGCACAATCCATTCCACGCATTTTTCCGAAAGAGAGGGCTGCACCCAGCTGTGAAACCCTCAGCCGCCGGATGGAAAACGGGAGTCCGCCCCTTCAGGCAGATCTCTTTAATGTCATCTGGACGCCCAGGGCTTGGGCATAAGCGGGATTTTTCCGCAGATCATCCATCAGGCGGATCGCCAGGAGTCTCGTTTTTGGAGCCATCGCTGTCACCTCCCTGCCGAAACTTCACAGGAGCATCTGCTCTCTCTGCCTGATCCTATTCTACCATCAAGTCCCTGCGGTCTCCATCATCGGAGCAGCAAATTAAAGCCCCCTATTTCCACTTCTGCGAAAAAATACCGCGGTCAATCCTTCGCCGCCCGGCGCCGCTCATAGGCCTCATACTGCTCGGCATTGATGGCCCCTGTGGCCAGCATCCGCTCCGACCACAGCTGCAGCGTCTCCACCGCGATGGAGATGCGCTCCAGTTCCTCCCGGATGCGGATGAAGTCCTCCAACTCGTCATCACTGATGGCGCCGTCGACTGTGATCTCGATCAGGCGCTCCTTACGCCGGTTCATGGAGTTGAGGGATGCCAGCATCTCCAAGATGATCTGGGAGAGGTCCTTGATCTTCACCTCCGGCACATACTCCTGCCCAATGGGGCACTGGTTGGCGCAATAGTAGTTACATAGGTCCGGCTGCTTATACTTCTCCGCCATCGTCAGAACTTCATCCGGATGTGGCAGAGACCGTTCATTCTCGATCTTCTCGATACGCTCCGGCGGGATCGTCTCCAGCAGCTCGCCGGCGGTCTCCCGGGTCAGGCGCAGGGCCTCCCTGGTCTTCTGATAGATGTTCTTATTCTCTTTCGTAGATGCTCTCCCCATGGCTGGAACCTCACAATCCAAAGTCTAAATGCCATTATATGTGGTTCCGGCCGGAAAAGCAATTCCCACTTCTCACCTGCCTATCGATCCAGTTCGCTGAGCATTTTGCGTGCCCTGGACAGCCCCTTGAATTGCTGGCTGGTAATCAGCAACCGGAGGATGCGGTAATAACTGAAAGCATCCGGCTGACCGCCGTAGAAATGGTCGAATGAAACTGTCTGGCCCATGTTGTCACCTCCTTTGGGCATGAAAAAGAGCCGGAAGTTGGCTCTTATGTGTTGAGAATTCTTTTCTTTTAGGTATAACTAAATTGGCGATTTTCTTAACCTTTTCAATATCCCCACCGTTGAGGAGGCACTGCTATGCGGCAAAACAATCTGACTGTGTGGACATATTCTGAACAATTAAACTCTCTCTTTTTTTTCGCCTAAAGAATGGACAGGCTACTCTTCCATCACACTACAGATAGACATAATAAATAATTCTCCATACGAAGATTCAATCTCTGATGCGCTTACTGGACACAAATTGGCAGTTCAGATTATGGATGGAAAACTTGACAAGCAAAAGGACGAGTACATTACCCCCTCCGAAAAATGCTATGCGTTACTTTATATTACGACTTTAAAAAATGAAGATGGCACGAGTCATAATTTCTATCTGTCCCATGTCATAGCTCGTACAACTGTAAAATTACTTCTAAAATCCGTCCCAACTTGGGACACAAAAAAGGGGGCGTTCACACGGAACGCCCCCTGGGGAGTGATTGAGATGGCACAGATATGCCAATTTCAACGCAAAAAGAAAAGGCTTGTTTTCTCACAAAAACAAGCCTTTGGTGGAGATAAGCGGGATCGAACCGCTGACCTCTTGAATGCCATTCAAGCGCTCTCCCAGCTGAGCTATACCCCCATATTTTGTCGTTTTTCCCGACTGCTTGTTTACTATACCACATCTCTTTCACCCTGTCAACTGTTTTTTGCCGCTGTCCGCTGGAATTTTACATTTTGCAAAAAAACCTTGACGGTCTTGGCTTTTTTTGTTAAACTAGGCTCAATCAAATATAGGAGTTTTGCCGCCGGGTAAAACAAAGCGTTGGAACTTGTATCGATAGGCTTCGCAGATACAAGCTTCAGCGCTTTTCTTTTTGCATTGAAAAGGAGGAATCCAATGAAAACGAAATCCCTATTCCATGAATACCTGAAATTTGCCCTGCTGAGCGTAGGGGGCATGTTGGCCACATCCTGCTATATTTTGGCCGACACCTTTTTTGTAGCCCAAGGCCTGGGCGCCCAGGGTTTGGCGGCGCTGAACCTGGCCATCCCGGCCTACAATTTCATCCACGGCGTAGGGTTGATGCTGGGCATGGGCGGCGCCACCAAATTTGCCATTTGGAAGAGTCAGGGGAGCCATGAAAATGCCGACCGGATATTCACCATCGCCCTGCTGCTGGCCGCCCTGGCCGCTGGCCTATTCCTGGCAGCCGGGCTGTTCGGCGCCTCGGCCCTCACCCGCCTGCTGGGGGCGGATGCGGCCATTTTTTCCATGTCGCGGACTTATCTGCAGGTGATGCTCCTGTTCTCCCCTGCCTTTTTGCTCTACGATGTGCTGGTCTGCTTCGTCCGCAACGACGGCGACCCCCACCTTGCCATGGTGTCCACCATTGGCAGCAGTTTTGCCAACGTGGTGCTGGATTATCTCTTCATCTTTCCGCTGGATATGGGGATCTTTGGCGCGGTGTTCGCCACCGGGCTCTCCCCCCTCATCGGCATCTTGTTTTTGCTCCCCCACTGGCTGCGTCCCAGCCGTGGGTTCCACCTGGTCTCCCCGGGGCCGGTGCTCCGTCCCGCCGCTTCCAGCCTGTCTTTGGGCATCCCCTCCCTGCTGGCCCAGCTCTCCTCCGGCGTGGTGATGATCGCCTTCAACCGCATCATCCTGGGCCTGACGGGCAACATCGGCGTGGCGGCCTATGGCGTCGTGGCCAACCTGTCTTTGGTCATCAGCTCTGTATACACCGGCATCGCCCAGGGCATACAGCCTTTGGCCAGCCGGGAGCACGGCCAGGGGCAGCGGCAGCAGGCGGAACGGCTGCTGGCCTATGGCCTGGCTTCCATGGCCCTGCTCTCCCTGGCGCTGTATGGGGTGATCTTCTGTTTTGCCGGCCCCATTGCCCAAGTCTTCAACAGCCAAAACAGCCAGACTTTGCAGCAGATCGCCGCGCAGGGCCTGCGCCTCTATTTTCTCGCAGCGCCTTTTATGGGGGCCAATATCATCTTGTCCATGTGGTTCTCTTCGGTGGAGCAAGCCCTGCCCGCCCAGGTGATCTCCCTGCTCCGCGGCCTGGTGCTGGTGCTGCCCCTAGCCTTTGCCCTGGCGGCCCAGGGCGGCATGACCGGCGTTTGGCTGGCCGTGCCCCTCACCGAATGCTTGACCGCCCTGGCAGGTGCCCTGTTCTATGGCAGGCGGCCCAGGGCGGCCAAAACCCAGGGGTGATGCTAGCGCTTTTTCCGCTGGTACCGCCCGGCAAACACCAGGGCGCCTGCCACAGCAGCAACGCATACCCCTAGGCTTGCCAGGCTGCCCGTCTCAGCGGCGCTTGCCCCGTCCTCACCCGTGGCCCCTGCCAGCTGGAATCCTTCCCGGCCCTCCGGGGATGCTGCCGCTCTGTTTTGGGGCGGCGCAGTGCGCTGCTCCAGCGCGGCCTGGCCGTCTGTTGGCGCGCTGCTTCCCTCCGGCGCGGCCTGGCCCCGGACCTTGCTCTTTTTCTCCAGCCGGATGAAAGACAAGTCGCCGTTGTAGTAGCGGATGCGGAATTTTTCCCGCCGGGGCAGGCCGTCTATCTTTTCCCGCAGGGCGGTGTCCCGCCAATCGTCGAAGTACAGGCTGTGCACCGTATAGGTGCCGTCCGGCCCGGCGTGGGGATCCCGCTCCATCACAGGGGCCAGGCGCTGGCACAGGGCGGCATGGTCTGCCGGTGTGATGTAGTGCTTCCTCTCGTGGCGGAACCGGGCCGCCGGCAGGGCCGCTCCCGGGGCGGCCACTGCCTGGTTCCTCGTTTCTGTCAAATTCCATCGCTCCCTTCCGTCGAATACTTTCCCATCATACCGGCTTTATGTGAAGACTGCTTGAAGGGCAATTGACGGCGATTGGAAAAAATGAAAACAAAGGCACGGACCCGGCCAGACCCCCGCTGCCCGGTGGGGCGCGCCAACAAAAAAGCCGGCCCCCAAAGGGGCCAGCTCGTGGGGCCAGATCTCTTCCCCGCCGGCGCGGTTTCCGTTTTGGCCGGCGGCATGTCCTCTGTCCTTCTTGCCGCGGCGCCCTGCCAAAGGGCCTCCTCCCTGTTTGGCCGCTAGGCGCAGGGCAGCTCGAACCAAAAGGTGCTGCCCTGCTTGGGGCGGCTCTTCACGCCGAATTGGGCCCCATGCTGTTCCAGCACGGCTTTGGCGATGGCCAGCCCCAAGCCGGTGCCGCTGCCCGGTCTGTGGTTGTTTTTGCTGTTTTTGTAATACCGCTCCCAGATCAGATCCTGTTCTTCCGGCGGGATCCCTTCGCCGGTATCCCGCACCTGGATGCGCACCCGGCCGTCTCCCACGGTCTGGATCACATCCACCCGGCGATCGGCCCCGGTGTGGGCCATGGCGTTGCCCACCAGGTTGTAGACCACCTGGGAGAGCCGCAGTTCATCGGCCTGGACCCAGGCTTCCTGCTGCCAGTGGAAGCAAAGCTGGATGCTGCTCATTTTTTGCAGCCGGTCCAGCGTGCTCTGGATGCTGTCGGTCAGGCAGAACCTCTGCCGCTGCAAGGGCTCCACCTGGGCTTGGAGCTTGCTCAGATCCAGCAGGTCGGTGACCAGTTCGCTCAGGCGGGTGGCCTCATCGGCAATGACTTGCAAGTTTTCCGGCGTATCTTCGCCAGGCAGATCCCGTATGGCCTCTGCATAGCCGATGATCATGGTCAGCGGCGTCCGCAAGTCGTGGGATACGTTGGCCAGCAGCTCCCGCCGCAGATGGTCCTGCCGGCCCAGGGCTTCGGCCGCTTCCGTCATGGTGGCGCTCAGCTCGTCGATCTCCCGGTAGCCGCCGCTGCCAAAATTGACGTCGAACCGGCCCTTCCCCAGCTCTTTGGCCGCCTGGTTGATGCGCACGATGGGCCCTGTCACCTTGCGGGAGACCCACAGCGCCAACACCAGGGCAAACACCAGCAAGATGGCCGAGATGCAGACCAATTCCGCCCGCAGTGCTTCCACTGTGGAGCCCACCGGCGTGATCTGGCTGGTCAGTACCACCAGCCGCTCCCCCTGCTGAGAATCCACCAGTGTGGCGCACAAGATCGTCTCCAGCATCCCCTGGCCCGGGGGGACCCAGCCGGAAAAATGGTGCTCTTTGCCCGGCACGCTCCCCTGCTTTTGGGCCAGATAAGTACCCCCGTTTTCCCAGGCTTTTTCATAGCACAGCTGCAGCTGCTCTTGGCTGGCAAAATCCGCCTCTCTGCCCAGCCCCTCCTGGCGGCGGAGCACCGTCATATCCTGGGGGTCCACAATGGCTGCGCTGATGCCCTGCTGCCGGCTGATCTGCTCCAGCAGGCTGCCGATCTGGCCGTCGTCGATGTTTTCCGCCACCACTTCGGCCGTGCGGCGGATCTCCCTGGTCTTGTAGAACTTATAAAAGCTCTCCAAAAACACCACTTGCAGCAGCCACAGCAGCAGGAGCAAGACCCCGGCGAACAGCAGCAGCGAAAGGAAGAACTTCCATTTGATGCTCAGCGGACGCCGTTTACTCTTCAAACCGGTACCCCACGCCGCGCAGCGTGACGATGCGGCCGCTCAGGCGGCCCAGCCGCTTGCGCAGCAGCTTGATGTGGGTATCCAGCGTGCGGTCATCGCCGTAAAAATCCATCCCCCACACCTGGCTGATCAGCCGTTCCCGGCTCAGGGCCACCCCCCGGTTGCGCACCAGATAGAACAGCAAGTCGTATTCCTTGGGCGAAAGGCTCAGGGCTTCGCCATCCAGCACCACTTGGCGGCCGGTAAAATCCACCCGCAGCCCGTCGTGCTCATAGACTTCTTTTTCCGCCTTGCCAATGGAGCCGGTCCGCTTGAGCACCGCGGCCACCCGCATCATCAGCTCCCGGGGCGAAAAGGGCTTGACCACATAATCGTCGATCCCCAGTTCAAAACCGTGGATCCTGTCGTATTCTTCCCCCCGGGCCGACAGGATGATCACCGGCACCGGCCGGTTCTTGCGCAGCTCCCGGCAGACGGAAAAGCCATCCAGTTCGGGCATCATGATGTCTAAGATCACCAGGTCATAGTCGTTGGAGCGGCATTTCTCCAGGGCCTCCATCCCATCGGCGGCCTCATCCACCTCATAGCCCTCAAACTTGGCGTACTTTTTTATCAGCTCGCGGATGCGCATCTCATCGTCTACAATGAGCAAGCGGGCCATCGCCATCGCCTCCCTTCTTTCTTTTAGTATACACGATAAATGTGATGGGTTGTTGAAAAGATGGGGAATTTTTTGGGTTTCCTTTGCCGCAGCCGCTCCCAAAAGCTGTTTTTGCGCAAAAAAATCGCCCGCTTCCACGGCGGACGCCTTCTGTTTGCTCTGTCCCATTCGCCGGGCCGGTATTCCGCCCACCCGGCGAACAGACAGCATGGTTCATTTGTAAAGCGCAGCGGGCTGCGCTGAGGATTTTATGTGGAATTTATCTTTGTGAGAGGAATTCTCTTTGTGGATGATCCGATTTACTTTCTTTGCGTGCAATGCCTGCACCTTCCCTTGTTACATCGCCTCACCTCCTGTGGATTAGTCTCTATGTAAAAGCCATTGGCTGGCTTTCCTGGCCATCCTGTGGTTTTCTTGATGGTCTTAGTATATCTGGCAAATGTGTCTAAAATTTGTACGGCATTTAAACATTATTTTGACTTTTCCAGCCCAGGAAAGGCCATCCTATTTCTCTGCTCCAACCTTTGCAATCTTTGTTCTGCTATGCTATAATAGCGGGGCATCAGTCATTTTTTCTGTTGCAGGCATTCCCGCTGCCCTGTGGCGGGAATGCCTGCAACCCAAATCGCCTGCCCCTTCTGGGCTGCAGATGCAAAAAAACCTGCAAAAATGATTGACAAGGCCGCGGGACTGTGTTATATTAAATAAGCGGCCAACAAAGAGGTCAACTATATGGGGGTATAGCTCAGCTGGGAGAGCGCTTGAATGGCATTCAAGAGGTCAGCGGTTCGATCCCGCTTATCTCCACCAAAGACTTGTTTTCTCACGAAAACAAGTCTTTTTTTGCTGTGATGAAATTGGCCGTTCCGTGCCATCGCAACCACTTCCCAAGGGGGCGTTCCGTGTGAACGCCTCCTTTTTTGTGTCCCAAGTTGGGACAGCGCAGTTTTTCCGGGCAAGTCTTCTGCCGCCCTCGGGCCTACGTGTTTTGCGGCGGGTTTGGAAATTTTTTACGGAAACGCCTTGACATTATATATATATATATAATAGTATAAATCAAAAGCAACGAAACCGCGGGAGGAAGAAGATCTGAACTCACCTGGCAAGAGGAACCGGGTCCTTGCCCGGGGCGGCTCCGCGGTTGCAAGGTACATCAAAATGAAGGGGACACCCCAGATTGTAAAGCACACCTTTTCGGAGGTCGTGCGAGGAGGCTGAATCATGCACTTGATTTTGATTATTGCGGCAGGGATTCTTTTAGCTTTTATTTTGCTACCATATGTCGGACTAGTTGGAATGTTGGTGTTATCTGTCCTTGTTGTTATTGGGATTATATATGGTGTCCTATATTCTGTTGGTTCCGTACATGGTTTTTTTAAAACTAGACAAGACAAGAAAGAACAAAGAAGAAAATGTCTAGAAAGCCTATCGGAAGAAGAGCGTGCGGCTGAATTAGAAAAAGAGAAAGAACAGCATAAGTTGATGCAAAAAGGTTCGCTGATGATTATAGTTGCTTGCCTTTTGTTTGGTGGTATAGGTTTCGCTGTGTATTTCTTAGTAAATGCCTTGTTAAACTAATTTTGCAATTAAGAGGAAGTTTAAACAGAGGGCGGGAGCAATCCCGCCCTCTTTGAATATCAATAGGATATTCCCTTGTGACACATTAAAACGCCGCCGCGTTTTGTGCCGCACCCTATTTTGACACATTCCAGCCCGTCCCCTCGCAAAACCGCCCTGCTGTCCGTTTTATTGGACAGCTTTTTTGTTATGCTATCCATAGAATCATCCAATTTCTTCCCGCCCCTTCCCTCCTTTTCCAACAACAACACGTTTTGTGTCTTATTTGATTGACTTGCGACACGTTTTGTGGTAAATTGGAAATAGAAAGAAACAAAGGAGGTGCCGTTGTGGCAGCATTGCATGAACGGCTGGTCCAGCTTCGCAAGGCGGCGGGGCTTTCCCAGCAGGAATTGGCCCGGCGGCTGCAGCTCACCCGCAGCGCCATCAGCATGTACGAGACAGGCCAGCGGGAGCCCGGGCTGGAGACGCTGGAGGCCATGGCCGATCTCTTCCAGGTGGATATGAACACCCTGACCGGGCATGGCTCTGCCCCCCTGCCGGGCCTCAGCGCCAAAGATCAGCGGGACATTGCCCACCAGCTGGATTCCCTGTTGGGGCAGTTGGCCGGCGGCGAAGGGGCGCTGATGTTCGACGGGGAGCCATTGGACGATGAGACCCGCCAGCTCCTGCGCCAGAGCCTGCAAAGCCAGCTGGAGATGACCAAGCGCCTGGCCAAGCAAAAATACACCCCCAAAAAGTACCGCAAAGAGTGAGGTGATGGCAGTTGTTACAAGCCATGATCCAAAAATTAGTCCGCCAGGCGGGCACCCGGGACCCGTTTGAGATCGCCCGGCAAAAGCATATCATCATCACCGAAGAGCCTTTGGGCAGCATCCGCGGCTATTACAGCCGGAGCCACCGGCAGCCGGTGATCCACATCAACAGTGCTCTTTCGGAAAGCCAGCGCCGGTTCACCTGCGCCCACGAGCTGGGCCACGCCCTGCTGCACCCCAAGGCCAACACGCCTTTTTTGCACAGCCGCACGCTGTTTTCCGTCAACCGGTATGAGATCGAGGCCAACCGCTTTGCTGTGTGGCTGCTCATCAGCGACGAAGATCTGGCCGAATACCCGGACCGCACCATCCCCCAGCTGGCGCAGATCTTCGGCGTCACACCGGCGCTGATGGAGCACCGGCTCAAAGGCTGCTGAACCGCCTATTCCCGTCAAAAAAGGGAGCCCACGGCTCCCTTTTTTTGATGCCCGCCCCCGGTCACACCACTTGGAACAGGTAAAATTTCAAATAGTTGGTCTCCGGCACGTTCCACAAGATGGGGTGGTCCGGCGCCTGCTGCCTGGCTTCGATCTGCTTGAGCTCCACTTGGGCATCCTGGGCCGCGGCCCGCAGCATTTTGATGAACTTTTCTTCGGGCATGAAGTGGGAACAGGAGCAGGTGGCCAGATAGCCGCCCCGGGGCAGCAGCTTCATTGCCCTCAAGTTGATCTCCTTGTACCCCCGGTAGGCGCTGTCCACCGTCCGGCGGCTCTTGGTAAAGGCCGGCGGGTCCAAAATGATGAAGTCATAGGGGTGGCCGCCGGCCTGCTCCAGCTGGGGCAGCAGGTCAAACACATTGGCGGCCCGGAACTCCATCTGCCCTTCCAGCCCGTTGAGCCGGGCATTCTGCCGGGCCAGCTCCACCGCCTGCTCCGATATGTCCACGGCGCACACGTGCTGGGCGCCGCCCCGGGCCGCATTCAGCGCAAAAGAGCCGGTGTGGGTAAAGCAATCCAGCACCCGCTTGCCCCGGGCCAGTTTGGCCACGGCCAGGCGGTTGTACTTCTGGTCCAGAAAAAAGCCGGTCTTCTGGCCGTTTTCGTAATCCACCCGGTACCGCACGCCGTTCTCTTCGATCTCCGTCCAGGTCTGCCGGGGAGCCTCCAGGCCGGGCAGCGGGTAAAACCCCTTGTTTTCCTCCAGCCCTTCCAGCTGGCGGATGGCCACGTCGTTGCGCTCATAGATCCCCCGCACCGGGCAGCCGTCTTCTTCCAGCACCTGGCGCAGCAGGGGGAACACCACGTCCTTCCGTATCTCCATACCATAGGATAAGGTCTGGGTCACTAAAATATCCCGGAACTTGTCCACCGTCAGGCCCGGGAAGCCGTCGGCCTCGCCAAAGATCAGCCGGCAGCTGTCCAGGTCCTGGCCCATCACCGTCTTGCGGTATTCCCAGGCATAGCGGATGCGGCGGCGCCAAAAGGCCTGGTCGAACCGGTCGTTGGCGTTGGAAGAGAGCAGCCGCACCCGGATCTTTGAGCTTTGGCTGACAAAGCCCGTGCCCAGGTACCGGCCTTTTTCGCTGACCACATCCACCAATCCGCCGTTTTCACAGGGGTCTAAGCGCTGCACTTCGGCTTCGTAGACCCAGGGGTGGCCCTGGAGCAGGGCGCGCCGGCCTTTTTCCGTGATGACGCACAGGGGATAGCTGCGGGGCTGTTTCATAGGGAATCTCCTCCTCGTTTTCTGCCGTTTTGTCTCGTTCTAGTATAACAGGCCGGCGGCAAAACAAAAACCCCCAATTTGCAAAGAGACCTTTACAAAAAGGCGGGAAGATGATAGAATAGCCCTCGACTGGTTTCCACACCCAGTCCAAGCACGGCAGCGCCGTGTTCGTTCAGAGGCCTGTGGCCTGCTGTTCTCTAAACAAAAAATGGGAGGAAAATCCAATCATGCGCAAATTCGATGTCCGGCAGCTGACCTTGGCTGCCATGGTAGCCGCCCTGTATGCGGTGCTCAGTTATTTTGGCAACATTTTCGGCCTGACCTTTGGGCCGGTGCAATGCCGCTTTTCCGAGGCATTGTGCGTGCTGCCCTTCTTGTTCCCCTTTACCACGCCCGGCCTGTTCATCGGGTGCTTGCTCACCAACCTGCTCAGCCCGGTGGGCCCGGTGGATATCGTGTTCGGTTCGCTGGCCACGCTGCTGGCCGCTTTGTGGACATCGAAGATGCCCAACCGTTGGCTGGCCCCTCTGCCGCCTGTCATCTGCAACGGCGTCATTTTGGGCGCCATGTTTTCCTGGTATGAAGTGGGCTTTGGCCCGGGCTTCTGGGGCTTGTTTGCCTGGAACGCCTTTACGGTGGCCCTGGGCGAGCTGGCCGCCTGCTATGTGCTGGGCTCCCTGCTGCTGACAGTGCTTCCCAAAGTGGAATCCCTGCGGCGCTTGATGCCCCAGCCTGCCAAGGCGGGCCGCGCCCCTTCGGAGAGCTGAACCGGCGGCGAAAGCCCGGCCATCCCCCTATCATAAAATAAGACAAGACCAGACGTTCTGTGGAGACGTCTGGTCTTTTTTTGTGCCTGCGGGCAGTTGTCTTTCCACCGGCCCCCAAAAAGGGGCAAAGCAGCGGAGAGCCGCAGGGCGCTCTCGCACCAAGCAGTTTTTGACACGTTGAAAGCCGCTGCCTTCCCCATTTTGCAGCCACCCGTTTCATCTGCCCCTGTGTCATCCCTGCCATCCGCCTTCTATTTCCCCGGGCCGCCCCATATAAATAGGCATCGCATTTCAATGGGACGGGGGCCCAGCGCTTATGAAAAAAGCCCGCGCATTTTTACTCAACACCATGATCCTCACCGGCACATCCCTGCTACTGCGCACGGTGGGGGTCACTTTTACCGTCTATATCTCCAACAAAGTGGGGGCCGAAGGGGTGGGCGTCTACCAGCTGCTCATGGCCGTCTACGCCTTTGGCGTCACCATGGCCACCGCCGGCTTGGGGCTGACCAGCACCCGCATGGTGGCCGACCAGCTGGTGCGCGGCTCGCCCCGGGGCGCCCGGGCCGCCGTGATCCGCTGCTGCCTGTGCGGCCTGTCGGCCAGTCTGGCCGCCTGCATCCTGCTGTTTTTTGGCGCGCCCGCCATCACCACAGCCTGCTTTCACGGCAAGATCTCGCCGCTTCCCCTGCAGGTGCTGGCCCTCAGCCTGCCCTTTATGGCGTTGGCCGCTGCCATCAGCGGCTATTTCACCGCGGTGCGCCGGGTGGTCAAGAGCGCTTCGGCCCAAATGCTGGAGCAGTTCGTGCACATGGGCACGGCCATCTTGCTGCTCACTTGGGTGGCCCCCGCCGGCATAGAGCCCGCCTGCCTGTGCCTGGTCATCGGCGGCGCCCTGTCGGAGGTCTGCTCCTGCCTCTACCTGTTCGTGCTCTACCGGCTGGACCTGCGCCGCCTGCCGGATGGCAGCGCCCCCAGCTCGGCCACCATGGGGCGCATCTTGTCCATCTGCCTGCCTGTGGGGTTCAGCTCGCTGATCCGCTCGGGGGTCAACACCATCAAGCAGGTGATGGTGCCCCTCGGCCTGGAAAAGCACGGCCTTTCCTGCGACCTGGCCATCGCCCAATACGGGGCTGTGCGGGGGATGGTCATGCCCATCCTGCAATTCCCTTCGGCCCTGCTGGCCTCGTTCAGCTCCCTGCTGATCCCGGAGATCGCGGAAAACCATGTACAGGGCCGCAAAGGCCACATCGACTATATGATCGGCCGGATCTTCAAGACCTCCCTGCTCTTTTCGGTGGGGGTGGCCGGCATCCTCTACACCTATGCCGATGAATTGAGCTTTGTCATCTACCAGGATATCTCCGTGGCCCCTTTCCTCCGCCTGCTGGCCCCTTTGGTGGTGATGATGTACCTGGATGACATGGTAGACGCCATTTTGAAGGGCATGGACCGGCAGACGCCCCTGGCCGGCATCAACATCTTGGAATCGGTGCTCAGCGTGGTGTTTTTGCAGCTGTTCCTGCCCTGGCTGGGCATCTATGGCTACCTGTTCTCCCTGTTTTTCAGCGAATTGCTCAACGGTTCCCTCAGCCTGCTCTGCCTGTTCCGCACCACCCGCTTCCGCCCGCCCTGGTTCCGCTGGCTGGCCCTGCCCGCCCTCTCCATGGCGCTGGCCTGCCTGGTGGGCCGCCGGCTGGTGCCCGGCCTGGCCGGGGGCATCCTGTTCACCCTGAGCTTTTATCTGCTGCTGTTGTATGCCCTGGGCCAGGTGACCCGGCGGGACCTTTGCCCATGACCTGTGCCCCGCAAAAAGACCCCGCCGGCCTTCCGGCCCTGCGGGGTCTTTTGCCGCCTGTTACAGCGTCCAGCGTTCGCCCTGTCCCTCTTGGATAAAATCATGGCTCTGGCTGGCTTCCAATATCTCATAGTAGGCCCAGTGGCCCAGGGATACATCGGCAAAGGGGCTGACACTGGCCACTTGGTCAATGGCCTCTTCGTCCGGCTGCCGCCCCAGAGCGCCGTTGAGGATGCGGACCGCCTCCGCCCGGGTCACGGCCTGGGCCGGCCGGAAGGTGCCGTCCTCATAGCCGCCGATCCAGCCCTGGTCTGCGGCATAGGCAATGGCCTCTGCGGCCCAATAGCCCTCCGGCACATCGGGGAACTGCAGCGAGCCGCCGGAAATGTCACAGTAGTTGGCCAGGATGCGCACCAGCTCTGCCCTCGTCACCCCTTGCTCCGGGCGGAAAGTGCCGTCTTCATAGCCGCCCACGATGTTGTATTGCTGGGCAAAGCCCACATAGGGCGCATACCATTTGTCCGGGTCCACATCGGCAAAGGTGCAGGCATAGTCCTGGCCGCTTTGGAACAGGTCGTTGCCCTGGCTGTCCACGCTCAGGCGGGCCAGCATGGCCACGGCTTCTGCCCGGGTCAGCGGATCGCCCGGCCGGAAATACAGGCCGTCGCCCTCGATATAAGCCAGGTGCTCTTCCCGGTTCAGCTGGGGCTCCACGGTGGGATCTTCCGGCTCTTCCGATGGTGTCTCGGGTTGCTCTGGAGTCTCGGGCTGCTCGGGCGTCTCCGGGGTCTCCGCGCCGCCGTTTTGCCCATACTGCTGGCGGTACAGGTCGGCCAGCGCCTGGTTCTCCGCCAGGAAACGGTAGCGGAAATGCATTTCGCCCGCCACTTCCGGCGTGCTGCGGTTGAGGGCCAGCTGCTGTTCGATGGCCGCCGTGCCATACCAGGGGGAGCTGGGGTCTTCGTTGCCCGCCTGGTAATCGGCCATGCCGATGTACAAACGGACGCCCGTGCCCTGGACCACGTCGGCCCACCAGTTCACCAGCGTCTCATAATCTGCCGCGGGGTGGCCGATGTACCAGTAGATCTGGGGGCAGATGTAATCCAGCCACTGTTCTTTCACCCATTTGCGGGTGTCTGCATAATGGCTGAAGTAAGTCTCGTTGCCCCGGGTATCCGACCCTTCGGCCAGGCTGCTCTTGTTGGCCCATACCCCTGCCGGGCTGACGCCAAAGGAGATGCTGGTATCCAGGGCATGGAGCCGGGTATCCATCTGTTGGATCAGCTGGTTGACGTTGTCCCGCCGCCAATCGCCTATGTCGGAAAAATCGCCGCCGTATTGGGCGAAGGTGTCCCCATCGTCAAAGGTGGTGCTGGGGTAAAAGTAATCGTCCAGGTGGATGCCGTCCACATCGTAGTTGCGCACGATCTCTTCCGCCCCCTGGATCACCAGTTCCCGCACCTGGGGCAGGCCCGGGTCCAGGTAGTAGTTGCCGCCATCTTCCACCACCCACTCCGGGTGCTCCTTGGCCGGCGAACTGGCGGACAGCCGATCATACTCCTGCTGCCCATCCCGGGTCACCCGGAAGGGGTTGATCCAGGCGTGGAGCTCCAGGCCCAGGGCATGGGCTTTTTCCACCCAGTATTCCAGCGGGTCAAAGCCGCCGCTGGGCGCTGTATCCCGGCCGCCTGTCAGATAAGAGCTCCAGGGGAACAGATCGGATGGGTAGAAGGCATCCGAACAGGGGCGCACCTGCAAGATCACAGCGTTCATGCCCATATCCTTGCAGTTTTGCAAAATGGTGTCGGCCTGGCTCTGCAATGCCTGGGCGTCTGACGTGGGCTGGTTGGGGTAATCCAGGTTATAAACGGTAGAGACCCACACGGCCCGCATGTCGTCCCGGGCCGTAGAAGCCCGCGGCTGTGTTTGGTCGGCCGCGCCGCAGGCGCCTGTGAGCAGCAGGATGCACAGCAGCAGGCCCGCGCCAAACCGTTTGCACAATCGTCTCATCTCTTTTTTAAACTCCTTTCTGGGCAAAGGGCGGTCTGCCCCAGGCCATTTGGCTTTTTCCAGGTCCGCTGCCCCTTCTGCGGCAGCATAGGGCGCACACGCGCCAGGCCCGGCAGATCTCGCCGCCATGATGGTGACATGTTTCAAATTATAGCACAATGCCCCCTAAAAAGCGATGGATATCGCCTTTTTTCTCTATTTTACCAAAGAAAAAGGCCCCCGTTTTTGAACAGCACCCCATTTGTTAGACAGTATGGTATACTGAATAACAAGTGGGGTGTTAAACTATGCCAAGAGAGAAAAGGAATCAAAAATACACGGCAG
>CAJFRA010000048.1 GCA_904419295.1 Candidatus Pseudobutyricicoccus lothianensis
AAAACTGAAGGGCTTGCCGCCTGCTCTTCACAGACAACAAGCCCTTTCAGCCGCTTGAATAATTCCGCGTCTACATTATTGTCTAACTTTTTGGGGTCATTTCACATCCTGCGGCCTTTTCTTCTTCATTATATAAAGCATGTATCCAGGGTGCCTTTAGTCGCCGGCTTGTTCTGCCGGCCCGCTGTCCCGCATCCGCCGGTACACCACGGAGAACAGAGTGGCGACCAGCAGCACGATGCCGGCAAAGACAAAGGCCAGCTTGGGCCCGCGGGTATAAATGAAACCGGCCACCAGGGAACCGATGATGCCGCCCAGGGATTTAGTGGCGTTGTAAAAGCCCATGATCAAGTTGCTGTGTTCGCCCTGGGCCTTCTTGGCCACCATGTCCTGCAGCAGAGGGATGGAAACAGCATTGAAAGCATAGAACACCACATTGACCACCAGGAACAGTTCCACACCGGGGATGAAGATGACGGCCCACACAGTAAACGTACAGGCGGCCAGCACGCCGATGATGGAGCGCTTGACTTCCGTTTTGCGGATCATCCACATGCAGATGGTGGAGTTGGCCGCCAGGGAGATAAAGCCGATGACGCCTTTGATGACGCCGTTGTAAGCGGAGGAGAACCCGAACTGATCCTTGATGTAGTAGTTGAAGCACTGGTCATAGGCGGTATAGCCCAGGTTCTGCAGGGCCGTCACGGTGAACAGCACGGCGAAGACCGCCGTCATAAATTGGCGGCTATCCAAAAAGGCGGCAAAAGGGTTGGCATCCCGCGCCAGGGAGCGGGCGGACAGGGAGGGCTGCTGCTGGACACGGTCGTCTTTGCACACCAGGAGGAACAAGATGCCGCAGGTGAACAGGCAGACCACTTGGGTGAGGAAAGCCGCGCCCAGAGAGATGGTGCCCAACATGCCGCCGATGAAATAGCCAAAGGCCGCCCCTACACTGGCGATGGTAGCTTGAATGGTCAGGTTGCGGCCCCGCTCCATGTCGGGAGAGGTGTTGACGATGTAGGTGAGAAAACTGACCATGATGCCGCCGGTGAATATGCCGGAAATACACCGGGCAATGACGATCAGCACCGCGGTGTGGGACAGATAAAACAGCAGCTGGCCGATGGAATAGCCAACGCAGCAGATCAGCAGGGATTTGCGGCTGGAGATGTACCCGTTGAGTTTGCCCCAAAAAGGGGAAAAGAGGAAGTTGGTGGTCTGCATGGCGGCAAAAGCCACGCCAAACATGTAGTCGCCCAGCTGATAGGTTTGGATCAAGGTGGGGGTGACCGGGTGGGCGAAGTTGGCCGCCAGGTTATATAGGATCATCACCAGGAAAAACAGCAGCATATGGGCTGCGTTGTGCTTTCTATCCATTGTTTCGTTCCTTTCGCAAGAGAAGGCGGCCCGCAGGGCGGGCCGCCCAAATCGTGTGTGGTTTGGCTAGTAAGATGATTTATTTTTGAGAGAGCGCGGGAGCCGGCTCGTTCTCCGTGCCATCCTTCATCCGGCTGTAGACGATGGAGAACAGGGTGGCGACCAGCAGCATCACACCGGCGAATACAAAGGCCAGCTTCGGGCCTACTGTATACACCAGACCGGCCACCAGGGAGCCGATGATGCCGCCTAGGGACTTTGTGGCATTGTAAAAGCCCATGATCAGATTGCTGTCTTTGCCCTGAGCCGCCCGCTTGGCAACCAAGTCTTGCAGCAGGGGGATGGAAACGGCGTTGAAGGTGTAGAACACGACGCTCATGACCATAAAAGGAGCCACCGCATCGATGAAGACCACCGACAAAGCGGCACAGGTACAGGCACCCAAGATATAGATGACCGACCGTTTGACATTGGTTTTGCGGATCATCCACATGCAAATGGTGGCATTGGCTGCCAGCGAAACAAAGCCGATGACACCCTTGATGAGGCCGTTATAGCGGGAGGTCATGTGGAAGGCGTCTTTGATGAAGTAGTTGAAACACTGTTCAAAGGCAGTATAGCCCAGGTTCTGCAAAGCAGTCACCGTAAATAGCACGGCAAACAGAATGTTCATGAACTGCCGGCTGGCGATAAAAGCGGCAAAGGGATTGGCATCCCGGACGATCTGTGCCGGCTGGATGCGGCCCATGCCAGCTTTTTTGTCATCTTTGCAGAAGACAAAAAACATCACACCGCACAAAAACAGGGTCAAAGCTTGGGCGCCAAAAGTGACGTCCAGAGAGATCTCACCCAAAAAGCCGCCCACAAAATAGCCGAAGGCGCCGCCTACGCTTTGAATGGTGGCTTGGATGGTCAAGTTGCGGCCCCGGTCTTTTTCCGAAGAAGTGTTGACGATGTAAGTCAAAAAGCTGGTGAAAGCGCCGCCGGTGAAAATGCCGGCAAAGCAGCGGGCGAAGACCACCATGGCCTCGGTGCGGGCCATGCCGAACAGCGCTTGCCCAATGGCATAGCCTGTGCAGCAGATCAACAAAGATTTCCGGCTGGAAATGTAGCCGTTGAGTTTGCCCCAGAAAGGAGAAAACAAAAAATTGGTGGTCTGCATGGCAGCCAGCGCCACACCAAACATGGAATCGTTGAGGTGATATTCCTGGATCAGCGTGGGAGTGACTGGATGCGCAAAACTAGCCGACATAAAAAAAGCGACTAATGCGATGAAAAAAAGGAACATGTGCCGCTGTTGATGCTTCGCTTCCATAGATTCCCTCTCTTTCTGCTGGCAGCCCAGCAGGGTTTTGCGGGTTTGCCATGATATTACCCTTGACAAACCCAATTCTTATTTTACACGTTAGAGCAGGGTCTAAGTCAAGTATAGTGGAGTGAGAAAACGCGTTTGCATTTTTATGCAGACTGTCTATTGATTTTTCGAATTTCTTTTCTATAGCCGCGCTACCAGAGCCCTTCGGGCAGTTCCAGGGCATGGGCCAACCCCCGGAGAAAACGGGCGTGGGCCCGGGCCAGTGCCTGGGCCTCTTCCATGGTCACGGCTGCAAAACGCAGGGTGTCGCCCGGGCGGCATTGGGCCAGTGCAGGCAGGTCTTGGGTGATGGCGGTGGCAATTTTGGCATAGCCTCCCGTGGTCTGCCGGTCTGCCATCATGATCAAAGGGGTGCCGTCGGGCACCTGGATGGAACCCATGGCCACGCCATCGGACAGGATGTTCCCATCAAAGCCTTCCCGCCGTTGGATGGCCGGGCCTCGGAGGCGGTAGCCCATCCGGTCGCTGTCCGGCCCGATGGTGTATGTCCCCTGATAGAAGGTGCGCAGGCCCCGGGGAGAAAAGCAGTCTTCCTGAGGGCCGGGGATCACCCGGATGATGGGGTTGGGGTCCCAGCGGGGCATAGGGCACTGGCGGCGCTCCATGGCGTTGAGCCAGAATTGGGGTTCCCGCAGGGGCAGCCGGTCCCCTTTTTGCAGCGGCCGCCCTTGGCAGCCGCCGAACCCGCCCTTCTGGTAGGTGGATACACTGCCCATCACAGAAGGCAGGGCAAAGCCGCCGTTGACCGCCAGATAACAGCGAAAGCCGGTCCGGGCCGCGCCGATCTGCAGGGTGGAACCAGCCCGGGCGGAATAGGCCCGGCCCATCTCCAGCGGGCATCCATCCAACTGGGCGGGGAAATCTCCGCCTGCCAGGGCAAAAGCCACCGGCTGGGAAAAACGCAGGGTGGGGCCCAGGGCAGTGATTTCCAAAGCGCCCTCTGCCGGGGCATTGCCTGCCAGTAGATTGGCTACGGCAAGGCTCCAGCCATCCATGGCGCCGGAGACGGGGACACCGTATTTTTGCCAGCCATACCGGCCGGCATCCTGCACAGTGGTCAGCAGGCCAGGAGACAGTATTTCGATCACAGCCGTCCCCTCCTTTCCAAGCGGTGGTACGTGGGCTCATCGATGGGCACGAACCGAATGGACCGGCCCGCCTGCAAAAGGATCGGGGGATCGGAACCCAAGTCAAACAGCCGCAAAGGGGTGCGGCCGATGAGCTGCCAACCGCCGGGGGATTCGATGGGGTAGACCCCGGTCTGGCTGCCGGCGATGCCCACAGACCCTGCAGGGATGCGAATGCGGGGCTCTTTCCGCCGGGGCGTGGCCAGGCGGGGATCCATGCCGCCCAGATAGGGGAAGCCGGGGGTGAAGCCCAACATATAAATGCGGTAGCAAGGGGCGCTGTGGGCCGCGATGACTTGTTCCGGTGTCATGCCGCAGTGGGCGGCCACTTCTTCCAGGTCAGGCCCCCAAGGGCCGCCGTAGAGCACGGGGATCTCCACCGGCGCGCCAAAAGGACCGGCCCCGCCCTGAGTTTCCGTCAGCGGACGCAGCAGCTGCACCAAAGCGGCGTACTCCAGCAGGTGGGGAAGATAGTGGACCGTGGCGGAACGATAGGTGGGCACCACTTCGCGGATCGCCGGATGGCCCAGCGCCTCTACGGCAGAGGCAAAGGCGTGGACCGCCCCGTTCAGCTGGTCGTCGATCCGGTTGCCGAATTCCACAGTGACGGCGCTGTCGCCGCAGGGCAAAAAACGAATGGCATCCATCGCGCTCACCGCAGGGAAGCGCCGAAGGGACGGCAGGCGATGCCCTCTTCTTCCAGCCTATGGCGAATGGCCGTGACAAAGGCCACCGCCGATTCGTTGTCGCCGTGGACACAGATGCTGTCACAGGCCACGGGGATCTCTGTGCCGTCGATGGCCGTCACTTTGCCGGTCTGGATCATCTTGACCACCCGGTCCAGGGCCACCTGGGTGTCGTGCAGCACGGCGCCGGGCATACTGCGGGGGGCCAGGCTGCCATCGGGGGAGTAGGCCCGGTCGGCGAAAAATTCCCGGGCGCAGGGCACGCCCATCTGCTGGGCGGCTTCTTCCATTTTGCTGCCTGCCAGGGCCAACAAGATCAGCTGGCTGTCAAAATCCCGGCAAGCGCGGCACATGGCCTCAGCCAAGCGGATGTCTTTGCCCGCCATGTTGTACAGGCTGCCATGGGCTTTCATGTGCTGGAGCTCCATGTGGTGTGAGCGGGCAAAAGCATACAGGGCGCCGATTTGGTATTTGACATAGGAATATACCTCGTCGGGAGAGACTTTCAGCTCCCGGCGGCCAAAACCCAGCAGGTCGGGGAAACCCGGGTGGGCGCCAATGGCCACGCCGCACTGTTTGGCCAGGGCCACGGTGCGCTCCATCACCAATGGGTCGCCGGCATGCCAGCCACAGGCGATGTTGACTGAGGTGACGTGGGGCGTCACCGTCTCATCCAGGCCAATGGTGTAAGCGCCAAAGCTTTCGCCCAGGTCGCAGTTCAGATCAATGGAATGCATGCAGAATCACCTCTCTGTATGCCATCATACCATAAAGTGGGCGGATGTGCCATATGAAAAACAAGAGAACCAGGGCAGAACCGGACAATCTATACAAAAAGTGCGTGACAAGCCGGGACGGCTGGCGTATAATACCATCATTGAAAAGCAGATCTATCACGGAGGAGGTCGTGGAAATGTTTGGAAAGATCGTGGCCATTGAGCCCGTAGGCATTGATGCAGAGCGGGTGGCCCGGCTCAAGGAGCTGTGTAAAGAGTATGTGGAATACGCAGACATTCCCCAAGGCAATGAAGAGATCATCCGCCGCATTGGCGATGCCGATTGCGTGTTGGTCTCCTTTACCAGCCAGATCGACGGCAGCGTCATCGAGGCATGCCCAGCCATCCGCTACATCGGCATGTGCTGCAGCCTGTACGATGAAAAAAGCGCCAACGTGGACATTGCCAAGGCACGGGAAAAGGGCATTGTGGTGACCGGCATCCGGGATTATGGCGACAACGGCGTGATCGAATTTGTGGTCAGCGAGCTGGTCCGCCTGCTCCACGGCTTTGGCCCCCACCAGTGGAAGGAGCGGCCCACGGAGATCACCGACCAAAAAGTGGGCATCCTGGGCTTGGGCACCACTGGCACGATGCTGGCCCACGCCCTGCAATATTTTGGCGCCCAAGTTTGCTATTACAGCCGCAGCCGCAAGCCTGAACAAGAGGCCAAGGGGATCCAATACATGCCCCTGGAGCAGTTGCTGGAAGAGGCGGAGATCGTCTGCACTTGCCTCAATAAAAACGTGATCTTGCTCCACGAAAAGGAGTTCCAGCGCATGGGCGACCACAAGATCTTGGTCAATACCGGCATCGGCCCTTCGTTTGAGGTGGAAGCGCTGAAAAAGTGGCTGCAATGCAAAGACAACTATTATATCTGCGACGATGTGGGCATGGGAGCCTTGGGCCAGGAGCTGGACCCCATTGAAAACGTGCTGCATACCCACCGGCCCGCCGGTTCCGGCGTGCAGTGCACCCAGCGCCTTTCGCAAAAGGTAGTGGCCAACATCGAAGCGTTTTTGAACGAGCAATAGGGGCGAAAGGGCGGGCGTTTTGCCCGCCCTGTTATTCTGCCCTTTTGAGTCAAACAGAATTTTTCACCGCAGACAGGAATAACGGCAAAGCAAAACGCCATACTAAGCTCGTTCCAAGGGGATGAACAACGCGCCGCGTGAGTGCCGCCGTATGCGCCATGGCGCGACGGCGATCATGCAGCAGAGGGCGCGTGAAATGGAATGAAGAAACAGGTGGAAGCAGGCGAAAAAAGCTTGTTTCCATCTGTTTTTCTGTCTAAGTGCAAACAAGTTGTGAAGTTTGGCCCGCAGCCGTTGACAGGGAGGGGCAAAGACCGGTAAACTGAACAGTATCCGCGGCAAATGCCGCAAGGGAGGTGCTGGGTTCCGTGGTTCCGTTTTCATCCATTGCCGGGATGATGTTCACTATCATTGCCGCTTTTTTTGTGCCGGTCATCGGCGCGATCGTGCTGTGTGCCGCCGGGCGGCTCCGGTGGAAGGCCGTCATCGCCGGGTTCTTTTTCTATGGCTTGTCCCAGGCGCTGCTGCGCTTGCCCCTGCTGTGGCTGTTTTATCAAATTCCAGGCATGACTTCTTTCGTCTACAGCAATTTGCCGGGCAACGCCCTGGTCATGGGCCTTTCTGCCGCCCTGTCGGAAGAGTGCATGCGCTATGTGGGCGCCCGGTTCGCCATGGGCAGGCGGGGGCAGCCCGTCACCGGGCGGGACGCCTTGGGCTATGGCTTGGGGCACAGCATTGCAGAGACCTTTTTTGTCATGGGCCTCACCGCGTTTACCAACCTGATGTTGGCTTTTGCCCTCAACCAGACCGGCCTTTCCGGTTATGCCGAGCAATTCGGGCAGGAGGAAGCGCTGCAGGTCTACCAAGTGCTCACCGGCACACCGGCGCTGCAATTCGCCGCCGGCGGTGTGGAGCGCTTGCTGTATACATTGGTGCAGATATGTTTGACCGCTTTGGTCTTTTATGGGGTGCGCCGCAAAAATTGGCGCTATCCGCTGCTGGCAGCAGGAGCCCATTTCCTTTTCATCGCAGGGGTCAGCCTGATGCAGCCCCACGGTGTCTGGATGGGGGAAGGATATGTGCTGGTGTTTGCCGTGATGATGGCGGCCCTGTGTTTGCCGGTGCTGCGCCGCCTGTGGCGGATGGACGAGAAAAAAGGGCTGGAAAAGCCAGAAGAATCAGCAGAACAGCCCCAGACAAAAGAATGAAAAACAAGAGTGGAGAGGCCCGCGGGCTTCTCCACTCTTTTGTTTTGCAACCAAAAGGAATTTAGAAATGTGTACTTTTGCAAAATGTCGCACCAGCAGGTATCTATCGTAATAGTACTACTAATATTTGCACAATTCAAGTAGCTTTCCCATCATTTTGCAACCGGCTTTCCCTCTTTGCAAAAGTACACATTTTCAAACACAGGGAGGTGAAATGCCGCTGATCGAGACGCACGAAAGTAAAAAAAGAAAAGGAGGAAAACAAAATGAAAAAACGATTGATTTCTACAGCACTTGCGCTGTGCATGGTATTGGCCATGATGCCTGTGGGCTTTGCAGCACAGCTTCCTGCTCCCACCGGCCTGAAATGGGCCACAGAAACAACGGATATTAAGATTACAGATTTTACAGATCCAGATCAAGAGATTCATACGACCTTATATCCTGGCGATTTGATGTTTGACTGGGTTGAAAACGGCAGCAACGAATATGAAATTACATATTACCGGGATGGCGAAGAAGTGGAGCGTGCGACCCACCACTGGGGGGCAGACGTGATGATGAGCCCGCTGACTTTGGAGGACTTCCGGTATCTACCCAGGGAATCGGGGACGTATACCTTTTCTGTCCGGGCCGTGGGGGATGGCAATGAAATCGAAGACAGCGAAGTAGCCATATCCCCGGAATGGGTATATACGGCGCCAGAAGCCCAGTTGGGCACGGCCACCGGCCTGCGTTGGGATGGAGCTACGGCCTGTTGGGACCATCCAGAGGGATCCAGGGAATGGACAATCACCTGGTATTACTCCGAAACTGAGGACGGGGAGTACGAAGCGTTGGGAGCTACGTCTGGCTATGATTTTGTCGATGGCAACTCTATGGAGCTGGAGAACTGGGCTCTGGAAGAAGGGGGCGAAGGCTACTATAAATTTACTATCCGCGCCCTTTCCTACGATATCACGAAAATACGTCCCGGCGAAGAGTCGGAAATGAGTCCGGCGTACCACACCAGTCAGGCGTCGGGGAACATCGAATCCACCCTGGATGAAATCTTGGGCAGCTTGGGGGAAACCCCGAATGAGGCCGCAGTCGCCGCAGCGGTGGAGGAAGTCAAGAAGCTGGATACAGATGATCTGCGCGTCGCCATGGCAGCAGATCAGGAAAATGATGGCGTCACCGCGCAGATCCAGGCGTTGGAGGAGAAGACCGGCGTTAATGTGGCGTCGTCCGTCGAAGACGGGTTGGGCATGGAGGAATCCCAGATCACCATTACCGGCGCCGTGCTGAATGCTGCAAAAAACACGAATAAGGTGACCTTCCAGGTCAGCAAGCCGGAAAAAGAGGCTGTGGTGCCCGGCGTTTACGAAGACACCATACAATTTGATTTCCAGCTGAAAGGCGCAGAAGAGCCGACCGGTAAGCTGGCAGTGCCCATCAAGATCACTATGCCGATACCGGAGAATATTACTCCTGAGAATCTGCGCATCTTACATTATTCTGCAGAGGGAGAGATTGAAGAGATCATCCTGCCCTACATCCATCTGAAGGATGACGTTTGGTATGCCACTTTTGTGGTGACCCATTTCAGCACATTTGTATTTGCTGAGAGCAAGGGAGCAGCAGCCATAGATGAAACGCCGTATGACACACTGCAAGAAGCAGTGGACGCGGTGGAGAATGATGGGACCATCACCCTGTTGGCCGATTGCGATGAAACGGTCACGATCTCCCGCGAAGTCAGATTCACGCTGGACAAGGGCGAATATGCATTTACCGGCAAGATCCAAGCTGGTACAGGCTACCACATCACAGAAAAAGACGGCGTCTATACAGTGGAAAAAGACACCACCCCTGTAGAGGACAACGACGACGATTCGAGCTCCAGCGGCAGCAGCACCACCTATACGGCAAAGGTCAACAAGACGGGCAGCGGCAGTGCAGCAGTCAGCCCGCAGAACGCCAAGAAGGGCGACAAAGTGACAGTGACAGCCATCCCGAACGCCGGGTATGAAGTGGCTGCCGTCACCGTGACCGACAGCAGCGGCAAAACAGTCGCCGTATCCAACGAGGGCAATGGCAAATACACCTTTACCCAGCCTGCGAGCCGGGTGACCGTCCAGGTGACATTCCGGGCAGTGGAAGAGCAGCCGGACGATACAGCCATGCCCTTTACCGATGTGGCCGCCGGCCAGTGGTATGCCGAAGCGGTGCAGTATGTGTATGAAAAAGGCCTGATGACCGGCACCAGCGCCACGGCCTTTGCGCCCGATGCCACCACCACCCGGGGCATGATCGTCACCATGCTGTACCGGCTGGAAGGGGAGCCTGCTGCGGCAGCTTCCGGCTTTGCCGATGTAGAAGCGGGTCAATGGTATGCCAATGCGGTGAACTGGGCTGCGGCGAACCAGATCGTCAACGGGTATGGGGAAACCTTCGGCCCCAATGATATCATCACCCGGGAACAGATGGCGGCCATTTTGTACCGCTATGCCCAATACAAGGGCTATGACGTATCGGCCAGCGGTGAAATGAACGCCTACACCGACGCCGCCAATGTCAGCGACTACGCAAGCAGCGCCATGCAGTGGGCTGTGGGCGAAGGCCTGCTCAACGGCGTCACCGAAACGACCCTGGCACCGGATGGCTCGGCCATCCGCGCGCAAGTGGCCGCGATCTTCATGCGCTTCTGTGAGAACGTGGCCAAATAGTTCGAGAAAAGCCTCGGCGAAGCAGAATAAAGGCAGGCAGCCGGACGGCTGCCTGCCTTTCTGTCTGGGCAAAAAATGCCGCAGAAATTTTCTGCGGCAGTGCTATACCTGGGGCGAACGGTCATTCTTGCTGAAATGTCTCGGACAAAAGGATCTTGAGGATGTCGCTGTAGATGGTCTCCGCATCTTTGCGGAAGTTCTCTTCCAGCAGGGCGCATTGCCGCCGATTCATCACCATCACATCCAAAGCCAAGACAGGGGCGTCGGTATCGTTGATGGCCAGATGCACTTGATAAGTGCCGTCTTCGTTGGCGGTGTGCTCTGTGACGATGGAGGCGTCCCGGCGTATTTTGCGGACCACCCGGATGACGGCTGCCTGGGCTTTGTCCCGCACGCTCATGCGCAGATCCCCTTCGAAGATCTTGGCGGCTTCCCGCCCCAAAGGGGTGATGTCATAAAGGACTTTGCCCTGGTCGTCTTCCATCCGCCGCACATGGCCGGTCTGCTGCAGCTCGGCAAAGGCTTCGGAAAACTCAAAATAACCAAAGGCGTCGTCGATCAGGCAAATATCCAGCAGGTCGTGCTCGGTAACTGGAAAGGGCAAATTGCTCATGGCAAACAAGATAAAGTATTTGACATCGCTTTTTTCGCGCAGATAGCCGGTATTCATATCGTTTCTCCTCCCCGGGGAATGGATGGATGAGCGGCGGCAAGAGGGAGAATCGGGCCGGCCCCTCATATAAAAACAGTATAGCATACATGAAGGGCAAACACAAAGAAAGAACTTGATTTTGTGCAGTATGCTCCTCCATAATGGAGAAAAGAGCCATGAGGCGAACAAACGGAAGGGGAGACAAGAGATGGAGCGAGAACTGAGGCCCAACGAATTCCGGCGGGAGGAAGGGGCCCTGCGGATCTTGGATCAGAGCCGGCTGCCCGGCGAGATCGTCTACAAAGATCTGACCACGGCGGAACAGGTCTTCCGGGCCATACGGAACCTGGAAGTGCGCGGCGCGCCGGCCATCGGCGTAGCGGCTGCCTTTGGCGCCTATCTGGGGGTGCGGGAGGCTGCCGGGGACGAAGGGGCACAGCTGCGGGAAAAGCTGAAAGAAGTGTGCCGGTACCTGGCGGGGGCCCGGCCTACGGCGGTGAACTTGAGCTGGGCCCTGGAGCGGATGGAGCGCCGGCTGGAACAGCCGGATTGCGCCGGGGCCAGCGCCAGCCGGCTGGCAGACATCCTTTTGACGGAAGCGGAGCAGATCTTAGCGGAAGACGAAGCACAGAACCAGGCCATCGCCCAGCAGGGCCTTTCCCTGTTGGAGCCAGGCATGGGGCTGCTGACCCACTGCAATGCCGGGCCGCTGGCCACTTCCCGATACGGTACGGCCCTGGGGCCCATATTGCTGGGCCAGGAGCAAGGCTATGGGTTCCATGTGTATGCCGATGAGACCAGGCCCCTTTTGCAAGGCGCCCGTCTGACAGCCCTGGAGCTCCAGCGGGCCGGGGTGGATGTGACGCTATGCTGCGACAATATGGCGGCTTCCTTGATGGCCGCTGGCCGCATACAGGCCTGCCTGGTGGGGTGCGACCGGGTGGCGGCCAACGGCGATACGGCCAATAAGATCGGCACGCTGGGCGTGGCGGTGCTGGCCCGGCATTTTGGCATTCCGTTTTATGTGCTGGGGCCCACCACCACAGTAGACCTCCGCTGCACCGACGGCAGCCGGATCGCCATTGAACAGCGGCCGGCGGAAGAGGTGACTTGCCAGTGGTACAGCCGCCCCATGGCGCCGCAAGGGGTGAAGGTCTACAACCCGGCTTTTGACGTGACGCCTGCCGGGCTGATCACAGCTATCGTCACCGAGCAGGGCATTTTGCGGCCGCCATATGAGATTTCACTGGCACAGGCCAAGAAAAAGAAAGAAAAGTAGCACGAAATCCCGGCATTGCCAATACAATGGCAATGAGGTGGTGATGCAACATGAAGGAGCGATCGCTGCAGGGGGATTTCACCTGGGGAGGGCAGACCGTCTTCCGCTGCCAAGTCCATTACCCCCAACTGGAGCCGGGGGAGATGCCGGGGTGTGAAGGAGCGGTTTCCGCCTTTTACAGCCGCTATGCCAAAGAGAAGTGGAACCGCCTGGCGGCTGCCTGGTCGCCAAAGGCCCGCGCCAACTGCCAGCGGCTCAAGCCCTATGGCCTGTTTGAGCCCCTAGAGGCCCAGTGCGAATACACGGTGATGTACTGCCAAAATGGCTATTGTTCGGTGTTTTTTGATACATACGTCCGCCAAGGCGCCCAGGAGCTGGACCGGGGCAGGCAGAGCTGCACATTCTGGGCGCCTGCCGGCATGGTGCCCCTGGCCGCCTTTTTCCGCCCCGGCTGCGCCTACCGGGCCGTGCTGCTGCGCAACATCCGGGAACAGATCGCCAGGCAATGCGTCCAGGAGCCCAAGGCCTATTATGTGGATTGGCCTGAACTGGTTTCCCGCCGGCTGGACGAAAGGAATTACTACTTGGCAGACGATGGTTTTGTGCTTTATTATCCCCGCCGGGCACTGGGGCCTTCCATCACAGGTATTCCCTCTTTTCTCGTGCCCTACGGCGCTTTTGGCAGCGGCCTCGGTCCCGAACTGTAGCAGGCAGTTGCGGCGTGGACAAACGAAACGTACCGTGGTACAATAGCCCTGAGCCGCCCGTTGGGGAGCGATCCCAAGGGGTGGCTGTCTGAAACGCAACAGGAACACAGGTGCGCAGAGCGCAAAGGAATGAAGAGCGATGAGGAAAAGGAAAAAGAACCGCGGCCTTCTGGCACTTGGGTGGACAGCGGCGATATTGGTCCTGCTGCTGTTTGGAGCGATGGTCTATGCCGGCTTTCGTGCAGAAGGGCTTTTGCCGGATGGGACCGGCTATCAATGGCTGCCCGTGACCCAAGGGGATATGGGCTCTGCGCTGCCGGAGGGGGCGTTGGCCATTGTGGACCGCCGACAGATGCCACAGCCCAAAGAAGTGGCCGCCTATCGGGATGAAACGGGGCGGGTATCCTTTGGCCGCGTCGCGTCGATCCAGGACGGGATCTGCCGCCTGGTATCAGACCAGGGCAAAGAGTTGGGCTCTGTGGAGGAGGAAGCATTGCTGGGGGCCGTGCATCTCTATGTATCCGGCTTGGGCGGCGCGGTCACTTTCTTGCATACCTACCGGCTGACGGTTGCTGCTGCTGCGGTCATTTATCTGCTGGCGCTGCTTGGCTACGTCGTCACCAGAGGGCCGCGGAAGCGGGCAAAAAGGCGCCGGGAATTGATCGAGCTGTTTGCCTATTACGGGGAAAAATACGATATGGAGGAATCTGGCATTGATTATTGATGCCACAGCCGCCCATCGCGGGCCCTTGCGGCCGCCGATGAGCGGCTGCTTTTTGCGCTGACCGGCAGTTGAGGAATGCACAGCCCATTTTGGCGAATATATTACACAATCATTAACCAAAAGGGGGAGAAAAACGCCGGTATAAATTGAATTTTACCCATTCTATTAAAAATATCATAACATTTATAATCAAATTGTAATAAAATTTTAATAATGTGAAAGGGAAATCGCTCAAATCCGGCGTGAGATGCCGCCCTGAAAGAAAACGCTTCAAATTTATGAAGTTAGTGCAAAATGAAAAGAAATAATTTATGAATTCTGACCAAAAAATGAATAAATTGAAAACAAAGTCGAAAAAAGAAGTTGTAAAAAATACATAGAAAATAGGGAGATAAGTTGTGCATCAGTGGTTAAATTTCATAGTAAATATGAACGGGGTGAGAATTTTCCGGTTGCAATAAAATATTACAACCTATATAATCATCTTACGGCCGTGAGCATTCGGGATTGTGCAGAATGCTGGGCCGTGAAACACGATTTCCGGCATTCTTCCGTCGCAGGGGATGGACCGGGAAAGCGAATACTTTTATGAGGTGAAATCGAATGAGAAACCGAAAACTGCGTGTGACGAGTTTGCTGCTCGCCCTCGTGATGTCTGCCGGCCTGCTGGCTGGTTGCTCCAGCGATGGAAGCAGTGGGAATAACAGCAGTAGCGGTGAAGGCGGCGCTGCAAAAGACAGCATCACGATCGCGACCATGGGCGAGACCCCGTCCCTGTCCCCCACAGAGCACAATGCTGTGGCTGGCGACTATATGAACCTTTTGACCTATAACAAACTGTTTAAGAGCGATATGGACATGAACCCCGTGCCCGACCTGGTGGATTCTTACGAGAACATCAGCGACACAGAGTGGCAGTTCAAGATCAAGCAGGGCGTCAAGTTCCACGACGGCTCTGAGATGACTGTGGAAGACGTTAAGGCCTCTTTGGAATGGGCCCAGGGCTTCGCAGAAGTCAATCTGTATAACAAGGATATCGTCAGCGTTGACATCGTGGATGAAACCACCGTCAAGATCACGACAGATGGCCCCGATGCCATGTTGCTCGACAACCTGTGCCATCACGGCAACTCCATCGTGCCCAAGAAACTGATCGATGAAGGCCATGATTTCAACACAGAACCCATCGGCACCGGCCCGTACAAGCTGGTGGAATGGAACCGCGGCGACAGCCTGGTATTTGAAGCCTTTGAAGATTACTTCGGCGGCGCTCCTGCCATCAAGCACATGACATGGAAGATCATCCCCGAAGGTTCTTCCCGCACCATCGCTCTGGAAGCCGGCGAAGTGGACTTCATTGTTGAAGTGGAGAACATGGACGCCGACCGTCTGAGAGAGAATCCGGATGTGGAAGTCATCGAATACGAGAACACCAGCGTAAACTGGCTGATGCTGAACAATGAGAAGCCTGGCCTGGACAACGAAAATGTCCGCCATGCTATCAACACAGCAATTGACAAAGAAAGCGTTATCACCGTGGCCCTGAACGGCATGGGCAAACCGGCTCTGTCCCAGATGCCCATGAACTTCGCTGGCGCCACAGAGGAAAATGCCGATACATACGATGCGGCCAAGGCTCAGGAGTGGCTGGATCAATCCGGCGTGGATCCTTCCACCATCTCCCTGCCCATCATCTGCTCGGACGATACCAAGAAGCGTGCCGGCGAAGTGATCCAGGCCAACTTGAAAGAGATCGGCATCAACGCCACCATTGAGAATATGGACCTGGCTACTTACCTGTCTGCCACTGCGGAAGGCGATTACACAGCGGCTATCGGCGGTTATACCTCCAGCTCTCTGCTGGGTTATGTGGTGGGTGTTTACCACTCCTCTTCCATCAACGCTTCCAACAAGACCCGCCTGAACAACGCGGAAGTGGATGCGCTGATCGATAAGGCAAAGACCACACTGAACGAAGAAGAAAGAATCGCTACTTTGGAGGAACTGTCTGCTCTGCTGAACAGCATCTGCTCCCAGGCTCCTCTGTACCAGCCCACAACGCTGAGAGCCTACAACTCTAATCTGCAGGGCGTCGAAGTGAGTGACAGCGGTTACTTGTATTTTGAGAATGTTTCTTGGGCCGAATAAGATCTGGCGGCAAGAAACAAAACAAAACCCTTTGTTTCCTTTGCATGCTGTCCTCGGCCAAACCGGTGGCTGGGGACAGCATGGCCCTTATATCGCTTTAGGCTCGTCATTCCGGCGCACCAGCAGGCGGCGTGAGCGGGCCTACAGCGAACATTTTGCCAGGGAAGCCTGTGAGGAAAGGGCGCTGGCAGTAAAACAGGAGGATCACATGTGGAAATTCGTACTTAAGAGACTACTGATGTTGATTCCGGTATTGATCGGCGTAACATTGCTCGTGTTCTTGATTCTGAACATGGCACCTGGCGACCCGGCAAAGGTTA
>CAJFRA010000049.1 GCA_904419295.1 Candidatus Pseudobutyricicoccus lothianensis
TGGAGAGGCACCGCTGGCGCGCCGCCTCTCCGCTTAAAACTTCATATTTTTCTACATAGGTGCCTTTTTGTGCTGTCCGTACAATCTGGGGCGGTTCATCTCCAATCTTGGACTTTTTCTATATTTATTTTTTCTGACCGTGCAGGTCCGGCCATCTCTTGTGTTTGGCGCCGGTCTTTTCTGCTATCCTCTGGGCCTCGGCCTGTGCGCACTGGCGGTCATAAGCTTCGCTTTCCCCGATGACACTGGGTTCAATGCCACCGGGCTCTATCGGTTCTCACGCAATCCCATGTATATGGCTTATTTCATCTGCTTTGTGGGGATGGCCCTTTTGACGCAGTCCCCCCTCCTACTGGGCATTGTACTGATCTTTCAGTTCTCTGCCCACTGGATCGTTCTGGCGGAGGAACGGTGGTGCCTGGAGAAATTCGGAGACGCCTATACGAGGTATAAAAACCAGGTCAGGAGGTACCTCTGAAGCCATCAGTAGCCCCCAAGAAAGACAGCCCTCCAGACCGGAGGGCTGTCTTTGCTCTATCAGGTGGCTTTGGCCGTAAAACGAACCACTGCCTTTACGCCATCTGGGGTATTTTCCACCATGCAGATCGCACCATGCCGCTCCAAGATCATTTTCACCAGATAGAGCCCTAGGCCACTGCCGCCAGTGGAGCGGTTGCGGGAGCCCTCCTCCCGGTAAAAAGGTTCAAAGAGATGGGGCAGCGCCTCTTGACTGATGCGGGCCCCGGTGTTCTCCACTGTCAGTACTGGATGCCCCTCCTGAAGGCCACACCAGACACAGATCTCGGCCCCCTCCGGGGAGTAGAGGGATGCGTTAGACAGCAGGTTCCCCACCACCCTTCTCAGCAGAGAGGCGTCTCCGGCGATGTTAATTCCCGGCGTTAAGTTCGAAACAAGCCGCTGGCTTCGCTGCTCCAGAAGCCCGGCATCCAAGGCCAGCTGCCGCTCCACCAGTGCGGAGAGCTCCACGGGCTCCTTTTTGACAGTCACGGTGCCTGTCTCCATTCGGGAGATGGCCAGCATCTCCCCGATCAGCGATTCCATCCGCCCCGTCACTTGCAGGGAGCGCAGCAGGTACTTGTCCCGATCCTGATACACGTCCACGCCCTCCAGCATGCCGGAGAGTTGCCCCTTCAGAATGGTCACCGGGGTTTTCAACTCGTGGGAGGCGGCGGAGAAGAAGGCCATCCGTTGGCGGTCCAGCTCCCGCTCTTGCTCCACTTCCCCACGCAGAGCATGGTTGGCAGCCGCCAGGTCTGTGAGGGCTGTGTCAAGCCGCTGGGCCATCTGGTCCAGGCTGCGGCTCAGTTTCCCGATCTCGTCCCGGCGCTGTTCCCCGCATTCCCAGTGGAAGTCCAGCTCCGCCATCTTTGCGGCAATGGCACTCATGCGCACGATGGGCCGGGTGATGTACCTTGAGTAAAAGAAAGCGCACAGCAGAGAAAAAGCCAGCAGTACCTGCAGGAGCCAGGGAGCCATCTGCACCAGCGCACGCACGGCCATGTTCTCCGCTTTCATCCGAGGTGTGACGTAGAGGGTATAGGTTTCCTCCTCATTGGCAAAATACACATCACTGATAATTGCGGAGGTCTGATCCGACGTTGTGATTGTCACGACACTATCCGCCCGCGCCTCCGACGTCTCATAACTAACCGCTGTCCCATAGCTAAGAGCTGACTCATAACGGAACGTGTTGTCTCCCTCAGCAGTGCCGGCAATTATGTTCTCGCCCTCGTATACAGCCTGAACTGTCAGCCTGGCCCCCGTCTCCACTACATGGCCGTCCGGTCCCACCAGCATGGCATCAGCCCCGGATGAAAGAACGAATTCGTCCAACAGCGCGCCGCAATCCTCCGGCGCAGTGCCTGCCAGCTGCTCCACCAGAGCGACTACCTGCCCGGAAAGGTCGCTGTTGGCCACTGCGGTGTAAGTGCTGGGGGTGGCCCAAGCAATAAAGCCAAACGTAATGGCTCCAGCAAAGAGCAGGATACCGGCGGTAATCAAAAAGATTCGAGCTGTCAGGCTTTCAGCGAGTTTCCTTCGCAGCACGATAGCCCACCCCCCTGACCGTCTCGATGTAGTCCCGCCCCAGTTTGTGGCGAAGGTTCTTGATGTGGCTGTCCACCACGCGTTCGTCCCCATAGAAATCGTAGCCCCACAGTTTAGCCAGCAGCATCTCCCGGGTAAATACCCGGCCCGGCGCGGCCAGGAAGGTTCGGAGCAGTTCAAACTCCCGCGCAGTCAGCTCCAGGGCCTTGCCGTCCAGCAGGGCCTCCCGGGCGTCCAGGTCCATGGCCAGGTCCCGGTAACGCAGGCGGTTGTCCTCTTCAGTGCTCCCCCGGCGGCGGAGGATCACTCGAATCTTTTCCAACAGCACCGGTATGGAAAAGGGCTTGGTCACATAGTCGTCGATGTCCATTCCAAAGCCCCGGAGCTGTTGATCCTCCCCGTCCAAGGCGGTGAGCATGAGAATAGGCACCTGGGAGTGTTGGCGAATCAACTCGCATACTCCAAAGCCGTCGATCTTGGGCAGCATGAGATCCAGCAAGATGAGATCGAACGGTTGGGATTGAAATAGTGCCAGGGCTGTCACACCATCCCCGGCCACGGTGGTTTTATATCCGGCATCCCGCAGGTAGGCACACAACAGCTCCTGGATATCCGGCTCGTCTTCTACGATTAAAATGTGTTTCATCAGCTATCACCTTGCTGGAGTATAGCATGGAATTATGAATTTATCATGGAGAATTTTTAATTTGCATTCTCCATATCCTGGATAAGCCGAAATCACCGGAGCCTCTTTTGCTTGTGCATACCGGACATCCTGCCTTCTCCCGGACCGTAGATGCCGTTCATCGTTATAGAGCACAGCAAGATAGCTGGCACAAACCGAAAAATTGTCTGTCTAGCGTCCTTTATAACCTCCCACAGACAGCTTGACAAGCTGCTTTATTCGCGCTACTCTTTTTGTAAGACAGGAAGAAAGACAATGCTTGAACTGCAATGCCCTGTCCGCAAATCAAAGCAGTTCGGCGGAAGATCAAAAACAGAAAGCCATACACGATCCGAACGACAGCTTCGGATGCGTGTATGGCTTTTTCCGTTGCTGAACAGAAAGGAGGCGTCTCTTGTGACGCGTGGCGGCCTGCCCGCACCAACCCCGCAGGGCCTTACCCCGAAAAGCGGAGCTTTCCGGGGTAAGGCAGGAATAGCCGTCTTACCAGACGGCGGATTGACCGCTTGAAAGCAGTGCTTTCAACGGATTTTACAGGTATGATTTTTGAAACCGCCCCGAAAAAACGCCTTACAGCGTTTTCGGGGAAAAGGAGGCACGATTGAACCGCAGAGAACCCACCGTTTCCATCACCGTCCGTTTTCCCAAAGCCCTCGCCGGGCGGCTGGGAGAACGGGCCAAGCAGGACCACCAGAGCGTTTCCACGCTCCTGCGCCGCTATGCGGAGCTGGGGTTGAACGGAGAGGATTATGCCCAGCAGACCGATCCAATAAGAGACATCATCTGTGAAGAAATTACCCATTCCGTAAGACAGCAGACCGACCGCATCGCCGCGATGCTGAACCGACTGACCATCCTGTCGGCCAGCAGCTACTATGCTACTCTCGCTTTTGTAACTGCTTTCGTGGATCAGAACCGCTACACTTCGTTTGCAAAGATCGAGCGTATCGCCAGACAGATGGGGTTGGACTACGCCAGCGGGCGAAAGGACCTGCTGGAATCCGGCATGAGCGAGTTGAACCGGGCCATTGTAAAGCGCCCGCAGCGGCCCGCGCCGTTAAAAGCAGACCCCAGCTATGAGGAACTGTGTTCCCCGGATTTTGACTTCGTCAATTACGACTTTGATGACGACGATGAAGCGTAAACCCCACCAGATAAGAAGGGAGGAATGTTATGCAGGCTTCCGGCAACTTCCATTGTGACGAACACAATCGAACTGCCGAACCAAAAACCGAACGACACAACACGACGATGACAATCGGCGGCGCGGTCTATCAGATCACCCGGCATTACCGGGACAGCGGCGCGGCCGTAACCGATAAACTCATTCGGCTGATGGAAAAGGAACTTCGGTCCGCCCATTAAAAACACCTGGACGCGGCGGTCGGTTTCCCCTATAATCAAGCTGTCACAAACCAGAGAAACCGATTTGACCGCACACGGAAAGGAGCCACAAACCAGAGAAACCGATTTGACCGCACACGGAAAGGAGCGGCATGGAACTTCGGTCAAATCAAACCATGACCGCTCTCTACTGCCGGTTGAGCCAGGAGGACGAGCTGGCAGGAGAGAGCAACAGCATACACAACCAAAAGCAGATTTTACAGGAGTACGCAGATCGGAATGGTTTCCAGAATCCCCGGTTCTTTGTGGATGTCGGGTACTCCGGCGTGACCTTCGATCGTCCGGCCTATCTGGAGATGATGGCCGAGGTGGAGGCGGGCCAGGTGTCCACCATTATCGTCAAGGACCACTCCCGCTTGGGCCGCAACCGTCTGGTGGTGGGCATCCTGTTGGAAGAGACCTTTGCCCAGTATCATGTCCGCTACATCGCCGTCAATGACGGCGTGGACACCATCAACGGCATCGACGACAGTATTGCCGTGCGGGACTTATTCAACGAGTGGCACGCACGGGATACCAGCAAGAAGGTGAAAGCGGTCATTATGGCGGCGGCGCGGCGGGGAGAGCGCATCGGGACATCCGCCCCCTATGGCTACAAAAAGGACGAGGGAAACCCCAGACATCTGGTTCCCAATGAGGAAACCGCCCCGGTGGTGGCCCGTATCTTTGAGCTGTGCGCGGGAGGGCTGGGGCCGGACAAGATCGCCAGGATACTCACACAGGAACAGATCCTCACCCCCACCGCTTACGCTTACCGCACCAGAGGGGTCCGACACTCTGCCCTGAATCTGGACAGGCCCTACGCCTGGTCCGGGAGTACGGTGGCCGGTATTCTGGAGCATGAGGAGTATATCGGCAACACCATCAACTGCCGGACTTATACGCCATCCTTTAAGAACAAAAAAAGCCTTCTGAACCCGCCTGACAAGATACTCCGCTTTGAAGGAACCCACGAACCTTTGATCGACCTGGACACCTGGGAAATCGTTCAGCGGGTGCGGCGGGGCAAACGGAGGCCCACCAAGATGGGACAGCAGGATATGCTCTCCGGGCTAGTTTACTGCACGGACTGCGGCTCACGGCACTACCTTTGCCGGTGCGGGAGCTGGGACGAGAACCAATACACCTTCGTTTGCGGGAGATACCACAACCACAAGGCGGACTGTACGCCCCACACCATCAAGGCGGCGGCCCTGCGGCAGATAGATTGTACTCAGCGAGATCCAGCGGGTATCTGTCGAGGCGAGGGAGCATTGGGATGAGCTGTTCCAGCGCCTCACCAGCAGCCACCAGAGTAGGACAAAAAAGGAGCTGACCGCCAAGCAGCGGGAACTGGAAAAGGGAGAACGGAGGTTAAAGGACTTGGAAACGCTGTTCCGCCGCTCCTTTGAGGAACTTGCCCTGGGGCATCTCTCTGATGGGCAGTTCCAAACACTGGTGAAAGGCTATGAACAGGAAAAGGCGGAGCTAGAGGCAAAAGCGGAAATGCTCAGGGGCGAGATCGCAAACCGGCAGGACACACTCTTGAACGCCGACCGCTTCCGCAGGCTGGTGGACAAGTACACGGATATTACAGAACTGACGCCGGAGCTGGTGCGGGAGTTCATCCAGCGCATCGAGATACACGAACGCTCCGGGCGGTACAAGAAAAAGCACTACACCCAGCAGGTCGATATTTACTTCAATTTTATCGGCCAGGCATGACAAAACGGCCCCAGGATGCCGTAGCATCCTGAGGCCGCTTCGGAACCGCAAAACATCCTTATCCGGACGGACGCTTGGATTCCAGGCTGTTTTCATGGCGGAGAGAAAGGGATTCGAACCCTTGGTCCCTTGCGGGATCACTGGTTTTCAAGACCAGCTCCTTAAACCACTCGGACATCTCTCCATGCTATATATTTTATAAATTTCCATGACCATTTATGTGCCGATTTCCCACGGGGAGAACGATCGCTCTTCGTTCTGTTTTCAAATAGCCTATACAATATTATTATATCACGTTTGATGTATTTTTGTCAAACAATTCGGAGAAAAATCACACTGAACTTTTTCAAACCGGCTACAGCTTATCTGCTTTCAGTATAGCTCTTTTTGTGCCGCTTTACAAGGGATCTCTTGCCTTTTTCGCCTTTGCCCTTTGACATGCTGTGGCCAGCTGATTTTACCATTTTCGCTGGCAGGAGTCTTCGGGATCGCTTCAGATGGGATCACGCCGCCCAGCTCCTTGAGCAAATGTCTGCAGGATGCTCCATTTTCTCTTTGCCGTGGCCCTTTCTGCAAAAGGAAACGAGGTGCAGCCGATGCTGCACCTCGTTTTGCTCTTTTCTTTGGTTGTCGCAGGAAACCTGTATGCTATGCCCCGGTATTCCGCGTCACATCCACGGCTTTGGCCACGCCGTCCACCACTTCGCTGTCGTATGTGATGGTCACGCTTTCGCCTACGCTGAGCACGGGCAGCGATGTGTCATGTTCCACCGACATGGCAAAGTATTCGGGATAACCGATGATCTTCAAGTAATACCAAGTGTACCCATTGACCACCGCGCTGCGGATGTCTTCAATGGAGCCCGCTACTTGCAGCGTCTCCTGGGGCACATAACTGCCATCGCTTTGCATGGTCTGGGTGTATTTCTTTTCGCATTCCGCCACGCTATTGCCTACAGCGACTCGCTGGTAATTCTCCACATTGACCATGGCGTACATCTTCACCAGACCGGCACTGTCTTTCAGCGACATAAAATAGGTGGGCTGGTTGTTGATATTCAGCAGAATAGGGAATGTGGCCGCATATCCCAGATCTTCCACTGCGCCCTGGGCCGAAGATTGGGCCGATTGCTCTGTGGCGCCCGATACCGGATAAAATTTCGCCGCTTTCGTCCGCTGGTTCACCAACAAAAAGCCGATGTTGGATTGGTCGCTGTTCACCGACGTCACACCGGTATAGACGAATACATCGTCGTTCATGGCAATGTAGTTATAATCCTCTGTGGTGCGGGTCACGCCCCGCTGACCGATGTAGGCGTTGAAAAAGCCATCGTTATAGGCGCCGTAGTAATCGTACTGCTGCACCAGCAGATCCGCCGGGCAAATGTGGTCTGCCCAAGTAGGCACATCCTCCAGCTCATAATACTGGTGCTCCCCTGTCACGGCGTTGACGAATACCGCCCCTTTCACATCGGTACCACCCAGCATACCGATCCGCTTTGTCAGCCGGGGTGCCACAAAATAGGGCACGCCGTCGTCATCAATATCCAAACTGGGCTGGCCCAGCAGATAAGTGGGGTACCGGAACCGCATGTACCGGTTGATGTTCCGGCCAAAGTGTTCCGAAGGCGAATACTTCATGCCCTCTTCCAGCCGGACCAGCTCGGTCTCTTGGGTGACCATATCGATCATGATATAGCCGGGCAATCCCTCTTTCCGGTTGGTCAGCCACTTGAACAAGTCTGCATACTCCAGCTGGGTCACCCGCATGGGCCGGTTGTTGTAATTGATCTGGATGTAATCAGGCGATACTTCAAATTGAGAGACCAGTGATTTTTGCTCCTCATTGTTGGTGGCCGCCAGTTCGCCCATTTTCCGGTCTCCCAACCGGCGGGCGCTCTCCGTATCCAACATGGGGATCTGATCGTAGGTGATCTGGGGAATGTCAGTGGCAAAGTCCCCCTCTTCCACCGTCAGCAGTTGGCTATACCGGGAGGCGTTAAAGATCGTCAACGACAAAATGCTGAACAGCAAGAACAGCGCTGCCAACAACCCTGTGATATACAGCGGGAAAAAGGAATAGATCCTCTTTTTTCTCCCCTGTAGATCCGCCTCTTCCACATGCACCGATACCGTGGGTACCCGCACCAGGAACCACACCACCATCAGTGCGCCGGCAAAAAAGTAGAACTCCCGGGATTGCAGCGACAGCGGCGGCAAAAAAATGTAAAACCCTAAAAACCCCACCAGCAGTGTGATCAGCAATGCAAGCCCTTCCCGCCGGATGGTTTTTCCCATGCTTTTCAATCCATGACCTCCCGCCTTATGGCTGTTCCTGTGGCTCTTCCCTCTTTGCCATGCCCATGATGGCATGGCTCAGGCTTTCCAGATCTTCATTGCCGTAAAATTCAATGGTGATCTTGCCCTTTTCTTTCCCCTGGCTGATGTTGATCTTGCGGCCCGTGGCCTGGGCCAGCCGGTTCTCCAGCTCTTCAATATAGATCTGGTTCATATTGACCACCAGCGGACCTTCTTTTTCTTTGCGCATCTGCTCCAGTTTCTTCACCAGTTTTTCCGTCTGGCGCACCGAAAGCCCTTGGTCCATCACCATCTGAGCCGCTTGCAGCATGGTTTCAACATCCGAAAGGCCCAATAAAGTGCGGGCGTGCCCTTGGGAAAGCTGGCCGGCACGCACCAGATCGGCCAGTGCCTGAGGCAATGTCAGCAGGCGCAGCACATTGGCCACAGCAGGCCGGCTCCTGCCCACTTTTTCCGCCACTTCCTCTTGGGTCAGGCCAAACCGTTCCATCAATTCTTTATAGCCCTCAGCCTCTTCCAACGGATTCAGGTCTTCCCGCTGCAAGTTTTCGATCATGGCCATTTCAAAGGCAGTCTGGTCGTCTACTTCCACCACCAACGCGGGGATCTCGTCCACACCCGCTTGGCGGCATGCCCGCCAGCGGCGCTCCCCTGCTACGATCTGATATCCGGCGTCTGTCTTGCGCACTGTGATCGGGCTGATGACGCCGTTTTTGCGAATGCTCTCGGCCAACTCTGTCATGGCCCCTTCGTCAAAATCCCGGCGGGGCTGGGCCGGGTTGGGCTCGATCTCCCGTATGGGGATGCGGGAGATCCCATGGGTCTCCTCTGCCTGCAATTCGCCGCCAAACAGTGAATCCAGGCCTTTGCCCAATCCTTTGTGTCCTAGTGCCATAGAGTCCCTCTCCCCTTTCTATCGGTTGCGGCGGAGGAATTCCTCCGCAATGGCTTGGTATGCTTCGGCGCCCCGTGATGTGCGCTCATAGGCCAAAATGGGCATGCCGTGGCTGGGTGCTTCGGAAAGCCGTACATTCCGCGGCACCACGGTCTTATACACTTTTTCTCCAAAAAAGCGTTTGATCTCCTCTGCCACTTGAATGGTCAAATTGGTCCGGCCATCGTACATGGTCAAAATGATGCCTTCGATATCGATTTTGGGGTTCATTCCCCGTTTGACTGTCCGAATGGAGCTGACCAGCTGGGTCAACCCTTCCAATGCGTAGTATTCACACTGCATGGGCACGATGACGGTATCGCAGGCCACCAGGGCATTGATGGTCAACACCCCGAGAGAAGGCGGGCAATCGATAAAAATATGATCGTACCGGGGCGCCAGCTGATGGAGCGCCTCATAGAGCCTGCGCTCACGCCCGCTCACTGTAGCCAGTTCCACTTCTGCCGCTGCCAAGTTGATATCCGATGGCAATACATCACACCATTTGGTGGATAGGACCGCAGCGCTTGGGTCCAGGTCCCCTGTGATGACATCGTAAACGGTCCTGCGGACCCGCTCGGTCAATCCAAAGCCAGAAGTCGCATTTCCTTGGGGATCAAAGTCACACAACAACACCTTTTTCCCCATGCTGCCCACATAAGCGGCCAAATTGACAGCTGTTGTGGTCTTGCCTACGCCGCCTTTTTGATTTGCAATTGCGATTATTTTGCCCATGGTCTCCTCCAAATCTTCTGGCTGCGTTCCTCGCCGGCAGGCCAGTTCTCCGCCTAGCCCTTGGTTTCCGCACAGGGTGTTCCTCCTCTGCTCCTTCCAACCAGGGCAACCAGGCTGGTCACCCTTTTATTATAGCACGTGCCACTTACTTTGCAAAACAAATTCCGCCTCATTTCCAGCATTTCTTTGGCTTTATAGAGGCCCCTCCCCTCCCCTGCTGGCCTATCCTGCATTTGTTTTGGGGCAAAAAAAATGTTTCACATGAAACAAGAAAATTGTTTCATGTGAAACATCAGAGAGGAGGATCCCAAAAGGAAGATCTATTGTGACACGCGGCTTGCTTGTGCCGATTCCCCTGCGGGAATGCGGATGGTGACTATCATTTCATCACCTTCGAAGCTGCGTTTCATGTTGGCACCCACACCGGCCTGCCGCATCAGATCGACGGCCCGATTCAATGTGTTCAGAAACAAACGCACATCCCGCAAGGTCTTGGGCCGCACCTTCGGCGGGCTGTGTGCTGTTTTTTCCAGCAGCTGTTCCACATAACGCTCCATCTGTACCACAGTGAATCCAGCTTGGGCAGCTGCCTGGGCAGCTTTCATCTGTAAAGCCGGGTCGTCTAACCGCAGCAAAGCACGGGCATGGCGCTCGCTGAGCCGGTTTTGCCGCAAGACGCCGATCACGTCTGCTGGCAAACGGAGCAAGCGCAATTTATTGGCGATGGCCGATTGGGTCTTCCCCAGCTTTTGGGCGGTTTGCTGCTGTGTCAAATGGTGCTGCTCCATCAACTTGGCAATGCCCAGGGCTTCTTCATAGAAGTCCAAGTTCTGTCGCTGCAAATTTTCCACCATGGCCATTAGGGAAGAATCTTCTTCGGTGGCGGACAGCACGTAGCACGGCACTTGCTCCAGCCCGGCCAGCTGGCTGGCCCGCAGCCGCCGTTCACCGGCAATGAGCTCGTAGCCTTGTTCTGTTTCCCGCACCGTCAACGGGTTGAGGATGCCAAACAGACGAATGCTGTCGGCCAGCTCTTGGATGGCTTGGGGGTCGAAGTGTTTGCGGGGTTGGTTGGGGTTGGCGGCAATTTGATCTGCCGGCAGCTGTTTGAATTGCCGTTTCTCCTTGGAATTGCGACGGATGGAAAGCATGTCCCACTCACCTCCATGGTTCTATCATACCAGGCCATTCCCAAGGAAAAGGTCACATTTTGGCCCCCGGCCAAGGATCTCCACTCTTTTTTGTCACAGCCTCCCCTCCCCTGCTGGCCAAAGATCCTCCATCCCCCTTTGATCTTGGCAAAAAAGAAGAGCCGCCGGTCGAACCAGCCGCTCTTCTTCTCTCTACTGTTCTCTGTTTTACAAAGGTGCGGATTCGATCTTGGCATAACGCCGCGGATATCCGCTGGGGGTGTGGCCCACCTTTTCCACCACTACCACCTGGTGATCGATCTCTGTGCCGGGCAGCCGATAAGACGCCTGCTGCACCAGTTTGCCCCCTAGCTTTTGGATGGCCTGGCCCGCTGCCAGGACCTCTTGCTGCGCCGCCGGGTTATGGCTCTTCATGGCCAATAAGAATCCGCCTGGTTTGACAAAGGGCATACACAGCTCACATAAAATATTCAAAGGCGCTACAGCCCGGGAGACTGCCACGTCAAAAGATTCCCGCATCCCCTTTTGCCAAACCACTTCTTCTGCCCGGCCCGCCAGCGCCTGGGCTGGTAAGCCCATGGTTTGGCACACTTCCTGCAAAAAATCCACCCGCTTTTTCCGGCTATCCAGCAGCAAAAACCGGGCTGTAGGGTTGGCGATCTGCAAAGGCACGCCGGGAAAACCTCCGCCGCTGCCCACATCCACCACCTGCTTGCCGGCAAAATCCACACATTTCATCTGGTACAGACAGTCCAGCATGTGGCGCAGCGCCACTTGCTCTGGTTCGGTGATGGCTGTCAGGTTCATCACCTGATTCTTTTCCAGCAGCAGCTGGCTGTATTGTTCCAGCTGCTCAACGGCTTCTTCTGGCAAAGGGATGTTCCACGTGGAACACCCTTGCCGGATCACTTGTGAAAAACTCATTGTTCTCCCCCTCTTTGGGCCAACAGAATCATCAGCGCCCCGATATCCGAAGGGCTGACGCCGGAAATGCGGGCCGCTTGGCCCAAGCTGCGGGGCCGCATCTGGTCCAGCTTTTGCCGGGCTTCCAGCCGCAGTGTCTCCATATGCAGGTAATCCAGATCGGGCGGCAGCTGCCTTTCTTCCAGCCGCTTGTGTTCCTCCACCTGGCGCTGCTCCCTTTGGATGTATCCCTGGTATTTGATTTGGATCTCCACCTGTTCCCGCACTTTGCCCGACAAAGGCGGCCGCTCTGGATCCACTGGCGCCAAGCAATCATAGCTGATCTCCGGCCGGCGCAGCAGGTCTGCCAGCAGGATGCCATTGGCCACCAGCGCGCTGCCCCGCTCCTCCAGTAACTTGGCCAAAGCGGGCCCCTTGGCTGCGGTGTGGGACAACCGCTCGATCTCAACCGCTGTTTGCCGGTAGTCCTCTTCCATCCGCTCCAGCCGTTCTTTGGAAACCAGGCCCACCCGGTATCCCAGGGGCATCAAGCGCTGGTCTGCATTGTCCTGGCGCAGCAACAGACGGTACTCCGACCGGGATGTCATCATGCGGTATGGCTCATTGGTGCCTTTGGTCACAATATCATCGATCAATGTCCCCAAATAGCCGTCTGACCGGTCCAACACCACCGGCTCCTCCCCATCGAGAAAACGGGCGGCATTGACACCGGCCAGCCACCCCTGCCCTGCTGCCTCTTCATAACCCGAAGTGCCGCAGATCTGGCCGGCGGCGTACAACCCAGCCACTCCCCGGACAGCCAAGCTGGCCTCCAGCTGGGTGGGATCCAAACAGTCATATTCAATGGCATAGCCTGGCCGCATGATCTCCACATGCTGGAGCCCTGGGATAGTGCGCAAAAATTCCAGCTGCACATCTTCGGGCAAACTGGTGGAAAGGCCCTGTAAATACATCTCACCAGAATTTTTCCCACAAGGCTCGATAAAGACCTGGTGTCTTTCTTTTGTAGAGAATCTTACAATTTTGTCTTCTATAGAAGGACAGTACCGTGGGCCCACCCCTCGGATCTCACCGGTATACAAAGGGGAGCGGGCCAGCGCACGGCGGATGACTTCATGCGTATTAGTATTAGTATATGTCAAGTAACAGACAGCATCGTTGTACAAAGCCTCCTCTTCCCCATCGAAGGAAAAAGGCTGGGGCGGCTGATCGCCCTGCTGCACTTCCAACTGGGAGAAATCGATGCTCCTGGCATCCACCCGGGCCGGGGTGCCGGTCTTAAACCGCCGGAAGCGGAGACCCAATCGTTCCAGGCTGCCGGTCAGCTGGCAAGCGGCGGCCAACCCATCCGGGCCGGAGGCCTGGCTGTGTTCGCCAATGAAGATGCGGCCGTTGAGGAAGGTACCTGTGCAGACCACCACTGCCCGTGTCTGGAACCGGGCGCCGCCCCGGCAGTGCACAGCGCATACTGCTCCATCCTCTGTCTCCACATCCACTGCCTCGTCCTGGCGCAGCCGCAGATGGGGGCAGTGTTCCAACACCGATTTCATGTATTGCTTGTAAGCCGCCCGATCGGCCTGCGCCCGGGGGGAATGGACCGCCGGCCCCTTGCCCCGGTTGAGCATGCGGAACTGGATGCCGCAGGCATCTGCCGCCCGGCCCATTTCACCGCCCAGCGCATCGATCTCCCGCACCAGCTGGCCTTTTGCCGTGCCGCCGATGGAAGGGTTGCAGGGCATATTGCCCACACTATCCAAATTGGTGGTGATCAGCAGCGTTTGCTTCCCCAGCCGGGCAGAAGCCAAAGCGGCTTCGATGCCCGCGTGGCCCGCGCCGATGACCACCACGTCGTATTCTCCTGCATGATAATCCATAATGAACCAACCTTTACTTGCCTACGCAAAACCGGGCAAAGATCCCATGAACGATGTCTTCGGATACGCTCTCGCCCAACACCTCATCCAGCAAATGGGCCCCTTGCTCGGCATCGGCCAAAAAGGCGTCTGCCGTAAAGCCCTGGCGGGCGCTTTCCGCCGCCAACCGGCAGCTCTGAGCCGCCTGCCGCAGCAGAGAGGCCTGCCGGGCGCTGGTGATGAGCACATCCCCCGTATCCCCTGTCAAACCGGCCAGCCAGCGGCACAGCTCTTCCACGCCCTCCCCTGTCTTAGCCGAAAGGGAAAACACTTGTTCAAAGCCGGGCCCCAAGTCCATCGGGCCGGTGCCCAGATCTCTTTTGTTGCATACCGCGATCCGGCGGAGGCCTTCGCTGGCCTCCAAAACTTGCCGGTCCTCTTGGTCCAAAGGCCGGGAGCCGTCGAACACGCAAATGACCAGCTGGCTCTGCTGGGCGCTTTGCTGTGCTTTGTCAATGCCGATCCGCTCCGCCACATTCTCCGCTTGCCGCAGCCCCGCCGTATCCGAAAGGCGCAGCACCGTATCGCCGCAGCGGACCACTTCGGTGACCACGTCCCGGGTGGTGCCCGCCTCACTGGTGACGATGGCCCGGTCATAGCCGGCCAAGGCGTTGAGCAACGAGGATTTGCCCGCATTGGGCTTGCCTAAAATGGTGACGGGCAGCCCCTCGTTGAGCACCCGGCCCCGCTCAAAGCCCGCACAGAGTTTGTCCATAGCCTGGGCACATTCCTCCAGCACCTGACAGGCCTGCTGGGTGGTAAAGGGGTCCAGATCCTCATCCGGGTAATCGCACACCGCATAAAAATGGGTGATCTGCTCCATCATCCGGTCCCGCAGCTGGCGGATGGGCCGGGCGATGCCCCCCTGCAGCTGGGCCGCTGCATTCTTGGCGGCAGCGGCGCTCTGGGCGTGGATCAAGTCGCCCACCGCCTCTACCTCAGTCAGGTCCAGCTTGCCCGCCAAAAAGGCCCGCCGGGTGAATTCACCGGCCTGGGCCGGCCGGGCCCCCAGCTGGCAGGCCCGGTCCAAAATGCCGGCCACGATGGCCTGGGAACCGTGGCAGAAGATCTCCACCAGATCTTCCCCCGTGTAGCTGGCCGGCCCTTTGTAGCAACAGGCCAGGCAAATATCCAAGGCACGGCCGTCCGTATCCAATACGTCGCCATAGCGCATGGTTGAAAAAGGCCCGGCGCTGAGAGGCCCGCCTTTTTTGGGGCGGAACAGCTGATCCGCCACCGCAAAGGCCTGGGGCCCGCTGACCCGGCAAATGCCGATGGCTGCCGGCAAAGCCCCGCCCGAATGGGCTGCAATGGTCTGCTGCATATTCCCTTTCCTCCTTTTTCGCTCCTGAAAAAAGGGCGAGGGACCCTTGGCCCCTGCGCCCCGTTGTTCGTCTATCGGTTGTTGTTTCCCCGGCGGCGGCCGCCTTCCCGCGGGCGGCTCTCTTTGACGCCATCGGGCACCACGATCACCTTGCGGTTGGGTTCCGTGCCCACCGAATGGGTGCTGACCCCTTCGACCTCCTGCAGTGCAGCATGGATGATGCGGCGTTCCTGGGGGTTCATGGGTTCCAGCGCCAGACTGCGCTTGTAGCGAATGGCTTTCTCCGCGGTGTTGTTGGCCAAGCGCTCCAATGTGGCGCGGCGCTTTGCCCGGTAGTTCTCGGTATCCAGCACCAAGTGCCACCGCTTTTCCTCATTTTTATTGGCCACGATGCTGGTCAAATATTGGATGGCATCCAGGGTATCGCCCCGGCGGCCGATCACAGCGCCCATGTTCTCGCCGGTCAAGTTGATGTTGATGGTCTCATTGATGTCATCCACCGAACACTCGATCCGGGCGTTCACGCCAAAACGCTCCAGCAGGCCATCCAAAAAATCCACTGCGGTATCAGCCGGGGAAGTCTCATAGGAAACCCGCACCAGGGCCGGCTGGGCGCCAATGCCAAAAAAGCCCGATTTGCCCTTTTCCAGCACTTCTACCGTCACTTCGTCCCGTTCTTTTTGCAGCTGCGCCAATGCATTGGCGATGGCCGCATCAATGGAATCGCCTTTTGCTTCTACCGTTTTCACCATTTTATTCACAGCCTCCGTGCAATTTAAACTTCTCCCTGGTCCTGTTCCTGGGCCTCTTCAAAACCACCGTCGTCCCCGGTGTCTGTACTGTCCTCTGCGTCATCTTCGGGCTGAGAGGGGGCTGGGTTGGCTTTTTTGCCGCTGTTGTTCTTCTTTTGGTTTTTGCCGTTTTTCTTCTGCCCTCCGGCATTGTTCTGGGCTGCCAGCATCCGCTGCTGCTTCAGCTGCTCTTGTTTCTTCCGCTTGCGCTCCTCTTCCTGAGCCAGCAATTCCGCCTCTTTCTCATGGGCTTTGCGGATAAAATAAGGGGTGAGCAGCAGTTCCTGCACAATGGAGAACACGTTGCGGGCGATCCAGTAAACGCCCAAACCGGCCGGCAAAATAAAACCGAAGTAGATCGACATGGCCGGCATCATCACGTTCATCATCATGTTCGAAGCGCCGGTAGCCGCATCCTGCACCACGCCCTGGCGGCGCTGCATCAGGCGCATGACATAAGACTGGAGAAACGCCGTTGCGCCAGACAGGATGGGAATGATCCACAGCAGGCCAAAATCCCGGAAAGAAGGGGTGGATGCCAAGTTCAGGCCCAAGAAGTTAAAATTGACTTTCATCAGCCCGGGCACCAAGCCCTGCACTTCGTCAAAATGCTGGTACAACTCGCCGGCTACGGCGATCTGCTGGGTATAGGCGCTACCGCCGGTGACGCCCAGCGCATCGGCCAAAGTGGCCACTTCTTCCACCGAAAGGCCCATAAAATACCGCAGCGGCTGTGCCACCACATAATACAGGCCCATCATGATGGGCAGCGTGATCAGCATGGGCAGACAGCCCGAAAAAGGGCTAATGCCCTCCTGATCGTATAACTTTTGCACTTCCTGTGCGTATTTTTCACGGTTGTTGGCATATCGCTTTTGCAGCTCCAGCATCTTGGGCTGCAAACGCTGCATATCCATCATGCCCTTTTTCTGTTTCCAGGTGATGGGCAGCATCAACAGCTGGGTCAGCAGCGTAAACAAGATGATGGACAGGCCATAATTGCCCACCAGCTCGTAGATAAAACGCATAACGTACCCAAAAGGGACCGCTATAAAATCAAGCATAGACTCTCTCCTTCTGCCCAAAATCGCAGAATCTCATTGCCGCAGGCTCTGGCCTGGGCTGCTGTATTAAGGGACTGGGTCATAGCCCCCTTTGCAAAAAGGATTGCAGCGCAAAACGCGCCACAGCGCCAAGGCGCCCCCCTTGCAAACACCGTATTTTTCGATCGCCTCAATGGCATATTGAGAGCAGGTGGGAATAAAGCGGCAGGTGGGGGCTCTTTTGAGGCCCGACAAATGCCGCCTATAAAACCGAATCAGTTGCAGTATCAGATTTTTCATTGTTTTGTGCCAGCAGGCCCAGCTTGGCAAAGAGGGCCAGCATATCCTTTTGCAACATGGAAAAAGGGCATCGCAGCACTTTGGCCCGGGCCACCACCACAATGTCATAGCCTGGCTTGCATTGGGCCTCACACAGGCGGTAACATTCCCGTATGCGGCGCCGCATGCGGTTGCGCTGCACGGCCCCGCCTAATTTGACGCTGCAAGTGATGCCCAGGCGCGAGACCGTCTTCAGCCGGTTTTTGCTGGCATAGACCACCAAGCTGGGGGCAGAAGCTGTCTTCCCCCGACGGTATAGGTAACGAAACCGGTTGTTTTCACACAGTGACTGGGTGTGCTGCATAACAAATGCCTCGGAATTAAAATTTAAGACCGCATGCCATGCCGCGGTCTTAGTCTTTAGTGAGAAAGCCGGACTCTGCCCTTCGCGCGTCTTCTGGCCAAGACCTTTCTGCCGTTACGGGTCTTCATCCGTTTCATAAAGCCATGTTCCTTGCTGCGCTGACGCTTTTTCGGCTGGTATGTTCTCAGCATTCGGCTCACCTCCCCCTACGATTTAGGTAAGACACCGGCATAAGCCTGATGTTTCAGACGCATGCCGCTGCCTACGACAATTGCGCACTATGTATTATACTGTGTCACCACACATTCTGTCAACTGTAAAAAGGCAGGAAAATCGCGATTTCATGCAAATTTTTGCCGGTATCCCGCCCTTTTCCCCCGAAAAACAGCCAATGGCCCCATTGGTTCTGGAATGGTTGCCCACAACAGGTTGTGGATAAACCTGTGGAAGCTGTGCATAACTTGGGGATAGCGGATTTTCACCCTGTGGATAACTTGTGGACAAAATTTTCGAAACACCCCGTAAACCCTTGGGCCCCAATGGTTTTCGGTTTCCACAGCCCCTGTTTGTATCCTTTTTCTCATTTGTGCACAACCTGTGTGAAATTTAGAAAAACCAATATACAGTGTGTGGAGAAAGTTCCAGCCCCAGCTTATTTTGCAGGGACAGGGAGGCTTTGTTATCGGGCCGCACCTGGCAATAAGGGATGCGCCCCTGCTCCAAAACAAAACCAATGATGTGCCGCTCCAGTGCATAGCCCACGCCCCGGCGGCGGAATTCCGGCACCACAGATAAAATGCCGTAAGTCCCCTCTTGATGGCAGCCGATGAAACCCGCCAGCTTGCCATCGATGAAAGCACCCAGCATTTCACCCCGTTCCAAGGCTGTGCGCAGCACATTCTCCTCGCTGCCATCATAATAATAGGGGTTCAGAGCATCCAGCCAGCCAATGTCCAGCTGCCGGATCTCCGGCTCTTCTCCCCGGGCAGGGGGCATTTGGGGCTTGGTGTACACGCCATGGTAAAACTCCAGCGGCTGCAGCCCCAGCTTTTGCCCGATCTCTTCTACCAAAAAGTCTTGATGGCACACCAAGATCGTGCCTTTGCGGCATTCTTCCAGTGCTTCTTGGACAAAAGCGGGCTCCCGCGCCGTCAGATGGTACACGTCGCAGCCAGTGTTGTACAGCAATACGCCGCGGCTATCCATCTTCACGATCTGGGCAAAACCCCGGTCAATGCAGTCGATCATATCGACATGGGTCAGTTTATCCTGTTCCAGTTCTTTTCGCAATGTCTCCAGTTCCATACTTTCCTCCATCCGATCAGAGTCAGGTCGGTCGGCTCGGGCCGACGGCCGTAACGGGCGGTTTCTGGGTTCCTTCTGCCTCGTTTCCCGTCATCTGGCTTCCGGCCACCTCCCACGTCACGGCTCCAGCGGGTCGGCTCGGGCCGACGGCCATAACGGGCGGTTTCCGGGTTCCTTCTGCCTCGTTTCCCGTCACCTGGCTTCCGTTCCGGTTACCTCCCACGTCACGGCTCCAGCGGGTCGGCTCGGGCCGACGGCCGTAACGGGCGGTTTCCGGGTTCCTTCTGCCTCGTTTCCTGCCACCCGGCTTCCGGTTACCTCCCACGTCACGGCTCCAGCGGCACGCTGGGCACGCTGGTTAACGTTTGCTGCCCAGTTTGCCGCCTTTGCTGCCGCTTAAGGCGTTGTTGGCCAAAATATTGGTATCAAAGCTCACAGTCAGCCCATCCTTTTCCCGTTTGCGCTTGATGGCCAGCCAGATCATTTTATCCAGCAAGGCATCAAAGGCCATACCGCTTTCCTGCCACAGGTAAAAGGCCAGGGAGCCGGGGATGGTGTTGATCTCATTGATATACACGGCGCCTGTTTCATTGTCCATCATAAAGTCGATGCGGGCCACGCCGTTGCCGTTGATGGCGCGGAAAGCCCGGCAGGCCAAATCTTGTATGGCCGCCGTCACATCGGCGGGCAAGTCGGCGGGGATCTTGCGGCTCAAGCTCTCCATCCCTTTGGAACCGCTTTTGCCGCCGCTCTCGTATTTGTCGCCAAAAGTCAGAATATCCGTGGCGTTCAGCGGCTCTTCGCACACAGAGGCCTGGCACTCGTCCAGGTCCCCCAGAACGGAACAGTTGATCTCCCGCAGATGGGACACGCAAGTTTCCACGATCACCCGGCTGGCGTATTCCAAAGCAGTCTCCACCGCGTCTTCCAGCTCCACCCGGTCATGGGCTTTGCTGATGCCGATGCTGCTGCCCAAATTGACGGGCTTTACCACCACAGGGTAGCCGCCGCAGGCCTTCTGGATGCGCTCCACTTCGGCTTCCAGCTGGTCGTACCAGGTCTTTTTGTCGGTGAGCACTCCCTGCACCACGGGGAGGCCCGCGCTTTGGAACAGGGCTTTCATCGCCCATTTGTCCATGCCCACTGCCGAGGCGCACACATCGCACCCGGCGTAGGGGATGTTCAAGTATTCAAAAAAGCCTTGCAGCGCGCCGTCTTCCACATTGGTTCCATGGGTCACGGGCAAGATCACGTCGATCTCGCCCACTATGCTGTTGCCCAGCTTTTTGGGCGGATACAACTGCATGACCGCTGTGTTTTCACCGCCCACCAGCGTGATGCGGGTGGCCTGCTTCAAGGCGGCGGGGATATCCCGATAGGCTTCGATCTCCCCCAGGTTGGGGCCTGTGTAAAACTTGTTGTCTTTCGTGATGTAGATGGGTACGGGCTGATACTTTTCTTTGTCTAAGGCGGCGATGGCCTGCATGGCCGATATAATGGAAACTTCGTGCTCCACGCTTTTGCCGCCAAAGAACACACCCACTCGAATCTTCATAGAAACCCTCTCCATTTCGCCATGGCGGCCCGGCCGCCTGATTCGCTTGAAAGGCTGCCTGCGCACAGGCAGCCACCTTCCTCAATATAACACATTTCCCCCTTTAATTGAAGGGGCAGAAAGGCGAAAAGCCGGGGCGTTCCCGGCTTTTCCTATTGGCACCTTGCTCAAGTGGTTTATCCGTAATTGTCCGGCAAGTCGTTTTCCAGCAAGACGAACCGGGGCTCGTTGGGCTGCCCGCAGGTCTGGGCGAACTGGATGGCCTGCTGCAGCGTTTGGGCCACATACAGCTTTTCTTCCGGGAAACCGGCATCCAACAACCCTTTGCGGATGGGTTCGGACTGCTTGGGGTTCACCAGGGCCACATAATCACAGCGGCTGGCGGCAAACTGGCCAAAGGCATAATTGAGCTCATATTCCTTTTCCCCCAGCTCCACCATGCCCGGCGTCACCAGGATCCGCAGCCCTTGGCACAGGTCCAGGGTGCGCAGGGCCGCTTCGGCCCCTTTGGGGTTGGAATTGTAGGCGTCGTCGATGACGGTGTAATTGCCGCCGCCCCGAATCAGCTGCATCCGGTGGGGCACAGCCTCCAGGCGGCGCACGGCGGGCACCAGTTTTTCAAATGGGATGCCCAGCTGGTGGCTGACGGCGATGGCCGCCGTGATGTTCTGCACATTGTGTTCTCCCAGCAGCCGAGTGCGGAACCGGGCGCTCTGGCCATCTGGCCCGGTGACGGTGAATTCCGTCCCCTGCCCGGTGACCACGATATCGGTGGCTTTGTAATCCCGCTCCCCTTCCAGGCCATAGCGGATGACATTGGGCCGGGTCCCATGGCTTGCGATGGCTTCGTTGTCAAAATTCAAAAACACCAGCCCCTGATCGGGCACGGCGTCGTATAACTCGAACTTCGTCTGGATGATGGTGTCCACCGAACCAAAGCTCTCCAGGTGCTGTTCGCCAATGGCGGTGATCACGCCGTATCGGGGGTGTACCAGGTCGCAGATCTCCTTGATATCCCCTTTGTGGCGGGCCCCCATCTCACACAGAAAGATCTGGTGGGTGGGTGACAGCATCTCCCGCACGGTGCGCACCACCCCTAAGGTGGTGTTGTAGTTGCCCGGCGTCATCAGCACATGGTATTGGGTGGACAGCAAAGTATTGAGAAAATATTTGGTGCTGGTCTTGCCAAAACTGCCTGTAATGCCGATGACCGTCAAAGCAGGCATAGCGGCCAACTTTTCCCGGGCCTGGCGCACATACCGGTTTGCAATGGCCTTTTCCATGGGGCTGTTGAGCCAGTTGGACAAAGCCAGCACAAAGGGCGCCAGATAGAGGGCCAGGCCGAAGGCTGCCATGCCGTAGGGCAAAAACAGGCCGGGCAGCAGCGCCAGCAAAAACAGGATGCCTGCCGTGCACAGCATCCGCTTGACCCGGGCTGTGTAGACCAGTGGTTTTTTGGCTTTGTGGGGCCGGTTGAGCCCGCTGTAGGCCAGCAGCAGCAAGGCGTAATACCAGCCGGAATCCGCTCCTCTGTGCTGCAGCACAAAAGGCAGCACAAGCAGCAGCGCCACCATGCGCCGCAGGCCAAAGATGGTCTTGGCGTTTTTTTGGATGTAGTGCCGGTATTGCCCCCATTGATAGGAGCAAAGCTGCAGCATGTGGACAAAATAGACGGCCGCCAGCGCTGCCGCCAAACAGGCGGGCAGTACCCGCAGCAGGCACTGAAATACGATTTCCATGCAAATACCTCTATGCAAATTCAAATGTTGGGGCCCAAGTCCAGCCGGACCCCAGGCTGTGAAAGCTCCCCTTGCAAAAGGGAGCATGGCAGTAGACTGCTTTTCCGGCCTACTTGGGGATGGGCGGCAAAGATGCCAGTTTTGTTTTAAAAATTATAAAAAGGCATCTAACACAGCGGAAAACTGGGTCCAATTTTCCAAAAAGGGAAAATGCCCTGCGTTTTTGATGACAGCCAAACCGCTGTCCGGCAGTTTTTGTTCCATGATCTGCCCATCCCGCAACGGGGTCGCCGTGTCGTTTTCGCCCCAGATGAGCAGTGTGCTCTGCTTTACTTGGGGCATCAGCGGCGTCAGGTCCAGGTTGACCAGGTTCACCAACGTCTTCTTCATCACTTCCGAGGCGTTCCGGTAATCTTCACTGCCTCGGTTTTGGCGCATCTTCTCGTATAGGGGCCCAAACAAGGGTTTCGTCACTTTGGCCTGGGCCAATTTGCGGGCCAGTTTGTAGGAATACACTTTGACATAATAGCTGGCCGGGCGCTGGGGCAGCACGCCGGCGGAATCGATCAGCACCACTTTGCGGCACCGCATCGGCGGCGTGGGCTGGGACAACATGGAAAGGATGATCCGCCCCCCATTGCTGTGGCCCATGAGCACACATTCCTCTACGCCCAAGGCGCGGCAAAAATCCGCCACGAAGCGGACATAGTCTTCCAGCGTCATCGGGGCCTTCGGCTCCGGGGTTTTGCCGCTGCCCGGCATCTGGGGCGCCAAGACCCGGTATTTTCGGCTGAGCCGGTCGATGATGCATTGGTATGTGGCGATAGGCGCTGCCCAGCCGTGCAGCAGCAGTACCACAGGCCCCTGGCCCTGGTCGATGTAATCCACCGCCAGGCCGTTTAGATCGATGGTCACAGCCTCACCTCACCGGTTGGCGGGCACGATCTCGATCCAGTAGCCATCTGGGTCCTGGATGAAATAGATGCCCATGGCGGGGTTTTCAAAACAGATACAGCCCATTTGTCCATGCTTTTGCCGCGCAGCTTCCATATCGTCCACGGTAAAGGCCAGGTGGAACTCTTCGTCCCCCAGATCATAGGGCTCCGTGCGGTCCCGCAGCCAAGTCAGTTCCAGCTCAAAGGGCGTTTTGGCGCTGTCGCCCAGATAGACCAGCCGAAAAGAGCCGTCCTCCGCTTCTTTGGTGCGCACCGGCTCCAGGCCCAGGGCCTCTTTGTAAAAGGCCAGGGACCGGTCTAGGTCCAACACGTTGAAATTGAAATGGGCAAATGTATATTGCATGTCGATCCATCCTCTCATCCGCAGGCAGGCCGCGGTCATGGTGCTGATTGTTTGGCTCTATCATATCATTTTTTAGCGCCGTCTTCAACGCAGTATTTTGTCGCCCCCCAAACTTCCTCCGGCCTTCCTCTTTCAAAAGCAGATGTTTTGTGTTAGAATGGATAGCAACAGCCGTCTGGGGCAGGTCCCTGTATGCCAGCCACTGCACAGGCTCACATCACGCGGGGATACCCGCCCAGAAAAGGAGTTATGGCAATGCCCTTTCCGTTGGATTTTGACAGCGGCCTTGTGATCTTGATGGCCGCCTTTGACATCTACTTGATCATCCGTTTTTTCCAATTCCGCAAACAGATAATCGTCCGCGGCACAGTGCCCGCCCGGCTGATCATGCTGGTCATCATCTGCATCGTGTTCTGTGTGCAGGCTTACCGGGGTGCTTTCACCCGCTATGCATGGGCTTTCAACATCACCGTCATCCTGGCCGTGCTGCTCATCGCCGTCACGCCCTGCGGCCTTTCCAAAGAAGGCATCCTCTCCGGCGTATTCCCCACCCTGTGGAGCAAGATCTACTACTATGAGTTCGAGCCCTATTCGGAAAAAAAGATCCGGCTGCGGGCCCATTTGGCCACCAGTGAGCGCAACCTGATCTTCGACAAGGACAAGCAGGCCCAGGCAGAAGCCCATCTGATCGCCAACAACGTGCTCAGTTTTGCCAAATACAAAGAGCTGTCCAAGGCCCGCCGGGAAGGCCGCAACAGCGGAAAAAAATGATGGCAGAAAGGTTTGGACCCCGGTCCAGACCTTTTTTCTTCTCTGGCTCGAAAGACAAAACCGTATTTTATTCTGGAATGCGGCTGAAAATGGAATGGGTGGAGGGGATCCCATGAACAAGAAAAGAAAAGAGATCACATTGTACAATGCTTTATTCCCACTTTGGATGCTGCTGCTCTTTCCACAGGTGTGGCCGATCGTCTTATTGGGAAATTTTATCATTGACAGTTTCGTGTTCCTGCTCAGCACACGGTTACTGCACTTAAAAGATATCAAACAATATTATTGGAAGTATATCGCAAAAATTTATCTATTTGGTATGCTCTCTGACATCATCGGTTCGGCCTATATGCTGCTTATGATGGCTGTATTTCAAATTGGTCCCATGGGAGATGAGTTCTACTTGACAGTTCCCGCCCTCATTCTATCTGCTGTCTTAATTTTTGTGTTCAACTATTTCATCACGTTTCGCAAACTGGAAAAACAATTCCGCTATCAATTATCCCTTGTATTTGCTGTCATCACCGCACCATATACATTTTTAGTCCCATCCAGTTGGTTGTATTAAGCGACTCGGCTGACAAGCATTCCCGTGATTTTGAAAAAATGAGAATTCGAACAGTTGACAAACTGCGCGGGCAGGTGTATCCTAAGTGACAAATCACATCGCACAAACCAAAGAGTAGGAAGAGTAGGCAGTGGCGAAGGCCCACAGAGAGCCGCCGGCAGGTGAAAAGGCGGAGGCGGGAGCGCTGTTGAATGGACCTATGAGGGCAGACCGAACAGCGCCTTTGGGCGCCCAGTAGTGGCTGACGGCGGCTCGAGTCGTTATTCGCAGAGCGCGTATGCTTGTACGCGAAAAAAGTGGGCTTTTGAAAAAGCCAATTTGGGTGGTACCGCAGGATGCTAACAGCTCTTGTCCCTGTTTTGCAGGGGCAAGGGCTTTTTTTGTTGCCTGCCGTCCCCTTCCGCCGGCGCGATGGACAAAAGAAAGTCCAATGGTATGAAGTCAAGTAGGTGATGCAAGAAAATTTCAAATGGGAATGAGTAAAAAGGACCATGTAGGCAGGAAAAAGGCAACACAATCCGGCAACACAATCCAAAGCCCTGTCCCCGTAAATTTTTGAAACAGGGCTGCAACGTCAGAGCGGCAAGCAGTAAGCTCAGCCCTCCGGCGGGATATACAGGCGGTTGTCTTTCAGCAGTCGAAAGACCAACCGGACCAGTTTTCTGGCAGTTAAGGCGAGTGCGCGTTTGTGCTGGAACTTGTTGACCTCATGATATTTGAGGTTATAGTAGCGCCGGAACTCGGAGTCGCATCTTCTCACAGAGTTGGCGGCTTCCAGCAGGTAGTAGCGGAGATAGCGGTTGCCGGATTTGATCATCCGGGAGTGTTCCGCTTTAAATTCACCGGACTGGTCTTTGTGCCAGACGAGACCGGCAAACTTGGCGACAGAGGCTTGAGAATCAAAGCGGTGGATATCGCCGATTTCAGCGATGATACCGGCGGAGTAGACCTTGCCAATACCAGGAATGGAGGTCAAAGTGTTCGGGATGATCTCGAACTGCTGTTCAATTGCCTTATCCAGTACCTTAATTTGTTCTTTCAGGGCACGCATAGAGGCAATGGAAACGGACATGGCCTGATTCACGGTATCATTTACCGTCTTTGGCAGCCGGTAGGAGCCTTTGGCCGCAGCCCGTACCGCCTTGGCGGTGGCATCCGGGTCGACAAATTTGCCACGGCCTGCTTCGATGATGAAAGCTGTCAATTCTTCTAAGATAGCGTTTGCCAGGTCATCCACCGTTTCAAAGTGTTCCATGAGCGCAATGGTGGTGGCGCTGGTGTTTGGAATGGCCTTATCCTGAGCGATTCCGGAACATTTCAGGAATAAGTAGTTGGCGAACCGCTGTTTCTCCCGAGTCAGGTTCTGAATCACGTCGAATCTGGCCCTGGTAAGAGTTCTGAGCGCCTGGTAGCGATAGTCGTCCATATAGACCTCCTTGGCAATCCTGCCAAAACGGAGATGGTCGGCAATCACAAAGGCGTCCACCCAGTCATTCTTAGGCAGGTCAGGATAGGCTTCTTTAAATTTCCGCACCTGCTTCGGATTGAGGACATGGATCTTCCGCTGGAACCGGCCCAAGCTGCCATCCTCTCGGAGGGCATAGACCAAGCTGTCCCCGTAGATGGAGGTGGCTTCCAGGCCAATCACCACACGCTCAAGCTGCATGGAACGCAACGCCGACACGATCTTCTCTGATAACAGTTTAGCACCGCCCAGGTTGTTTTGCACGGAAAAACTGGAGTACTCGCTGCCGTCCGGTTTCATCAGGTAGGCCACATTATTTCTGCTGCTCACATCAATGCCAACAAATAGTGGCTTCATAGTTTTCACCTCCCCGCATGGAGATTTCAGGCCAGCAGGCTTTGAGATACCCATGATCACCGGAGCATCCGCAACCTCGCGTATCAGAATCATTCCGGAGCAGGCCAATGCGAAAGCCCTCACTGCTGAAAGGGCGGTCTTGCCTCCGGCAAACAGCCAATGTGTTTGCGGCTGACTTCCGGCTCAGGGGAACGGACTTTCAGTGAAGCAGCCTTTCAGGCTCAACTGGAGAAGTCAGAACTTGCCCCTGCTGTCCTACAGCTATTGTATCACGGGCATCCCAAAGCCTGCTGATACCTAAAATTATTAACTTTGAAACTTATTATACGAGGAG
>CAJFRA010000050.1 GCA_904419295.1 Candidatus Pseudobutyricicoccus lothianensis
AGCCTTGCTCTCCGCCGCTGTCAAATCCAGCTCGTCCAGATTCAACTCCACTTCGATATGCTGCTTGGTGTTAAGTTTGGACAAGAGTACTACCGTCTCCACATTTGCGGTACGTGGGAATAGGTCCAGGGCTTTGGCATTTTTCAATTGATACCCGGCCGCGCCAAGGGCTTTGATGTCCCTGGCCATGGTGGCCGGGTCGCAGGAGACATAGACGATGCGCTGGGGCGACAGTGCTTGCAGCGCTTGGCGCGCCCCTTCATCCAGCCCTTTGCGCGGTGGATCCACCACCACAACACTTGGCCGGAATCCTTCCTGCTCCAGCTGGTGGGCTGCCTGCCCGGCATCTGCGCACAGGAACCGGACATTGTGTATCCGGTTCTTCTCTGCGTTCTGCCGGGCATCTTCCACTGCTTCGGGCACGATCTCCACCCCTACAGCCTGCCGGCAATGCCGCGCCATCACCAGTGTGATGGTCCCGGTGCCGCAATACATATCCAGCAGCGTATCCTCCGGCTGGAACCCGGCGAACTCCACTGCTGTCTGGTATAGCTTCTGGGCCTGGTCGTGGTTCACCTGGTAAAAAGACAGTGGTGACAGAGAAAACTCCACACCGCACAGCGTGTCTGCCAGCCTTCCATCTCCCCACAGGGTGCGGCAGGCAACGCCCAAGACCCGGTTGGTCCGAACCGGGTTTTCGTTGATCACGATCCCCGCCAATTCCGGGCAGGCGGCCCGGCAGCGGCGCACCAAGTCCTCTTCCCGGGGCAGTGCATCCTGTGTGACCACTACCGTCAGCAGGGCGCCTCCTTTGCCTGTGCGGACATAGATGTGCCGCAGCAGCCCCTGATGGTCCTCTTCCCGGTAGATGGATACGCCGTTTTGGCGGGCCCATCCCAGCACCGCTTCCTTCAAAGCATCTGCTTGGGGCGGCTGGATGGCGCACCGGGATGTGGGCACCACTTGATGGCTGCGCCGGCGGTAAAACCCGGCCTGGGGCACGCCCTCTATCAGGGCACAGGGGTACATGGCTTTGTTCCGGTAGCCTTCCACCTTTCCGCCTACGATCTCCAGCCCTGGGTAGGGTGTGCCCGCCAACCGCTCCAGGGCATCCTGCACCCGCTGCTTCTTATAATACAGCTCTTCTTCATAGGTCATATGCCAAAAGTCGCAGCCGCCGCACCGGGGGAAGGCCGGGCACCCCGCCTCCTGCCGTGCTTCCGAAGGGCGCAGCAGCTCTTCGATGCGGGCATAGGCTTTGTTTTTCAGGCCTTTGACGATCCGCAGGCGGCACAGATCGCCCCGTACACCCCGTTCCACAAAGACTACTTGGCCATCCACCCGGCAAAGGCCCATGCCCTCGCTGGTATACCCGGTGATCTCCGCCGTATGTATGCTGTTTTTCTCCAATGTCATGGCTGCAATCCCTCCGCTAAAGCATCCCCCAAAGCATCCAGGGGAATGGAAAATGTCTGAGGGCCCGAGGTGTACGGGCCAATGGCGTATTCTTGAAAAAAGAGCACAAGACTGTCTTCCGTCAGATAAAAATCGCTTTCCTGCCATCTGTCCGCCATCATCTGCCGGTAATTCTCAAAATACAGGTCCGGCTGCTCTTCCCACCTGGTATCGGCCTGGGCTATGGCCTGTTCCAGCACCAGGCTGCGGGGGTCTGCTGCGCCGGGCAGCACATCTTGCAGCGTGAGCAGGTAGCAGTCCCCCTCCCGGAACAGCCAATTTTCCCCGGCCAGTCCTGTGGATTCGTGCACGCCGCCGGTGAACTCCACTGTCTGCCGCAAAACAGAGAGGTAGTCCCCCTGCTGGCGCATCACCTGAAAATCGGTTTCCAGCGTATAGGTGGTGAACAGCTTGCCATCGGCTTGGGCCGCCTGCTGGCGCTCTTGCGCCAAAGGCAGAAGCTCTTCCTGCACATACAGGGTCTGCCGTTCCATCTGGTTGTCGTAATAATTGCCGATGTTGTTCATGGGCTGCCCGTTGTACAAGACCTGGGGCAGCACCACGCTCCATGTCAACAGGGGGGAGCCGTCCTCCCCGGCCTGCTGGCCGCTTTCGCTGACGCTCTCCACCGAGAGGCCTTGCTCTTCCTGTTGGTCCGGCCCGGGATCCGGCACTGGTTCCTGCTGTTCTTCCTCTGTCCGGTGGCAGGCTGTCAGGCACAGCAGGGCCGCCAGCCAAAACGCCAGGATCTTCTTTTTCATCTTGTCCCGCCTTTGCGTCATCCATTCTAGATAGTATATAATTAGTACACCGCACCAGAGAGCCTTCCTTTGCCTGCTTCCCTGGCTTTTTCCGGCCCAGTGTTCGTCTCTTTTATCATACCACACGGCAGCGGCCGGGAAAAGCGCGCCATTGCCCGGCGGGCCGTTTCGTGGTATGCTGTTGATAACAACCGAAATACATCCACTCTGCCCGGGAGGTGCCTGCCATGAAAAGCAAACGTTCCAAAGGATCTTGCCAAAAGCCGGCCCGCCGCCAGCGTTTTGCCTGGCTGCGCTCCACGCCCTTTGCCTTTCTGCTGGATTGCATCGAATTTCTTGCAGATGTGGCTGTAGACTTCTTCACCGATTGACGGGGCTGCGCGGTTTGGTTTTTATGAAAATGGGCCATACTCCTTGTGGGTGTGGCCTTTTCTATGCCTATCTTTCCAGCAGCCCCAAGGCGATCTTCCACTCCAGCACCCGCAGCACAGCCTGATCCAACCGCTGCTGGCTCACCTGCCCTTGCCGCACGCCTTCCAGCAGCGCTGCCACGTTGCCGGGCAGATCGGTGACCAGCAGCAAGTCGTTCCCCGCGTTCAGCGCCTCCACCGCCGGCGGCACTTGCCCGCAATAGGCCTCTATGGCGCCCATGGCCAAATCATCGGTCATGATGACCCCGGTGAAACCCATCTGTTCCCGCAAATAGGCGTGGACTTTGGGCGAAAGGCTGGCCGGCACGCCGGGTTCCAGGCAATCCACCACGTTGTGGCTCACCAAGATGCTCTGTCCCCCGGCCTCGATCCCCGCCTGAAAGGGGAGCAAGTCCACCTGTTCCAGCTCCTCCAGCGTCCGGGTGTCGTGGGCCGAACCGGTGTGGGTATCCTGGTTGTCCCCATAGCCGGGAAAATGCTTCATGGCGGAACCGATGCCGCCCGCTTGGCTTTGCCGCACCACCGTTTCCACAAAGGCCGCCACCACCTGCGGGTCGGTGCTCACGGCCCGCGGGTAGATGAAATCGTCTGCCGTGCGGGGCACGTCGGCCACCGGCGCCAAATTCACTTGGATGCCCAGAGAGCGCAGCAGTTGGTTCTTCTGCTGCACATCGGCCTCCACGGCCGCCATGCCCCCTTGTTCGTACAGGCTGCGCGGAGAGGGGAACCGCTCTGCCCGCAGGCCTTCGTTGCCGCTGACGCGGCAAACCGTGCCCCCTTCTTCATCCACGCCGATCAGCAGGGGGATGGCAGAGGCCTGCTGGTAGCCCTGGATCTCCGCCCTGACCTGCTGGGCGTCTTTCCCTTTAAAATCCCGGCCGAACAAGAGGATGCCGCCCGGCTGCAAGGCCTGTACCTTTGCCAGCTGCTCCGGTGCTGGACAGCGGACAAAGAACACTTGGCCCACTTTTTCTTCCAGCGTCATCCCCTCCAGCACCTGTCTGGCCTGTTCTTCATAGGCCCCGAAGATGCCTGTGGGCGCCGCCGGCGCTTCCGGTTCCTCCGGCGCGGGCTGGGGTTCCGGGGCCACAGGCGGCTGGGCCTCCGCCTCCGTGCCGCTGCCTTGGTCCCGGCCATGATCGATCCAAAAGGCCCCTGCCAGCAGCGCCAAGCCACACACTGCCAAGATCCAACGCCATGCCTTGTGTTTCATCCGGTCCATCCTCCTTTTTACACGCCGCCTATGGGTGCTGTCCCCGCTTTTTCTGCGGCCTCGAGAGCGCGGGGATATCCCCGCTATCATACCATAACCCGAATGCCAGGAACAAGTCATCTATTTTACCTGGTTTTTACCCCTATCGTCTGGTGTTTTTACAAACATGCTTTAGGATAAGAGCCGTTGAGACAAGAGGTCAAAAAAAGAACAGAAACGAAAGGTGATACTCTTATGAAAAGACGTAAGATTGCATTGTTATTGGCCGGCCTGATGGCCGCATCCATGTTGGCTGGCTGCTCTTCCGATGCGGGCAACGGCAATTCGGGAAGCGGCAGTTCTGGCAGCGGCGATTCGGGCAACGGCGACAGCGGCTCGGAAGCCATTACTGTCATTACCCGTGAAGACGGCTCGGGTACCCGCGGCGCTTTTGTAGAGCTGACCGGCGTAGAGGCCGACGGCGAAGACCAGACCACTGAAGAAGCCGTTGTGGCCAACCAGACCGAGGCTGTGATCACCCAGGTCAGCGGCGACCCTGCTGCCATCGGCTACATCTCCCTGGGTTCTTTGAACGACACCGTTAAGGCGCTGAAGGTGGAAGGCGTGGAAGCCACACCGGAAAACGTGAAGAACGGCACCTATACCGTAGCCCGCCCCTTCTACATCGCCACAAAAGGTGAAGCCACTGGCGTTGCTGCGGATTTCATCAGCTTCATCATGAGCAAGCAAGGCCAAGAGATCGTATCGGACGGCTACATCGCCGTGAACGATGCGGCCGCGGACTTTGCCGGCACACAGCCGGAGGGCAAGATCGTGGTTGCCGGTTCTTCCTCTGTGACACCTGTCATGGAAAAGCTGCAGGAAGCCTATCTGGAGCTGAACCCCAACGCCACCATTGAGATCCAGCAGACCGACTCTTCCGCCGGCATGACTGCCGCCATCGACGGCACCTGCGACATCGGCATGGCTTCCCGCGAGCTGAAAGACAGCGAGCTGGCTGAGCTGACTCCCACCCAGATCGCCATGGACGGCATCGCCGTTATCGTCAACCAGGACAACGCTCTGGATGACATCACCATGGACCAGATCCGCCAGATCTACACCGGCGAAGTGACCGACTGGGCCGACGTACAGTAAAATAGCACTTCCTTCCCTCTTCGCCCCGTGCCGCAAGGCACGGGGTTTTTTGTTTGGCCACGCGTTTATGGCACCTGCCAGGAGCAGGGCAGCCCTGCCCCGCATTTGCCGCAGGCGTCTGCTTGCCAGGGGAACTGCCCCTGGTAGTGGGCGGCGTTCTCCATACACATGGCATAACACCTTTCCCGGCAGAAGCCCTCCATGGTCAAAGCGCCGTTGGGGCATTGCCCCACGCAAGCGCCGCAGCTTCCCTCCCGGTAGAGCAGGCAGCGTTCTTGCTCCAGCGGCGCGCCGGGCTCTTCCTGCAGGTCTGTGACCACAGAGGCCCCATAGCCGCAGCAGCCGCTATCAGTGATCAGCAGGTTGTTTTTCCCAAAGGTGCCCAGGCCGCCCAGCCAGGCGATATGGCGCTGGGACCAGCGGCTCTTATAAACGCCCTCGGCTGCGTAACCGGTATCCTGAGGGATCACCGCCCGTCCCCCTGCTGCAGCCACTTCCTGGCACAGCCGGCGGTTGATCCGGTACAGCAGCTGGGCAGAATGCTGATAGGCCATCACCCACAACGGCGAAGCGTACCGGCCTGCCCGGTTGCTTTCGATCACTTCCCGGGAGAAGGGCAGAAAATAGCAGACGATGATCCGGGCCCCGGGCAGTAGGTCCTGGGGCAGGTAATGGTCCGGCAAGACCAACTGCCGAAGCCGAAGGAACCCCGGGTGCCCCGCATCGGTAAAGGCCAGCAGGGGCTGCCGCCACAACAGGGGCAGGTCTTGGGCTTTCCGGTATTGGGTCACTTCCTGCCAGACGGCCTTGGTGAGCTTTTCTTTCATGCTCTCCCTCCATTGCAAAAAAGAGGACGCTGCCGCGTCCTCTTTTCAAATTTCTCTGTTCGGTTCTATTAGCCCAGATAGGCCAGGGGGTTCACCGGGGTGCCGTTGACCCGCACTTCCCAATGGCAGTGGGGGCCTGTGCTGTTGCCGGTGCTGCCCAGCTTGGCGATCTGTTCGCCCTGGGCCACTTTTTGCCCGACTTTGACCAGCAGTGCGCTGTTATGGGCATACAGGGTCTGCAGCCCATTGCCGTGGTCGATGGTCACGCAATAGCCGTAACCGCCGTTCCAGCCGGCTTGGATCACAGTGCCGCCGTCGGCAGCCACTACAGCGCTGCCTTTGGCGCCTGCCCAGTCTACGCCGGTGTGGTACCCTCTGCTGCGGGTGCCGAACCGGGATGTGAGTATGCCGTGGAAAGGCTGGATGAAGTAGCCTTTGGCCGCTTTGGCCGGCGGTTCCTTGGTGCCGATCACCTTCACTTCATTCTGAGGCTCTTGCACCACTTCCCAGCTCTGTACGGTGCGTTCCTGTTCCACGCCGTCTATGCTGACCACTTTGGCCACCACCTGGGCCACGCCATTTTGGCCCGGTGTGACGATCTTGCTCTCGGTATTCAGCATGGTATCGTCGTATTGGATCTCGGTCTCATAACCGATCTCCCGTGTGTACTCTTCTGTGGTGGTCTTTTTGACCGACAGCATCGGTTCGCTGCCCGCCAATGTGATGGTCTGGCCGATCTGGATACGGGCCGGGTCCACTTGGGGATTCAAGCCCTGGATCTGCGCCAGTGTCATGCCGTTGTTCTCCGCGATCTCGCTGAGGGTATCCCCCTGCTGCACGCTGTAAGTCTGGGTGGCCTGACGCTCCCCTTTCAAAGTCTCTTCCAGTTCGCTGATGCTCTGCACATAGGAAGTGGGCACCGTCATCTGCTCGATGGTCACGTCCTGTACGAATTCGGCAGTGGCGTTTTCATCGCCGCTCACATAGGTGCTCAAGATCCGCTGCTGCAGCAGTTCCAGCGCCGTTTTGCTGGGGTTGGCCCCCACCGGTGTACCATCCACCGAGAGGACGTATTGGGTAGACACTTCTTCCACCTTGGAAAACAGCAGCTCTTCGGTGGCTTCCGGGTCCAGCCTGCTCTCCGGCGAGGCATAGCCCAAAGAATAGGTCAAGTCTACAGAAAGATTATAGGGCCGGCCCAAATAGCCGCTGGTGCGCTTTTCCACTTTGGCAATGATGTCTTCCATCTCTTGTTTGGATTCCACAAAGCCAATGGATTTGCCGTCCAGCATCACTTCTACGCCGATGCCGAAATAGCTGATGGAAAACAGCAGGATCGTGGCTGTTCCCAAAAAAGCACAGGCCGGGATCCGGTTGCGCTTTTTGGCGCCCCCTTCCAGCAGATGCTGGGCCCGTTTCTCCTCCAGCCATTCCGCCGCCCGGTGACAGCGTTCCGCCGCTTGGGAGACGTGTTTCCCCAGCCCTTTGTGCAGCGCTTCGCCCACCATCACGGCCAGCAACGTTACCAGGCGCCAAGCCGTTTGCAGCACGCCGATCAGCAGCCCCAAAATCTTATGAATGAGTTGGCGGATGCTGCGCACTGCCGGCATATTGGCGCCGGTGTGGAACGTCCGCTCCCAATGCAGTTTCGTCTTAATGCGTCCACGGTGGAGCCGCTGGCGCAGGCTGCCACCTTTGTGTTTGCCCATGAAACCGCATGCCTCCTTTCAGCCAATTTTGTGTTGATTACAAATCGGTATAGATTGATTACAATTCGGTAACAGGCTCTATAATAATATGTTTTTCCTGATTTGTCAAGAGATTTCCTAGGGAAACCCCTTCGCCAGGGGCCGCCCCCTCTCTGGAGACGCCCCCATTTCCGGTCCCGGCAGCTGCCTTCCCGGCAAGAGAAAGGGGCGGGAGATGGCTCTCCCGCCCCTTGGCCGGCCCTATACCGGCTGCCCCAACAATTCTTCAAAACTGCGGATACAGAGGGAGGCTTCCTTCTGCATCTGCTCCCATTGGGCCTCGGAATAGGGGTCGTAGACCCCCACGGTCAAAAAGCCGCCCTGTCTGGCCCCCTGCACCCCGGGCAGGATGTCTTCGAACACGGCGCACTCTTCCGGTCTCAGCCCCAGCTTTTCCGCCGTTGCCCAGTAGATATCCGGGAAGCCCTTGCCCCGGGCCACCTGGCCTGTCGTGGTATGGGCGGCAAAGAGGTCCCACACGCCGTTGTGCCTGAGGGCGGGAATAAACAATTCCTCTGTGGCAGAGGTGGCGATGCCCAGCAAAACGCCCTGCTCTGCCAGCTGGGCCAAATACTCTTTCGCGCCGGGCTTCAGCTCGATCTGCCGGGCATAGGCCTGCTGGGAAAGGGCGGTCCACTCCTCCATCAGCGCCTGGGGTGTCTCCTGCAGCCCGAACCGCCGGATGGTGTATTCCGCCGCCTGGGAAAACTCCATGGCCTTGACCGCCTCTGCGTAGTCCGGCGGCAGGGGGATGCCCCTCCGTTCCAGGAACCGGGCGTCGATCTGTTCCCAGATCCCCATGGAATCCAGCAAGGTGCCATCCAGATCAAAGATGGCCCCTTTGATCTGCCTCAGCCTTTCCATAGCTGCAGCAGCTCCCGGGCCGCCTGCTCCACATCCGGCTGGGCCACAATGGCCGAGACCACTGCCACGCCCTGGATCCCCCGGTTTTTGAAATGCGGGATGGTATTTTTGTTGATGCCGCCAATGACCACTATGGGCAGCTTCACCTGCTGCCGGATCTGGTCCAGCACCTGGGGCGTGACGATCCGGGCGTCTGTTTTGGTGCCGGTGGCGTACATGGCGCCGACGCCGATGTAGTCGGCCCCCTGCTGTTCTGCCTGCACCGCCTCTTCCACCGTGGCGGCAGAAACGCCCACGATCTTATCCGGCCCCACCATGGCCCGCACCACCGGGCAAGGCAGGTCGCTTTGGCCCACATGGACGCCGTCGGCCTCGGCCGCCAGGGCGATGTCCGCCCGGTCATTGATGATGAGGGGCACCCCATGCCGCTGGGTGATGGCCTTGACCCGCAGGGCCAGCTGGTAAAACTCCCGGCTGGAGCAAACCTTTTCCCGCAGCTGCACCACGGTAGCGCCGCCCCGGATGGCCAGTTCCACCGATTCTTCCACTGTGGCGCTGGTCATCAGATCCCGGTCTGTGCACAAATACAGGGAATAATCCACCTCACGCTTCATACTGGATCTTGCCCCTCTTTTCTATGGTGTCGTCGTCGATCTGGCTCAAGGCGTCGATGATGCCGATGTGCAGGCTGCCTGTGCCCTTGTGCCCTTCCTTGTCTAAGGACATCTCACCGGCGATGCCCATGGATGCCACGGCAGCCACCACCGCCTGGAACCGGTCTTGGCAGGCCCCTACGTAAGCGCCCACCACGCCGGAGAGCATGCAGCCTGTGCCGGTGATCTTGCCCATCTGGGGCACGCCGTTTTGGATCTTGGCCACCCGCTGGCCGTCGGTGACCACGTCTTCCGCCCCGGTGATGGCCGCGATGCAACCGTGGGCCGATGCCACCGCTTTGGCCACTGCCACCGGGTCGTTGCCGCTGTCCGCCTCACTGCTGTCCACCCCTCGTGTGGAGACCTCCAGCCCAGCGATGAAGGACATTTCCGACAAATTGCCGCGGATGATCGCAAAGCGCACTTTTTCCACCAGTTCCCGGGTGGTCTCGTTCCGCAAGGCCGACGCGCCGGCACCCACCGGGTCCAGCACCACAGGGATCCCCTTTTCGTTGGCTGTCTGGCCTGCCTTGACCATCGATGCCACTGTCCGGGCATTCAGTGTGCCGATGTTCAGCACCAGCGCGTTGCTGATGGAAGTGATGTCCGCCACTTCACCGATGTCGTCCGCCATGATGGGCGAACCGCCGCAGGCCAGCAGTGCGTTGGCCACATCGTTCACCGTGACATAGTTCGTGATACAGTGCACCAAAGGCACCTGGCTGCGTACAGATTCGTTGCATTTCATGCTTGTTCCCCTGCCATTCTCCAAAAATATAGTTCGTGTTTGCTGGCCTGCTCAAACAGCTGGTCCAGCTTTTGCTTCCGCTGCTCGTCCAGGCCCTGGCACACTTGGTTGCAGTAGTCGGTCCAGGCTTCGCAGCTGGCTTTGTATTGGTCCGAGGTATAGTCCCGCACCAGCGGGGCGTAATACGTATCCATCACGGCCGGATACCGGCGCAGCAGCTGGCAGAATACATAATAATAGCCCAGCATGCAGGGCATCACCGCCATCAGGATCTCCGGGATCTCCTCTTTCTCCGCCGTCTCCAGCAGGAACTCCGTGTAATCCCGGCAGGCCGGCTTTTTCTCCATGCGTTCCACATCGTCATCCGTCAAGCCGAAATCCGCCAGATATTGGAGCCGTGTGGCGTTCTCGCTGGCGTTGACAAAGCCCAGCACCGAATAGAACACCTGCATATCCCGCAGTGTCTGGCTTTTGAAAATACCCATGGCAAAGGCTTTGACGTAATCCCGCAGGTAGATGCTGTCCTGGATGATATAGTCCAAAAACCGTTGCTTGTCCAAGGTATCCGTGCCCATCCGCTTCAAAAACTCTTCTTCCGCCGCTTCTTCCCACAGCGGCATGGAGTGGGCGATGATCTCTTCCATAAATGTCATGGCATTTCCTCCTTACGCCTTGTGAAACGCGAAAAAGTGGTTGGTGGGCCCGTAGCCTTTGCCGATGTCCAGCGCGTCTTCAATGGCATGGGTCACATAGTCCTTTGCCTTTTCCACCGCACTTTCCAAGCTCTCTCCCAGGGCCAGATACGAGGCGATGGCGCTGGACAAGGTGCAGCCTGTGCCGTGGGTGTTTTTGGTCTGGATGCGCTTTTTGGTATAAGAGTGGAATGTGGTGCCGTCAAACAAAATATCCTGGGCGTCGCCTGTGGCGTGGCCGCCTTTGACCAGCACGGCCTTGGCGCCCATCGCCGCGATCTTCCGGGCTGCCTGCTGCATGTCTTCCACCGACCGGATGGCCATGCCTGCGATCTTTTCCGCTTCCGGGATGTTGGGCGTCAGCAGTGTGGCCAGGGGCACCACCGTGCGGATCAGCGTGTCAATGGCATCCTCCTGCATCAAGGGGCAGCCGTTTTTGGCGTACATCACCGGGTCGATGACCACATGGGCCGGCTTGTACTGGTTCAGTTTTTGGGCCACTGCCTCCATACAGGCCGGTGTGGACAACATCCCCACCTTGACCGCGTCTACCTGGATGTCTTCAAACACCGCGTCGATCTGGTCGGCGATGACTTTGGGCGACACATCTTCAATGGAGATCACCCGGCTGGTATTTTCCGCCACCACCGAGACGATGACGCTCATGCCGAACACCCCGATGGCCGACATGGTCTTGATGTCTGCCTGGATACCGGCGCCGCCGCTGCAATCCGAACCGGCAATGGTCAGCGCTGTTTTCATACTCGAAACCCTCCTTTGTGAATGGCAGCGGGCTTGGGGAGGGGTATGGCCCTGTCCACTTTTTCTGCCTGGGCGCATAAAAAAATACTTGCTCCAAATGCAGCAAGTATCTTCCCTGTGAAAATGCTCCCTACACTGGTGTTAACCAACAGGTTCAAAGAGTCAGGTTCTACCTTCTCAACTCCAAAGAGTCCCTCTGCATCCATTCGATTTGCCCTCAAAATATCACAGAACCGGCAAAAAGTCAACCGGCGGGGCAGAAGCCTTGTTTTGCTCTGCTTTCTGTGATAAAATATTAAATATCTAATTTCAGATGCGTCTGCCTATTTTTAGAGAGAGAATGGATATAGGAGGGATTCTGAATGAACCGAAAAAGCCGTTGGCGCCGCTTACTGTGCCTGATGCTGGCAACTTTGCTGCTGCTGTCTGCCTGTTCTTCCCCTGCACCAGCGCCCAAAGAAGAAGAGCCCCAGCCGGAGGAAAACAAGCCGGCCGAGTACTTCACCTATCTCACCGATGACGCTGAGATACCTTCCGGCCTGCCTTCCCTGGCCGTGGAGCTGCCGGCCTACACAGGCAAACGGGCCTTTCAGGGCTTGACTTACGATGAAATTTGGGGCTATGATGTGCGCCACATGGACATTTCTGACGTGGATCTCAGCGCGGTGGAAGATTACAACGACCTTTCTTTCAGCACGAGCACCATCTGGCCGGAAAAATTGCCCGAAGGGTTTGATCCTGATGCCATTTTGGAGCTGGGCAAAAACCCCGGCTTGGGCATCCGGGACATTCATGCTCAAGGGATCACCGGCAAAGGGGTCAGCATCGCCATCATCGACCAGGCGCTCTATACCGGCCACCAGGAATACAAGGACAACCTGATGACCAGCGAGTGGATCCACAAAAATGGCCCAACTTCCCAGATGCATGGCAGTGGGGTATGCAGCATTGCCGCAGGCCGGGAAGTAGGGGTGGCCCCCGACGCCAAGATCTACTACATCTCCACTTCCTTTGGCTATGATCCTACGGAGCCGGGCGAAGAATTCCTATATGACCAATCACTTTTAGCCGATTGTATCCGGCGGGTTCTGGCCATCAACCAGCACCTCCCCGAGGAAGATAAAATCCGCGTCATTTCGGTTTCTCTTGGTTACACGCCGGAAAAAGACTTAGGCGTTGAAGAGCTCACTGCCGCAATTCAAGAAGCCGAAGATGCCGGGCTTCTCGTCCTTACCACGAGCACATGGCGCTATTATAAGGACTTCGGTATAATGGGTATGAGCCGGGACTATTGGGCTGATCCAGATGATATTCACTCCTACGGTCCTGCGGAATGGTTAGAGTCCCCCACAGAAATGGCCGACCATTATTTTGTCCCCATGGGTTCTCGGACTTATGCCAGCTTTACGGGGGAAGACCAGTACGAGATCAATCATGAAGGTGGTCTCAGTTGGGCAGTCCCCTGGCTTGCCGGGCTTTATGCCTTGTGTTGCCAGGTCAAGCCGGAGATCACCCCGCAAGAATTCATCGACACCGTCAAAGCCACGTCCACTACCGTGGACTTCGGCCATGTGGTCAACCCCGCTGCCATTATGGATGCGCTGCAGCAGTGATTTTTGCCATTCAAACGCCTGCCCCGGCAAAGGGCAGGCGTGTTGGTTTATATGCTTTTCTTTTTCGCCAGCTGCTTCTCGGCCAAAATGCCAAGGAGCACAGAGGCCAGGAAGATCCCGCCCCAGATGGCCCAGCCGTAGTCTCCGTGGCCGTAAGGCGCCCCGGGCGGATAGGGGCCCAATGCGATCCCCAATAGCAGGCCTGCCAAAAAACCGGCCCCGGTGGTGTAGGCCAGCCATCGCCGGCCCAACAGGGCCGCCAGCACCGATGTTGCCATGGCCACCCAAAACAGGCGGCTGCTCAGCAGCCAGCCGTACAGATAGCTGTGCTCTCCCTGGGGACGGTTCAATGCCAGCCATCCCAGCAGGTTGCTGCCCTGCTGGCTGCACCAGATCAACCGGCCCAGCAGATAAATGATCAGGTACCCGGCGGCCACGGCCAAGGCCGCCTGGCTGTCTTGCCTCCACTTGGCCCGCCGCCGGGCTGTCCGCTCCTGATCCATCGAATCGCAGACCAAGCGGACTTGCTGCGCCAGTTCCCGCTGCTGGGTCTCCGATTCTACCAGATATTCCACTGGCACATGAAAGATCTCCGCTAATTTCAACAGGTTTTCTGTGCTGGGCGCCGTCTGCCCTGCCTCCCACTTGGTCACCGCCTGGCGGCTGACCCCCACTTGTTCCGCCACTTTTTCTTGGGAAAGCCCGGCCTGCTGCCGGCAATCCCGAATCCGTTGGCCCAAAGCCATGTGCAGCGCCCCCTTTCTTGCTTCCATCTTAACAGAGAACCAGCCCCTTGACCAGCAACTATCCGGCAACTTTCAGTTGCCAAGGCTCAAAAAGGCCGCAGCTTGGTTGAACCGCCCCAGATTGTACGGACAGCACAAAAAGGCACCTATGTAGAAAAATATGAAGTTTTAAGCGGAGAGGCGGCGCGCCAGCGGTGCCTCTCCAG
>CAJFRA010000051.1 GCA_904419295.1 Candidatus Pseudobutyricicoccus lothianensis
AAACCGCGTAGTTCCGGGGTTTTTGACCACTTTTGATAAAGTTTAGCGCTTGCTGAACTGCGGAGCGCGACGGGCAGCCTTGAGGCCGTACTTTTTGCGTTCCTTCATTCTGGGGTCGCGGGTCAGGAAACCGGCCTTCTTCAGGATGGGGCGGTATTCCTCGTTGGCTTGCAGCAGGGCGCGGGCCAGGCCGAAGCGGATGGCGCCGGCTTGGCCGGTGAAACCGCCGCCCTGGACTTTGACATCCAGGTCAAACTGGCCGGTGACGCCGACAGCCTCCAGGGGCTGGCGCACGATGGTCTTCAGGGTATCCAGGCCAAAATAGTTGTCGATCTCACGGTTGTTGATCACGATATGGCCGGTGCCGCCGGGGATCAGGCGGACGCGGGCAACAGAACTCTTTCTTCTGCCAGTGCCATAGAAATAAGCTTTCTTCGGTTTATACATAGTGGCAATCCTCCTGATTATTCAGCGTCCAGCGCAACGGGCTTTTGCGCCTGATGTTTGTGCTCGCTGCCCGCATAGACCTTCAGGCGGTCCAGGGACCAGCGGCCCACGGAATTCTTGGGCATCATACCTTTGACGGCCAGGCGCATCGCCAGCTCGGGCTTTGTGGCCATCAGAGTCTTGTACTGGGTCTCCTTCAAGCCGCCCACATAACCGGAGTGGGTGCGGTAATACTTCTGTGTCAGCTTGTTGCCGGTGAGCACGGCTTCTTTCGCATTGATGATGATGACGAAATCGCCGCAGTCGGCATGGGGGGTAAAGTCGACCTTATGCTTGCCGCGCAGGATGGCAGCCGCTTTGGCAGCGGTACGGCCCATCGGTTTGCCGGCAGCATCGAGGATGTACCATTTGCGCTCAATGGTCTGAGCATTTGCCATAAATGTGGACATCTTGAATCCTCCGTTTATTGTGATAAAGTTTTATTTTTTGACCTTTCTAGTTATAACATAGGCCCAATGCGGTGTCAACAGTTATTTTTCATTTTTTTAATTTGAAAGGGTATATGCTTTTATTTCCTCTGTTTTACGCTGGATATCTCTCAAATGCTCAAAACTCATTTCAAAATTGTGATGGGCGGCCGGGGGGACAAAGCGGGGGGCGGGAAGAAATTTTCGTTGCCTTTCTTGCCGTTTTTCCGTACAATGGGAGCGGTGATGAAAAATGAAGGAACTGTTGGCGCTGACAAGGCGCTGTATTCAAGATTATAACATGATCCCGCCAGGGGAAAAGGTGGCGGTGGGGGTCTCGGGGGGCAAAGACTCCCTCTCCCTGCTGTACCTGCTGGCCCGCCTGCGGGAATTTTACCCCGGCGGCTTCGATCTATATGCCATCACCCTGGATATGGGGTTCGAGGGCATGGATTTTTCGCCGCTGGCTGCCTTTTGCCAGCGCATCGGGGTGCCTTTTGTGCTGAAAAAGACCCAGATGAAGCAGGTGATCTTCGACATCCGCCAAGAGAGCAACCCCTGCTCGCTGTGCGCCAAGATGCGCCGGGGCGCCCTGAACGATGCAGCCCTGGCCCTGGGCTGCCGGACCATTGCCCTGGGCCATCACTTTGACGATGTGGCGGAGACCGTGCTGCTCTCCTTATTTTATGAAGGGCGCATCCACTGCTTTTCGCCCGTGACCTACCTGAGCCGCAAAGATGTCAACTGCATCCGCCCCATGCTCTATGTAGAAGAGCGCCAGATCGTAAACTTTGCCCGCCGGGAACAGCTGCCGGTGGTGCACAACACTTGTCCGGCCGACAAGCACACCAAGCGGGAGGAGATCAAACAGCTGCTGCGCACCCTGGAGCAGACCAACCCGGGCCTGCGGGGCCGCATCTTCGGCGCGGTCAAACGGTATCCGCTGGAAGGATGGGAGGGCGCACAGGTTTCGCTGCGGCGAAACCCCGCTGGGCGGTGAACCTGCCCAGCGATGGCCGTGGTGCTATTTGCGAGTGAAACTCGCAAATAGCGGTGGTTGCCGGACGGTGACCACGGCAGTGCGCTCACGGGAGGGAACTAAGTTCCCCCCGTGGGCCCCCCTCCAGCCTCCCGGCGGGGCTGTGGAGGGAAGAGGGAGCGTTGGGCGGAGCTGTGCAGCCCCGTGGGCTGGGTGGACCGCGGTACCGCTGCGCTGCCGCGGAAAGGATAGACCGGCTTGAGGCCGGTGAATGGCCCATTGGGTTTGGTCTCTTCCCGGTTTCCTAGTCTCCCGGCAGGGCTGTGGAGGGGAGAGCCAGCGTTGGACGGAGCCGGGCAACCCCGCAGGTTGGGTGGGCCGCGGGGACGCTTCGCTTCCGCGGAAAGGATAGACCGGCTTGAGGCCGGTGAATGGCCCATTGGGTTTGGTCTCTTCCCGGTTTCCTAGCCTCCCGGCGGGGCTGTAGTGGGGAGAGCCAGCGTTGGGCGGAGCCGGGCAGCCCCGCAGGCTGCCCACGGCACTTCTGTGCCGCGCGCCCAGTGGCGCGTAACGATTTGTCCGGGTCTCCCGGGCAAATCTAACCAATCGGAAGGGGCCCCCACACAGCCCGCAGGCTGGGTGGGGAAGGGGGGCACGGGGGAACTTAGTTCCCTCCCGTGAATGCACCGCCGTGGTCACCTGCCCTACGCCGCTTCTGCGGCGCGCGCCCAGTGGCGCGTAACGATTTGCCCGGGTTCCCCGGGCAAATCTATGCAATCGGAAGGGGCCCCCACACAGCCCGCAGGCTGTGTGGGGAAAAGCCACCGCTATTTGCGAATTTCATTCGCAAATAGCACCACGGCCGCCGCCCCGCCGGGTTCATCGCGGGCCCCCACGGCACTTCTGTGCCGCGCGCCGAGTGGCGCGTAGCGATTTGCACGGGTTCATCCCGGGCAAATCTATGCAATCGGAAGGGGCCCCCACACAGCCTGCGGGCTGTGTGGGGAATCACTGCCGCAGCAGGGACTGTGCATCTACTTTGTGTTTCTTTGCCTGGATGAGCAGGTAGCAGTATTGGGCCTGCAGGGCGTCGATCTGGTAGACGGCGGCGGAGACCAGGTCCGGGTCGCTGACCGATTCAAAAAAGTTGCGGGCGGCGTCCAGGCGGCACTTGGTATCCCGCAGGTCGGCCAGCAGCTCCTGCTGCCGGCGCATAGCGGCGGAAGGTTCCTTTTTTTTGCGGAACAGGAACGTGAGGATGGGCATGAGGTGGTTCCTCCTTTGGTGTTTTGTTACTATCTTGCCAGGGGCAGTGCAAAATATACAGAAATAGGCGGCGCATCCCGGCGGGCGGGCCGGCGGCGCGGCGCCATTTGACAGACGGGGATTTATTGATTATGATAAAAGCCAAAGGCCTTTTGCTCCCCCGGCCAGGCATAGCCGGGGAGCGGCAGGGCAAAACTTGGATAAGACCTATGGGCGGACTCATTCAATGGGTCCTTTTTGTAAGGATATGCGCAGGCGGCGCCCGCCATGCGGGGCAGCGGCCGGCGGCCCGGCACAGGGGCCATGGGCAGGAGGCACTATGACCAGAAAGAAGAAAGAAGAATACGGCAACGAAAGCATCTCGGCCCTCAAAGGGGCGGACCGGGTGCGCAAACGCCCCGGGGTGATCTTTGGTTCCGACGGCATCGAGGGCTGCGAACACGCTTTTTTTGAGATCCTCTCCAACTCCATCGACGAGGCGCGGGAAGGCTATGGAGACCGCATCCATGTGACCCATTTTGCCGATGGCTCCATTGAAGTGCAGGATTTCGGGCGGGGCGTGCCCGTGGATTACAACGAGCGGGAGGGCCGCTACAACTGGGAGCTGATCTACTGCGAGCTGTACGCCGGCGGCAAATACCAGAACAACGAAGGGGAAAACTACGAGTTCTCCCTGGGCCTCAACGGCCTGGGCGCCTGCGCCACCCAGTATTCCTCGGAATATATGGACGTGGTCTCCCGCCGGGACGGCTGGCAGTACACCCTCCATTTTCAACGGGGGGAGAACGTGACAGAAGGAGAGCACCACCTGATCCGGGAGCCCTATAAAGGCAAGTCGGGCACCACCCACCGCTTCAAGCTGGACCTGGATGTGTTCACCGACACCCACATCCCCAAGGAATACTTTGAACAGGTGCTGAAAAAGCAGGCTGTGGTCAATGCCGGCCTGCGTTTTGTCTTCCGGTGGGAGACAGAGCCCGGCCGATTTGAGCAGCAGGAATTCGTATACCAAAACGGCATCGTGGACTATGTAAAAGAATTGGCGGGCGAAAACGCCCTGACCACCGTGCAGCACGCCAAGACGGAGAAGCGGGGCCGGGACCGGGCGGACAAGCCGGAATACAAGGTGAAAGTGGAAGCGGCATTCTGCTTTTCCAACGTGGGCGCCCTGCTGGAATACTACCACAACTCCTCCTGGCTGGAGCACGGCGGCGCGCCGGATAAAGCAGTGCGCTCCGCCTTCGTCTCGGCCCTGGACGCCTATTTGAAGCAGACGGGCAAATACCAGAAAAACGAGAGCAAAGTCTCCTTTGCCGACATTGCCGACAGCCTGATCTTGGTGACCAACGGCTTTTCCACCTATACTTCCTACGAAAACCAGACGAAAAAGGCCATCACCAACAAATTCATCCAGGAGATGATGACTGAATTCCTCCGCTCCACCCTGGAGATCTACTTCATCGAGAACCGGCAGGAGGCAGACAAGATCGCCGACCAGGTGCTGGTGAACAAGCGCAGCCGGGAACAGGCGGAAAAGACCCGGCTGAACATCAAAAAGAAGCTGGCGGGCACCATGGATGTGACCAACCGGGTCCAGAAGTTCGTGGATTGCCGCAGCAAAGACCTGGATGTGCGGGAAGTCTACATCGTGGAGGGCGATTCCGCCCTGGGCTCCTGCAAACAGGGCCGGGATCCGGAGTTCCAGGCCATCATGCCCATCCGGGGCAAGATCTTGAACTGCCTCAAGGCCGATTACAGCAAGATCTTGAAAAGCGACATCATCACCGACCTGATCAAGGTGCTGGGCTGTGGCGTGGAACTGCAGACCCGGAACAAAGAGCTCTCTTCCTTTGACCTGAACATGCTGCGCTGGAACAAAGTGGTCATCTGCACCGATGGCGACGTGGACGGCTTCCAGATCCGCACCCTGGTGCTGACCATGCTCTACCGCCTGACGCCCCAGCTCATTGAAAAGGGCTATGTCTACATTGCCGAGACCCCGCTGTATGAGATCACATCCAAAGGGGGAAGGGGCAAAAACGCCAAGCCCAAGACCTATTTTGCCTACAGCGACAAAGAGCGGGACGAGATCGTGAAAAAGCTGGAGGGCAAATGCTCCATCCAGCGCTCCAAGGGCCTGGGCGAAAACGAGCCCGAGATGATGTGGCAGACCACCATGAACCCGGAGACCCGGCGCCTGATCCGGGTCATGCCCGAAGAGGCCGAGGCCACGGCCCAGATGTTCGACCTGCTGCTGGGCGACAACCTCCAGGGGCGCAAAGACTATATCGCCGCCCACGGCAGCGAATACATCGACCTGACGGACATCAGCTAGATGCACAGTCCCTGCTGCGGCAGGGACTCGCCAGGCGATGAACCTGCCTGGCGACGGCCGTGGTGCTATTTGCGAGTGAAACTCGCAAATAGCGGTGGTTGCCGGAAGGTGACCACGGCGGTGCATTCACGGGGGCACTAGTTCCCCCGTGGGCCCCCTCCAGCCTCCCGGCGGGGCTGTAGAGGGGAGAGCTTGCTTTGGACGGAGCTGTGCGGCCCCGTGGGCTGGGTGGGCCGCGGGCCCGCTGCGCTTCCGCGGATTGGTTAAACCGGCTTGTGGCCGGGGTTTTGCTTCTTTCAGCCTTCCCTCTCCACGGTTTCCCTTTCTTCCCGGCGGGGCTGTGATGGGAAGAGCCTGCTTTGGGTGGGGCCATGCACTGCTGTGGTCACTGCCCACGGCACTTCTGTGCCGCGCGCCCAGTGGCGCGTGACGATTTGCCTGGGTTCATCCCGGGCAAATCTATAAAATGGGAAGGGGCCCCCACACAGCCCACGGGCTGCCCACGCCGCTTCTGCGGCGCGCGCCCAGTGGCGCGTGACGATTTGCCTGGGTTCACCCCAGGCAAATCTATAAAATGAGAAGGGGCCCCCACACAGCCTACGGGCTGCCCACGCCGCTTCTGCGGCGCGCGCCCAGTGGCGCGTGACGATTTGCCTGGGTTCATCCCGGGCAAATCTATAAAATGAGAAGGGGCCCCCACACAGTCCTCAGACTGTGTGGGGATCACTGCCGCAGCGAAACCTGTGCACTTCTAGAAAGGAGATTCGTTCGTGCCCAATCAACCTTACATCCCCCAGCCCATCACCAAGACGCTGGAAGAAAACTATATGCCCTACGCCATGAGCGTCATCGTTTCCCGGGCCATACCGGAGATCGACGGCTTCAAGCCATCCCACCGCAAGCTGCTGTACACCATGTACAAAATGGGCCTGCTCACCGGCGCCCGGACCAAATCGGCCAATGTGGTGGGCCAGACCATGCGCCTGAACCCCCATGGCGACGCCGCCATTTACGAGACCATGGTGCGCTTGGCCCGGGGCAACGAATCGCTGCTCATGCCCTTTGTAGACAGCAAGGGCAATTTTGGCAAAGTGTATTCCCGGGATATGGCCTATGCCGCTTCCCGCTACACCGAGGTGAAGCTGGACCCTTTCTGCGCCGAACTGTTTGCCGACATCGACTGCGACGCCGTGGATTTTGTGGACAACTACGACGGCACCATGAAAGAGCCCACGCTGCTGCCCACCCGCTTCCCCAATGTGCTGGTCAGCGCCAACCTGGGCATTGCGGTGGGCATGGCTTCGGCCCTGCCCGGTTTCAACCTGAACGAGGTGTGCGCCACGGCCATCGCCTATTTGAAAGACCCGGAATGCGACCTGCGGGAGACGCTGCTGGCGCCGGATTTCCCCACCGGCGGCGAGATCGTGCTGGACCCCCGGCAGATGGAGCAGATCTACCGCACGGGCCGGGGTTCTTTCCGCATCCGGGCCAAATGGCAGCACCTGAAAAAAGAGAACATCATAGAGATCACCGAGATCCCCTACACCACCACCATCGAGGCCATCATGGACAAGGTGACGGACCTGATCAAGCAGGGCAAGATCCGGGAGATCTCCGACATGCGGGATGAATCCGGCCTGAACGGCCTGAAGATCGCCATCGACCTGAAGCGGGGCGCGGACCCGGAAAAGCTGATGCGCAAGCTGATGAAGATGACCCCGCTGATGGATTCCTTTGGCTGCAACTTCAACGTGCTCATCGGCGGCACGCCCCGGGTCATGGGCATCCGGGAGATCTTGGAGGAGTGGACCGCCTGGCGGGTGGGCTGCATCCGCCGCCGGGTGTATTACGACCTGCAGCGCAAGCAGGAAAAGCTCCACCTGCTGGAGGGCTTGAAAAAGATCCTGCTGGACATCGACCGGGCCATCCGCATCATCCGGGAGACGGAGGAGGACGCCGAAGTCGTGCCCAACTTGATGATCGGCTTTGGCATCGATGAGCAGCAGGCCGAGTTCGTGGCCGAGATCAAGCTGCGCAACATCAACAAAGAGCACATCTTAAAGCGCACCCAGGAGACCGACGCCCTGGCCAAAGAGATCGAAGAGCTGAAAGACCTGGTGGAAAACCGGAACAAGATCAAAAACGTGATCGTGGGCGAGCTGCGGGAGATCAACAAAAAGTACAAAACGCCCCGCCGCAGCGCCATCGTCTACGACCACGAGGTGGCCGAGCCGGACGAAGAAGACGACATTGCCGATTACCCGGTCCACGTCTTTTTGACCAGCGAGGGCTACTTTAAAAAGATCACCCCCCAATCGCTGCGTATGAGCGGCGAGCAGAAGCTGAAAGAGGGAGACAGCATCTGCCAGAGCGCCGAGAGCACCAACAAGAGCGAAGTGATCTTTTTGACCGATAAGGCCCAGGCCTACAAATGCCGCCTCCATGAATTTGACGACGGCAAAGCCAGCCTGCTGGGGGATTACCTGCCCCAGAAATTGCAGATGAGCGAGGGCGAGCACGTGCGCTTTCTGGTGCTGCCCGGCAATTACCAGGGCTATTTGCTCTATGTGTACGAAAATGGCAAAGCCGCCAAAATACCGGTGAAGAGCTTTGACACCAAATCAAACCGCCGCCGCCTGACAGGGGCCTATTGCGACCGCTCGCCCCTGGTGGCCGCCATCCACCTGGAAGAAGAGGGGGAAGTGGCCATCTACTCCACCGATGGGCGGATGCTGCTGCTCAACACCGCCATGGTGGCGCCCAAAGCCACCCGCTCTTCCCAGGGGGTGGCGGTGATGGCGCTGAAAAAGAACAAAGTGGTCAAGCAGGTACTGCCCAAGGCCCAGGCCGGCATCGTCAACGAAAGCCGCTACCGCACCCGCACCCTGCCTGCCGCCGGCGCTTTGCTGCGGGCAGAAGACGCCCAGGAAAAGCAGCTGACGCTGGAGGATACGGAAAGCCGCTGAGCACCTATACAAAAGAAAAGGGCCCTGCCGGATTCGGGGGATACGGCAGGGCCTTGCCATTTGCCCGGAGGGGCTAAAGCAGAAGAAAACACAAAGCAGACACCCAGAGCCAGGGCACCTCAGCCCGGCAAAGGGTGTCTGCTTTTCCTTTATTTGAACGATTATTCCAAAGAAAGAGAGAACATTGGAGGGAAAAATGGGAAAGACCTACGGCTATATCCGGGTATCCAGCCCGGACCAGAACGAGCAGCGGCAGTGGATCGCCATGGAAGAAAAGGGGATACCCCGGGCCAATTTGTATATGGATAAGCAATCGGGCAAGGATTTTTGCCGGCCCCAGTATAAAAAGATGGTGCGCAAACTGCGTTCGGGCGACCTGCTCTATCTGCACAGCATCGACCGGCTGGGGCGGGATTACCGGGAGATCTTGGAGCAGTGGCGGCTGCTGACCAAGCAGATCGGCATCGACATCTGCGTGCTGGATATGCCCTTGCTGGATACCCGCTGCGGCAAAGACCTGATGGGCACTTTCATCGCGGACCTGGTGCTGCAGATCTTGTCCTTTGTGGCCCAGAGCGAGCGGGAAAACATCCGCCAGCGCCAGGCAGAGGGCATCGCCGCCGCCAAAGCCCGCGGGGTCCGCTTTGGCCGGCCGCCCCGGCCCCTGCCGGAAAACTTCTTTGAGGTGCAAAAAGCCTGGCGGGGCAAAAAAATAACCCTGCGCCAGGCAGCGAAAGCGTGTCAAATGCCCGAAGGCACGTTTTATTCCAAAGTGATCCAATGGGAAGCGATTCACAAAAAACGGTAATTCCGTTTTGAAAAGTGTACTTTTGCAAAGTCGAAAATGCAAAAGTCCATAGTTAGATATTACCACGGTATTTCTACAAAATCAATACTTCTTTGGAATAAAAGTTCCATCGGATCCAGACTTTGCAAAAGTACACTTAACCAAATTGGGGGTGATTTTGGACGGGGGAGGACTTACAGAAGCGGCCAAAAAAGCAACCAAAATTCATGTTAGGAGGAAATGCAACATGAAAAAGAGATTGTTGTCGGCAGTATTGGCTGGTTCCATGATGCTGACAATGGCTCCATCGACGCTGGCCTATGACCAGTGGCTAGAGGAGGCCGACGGTAATACTGCCTTGACGGCTGTTTACTCGGATGGGCAGGGTAGTACAAAAACTCGTTATTTTGACAACACGAATAATGACGACTATGCTCAAGAGCCAGACCAGCGTGACCATATTTGGGATGTTCTCGCCGTGATCAACGGATATGAGGAATTGAAAGACCATAATCAGGTTGAGATCACCCTGAATAAGGACATTGTGCTTAAGGATACGACTATTCTGGTTGAGAGCGGGGTTGACGTCACCATCAAGGGCGATGGGCATAAAATCGATGCTACGCTCACCGGCGATATTGAAGCTGGTGATGAGGGTGCTCACAACCCCGGTATGGACGCGGTGTCGATTGTTGAGGGCGGCTCTCTGACACTGGAGAACGTAACCCTTAACATTTCCAAGACTGGCGATGGTGAAAACGCCACCCAGGGCATTTACAACGACGGCACATTGAATCTGGGGCAAGATGCCACTGTCACCATTGACGGCGTTTCTCAAAACGGTATCAATGGCAGCGGTGCGCTGGACATTGAGAATGCTGAACTGACAGTGCAGAACGTGGCTGGCACAGCTGTGAAGGCTGGTGCTACTAACATCAGTCACTCTACCGTTTTGGTCACAGGCACAGGGGCCCACGGCATCAGCGTGACCGACCTAACAGTCACTGGTGACGCAGCGGTTACAGTGGATGGCGCCGCTTATTATGGCGTCCGCGCCAGCGGCGATGTGTCCATGAGCGGCGCGAATACGAAGGTAACTGTCACAAACAGCAGCAATGGCACGATCGAAGGTGAAGAAGGCGAACCCACCACTTTCAGCGAGATCGTGCTGGGCAGCGACAGTACAAGCACCATCAGCATGACCGGTACTATTTCCGGTGAGGATATCCAGGTGCTGGGCAATGGCAAGACCACAGTGGATGGCGCTGCCATCACAGGCAATGTGACCAACGCAGGCACCGGCGCTATGACGATCGCCAATACGACTGTGGCAGGTAAAGTAACTGGCAGAGAGGGAAGCCAGACTATCGTACGCAATAGCACGGTAGATGAGCTGGATACAACTGGAACAGTGCAGTATGAGAGCAGCCAGATTGCACCGAGTGAAGAAGGCGGCGAGCCGCAGGCGATTTATTCTGCACAGGAAGCGGTCAATGCTTGGACAACCTATATTGAGGAAAGCCAGCTGGGCAGCACTGTTGTCCCTGGTTCCGAAATGGTTTACAGCGAAGTACCTGATATTGCAGCAGCGCTTTCCGCTGGATATAGCGCACTTTGGAATGCCAATGAGCAGGAAATTGACACAACAGACCATTGGTCTGCCGTTCTGCAAGAGCAGGAAGATAATCTGCTGAAAACAGTGAAGGATTACAACTTGTTCCTGCTGGATACCATTTACAATGACGGAAATGGTTATGAAGTGGGCGGTACCACTTATAAGCTGTCTGAGCAAGTATATCAGCAAACAAAAGCGATTATCGAAAACGCCACATCTACTGTAGATGTGATGGGCGCTTACAGCTCTTCTGCGGATTCCCAGTACAGCGAGAATGAAGTTGCGATCGACTATGTTGGTTTTGAAGCAGATGCGGAAGCAGCCAATGCAGCCATCAATGCAGCTGTAGAAGCTCTGGACGGTACTTCTGGTACTGTAAGTGATTGTGATGTAAACACTGTATTCGTCAAACTGACCAAGCGCTCCGGAACTGAGGCATATAAGCTTGTTATGAAAAACAGTGCCGGCACAGGGATTTATACACAAGACATCAAAGCCAATGATGACTATGGCGTTGTTTACTTCACATTTGAGCAAGATGGCGGCTCTCACACAACAGCACCGATTGCAGCGGATACCTATACGGTTTCCCTGATGAAAGATGGATGGTCTGATCCCATCAATTCTGTCTCGATCACTCTGTCTGAACTGAGCTTCAATACAGATGAAGGTTCTGAGGCCCCTGATTCCTACTATGCCGCTGCTGGCAGCAGTGTAACACTGCCTACAGCGCCTACAAAGACTGGATTTACTTTCCAAGGCTGGAGCGATGGCAGTCAGACTTATAACGCTGGCGCTACTTACGTTGTGCCCACACAGTCCACAACTTTGACGGCACAGTGGGGCACAGAATCCGACCTTCCCACGATTGACGACAGCGGCAGCAGCGGCGGCTCCGGCAGCACCACTTATGCGGTGAGCGTGGAGACAGCCACCAACGGCACCGTGAGCGTCAGCCCGCGGAACGCTTCCAAGG
>CAJFRA010000052.1 GCA_904419295.1 Candidatus Pseudobutyricicoccus lothianensis
TACAACAATTTCCCCATGCGTCCTCTCTCTTGGCGCTCTCCTAAGCAGGTCTTATTCGCTTCCCTTAATCTGTAACACATCATTGACAAACCTACACAGGCTGTAAAGTCCCTCCTCAACGCGCTGCTGCGGCCCTGCTCACAGCCTGATGGTATGCTTTTTCATTTCCGACTTCCTCAAGAAGGCGGGCTGCCGAATCCCCCTTTTGGCTGCCCTGCCGCCCTGCCTTGCATCGACCTTTCGGTTGTGATATGGTGTCAGCAGAGCGGGACCGAAGCCCTCTCGCCTGCACAGTCCCATTGGTTTTCCTGCCAGCCGCTGCGGCTGTGTTTCCTCCGCCTTTTCTTCTGGAAGCCCAAAATCGCACTCTCCGTATCCATTTTGTGGGCATCCGCAACATGGGCACGGGCCAGAAAGGCGGTCCTAGGGTGTAAACGGCTTGCACCGGGCTGCCATTTCCAGAAAGCGGCGCTGGGATGGTGTGCCGGATACCGGTGTCTTTGGCGGGAATTGCCGGTCGAATTCTTTGACAGCTGCCGGGTCCACCTGATAAATGCTGTCCTCATAATAGATCCCTGCCATCTGCTCCAAAGCGCCTTCGTATAGGCTGCACACGAGAAGTGCATCGGCAAACTGGTTCTCTCCATTGCGGATCCGGTACATTTCCGCCGCTTCAAACCCCTGTTTGGTATAATAAGCCGGATCACCGCACAGCAAAATGGCCCGGTATCCCAGCTGCTTCCCGCGCCGCTTGACTTGTGCAATGAGCTGTGAGCCGACCCCCGCACGTTGGTGCTGAGGCAGTACGGCAATGGGGCCCAGGCTCAGCACTTGGTAGCGGCTGCCGTCATCTCCGGCAATGTACGATTCCACATTGGCGACATGGCCCACGATCTTCCCTTTTTCTACAGCGACCAAATCAAGGGCAGGGACAAAGCCAGGGCACTGCCGCATGCGGTGCACCAAATAATGTTCACTGCATCCCGGTGCATACACATTCCAAAAAGCCTCCCGCACCACCTGTTCCGTTTCCCGGTATTCCGAAATTTTTTCTTCTCTGATCTCCAACTGGGCCCCTCCTTTCCCTTTTGATGGGCGGTTTCATTTTATCACACGATGCAAGGGCTCTCAAGAAGGCCCCTTGGCCCATTCTTTTTTTGTATCACTGTGAGGTTTCCAGTCCAAATGTTGTGTATATCAGTGAATGCCTGACAGAAAGGGGGGATTCCCTTGGAGGACAGCCAGATCATTCAGCTGTACTGGGAGCGGGATGAACAGGCCATTGACGCCACTTTACAAAAATACGGCAGTTTTTGCACTGCCATTGCCAAAAACATCCTGGGCAATGACCAGGATGCGGAAGAGTGCGTCAACGACGCCTATCTCAGCGTCTGGAATGCCATACCGCCCCACAGGCCAGGGGTCTTGCCGGCTTTTCTGGCAAAGATCACGCGGAATGCAGCCCTAAACAAATACAAGCACAACACCGCCCAAAAACGCGGCGGAGGCCAGCTGCCTTTGGTCCTGGATGAGCTGTCAGACCTGGTGTCTGGCAAAGAAACAGTGGAACAGGCCTTTGACCGCCAAGAGCTGCTGCAAGCCATCCAGGATTTCCTGGCTTCCCTCTCCCCTCAAAAGCGGAATATTTTCCTCTGCCGCTATTGGTACACAGACAGCGTGGCCGCCATAGCGGCCCGCTGCGGCATGAAAGAGGGCGCCGTAACCATGACCCTCAGCCGCCTGCGCCGCAAACTGCACCGCTATCTTTCCGAAAGGGGTTTTGCATTATGACCAACGAGGAGTTTTACAAGATCTTGAGTGATGTGGATGAACGCTATGTGGCGGCAGCGCGCCGGCCCCAAACGGTCAAAAGCCGTGCTTGGGTCAAGCGGTGCGCCGCGGCTGCCTGTCTGTGCGCCTTTCTGGCAGGCGGATGGCTTTTGTATCATTCCCATTCCCCGGAGGTGACCGCCCCCGGTTTTTTGACCATCACAGCCCACGCCGCCTCCTCTGATGGATCGCTGGTCTTGCAGGAAGGCATCGGGTTGCCCCAGGCGTACCAATGGCATCCGGCCATGAGCAGCTACCCAGGCCTCCCGCTGACGTTGTCTGCACCACAGCATCCACAAGCAGTTTTTGATGTATCGGTGGACCGGGGATCACTGCTCCTTTGGCAAGGGGATGCTGTTACCCGGGCCGGCGCTTCCTTCCGCGGTGCAAACGACACCACGCTTTATTGGACGAACCTGGGCCAGCAGGCCGGCTCTTCCGACGGAGAAAGGGGCACTGCATCCGATGGCGAAACGGCGGCTTATCTGGATATCGTCATCTGGGAACAAGGCCATATCATTGGATATGCCGTGGTGCAGATCTACACCGCCACGCCGGAAGACGAGCCGCTCCAGGTCTACAGCGCCAAACTTCTCCAGTCCGTCTCCCTGCCCAAGGTGAAGAACGCATACCAGAACGTCACTGCGGAAGAGGTCGCCGCCCAGATCGAACAGATCAAAACAGGGGCTGCCCTGACTCCGTCGGAATGACCGGGCCCCTTGCTATTCATCAAAAACAAATCCCATTTGTATTCTTTCATCCAAATACGTCAATTTGGCGCTGGATTTTCCTTTCTCTCTGTAAAAAGCAAGGGCAGCCTTTCGGCTGCCCTATTGCAATGAGTCTGTTACCGGATGATCTCGCCTTCCACTTCGCCGGCGATGCCTGCTGCATTGGCTTCATCGGTATCGATGTGCATACGGAACAAGAATTTATCGGACACACGGACCACGGTCTCGTTGAAGACCACAGAGCGCTCCCCGGTGGTCTTGACACTGACCACGTCCTTGTCCTTCAGGCCCAGCTGCTCTGCGTCGGCCGGTGTCATATGGATGTGGCGCTTGGCCGCGATCACACCGCAGGGGATGGTGAGTTCGCCGGCGGGGCCCACCAATTTTACGCTGGGGGAGCCTTCAATGTCGCCGCTCTCACGGACGGGCACAGTCAAGCCCAGGGCCCGGGCATCGGTGAAGGAAACTTCCACCTGTGCAGCGCTTCTCTCCGGCCCCAGGATGCTCATATTCAGCGAACCCTTGGGCCCTTCTACCTTCACTTTCTCATTGCAGGCAAACTGGCCCGGCTGGGAAAGTTCTTTTTTCGGTGTCAGCTGGTAGCCCTCGCCAAAGAGGATATCCACGTCTTTCCGGCTCAGATGCAGGTGTCTCGCCGATGTCTCGATGATTACTTTTGCCATTCTCAATCGATCTCCTTTGTCTAACGTTCTGATCGTTCCGCCTTCTGATGATAACAGTATTAATTTAACACATTCCCGCAGGTTCTGCAACGGCTGGGGCGCAAATTTACAGTGCTGGCTCCCCAGCGGGATGTTGCAATTTACCCTTTGTTTTGACAAAATCATACTTTACAAATGGTATTGCGCGCATTATACTAAGAAGTACAATTCCTGTAGAGATCGCGAATAGGAGGGGCCACCATGGTCACGGATTTTCCTCGTACGCTGTCGCTGCTGCGGCAAGAAAAAAAACTGAGCCAAAAAAAAGCGGCGGAAGCCTTGGGCATTTCCCAGGCGCTGCTGTCCCACTATGAAAACGGCGTACGGGAACCGGGCCTGCCTTTTGTGGTGCGCGCGGCGGATTTTTACGGCGTCTCCTGTGATTACCTGTTGGGCCGCACCATGTCCAAAGAAGGAGCAACCATCACAGTGGAGGAGCTGGGGGACGTCTCTTCGGAAAAGGGCAATGTGCTGCGGGGCAGCGTGGTGGCCATGCTGCAAAAAAAGCTGCTGGTCAATTCGGCGGGCATTTTGCTGGACCTGCTGGGCAAAGCGGGGGACAGAGGTCTGATCAATGACGTTTCTTCTTACCTTTCCGCCGCCCTGTATAAGATGTACCGGTATGTGTACCTGATCTCCGGCAAGCACTCCGATTCCATGTTCCCCGTGCCGGCCAGCCTGTTTGCCGACCTGTGCGATGCGGAAATGAAGCTGCGGGAATACCGCCTGCGGGCCTTGGCTCAGAAAAATGGGGATAGCCGGCAGCCGCTGGAGTTTTCCGACCTTTCCATCGACGGGTTGAGCCGGGATTATCCCACCCTGGCCCCGGCGCTGTTCTCCGTGCTCCACAACGTGTCGGAGGAACTGGAGAAGCTGGCCTGCTCCCAGCAATCGCCCCAATGAGGAGCCGGATCTCCCATTTTTGAAAATTTATTTGAGAAATTTTCAAAAATGGCTTGCCAAATGAAAAAAACTGTGGTATATTATATCTCGCGTCAGATGTGGTCATCGGCGTGGTACAAGCTGGTGTAGCTCAGCTGGTAGAGCAGCTGATTTGTAATCAGCAGGTCGGGGGTTCGAATCCGTCCACCAGCTCCAATTGAATATGGGAGAGTTCCCGAGTGGCCAAAGGGGGCAGACTGTAAATCTGTTGCGTTTCGCTTCGATGGTTCGAATCCGTCCTCTCCCACCAGACCCGACATATTGCATATGTCGGGTTTTTTCTTATTTTCCATAGAAGAAATCTGTCTGGCGTTTTGTACAACGATCCATCTGATTTTGTGGGAGGTATGGCTGTGATCTTGCGTGGCTCTTTTTATTCCCAGGCATTGGGCAGGCAGACGAACATCACTCTAGTGGGCCCTGACGTGTGGCCCCAGGCAGGCGCCTGCAAAACCGCCTATGTGCTCCACGGGATGGAGGGCAATCAGGATACCTGGGCCGACAACTCTTTGCTGCCCCTTTATGCAGCCAAAGGCAATACCCTGTATGTATTGCCCGACGGTGGGCGGAGTTTTTACCGGGATATGCCCCAGGGCCCCCGCTATTTTACTTACTTGTCCCAAGAGCTGCCCCAAATGGTCCGGCAGCGGTTCCAAGTTTCCCCTATCCGGGAAGATACCGCAGTGCTCGGCTGTTCCATGGGCGGATACGGTGCGCTGCTCTGTGCGCTGGGCTGCCCGGAGCGATTCGGCCTGTGCGCCGCTTTTGCCCCGGCCTGCCTGTTTGCCGGAGAAGCCCTCGCCCTGGCGGATTCCCCGGCGCCCCCCTCCTCCTTTGCCGCCGCTTGGGCCCGCCGTCGGCGGGACGACCTGCACCACGCTTTTGGCGATGGCACTGCTTCCCCCGACTTGACCGGTCAAGCTGCCGCTTTGCCTGCCGCGCTGCGTCCCCAGCTCTATTTGGCCTGCGGCTCCCGGGATCCGTTTCTGCCCGATCTGCGGCGTTTTGCCGCTGCATTGCAGGCACTGGGGTGGGCTGCTACTGCCGAGGAATGGGAAGGCATCCACGATTACTGCTTTTTTGATGCAGCACTTGCCCGGGCCATCCGCCGCTTTCGCCTGTGAGCCAGCCCATCTTTTTCGGCTTTATCCTGACTGCTCCCAAACCGCGAAATATTTGCTCGGCCGCGAAAAAGGTTCATCGATCCGCTTGATCCCCTTCCATTTTTCCCTCTTCAAAGCCGTATTCGTTGCATTTAGGCTGTTCTTCTACTATACTTTATTATATAGTCTTTCCGCCATATTCCTTTTGAGCGGCGATATCATCTGTTGATGAGGAGTTGATCCCATTGTTGAAGGCTCTGAAAACGAAGCCTCCGCAAGATCGTTGGTTTCTGCTGGGTTGTCTGGTATCCTTAGAACTATTGATGTCTTTTTCCTTTTTTGGTTATCTGCACGTGGAGCCTGTTTCCATCACATTTGCCTACATCCCCGTTTTAATTGGCGGCTGTTTGCTGGGGCCAGTGGATTCCACCATATTAGGGATCGTATTTGGCTTAGCCAGCCTGTGGAAAGCCTCCGCCTCCTATGTCATGGATTTTGACAGGGTATTTTCTCCGTTTCTCAGCGGCAGCCCGGTACGCAGCCTGCTGCTGAGCGTGGGTTCCCGTGCTTTATTCGGTCTGCTCATCGGCCTGTTGTACCAATTGGCCAACCGGTCAGACCGGCACACAACCCAGTGGCTCGCCCTTGTTACTCTATTCGGCAAGCACCTCCATTCTATTTTGGTCTATGGCGCCGTAGGATTGCTCTTTCCTCAATTAGGATACGGGGTGAAAAATGCCTTTTACAACGGTTTCAGCATAGAAAACCTGCTGGCCGGGCTGTTATCTATCTGCACTGTACTAGGGTGTCGGCGGTTGCAGCAATCCGCTAGAGTACAGCGGTTTTGGCAAAATATATCTTTCATCAAAAACCTGCATCTTACAGAAAACTATCACTGGCTTTCTCTGGCGGTCGTTTTGGCTGCGGTATTGGCTTCCTCCGGCGCAGTGACTCTTTATTTTGTCCAGCGCTTGCGTTACATGCTTCGCGTCCATGGCCAGGATTTGTCCCACTCTGCCTATTCCGATCTGCTCCATTTACAGGTACAGTTTTTATTGGGCATCTTATCCCTGTGTTGCTTGCTCATCATTTTCTTAATATACAACCGCCGGCATGCCACTTTTATGAACTATCAGGCCAAGATGGATGCCTTGACAGGTGCTTTTACCCGAAAGGCCTTTTTTCAGATCGCCGACCAAATGATCCCCCATATGGTGTTTCAAGGCGCCGCTGCCGGCCACTTCCTCATTTTAGATGTGGATCGGTTCAAGCAGATCAATGACCAATTTGGTCATCCTGCAGGCGATCGGATCCTACAGCAAATCGCCCGCTGCCTGCAGGAGCATTTTTCTGATTTAGGCGTTATCGGCCGCCTGGGCGGCGATGAATTTGTAGTGTTGCTACACGCGCCTTTGCCCCAGTGGGAGTTGGAGCCGCTGCTCAACAGATTTATGGCTTCCATCCATGCCATTCCCTGCGGCGATTTACAAGTGTCCTGCAGCATTGGCATAGCCCCTATCCTCGCCCCTATTTCTGCAGAGGCTTATTATCAAAAGGCCGATGAATCTCTCTATCAGGCCAAATCTTTGGGCCGGGATCAATATGTGCTGGGCGTGCTCAACGACCTGTCCCAAGCCAAAGGAGGTCTTTCATGAGTTCCCCGATACAGCGCGGGCGTTTCGCCCCCAGCCCCACCGGAAGGATGCACCTGGGCAATGCCTTTTGTGCCTTGATGGCCTGGCTCTCCTGCCGGGCCACCCACGGGGTGATGGTGCTGCGCGTAGAAGATCTGGACCCGGCCCGCAGCCGCCCAGCCTATGCCCAACAGCTGCAGGAGGATCTGCTTTGGCTGGGGTTGGATTGGGATGAAGGCGGCTCTGCCGGCGGCCCTTATGGGCCCTATCAGCAGAGCCAATGCAGTGCCATTTACAGCCAGGCCCTGACCTGTCTGGGCCACGCCGGCTTACTGTACCCCTGCTTTTGTTCCCGCGCCGAGCTCCATGCTGCCGAAGCACCCCATGCTTCCGATGGGCAGCCCCTTTATTCCGGCCGCTGCCGCCAGCTGACCGTGCAGCAGCGCGCCTTGCTGCGCCAGCAGCGCCGGCCTGCCATCCGGCTGCAGGTCCCGCCGGAATCCATCTCCTTTGTCGATGGTTGCCAGGGCCTTTATACCGAAAATTTAGAGACCCAGTGCGGCGACTTCATCCTCCGCCGGTCCGATGGCGTGTTCGCTTATCAACTGGCCGTGGTCTGCGACGATGGCCGCATGGGCATCACCCAAGTGGTCCGGGGCCGCGACCTGCTGTCTTCCACGCCCCGCCAGCTGTATCTGTACCGTTTGCTGGGGCTGCCGGCGCCGGCTTTTTACCACATTCCCCTGCTGCTGGCCCCCGATGGCCGCCGCCTTTCCAAGCGGGACGGCGATCTGGATCTATCGGCCTTGCGGCAGCGCTTTTCCGCCCCGCAACTGGTGGGGCAGATGGCCCATTGGGCCGGCCTGCTCCCCAAAGCCGAAGCCATAACCCCCCGGGAATTGGCGCCTCTTTTCCGCTGGGATCTGGTCCGCCGGGAAGATGTCCGGCTGTCTGCCGGTCTGTGGCGCATCTGAATCTGCATCAAAGCGCTCCTGCCGCAGCAGGAGCGCTTTTGGTAAGTTCTTTTTCATATGGTATGGTGGAAGTATGTGTGAAAAGCATTCACTTTTCTCCGTTTCACACGGTTTCTGTGGCCAGCACCGGCCCCACTGTCCCTTCCTCTTTCATTGCATACAGCATCACCCGGCAGACATGCTTGTCCATTTTGCGGCACAGGCGCAGCAACGCTTCGGCTTCCATGGTACCGTGGGCCGGCAGCCTGCCATCTTGCATCCACCGCTGGCCCCTGCGTTGGTACCACCGTACCCACAGCAAATGCCAAAGGATCAACCACAGGTTTTTTTTCGGCAGAATCTTCTTCTTCATTGTTTACACCTCGTTTTCTTCAGCCGGTTTTTCTGTTCTGTTGCCTCCATTATAAACAGGCTGTGGATAGAGATGTTGTCGAAACTTCCCGAAGCGCATGGAATACTCTCTATCTCCATCGAGTTTTCTCCCATTCTGCCCAGACCTGTGTATAAACCGTCGAATCCGATGCATTTGCCATGAAAAATCGTTTTTCCTTCTCTGCGCAAAAGGTCAGAAAAAGCGCCGCAAAGCAAATGCGGCGCTTTTTCTGTTGTGCCAGCCGGATCCGGCGTATATTTGCGCCTGTGCCGCCCAGCCTAAGATGGGGGTGCAGAAACATGTCGCGGGAATACTATTTGCGAGACCCGGCGCTGCGGCGCTATTTCCTCTCTCTTCCGCCCAAACTCCAGGCAGCTGTGGCCACCAAAGCCCCTGAATTGGATTTGGGCGAATTGCAGCTTTGGGCCGAACAATATGGCAGCCTGACACTATAGATCGTTGCCCCGGTGCTGCTTTTGCCATTGTTCGATCTGTTCCACCCGCTCTTTCACCCGGGCTTCCCGGCCCTGGGTGGTGGGGCGGTAATACTTGCGGCCTTTCAGGGATGGGGGCAGGCAATCCATCACCGCGATCTTGTCCTCCAGATCATGGGCGTATTGATACCCTTTTCCATAGTCCAGCTCTTTCATCAGCTGGGTCGGCGCGTTGCGGATGACCAGCGGCACCGGTTCGGCCAGCATATCCTGGGCATCTTGTTTGGCCCGCCCATAGGCGGTGTACAATGCGTTGGATTTTGGGGAAAGGGCCAGATATGTGACCGCGTGGGTCAGTGTCACATTGCATTCGGGCATGCCGATGAAATGGCATGCCTGGTAAGCGGCCACGGCGATCACCAGGGCCTGGCTGTCGGCCATGCCGATGTCTTCGCTGGCAAACCGGATCAGGCGGCGGGCTACATACAAAGGGTCTTCCCCCGCCTCCAGCATACGGGCCAGCCAGTAGATGGCGGCGTTTACATCGCTGTTGCGCATGGATTTGTGCAGGGCAGAGATCAAGTTGTAATGTTCTTCGCCGTTTTTGTCGTACAGCAATGATTTTTTGCTGATGCACTGTTCCACGATCTCCGGTGTGACCCGCGTTGCCTCCCCTTGGCGTTCGCCGTTGAGCACCACCATCTCCAACGTATTGAGGGCCACCCGGGCATCGCCATTGGCAAACGTGGCGATCATGGAGAGCAGCTCGTCTTCCACCTGGATCTTCTGGCCGCCAAACCCTTTTGGCGATGTCAAGGCGTGGTGGAGCAGCTGCACCAGGTCTTCTGTCTGCAACGCTTGGAGCACAAAGACTTTGCAGCGGGAGAGCAAAGCGGAATTGATCTCAAAAGACGGGTTCTCTGTGGTGGCGCCGATCAGCACGATGCTGCCCCGCTCCACATAGGGCAAAAAGGCGTCTTGCTGGGCTTTGTTGAACCGGTGGATCTCATCCACAAACAAAATGGTCTTCTGCCCCATCAGCCGGCTGGTTTCCGCCTGCTGCATCACCTCTTTGATCTCTTTGATGCCGCTGGTCACCGCGCTGAAATTGATGAATTCGGCCCGCGTGTGCCTGGCGATGATCCGGGCCAATGTGGTTTTCCCAACGCCTGGCGGGCCCCAAAAGATCATAGAGGGTATCTGGTCTGCATCAATGAGCCGGCGCAGCACCCGGCCCGGCGCCACCAGCTGTTGCTGCCCCACATACTCTTCCAGCGACTCCGGCCGCAGCCGGTTGGCCAAAGGTTCCGCTATATTTTGTTGAAATAGGGATTGCTGCTGCATATGCCCTCACTCCTTTTGCACATTTCCATCGTCTTCCCCTCCAGGGTACGTTGTTCCTGGCAACGATAGTTCCCTTTCCCTTCGCCAAACTGTTGTGGTTTGGCCTCCTCTTCTGCCCCACCTGGCAGATGCGTAAAACCAAATGGATTTCCGATCCTATCACCGCTATTTTATCACATCCCTCTTTTCACCACAACGAAAGCGCATTGCAAAACCGGGCGGACTGTGATAGGATGAAGTCATTCCCAGATGGTCTCCCTTGGTGCCCGCCAGCCCTTGGGTACGCCGCCTGGCCAGAAGGAGGATCCTCGTTTATGTTTGAATTTTTTTGGCGCCGCAATGCTTCGGTCTGGCTGGCCGTGCTGTATATCGTCCTAGGGCTGCCGCTCGTCATCTATCCCGATCTGAGCGGCCGTATTTTTTGTTGGTGCCTGGCCGGCGGATCGGTGGTCTATGCCTCCAGCCATTTGTGGCGCTATGTGGAAGGCCGCCAAGAGGGGTATCCCGCTGTCAGCGACCTGGCCCTGGCCATTGTGTTTTTTATTTTGGGCCTTTTCTGCTTTTTTGGTTATCGGGTCATCTTGTCTATTTTGCCCGTGGCCCTTGGCGTTGTGCTATTGATCGATGGGGTCGGCAAATTGCCACTGCTCATGGAGGAACGCCGCCACCAGCTGGGCATCTTCCGTCCTCTGCTCTTTTCCACGCTTCTTCCGCTGGTCTTTGGCGTGGTGTTATTGGTCAATCCTTTTGGCGTCACCAAATTGGTCATCCGCTTTTTCGGCATCAGCTTAGTGGCTGATGGCATCTGCGATCTGATCACAGTGATCACTTCCCGCGGCAAGCTGCGCCGCATGTGAAATTTCTCGAATAAAGAGGTGCACGGTACTGTGTACCTCTTTTTCGTTCCCCCCATCTGCCCAACCAGTCCATTCCATAGGATCCAGATCCGGCTGGGTGCATTTGACCCGTTTCACACAGTCCCCTACTCTTTACTCGCTGTTTTTTTGCGCAGCCGCAGTTCCACCCCTTGCTGCCTGGCCTCTCCCTGCATCCATTCTTTGGCCCGGGCGGCCAATTCCTTGGCGGGAGCCGCCTCCCCTTTCTCCAGTTGTCCCATCACCCGCTGCAACCTCTCCAGCTCCAGCAAGTTCACTGCTGTGCAGAAAAAACTTTTGTGCCGGCCATCGTTGTACTTGTCCAATAGCTCTCGCAGGATCTCCTGTTTTGCCTTCAACTGGCTGTGGTATGCCCCCGGTGCTCTTCGCGCCTTTTCCATATCCTGTTTCAGGTTTCGGTGCAAAACAAAAGAATCCCACGCGTCATCTGCCTTATATCTCTCGCAGGGGAACGCTTCGCACTGGAAGCAATATTCCACTTTACCGTGCTCCAAACTGCACCGTGCGATGGAACAGCTGGCATTCCCTGCTCCACCTCCGCATCCAGGGCAGTGGCCGTCTGCCTGCATTGGGCACAGCGCACAATTCAATCCACAGAGGGAAAATTGCAGGTCTTTTCGCTCAAACCCTTTCATCCGTTTCCCCTCCCCTTTTTCCCGGGTCCATCAGTCTTTTTCTTCTTTTGCATCCTTTCCTCCCACTTCAGGCGAACCCACTTCAGGCGAAAAAGAGCCGCTGCAAGATTGCAGCGGCTCTTGGTATGTTTGGTCCAGCGATTACTCGGCCAGGAAGCAGGAAACGAAATGGCCCG
>CAJFRA010000053.1 GCA_904419295.1 Candidatus Pseudobutyricicoccus lothianensis
TGGATTGTGTTGCCTTTTTCCTGCCTACATGGTCCTTTTTACTCATTCCCATTTGAAATTTTCTTGCATCACCTACTTGACTTCATACCATTGGACTTTTATTTGCTCTGTCCTTATTTTATATGGAGGTGAAAAGAGTATACATATCAGGTGAGCGGCTGTCTTTCGGCGCCCGTCTCAAAACCGGAGGAATGGGCAAATTTTTTGGAGGAACAGGCAAGCCCGCCAGATTCGCATCCCTTACAATGGAGCTATCCCCAAGAGTCTGCTGTGCTCTATAGAAACCCCAGAACGGGAGAAAGGATCCTTTGACATGCGAAGAAAAGACGGCGCCATTGAGGCAGTGGAAGGGCAAGGGCCTTCTTTCCTGCTGGGGCTGCAGTGGCACCCGGGAAAGATGTACGACGACCCGGTGCAGCAGCAGATCTTCCAGGCCTTTATCCAAGCCTGCAGCCAGGCGTAAAAATATGCCGGCAACAGGCCCTTTCATTCCATGGGCAGCCACTGCCCACACCATTGCATCCAGCGCCCAGAGGCTGGCCGGCAGGCCGTCTTTGGGCGCTGTTTTTCTTTTCCCCTCTTTCCTGCTTGCCCTTGTGGAAGGGGCCAAAAACTGCTATACTGAAAAAAATAGGTGGGATCCTGCGCCGGGCCGGGGCGGCGTTTTCCCTCCAACAGCCCCCGTCTGTGGGGGCTATTTTTTCGCTTGCCCTGCCTCCGGAGCCACTATCCCCCGCAGGGCCTTGCCGGGAGCTGGCACAGCCGTCTCCCGCGCAACGTGCAGAGAGGAGTTCTTTTCATGCGTATCCTGACCCAGATCGGCATCGTGCTTGGCGTATGCCTGGTGGGCGAGCTGGTCGCTCAAGTGCTGCCATTCCCCTTTCCCTCCAGCGTCATCGCCATGGTGCTGCTCTTTTTGCTGCTGTGCAGCAAAGTGATCAAACCCTACCACATCCAGGGCAAAACGGATTTCCTGCTGAAAAACATGGCCTTTTTCTTCATCCCCGCCGGCGTAGGCATCCTGGAAAACTTCGACGCGCTGCGCCAAAGCCTGCTGCCTTTTCTTTTGGTGTGTGTGCTCACCACCATCATCACTTTTTTTGCCGCTGCCATGACGGTCAAAGGCGTGATGGCATTGCAGCGCAAAAACAAAGGAGGGCAGGCAGAATGAAAGAAGTGCTCTCTTCCCCCCTGTTCGGCATCGTCCTTTCGATCTTCGCCTATGAAGTGGGCCTTTACCTCAACAAAAAGACGGGCACACCGCTGTGCAACCCGCTGCTGGTGGCTGTGGCCCTCATCATCGCCGTGCTTCAGATCTTCCACATCCCGCTGGAATACTACCAGCAGGGCGGCGATGTCATCGCCATTTTTTTGGCCCCTGCCACAGCGTCGCTGGCCCTGTCGGTCTACGGCCAGATCAAACAACTGCAGCGCCACCTGCTGCCCGTTGTGGCCGGCTGTCTGGTGGGCTCCTGCGCCTCGGTGGGCAGCGTCATTTTGCTGTGCCGCCTGTTCCGGCTGGATGAGACCCTGACCGCTTCCCTGCTGCCCAAATCCGTCACCACCCCCATTGCCATCGAGCTGTCCGCCCAGGCAGGCGGCGTGCCTGCTTTCACTGTGGCGGCCGTTATTTTTACCGGCATTTTGGGCGCGATCTTAGCGCCGCTGCTGGTCAAGCTGTTCCGTGTGGAAGACCCGGTGGCCCGGGGCGTGGCCATCGGCACCAGCAGCCATGCCATCGGCACCACCAAAGCCCTGGAGATGGGCCAGCTGGAGGGGGCCATGAGCGGCATCAGCATCGGTGTGGCGGGTATCGCCACTGTGCTGATCTTCCTGTTCTTGTGATGCGGCAAGGAGGTTTTGTATGACCCATTCCCCTTTTTATGCCCTGCTGCTGCGCATGAAATACATTTCCCGCTGGGGCTTGATGCGCAGCAGCATCCCGGAAAACCTGAGCGAACATTCCTTGGAAACGGCTGTGATCGCCCACGCTCTGGCCGTGATCGACAACACCTACCTGGGGGGCGCCGCCCGGCCGGAGCACATCGCTTGCGCCGCCTTGTTCCACGATGCGGCGGAGATCTTGACCGGCGACCTGCCCACGCCGGTCAAATACAACAACCCGGCCATCCGGCAGGCTTACCGGTCGGTGGAAGATGCGGCCCGGGAGAGCCTGCTGGCCGCCCTGCCCCAGCCGCTGCAGCCGGTGTACCGGCCTTTGCTTTTTTGCGAGGACTTGTCCCCGGCGGACTACCGGTACATCAAAGCGGCTGACAAGATCTGCGCCTATCTCAAATGCGTGGAAGAGCACAAAAGCGGCAACCGGGAATTTGAAAGCGCTTCCCAGCAGCTGCAGCAAGCCATCGCCAGCTTCCGGCTGCCTGCGGCCGATTACTTCATGGAGCATTTTGCCCCGGCTTTTTCCCTGACCCTGGATGAGCAAGAAAATGGCACTGCCAGTGCTATCCCATCCAAAAGTTGCAAAAATTGAATAAATCCCAGGGGCAAACCGGGTTTTATCCGTCGGAAAAATCCAAAAGAACTTGAATTTAAGGTCAAAATACCGTACAATGGGTAAGAACTCATAGACAATGGCATCTACAGCGGCCCATTGGTGTGCCGCCCCATTTTGTTTGCCGGCCTGCCGGCCTGTGCCGCAACCGGTGACTGCGGCTGTACCACAAAATCTTTTTTGTCGCCGGAGAAGAGGGATTATCGTGATGAACTTCAACAAAAAGACGGTGCGCGATATCGACATCCAGGGGAAAAAAGTGTTGATCCGCTGCGATTTCAACACTCCCATCGATGAAAACGGCCACCTGACCGACGAACGCCGCATCCAGGGCGCGCTGCCCACCCTGCGCTACCTGATCACCAGCGGCGCGGCGGTGATCGTCGTTTCCCACCTGGGCCGCCCCAAGGGGAAATACAACCCGAAATACACCCTGAAGCCGGTGGCCAAGCGCCTTTCCGAGCTGCTCAAGATGCCTGTGACATTGGCCAACGATGTGATCGGCGAAGACGCCGACCGCCTGTGCGCCGCCATCCAGCCCGGCGAGATCGTCATGCTGGAAAATGTGCGCTTTCACAAAGAAGAAGAACAAAACGACCCTGCGTTTTCCAAAAAGCTGGCCTCTTATGCCGACGTATATGTGAATGACGCTTTCGGCACTTCTCACCGGGCCCACAGTTCCACGGCCGGTGTGGCCGCTTATCTGCCCGCTGTGTGCGGCTTTTTGATCGAAAAAGAGATCTCGGTGATGGGCAAAGCGCTGACCAACCCGGCACGGCCTTTTGTGGCCATCACCGGCGGCGCCAAAGTCTCCGACAAGATCGGCGTGATCAACGCCCTCATCAAGCAGTGTGACACCGTCATCATCGGCGGCGCCATGAGCTACACGTTCCTGCGGGCGCTGAGCGGCCATGTGGGCACCTCCCCCTGCGAGCTGGATAAGCTGGATGTGGCTGCCGACATCTTGGTCAACGCCCTGGAGAGCAACGTGCGCCTGGTGCTGCCCGAAGATGTGGTGGTCACCGAGGAGTTTTCCGCCGATGCCAAGCCCCACGTTTGCGAAGCCCGCCAGATGCCCGACAACATGGGTGGCATGGATATGGGCCCCCGCACCATTGAAAAATTCAAGAGCTTTTTGAAAGACGCAGGCACTGTGGTATGGAACGGCCCGCTGGGCGTGTTCGAATTCAACCAGTTCGCCAACGGCACCCGGGAGATCGCCCGGGCAGTGGCCGAATCGGGCGCAGTATCCATCATCGGCGGCGGCGACAGCGCGGCGGCCATCGAGCAGCTGGGCTTTTCCGACCGTGTCACCCACATCTCCACCGGCGGCGGCGCTTCTTTGGAGCTGATCGAGGGCAAAGAGCTGCCCGGCATCGCCTGCCTGATGGATGCCGATGAATAAGTTGATGATACAAAGAGGGAAAATATGAACAGACGTTACCGCAAGACCATCATCGCCGGAAACTGGAAGATGAACAAAAACCCGGCGGAAACCAAAGAATTTATCACCCAGCTCAAACCCCACGCCGCCCGTGCCAAATGGTGTGAGACGGTATTGTGTGTGCCCTTTATCGATATCCCCGCGGCGGTAAAGGCGGCCAAAAACACCCGGGTGTTCATCGCGGCCCAAAACATGCACCACGAAAGTTCCGGCGCTTATACCGGCGAGGTCTCCGGCGAGATGCTGGTCTCCTTGGGCGTCAAGTATGTTGTCATCGGCCACAGCGAGCGGCGCCAATATTTTGGCGAGACCGAAGACACGGTCTCCCAAAAAGTCCGCGCTGCCCTCGCCTGCGGCTTGCGGCCCATCGTCTGTGTAGGCGAATCCATGTCCCAGCGCGAAAAGAACCTGACTTTGGATTATGTGCGTATGCAGATCAAAACCGTCTTTTGGGATGTGGATCCCAAAGATGTGAAAAAAGTGGTGGTGGCCTATGAACCCATCTGGGCCATCGGCACCGGCAAGACTGCCACCGCCCAGCAGGCCGACGAAGTGGGCCGCGCCATCCGGGAGTGCATCCGGGAGATCTACGGCGCCCGCCATGCCCGCTCCGTGACGATCCTGTACGGCGGCAGCATGAACCCCAAAAACGCCAAAGAGCTGCTGGCTATGCCCGACGTGGACGGCGGCCTGATTGGCGGTGCTTCTCTCCAATGCGATGATTTCGTCCAGATCCTGGACGCCGCTGATCAATGATCCCGCCGGCCACGTCTTTCCGTGCCGATTCATTCGGCTCGAAATTATCCTTTCGGGGTCCCCGGCCGGCCTACCGGCCTGGGGCGGACGGCGGCTTGATTGGCGGTGCTTCTCTCCAATGCGATGATTTCGTCCAGATCCTGGACGCCGCCGATCAATGATCCTGCCGGCCACGTCTTTCCGTGCCGATTCATTCGGCTCGGAATTATCCTTTCGGGGTCCCCGGCCGGCCTGCCGGCTGGGGCGGACGGCGGCTTGATTGGCGGTGCTTCTCTCCAATGCGGTGATTTCGTCCAGATCCTGGACGCTGCCGATCAATGATCCCGCCGGCCACCACACAGACTTCTCACCCATAGGCGCGCGGCTTTTTGCCGCAGTAAGGAAGTGAAAACATGAAAAAACCTCTTGCTTTGATCATACTGGATGGCTATGGCCTGGCCCCGGCGGGCCCCACCAACGCCATCAGTCTGGCCGATACCCCGGTGATGGACCGGCTTTTGTCCGTGTGCCCCTGGAAGAGCATCCGCTGTTCCGGCATGGATGTGGGCCTGCCCACCGGCCAGATGGGCAACAGCGAAGTGGGCCACACCAACATCGGCGCAGGCCGGGTGGTCTATCAGGAGCTGACCCGCATCACCAAAGCCATTGAAGATGGTTCCTTTTTTGACAACCCCGAGTTACTGGCCGCCTGTGCCCACGCCAAACAGACCGGCGGCGCCCTCCACCTGATGGGCCTGGTATCCGATGGCGGTGTGCACAGCCATATCACCCATCTGTACGCCCTGCTGGAGCTGTGCAAGCGGCAGCAGCTGGAAAAAGTCTATGTCCACTGCTTTTTGGATGGCCGCGACGTGCCCCCTTCCTCCGGCCTGGATTACATCAAAAAGCTGACCGCCAAAATGGGCGAGTTGGGCGTGGGCCTGATCTCCACCATCAGCGGCCGGTACTACGCCATGGACCGGGACCGCCATTGGGACCGCATCCAGCGGGCTTACGATGCGATGGTGCTGGGCGAAGGGCCTTGGCATCCCGACCCGGTGGAAGCAGTAGAATCCAGTTATGCCGCCGGCAAGACCGATGAATTTATGGAACCTGTGGTCTGCTGCAAAAACGGCACCATTGGCAAAGGGGACAGCGTGATCTTCTTCAACTTCCGGCCGGACCGGGCCCGGGAGATCACCCGCACGCTGGTGGACCCGGATTTCGACGGCTTTGAACGCCAAGGCGGCCTGGTGGGGCCCCACTATGTGTGCTTCACCCAATACGACGTCTCTATGCCCCACGTCCATGTAGCCTTCCAGCCCCAGGTGCTGACCAACATCTTGGGCGAAGTGATCTCCCAGGCGGGCATGACCCAGCTGCGCATCGCCGAGACGGAGAAATACGCCCATGTGACCTTCTTCTTCAACGGCGGCGAAGAGACCGTCTTCCCCGGCGAAGACCGGGTGCTGATCGATTCGCCCAAAGTGGCCACCTTTGACCAGAAACCAGCCATGAGCGCCTACGAGGTGACGGATGCCGTCTGCCAGCGCATCGAAAGCGGCCAATACGATGTGGTCATTTTGAATTTTGCCAACTGCGACATGGTGGGCCACACCGGCGTGATGGAAGCCGCAGTGGAAGCGGTGGAAGCGGTGGACGAGTGCCTGGGGCGGGTGCTGTCTTCCGTTCAAAAGATGGGCGGCGTGGCCCTGGTGACGGCGGACCACGGCAATGCCGAGCAGATGGCTGCCCCCGACGGCACGCCTTTTACCGCCCATACCACCAACGTAGTGCCCTTCATCGTCTACAACCGGGAGGATGTGCGGGTGCGGGAAGGCGGCCGCCTGTGCGATATCGCCCCCACCATGCTGGAACTTTTGGGCCTGCCCCAGCCCCCGGAAATGACTGGCCAGAGCCTTCTTGTAAAACCTGTGTGATTCCGCCCCTCATTTGATTGACGGGGCCTGGAAAAAAAGGTACAATACCAGGTGAAATATTGTAGGAAAGAGGACAAGACCGATGAAAAAGTTTATTGAGATCACCGATGTGGTGGGCCGCGAGATTTTGGACAGCCGCGGCAACCCCACAGTAGAAGTGGAAGTGTACGCCGTGGACGAAGAGGCCCACAAGCTGTATATGGGCCGCGCCGCAGTCCCCTCCGGCGCTTCCACCGGCATTTTTGAAGCCTGCGAACTGCGGGATGGCGAAAAGGACCGCTATCTGGGCAAAGGCGTCACCAAAGCGGTGGCCGCTGTCAATACCGAGATCGCCGAGTGCCTGCTGGGCCAGAATGTGATGGACCAGCCCCGCATCGATAAAATGCTCATCGAGCTGGATGGCACAGCCAACAAATCCCGTCTGGGCGCCAACGCCATTCTGGGCGCTTCCCTGGCCTGTGCCAAGTGCGCAGCCGAAGCCCTGGGCGTAACTCTGTACAACTATGTGGGCGGCTGCAACGCCAAGACCCTGCCCGTACCCATGATGAACATCCTCAACGGCGGCGCCCATGCCACCAACAATGTGGATATCCAGGAATTCATGGTCATGCCCGTTGGCGCCGGCACCTTTGCCGAAGGCCTGCGCTGGTGCGCCGAAGTGTTCCACACCCTGAAGAAAGTGCTGCAAGGCATGGGTCTGGCCACAGCCGTGGGCGACGAGGGCGGTTTTGCACCCAACCTGAAAAAGGACGAAGACGCCCTGAAAGTCATTGTGGAGGCCATTGAAAAGGCCGGGTTCCAGCCGGGCAAAGACTTTATGATCGCCATGGACCCCGCTGTTTCCGAGTGGTATAAAGAAGAGGAAGGCGGCTATTACCTGCTGCCCAAAGCCGGCAAGAAGATGACCCGCCAGCAGATGGTGAAGATGTGGAAGAACTTTGTTGAAAAATATCCCATCATCTCCATTGAAGACGGCATGGGCGAAGAGGACTGGGAAGGCTGGAAGATGCTGACCAACGCCCTGGGCGACAAGATCCAGCTGGTGGGCGACGACTTGTTCGTGACCAACACCCAGCGCCTGGCCAAAGGCATCCAGCTGGGCGTGGCCAACGCCATCCTGATCAAAGTGAACCAAATCGGCACGCTGACCGAGACCCTGGAAGCCATCCAGATGGCCAACCGGGCCGGTTACACCGCTGTGATCTCCCATCGCTCCGGCGAGACCGAAGACACCACCATCGCCGACCTGGCTGTGGCCCTCAACGCCGGCCAGATCAAGACAGGCGCTCCCAGCCGCACAGACCGCGTTGCTAAATACAACCAGCTGCTGCGCATCGAAGAAGAGCTGGATGACGTGGCCTACTATCCCGGCCTGAACGCTTGGTTCAACCTGAAGAAATAACCATATACAGCGAGCTTGTGATTGGATAAAAAAAGACGAGACAGCATCGGCCTGTCTCGTCTTTTTCAATGCCTGCTATCCAAACAGAGAGGGCACGCCGCCGGTATGCCAGAACAGGGTCCCGCCCTCTGCGATCCCCCGCCGGCCGGCGTCTTCCAAGCCGGCCAGCACCTTGGCGTTGTACGTGGTGTCCACGAATACGCCTTCGGCCCGGGCCAGGCGCTCCATGGCCTGCACACATTCCGGGGTGGGCTTGGCGTACCCCTCCCCCAAAAAGCCGCCGTCGAACCGGGCGTTCTCCCTGGGGCCGATCCCAGGTGAGACCCCCAGTTTTTCCGCCAGTCCCTGATAAATTCGCTGGCAAATGGGCCAGAACACCCTTTCTTCGTATTCCACGCTCACCAAGTGGAGCACCACATCCGGGCTGAACAGGTGGAGGCCGAACAGCAGCCCGGTCTCGGTGGGCCCTGCCGAGGCGCTGATGAACACATGGCCCAGGTCCAGCTGCTTCTGTTCCGCCTGCTGCAGCAGTTCCCCGGCAGCCGCCACATAGCCCAGGGCGCCGGTCACCGGGTCCCCCACGATGTAGGGCTTGTGCCCCTGGGCCCGGAGCTCCCGCGCCGTCTCTTCCACAAATTCCGCCCGTTTCCACTCGTCCACCGGGCCGCAATACAGCCGCTCCACCCCCATCAGGTCGTTGAGCCGGCTGTTGCCGCCCGGCCGCTCTTCCGGCCCCGAAGCATTGTGTACCACGATGCACCGCAGCCCCAGCTTGCAGCAGGCAGCCGCTGTCAGGCGGCACAGGTTGGAGGGAGGCAGCCCGGCCACCAGCACCACGTCCGCCTGTTGCTCCAGGGCCTCCCCCAGCCAAAACTCCAGCGAGCGCACTTTATTGCCCCCCAGCCCCAGGGGCATCACATCGTCCCGCTTGAGCCACAGGCCCGGGCACCCGATCTGCTGCCCATAGCGCCGGGCGGGCTCCAAGGGCGTGGGGTCGTCCAACAGGCGCACCCGCGGGATGTGGGAAAACAGCATAGAACCAGCCTCCATTTCTTCTGCCCCACCTGGGGGCCTCCTTTTCCCCATTCTACCGGAAGGCGGCCGGGGAAGCAAGTGGCCCGGCCGCTGCATAGATTGCAATGAGACCAAAACAGTCCATTCCATTCTGAATGAAACGAGGTACTTATTGCGATGCGTAATACTTATTGCAACAACGGCCGTATGATGCACCGGGGCGGTATGGGGCCGCGCCGGGGCAATGGCAGCACGGGCCGGGGCATGCCGGTACAGCAGGGCTACAGCCGGGAATCCGCCCGCATGGAGCAGCCGGAGGAAAAGCCCTGCCCCATGCCGCCCAGCTGTCCCCCAGCCTGCCAAGAGCCCTGCACACCGCCCACCCAGCCGGAGGAGTGCACCTGTGAGAGCAGCTCCGGCGGCACCGGCAGCGGTTCCGGCAGCAGTTCCTGCCCCTGCCAAGACAACGGCGGCAGCGGCCAGACGGAGCCCGAGACCGGCAGCCAGTGCACTTGCCAGGAGCAGCAGCAATACACGCCCACGCCCAACCGGTATTTTCTGGCGCCAGCCTGCCAAAAGAGCCAGCAGCCCATCACCGACAACCAGGGCGCGCCGGCCCAGGATGACAACAACTCCCTGACCGTGGGCCCCACCGGCACCATGATCTTAAAGGACGCCTATTACCTGGAAAAAATGGCCCATTTCGACCGGGAGCGCATCCCGGAGCGGGTGGTCCACGCCAACGGCTCCGGCGCTTTCGGCTATTTCAAGGCCACTGCCTCCATGGCGGAATACACCAAAGCCGACCTGTTCAGCCAGGCGGGCAAAGTCACCCCGGTCTTTGCCCGGTTCTCCACCGTGGCGGGCCACAAGGGCAGCGCCGACACCCTGCGGGACCCCCGCGGCTTCGCCGTGAAATTCTACACCGATGAGGGCAACCTGGACATCGTGGGCCTGAACTTCCCGGTGTTCTTCATCCGGGATGCCATCAACTTCCCCGATCTGCTCCACGCTTTGAAAAATGCGCCTGATACGGGCATCAAGAACCAGGTGCGCTGGTGGGATTTCTTCAGCCAGATGCCCGAAGCCACCAACATGGTCACTTATTATTATTCGGACCAGGGCACCGTGAAGTCCTTCCGCAAGATGGATGGCTTTGGCGTGAACACCTATGTGTGGGTCAACGCCCAAGGCCAGCGGTTCTATGTCAAATACCATTTTGTCTCCCACCTGGGCGTGGAGACCATCGACCGCCACGAGGCCATGCGCCTGGCAGGCGAAGACCCGGACGTGGCCAAGCGGGATCTGTATGACACCCTGGCTTCCGGCCAGACCGTCAGTTGGGATATGGCTGTGCAGCTGCTGCCCATCTGCGATGCCTCTTCCCTCTCCTTTGACCCGCTGGATGACACCAAGCTGTGGCCCGAAGACCAGTTCCCCCTGCACAAGGTGGGCGAGCTGGTGCTCAACCGGAATTTTGAAAATGAGTTCTGCCAGGTGGAGCAGGCCGCCTTCTGCCCGGCCAACCTGGTGCCCGGCATCGAGTTTTCCGACGACAAAATGCTGGTGGGCCGCGTTTTCTCCTACACCGACACCCAGCGCTACCGCCTTGGGGCCAACTACACGGAACTGCCCATCAACCGGCCCAAATCGCCGGTGGAAAACTACCAGCAGGATGGCTCCATGCGCATGGAGTTCCGCAAAGGCACGGTGAATTATTCGCCCAGCAGCTGTACCCTGGGCTGCGGCCCGGTGCAGATGCCCCAGACCCCGCCTTACACCGCCCAATATTCCCAGGGGAATCAGATCCGCGCCAGCCTGCCCCACGCCGACGATTTTACCCAGGCAGGGGAGCATTTCCGCTCCATGTCCCAGACTGAGCAGGAGCATCTGGCCGACAACATCGCCGCGGACCTATACCCTGCCCCGGATTATGTGGTGGACAAATGCATCGAGCATTTCACCGCCGCCTGCCCCCAATGGGGCGAAATGGTCCGCCGTCTGGTGGACACATACAGGATGCACTGATTAGATGCACTGATTTCGCTGCGGGGTTCCCCAGGCAGTCTGCGGACTGCCTGGGGGCCCCTTCCCATTGAATAGATTTGCCCGGGAAACCCGGGCAAATCATTACGCGCCACTAGGCGCGCGCCGCAGAAGCGGCATGGGGCCCCGTTTGGCGGGGCGGCCGTGGTGCTATTTGCGAGTCAAACTCGCAAATAGCGGTGGCTTTTCCCCACCCAGCCTGCGGGCTGTGCGGGGGCCCCTTCCGATTGAATAGATTTGCCCGGGTTTCCCGGGCAAATCGTTACGCGCCACTGGGCGCGCGCCGGTCCGCAAGGGCGGACGGGCCGGCAGGGGCCGGCGGCCATGTCGGGTGGCACCGGCTGTACAGCCTTTTCAACGGCGGCGTGGCGCCCCTCCCCAGGCAGTCTGTGGACTGCCTG
>CAJFRA010000054.1 GCA_904419295.1 Candidatus Pseudobutyricicoccus lothianensis
CAGATCATCACCTGGGCCAGAGGCACTTGGTGACACGGTTAGATTTAACTTTCGCTTTTGCATGAGAAATCAGGAAGCCTATCTGTTTTATGATACCCGTGGGGACATTCTTGCTTTGTTTACAGCGGCGTAAATCTTGAGCCGCAGACAACGGAAATCGCCTGCCTTGTCCTGCTCTTACTGGCAAAACGGATATACAGAGATATAAGGAGGCTCCCTACCTCAGCCGGGGAACCGTCTCCGGCAAAGGACAGGGAGCGTTTTTGACCACATTTTCAGCCACAGTGCGGTGCGGAACACGTGGAAATAGCAGCTTTAGAGAGTGACAGAAAGCAAATGGAATGGAGCGGAAACGGCACAAAGCAAGCGGAAATCATGCAAAAAATCTTTCCGCACTTCTTTGTATGCGCCGCGGCCTCTTTCCATAGAGGAGGGATTCCAAGTGCATAGCGGCCTTGGCTACTTATTACCACATGATAAAAGCTTAGGCTCCTAACAATTATTTAGTCATCTTTTTAATCGTGACAATCGTGATCATGGTGGTCGTGATGGTGATGTCCATATTTACCCACATAACGATTAATCATTTCATTCTCTTTATTCATTCTTTTAACTTCGTTTGGGTCTAATCCTCGCATAGCTTCAGCATAAATAAAAGGCCCAAAAGCCATAATAAACCCAATAATAAAAAGAATTGGACTTGTAAAAACAATACTTAAACCAATAATTGCTCCACTTAAAACAAAATAAAAACAACCCCTCATAAATCATCCCCCTTTTTCTTTAGATATAGCACGATAAAAAATCTTTGTCAATATTGCTATAATATTTCCTTACCAACCCCGCAGATTTCTCCACCTATATTGCTGAACTTTTGTGCTGTTGACACCATCCTTCTTTAGAACTTCACAACCAATCTGCCATCATTAATGTGAAATCCGACCCGTACTAGGATCCCTAGCACGTAATATTGGATATTTTTCCATTGCTATAGGAGGGAATGGCTATGAGTTTTATCAAAAAACACAAGTGGACTCTCATCACCCTTTGCGCCTTGGTGGTGCTGTGGGCGGTACTGCAGGCGGCCGGAACCCTTATTGGGAGATATGAAACTTCCTTGTGGGAGCAACTTCCCACTTTGCACAATCATGCGGAAGTGTTGGCCATTGAAGCAAAAGTGGAATCTTTGCGCAGCATTGGTGCTTTTTTCAACAAGTTTAGCGCATATCTCATCTATTTCTTCATGGCGCTGCCTCTGCTGTCTTTGGTTTTCAAACTGGATTGGTGGTTGACTTTGGCCTATTATCTGCTGGCCCATTTGTGCACTTTTATTATTGTTGGCCGGGATATGTTCATAGGCTTCTTCCGCTGGAGCGGCCGCATGGTGCTGAAAGGCTATATTCTCTGGGCGATCTTCGCTCTCGTTCTCTATCTGCGAAAGCGGCAGGAAGAAAAGAACAACGCAGTGTAAAGTTGAAAAAGCAAAAATCAGCCGGGTGTTCCCGGCTGATTTTTTGTTTGTGCCGGCCGTTCGCCACTGCCACATAGAAACACCTCCAGGCGCCGGCCGGCGCCTGGAGGTGTGGAATCTTGCTCTTAGCATATTCGCATACGTTACTCATCTATATTCAAAGTCAATTGCACTGACACCGGTCCTTCTCCCAACGCTCGTGCCAGACCAGCCGGGTCCTCTATAGCGCCCAGCCGGGTGTAGGAATATCCGCTGGAAAAGCTCTCATAAAATACCACCAAACAGTCATCGCCAAAGAGCATGAAGTCCCCCGCCTTGATCTGACCCGGCTGGTAGGAGGCTGTGGGCAGCGGTTGCTCCAAATACGTATATTTTTCATTCCCGTGCAGATCCGCCATTTCCAGCGACAGAGGAAACCGCTCCACCAATGCCCGAGCCGCTTCGTTGTCTTCCAAGACGATCGTAAATTCCTGTCCATCCACCGAAAGGATCGCTTGAGGCATGCTTCCCACCTCCTGTTGTCCCTGTTCTTCGTCCGGCTGCTGCCCCACCCCGCCGGATGGGATCTGGCCATTTTCCCCTTGCTCATTGCCCAGACCGGGCAGCAATAAGATCCACAGCAACCCCAGCAGAGGCAGAAAGAAAACTTCATTCTTTTTGTTCCGTTTCATGTGTCCGTCCCCCTTTGCAGCTTTCCTCGTTCCCATTCCGGCTTTCTCCCCTGCACCTCTTTTGGGCTTTCGCCTGTTTTTGCAGGGCATAGCGCAGGTAATCCAAGCAATCCAGCTTTTGCTGGGCTATGCGCACCTCATCCAGCAGGCGGCACCGCTGCTGGCAGAGCAGGCAGAGCTGCTCTTCTGTGGTGCCGGTGGCCCAGAGGTGCAAAAACGCTTCCACAAAGGAGGCCGGGCAGCCGGCATCCGCCAGGTTCTGACGGATCGCCTCTTCATTCAAAACCCCATAGGCCATTTGCCTCCCCCTTTCCATGGCGGTATCCCGCTCATTCCTGGGTGTAATCGCTGCCGAAATACTTGGTGGATATCTGGGCCAATTCCCCCGACTCCCGCAGCTCATCCACCGCCTGGTCGATCTGCTGCCGCAGGCTGGCGGTCTCATCCCCTTTGCGCAGGGGGAATGCCACCTGGGATGCCTCTTCTGTGACAGCGGCGATCTTCAAATTGGCGTCCGGGTGGGCCTGCATATAGTCGGCATAAGTGACTTCTGCATTCAGCGTGGCGTCGATACGGCCGGACAGCAGCAGTTCAATGGTCTGGTTCAGGTCATCCACTCCGACGGCATTGGCGCCGTAGCTCTCCGCCAGGGCCGTGTAGGTGCTGTCGATGGTGTTGGCCGTATTTTTCCCATCCAGATCCTCCAGCGATTGGATGCTGTCGTCATCTCCGCGGGTGATCACTGCGGTGTGGATATAGGCATAGGGGGTGGAGAAATCGTATTTTTCACTCCGCTCTTCCGTGATCTCCACGCCATTGGCGATCATGTCATACCGCCCGGTCTCCAGACCGGCCAGCAAACCGTCGAACTCCCCTTCTACAAAAGTGGCTTTCACTCCCAGCTTTTCAGCCACCCGCTGGGCCACTTCCACGTCGAACCCCACCAGGTCGTCTTCTTCATCGTGGTAAGTCCAGGGCGCCCAAGTGCCTTCGGTGGCGATGATGAGCTCGCCCCTGTCCCGGATCTGCTCCAGCAAGTCGGCGCTTTGTCCCTCTCCCGCCTGGTTCTGTTCATCCGAAGAACAGCCCGCCAACGCCAGGGATGTCATCAGTGTCATAGCAGCCAGAGCGGCTGCGGCAAATCTCCGTTTCATCCTGTAGTCCTCTCCTCTTTTTTCTGGATTCGTGTCAGGGCAGCGGTGCATAACCGCCCATGTGGCCCAGGAACGCCCGGGTCCGCGCTTTCTGCGGCGCCTGGAAAAACGAGGCCGCTTCGCCCTCTTCTACCACCTGCCCCTGCTCCATAAAGATCACTTTGTTGGAGACCTCTCTGGCAAAGGCCATCTCGTGGGTCACCACCAGCATGGTCATCCCCTCTTTGGCCAGCTGCCGCATCACGGCCAACACTTCCCCGGTCAGCTCCGGGTCCAGGGCCGACGTAGGTTCATCAAAATAGATGATCTTGGGCCGGGTGGCAATGGCCCGGGCAATGGCCACCCGCTGCTGCTGCCCGCCGGACAGCTGGTGGGGATAATAGGCGGCCCGGTCGGCCATACCCACCTTGGCCAATGCTTGCTGCCCCCGCTCCACCGCTTCTGCTTTTGGCATATGGCGGCCGGCCACCAAGCCTTCCGTCACGTTTTGCAGCGCGTTTTTGTTGCGGAACAGGTTGTAATTTTGAAAGACAAAGGCGGTCTTTTGCCGAATGGCCGCGATCTCCTTTTTTCCGGCTTTGTGCATGGCGTACTCTGCCCCGTCGAACCGCAGCAGGCCTTCGTCGGCACGTTCCAAAAAGTTCAGGCACCGCAGCAGGGTGGTCTTGCCCGAGCCGCTGGGCCCCAAAATGGAGATGACGTCGCCCGTCTCCACCTGCAGGTCCACCCCCTGGAGCACAGCCAGGGAACCAAAGGATTTGCACAGGTTCTGCACCTCAAGCATGGTCGTTCCCCCCTTGATAGCCGTAAAAATTCAGCTTCTTTTCCCCGACCCGCTGCAATTTGGTGAGCACGGTGGAAAACAGCAGGTAGATCAGCCCCACCTCCAGGTAAAGGGCCAGGGGCTCATACGTTCGGGCCACGATGCGCTGGGTGGCCATAAACATCTCGGTGACGGTGATGTTGGCAGCCAGCGACGTGTCTTTCAGCATGGCGATCAACGAATTGGAGAGCGGTGGAAAGGCAGTGCGCAGGGCTTGGGGCAGCACGATGCGCCCAATGGTCTGGCCATAGGACATGCTTACACAGGCGCCTGCCTCCAACTGGCCCACAGGCACCGATTCCAGCGCAGCCCGGATGGTCTCTGCGGCATAAGCGCCTTCGTTGATGGAAAAGACGATGACCGCCGCCGGGAACGGGTCCAGCGTAATGCCCAGGCTGGGCAGCCCGTAGAATACCACGAACAGCTGCACCAGCAGCGGCGTGCCCCGGATCACCCAGACGTAAAACCGGGCCAGCTGCCGCAGCACGCGCACATGGGCAAACTGCACCAGGGCCGTGGCCACGGCGATCACCAGAGCAAAGGCAAAGGAGATCGCCGTCAGCGGGATGGTCATGGTCAGACCGGGTATCAAAATTTTCCCAAAAGAGTCCAGCAAAATATCCAGCAGGCGTTGGCTGATCACAGCGCCACTTCCTTTCCGCGGCGCTTTCCGGGCCCTATTGCCCTGCAAGGGGCCCCGCGCCGCCGGGCCGCCCTTTGTTTCTGGGATTCATTATAGCCCCGGTCTGGCGAGATATCAAATACCTATATAGAATGATTTTTTATGCTTGAAAAGCATGACTCTCTGTGATAGGATGGGGAAAGAAAGGGGGATACACGATGGAGCTGCGTGTGCTGCGCTATTTTTTGGCGGTGGCCCGGGAAGAGAGCATCTCCGGTGCTGCCGAATACCTGCATTTGACCCAACCCACCTTGTCCCGCCAGCTGATGGATCTGGAGGAAGAGCTGGGGAAAAAGCTGTTCACCCGGGGGAACCGCAAAGTCACTTTGACAGAAGACGGCATCCTGTTCCGCAAAAGGGCCAGCGAGATCGTGGAGCTGGTGGAAAAGACAGAACGGGAATTCCACCAGGCGGAAGAGGGGATCGCCGGGGACATTTGCATCGGCGGCGGCGAGACCGACGCCATGCGGCTGATCGCCCAAGTCGCCCGGGAACTGCAGTGCCAGCATCCCAACATCCGTTTCCATCTGCACAGCGGCAATGCCGAGGATGTGACCGAGCGGCTGGACAAAGGCCTGCTGGATTTCGGGATGTTGATCGAACCGGCAGACATCAAAAAATACGATTACATCCGCCTGCCTGCCCAAGATACTTGGGGCGTCCTGCTGCGGAAGGACCATCCGCTGGCGGCGCGGCCCGCTTTGAGCCCCCAGGATCTTTTGGACCAGCCTCTCATCATCTCGCGGCAACGGATGGTGCGGGGCGACCTGGCCGCCTGGTTCCAGCGGGATCTGGAGCGGCTCAACATCGTGGCGACCTACAATCTGGTGTACAACGCGGCCCGCATGGTGGAAGAAGGAGTGGGCTGCGCCTTGACGTTGGACAAACTGATAAATACCACAGGCGAAAGCCTGTTGTGCTTCCGCCCTTTGGAACCTGCCATGAAAGTGGGCATGGATATCGTCTGGAAAAAATACCAGGTGTTTTCCAAGGCAGCCGATCGTTTTTTACAGATACTGCAAGATAAGTTCGCCTGACGGCTGGCGGCCGGCGATGCACCATCTGCTTTCCTTTCCTCCAGCCGCTCCGCGGGAAGCCCCGGTGGCCTTGCGCCCAGGTTGCCCGCCAAAGCTGCAAAACCCCCGTTTGGCCCAGTGCCAAACGGGGGTTTTTATTATGTGACTTTCCCTTACTCTCTCAACATTCAGCCGTCCGCTCTCCCTGCTGCATCTAGCTGTGCGTTAGGCAAAGGCCCGGTACAGGAATGTGACGATCTGCCCTCTGGTGCAGATGTTGTCCGGCGAGAATGTGGTATCGCTGGTGCCGTTGGTGACCCCCTGCGCTACCGCCCAATCGACGGCTTCCGAAGAGGCGTCGGCAAACCCGGCTTGGGCCGCCTCTGGGCTGCCGGCATGTTTCCACATAAATTCTACCGCCATCTCCCGGGTGCAGGGCGCGTTGGGTGCAAAGGTATCTCCGCTCGCCATGCCGTTTTCCGCGGCCCATGCAGTGGCCTTGGCATAATAGGCGTCGGCTGCCACATCGCCAAAAGGCACAGCTTTTTGGGGCTCAGGCGAACCGGCGGCCCGCCACAAAAATGTGATGATCTGCCCTTTGGTACAGGTGTCATTGGGGCTAAAAGTGGTATTGCTGGTGCCGTTGGTGATGCCCTGGCCCACGGCCCAATCCACAGGGGCCGCATAATAATCGCCTGCGCTCACATCGGCAAACCCGGTGGCGCCGGGTGCTGTGTTTGCGGACCCTTTCCAAATGCCGTAAGTAGCATATTCATCTGAGCCGTTCTCTTTGGCAAAGGCGTAGTAGCCGCCATAGACCGTGTTTTCCTTGATCTCCGCCTGCAATGCCTTGCCGGATCTGTCCTGGAACATGCCGATGACTTCCCGCACCTTTGCTTCTTCCAAGCCGTCCACGCGCAGCACGCCGCTGTAATATGCACTGGTCTTGCTGCCAACCAGCTCAATGGTACCGCCTGTCAGGCTGTACATGCCCTCCAGCGTGGTCCCCGTATGGCCCATCGAGAAATTGGCCGCCTGGATCGAACCGCTCTCCATGGTCAGGCCCCAGCAGGAAAAGCCCTCTTCTGCCTTCAATGTGACATTGCGGAAGGTGACTTTATCCAAATTGACGGCTTTGCAGTGCAGTGTGCCCGAACCCGTGAAAGTGACGGCCTTTCTCTGGGAATCCTTGATGGAAAACCCGCCGCCATAGATGATCTCGATGTTGCCGACGTTGTTTTCAGTGCCGTCCTTCACCACAAAAGTGAAATCCTTTTTCGGGTTGTTCAGCTGGATCCAGTCCAGCTTCACACCGTACTCTGTCTCGCCATAGGTGCTCTGGATCCCGCTGAGGGTCATGGTGTAGTTCCCGTCATAGCTCCAGCCATCTCCAGAAGCGGGCTCATCGAAGGAATAAAACTTTTCCGCCACATAAAACCCGACGTCCCGGGGCCCGTAAGGGTCATCCGCCAGTGCCGGTACCGACAGGCCCATACACAGGGCCAACACCAAAAGGAAGGATACAAACCGCTTTTTCATGCCAAACTCTCCCATCATTTATTTCTTTCCGATCAAGAAAACTGCCGGTAGAGGAACGTGAGGATCTCGCCCCGGGAGCAAGTCTTATCAGGGGTAAAGGTGTTGTTGCCCGTCCCGTTGGTGATACCTTCTTTCACCGCCCAAACCGCGGCGTCGGCAAACCAACTGTTGGAGGGCACATCGGTAAAGCCGGCGCTGCCGCTCACCTGGGGCAGGCCCGCCGCCCGGTGGAGGAACGTCACTGCCTGGGCTCGGGTCACTGTTGTATTGGGGCTGAAAGTGGTGGCGGACATGCCGGTGGTGACACCGTTTTCCACCGCCCACTGGACAGCCCAGCGGTCATCCCGGTTGGATACGCTGTTGGAAATATCGGTAAAGGGGTTGTTGCTGGTGTCTTTTGGCTGAGGGGATCCCATCAGCTTCCACAGGTAGCGGACGATCTCCATCCGTGTGCATCCCTGCTGTACCTTCAGAGCGCCGCCCACCGGAGCGATCTCCAGATTCTGTGCCGTGGCCCAGGCGGCAGCGTCGTAGAAGTAGTCCCCTTCCTTTACATCGGTGAAGGTGATGGGCTTGCCGTTATAGGTGCTGCTCACCATCACTTGGCAGCTGCGGTATTCCGTCCCGTCCTGGGTGGTGGCCACAACATTGGTCTGGCCGTCCGCCACGGCGGTGATCCGGCCGTTTTGGTCTACTGTGGCTACAGAAGAGTCCTTGCTGCTCCAGGTCACCTTCTGCGAGGCGCCATCGGGCCGGACATAAGCTTGCAGCCGGATCTGCTCACCGGGGATCAGCTCCACGTAATAAGCAGACAGATCCACTTCTTCCGGGGCCGTAGTCTGCCCAGGCACATCCGGTTCTTCAGGCTCTTCGGGTTTTTCCGGCTGTTCCGGTGTATCTTTCCCATAGACGGTCACTTCCGCCATAACGCTGAGATAGGTGCCGTTGACCGGTTCCCTTGTGATCGCCGTGATCCATGTGGTTCCCGGCGCCAGACCGGTGAGCCGGGCGCCGTGGCCCATGCCGCTGACCTCGAGGATAGAAGGATCGGACACTTCCCACCGCACTTCATGCCGCGGTGTGACATAGGTATAAATGTTTTCGCCCACTTCCACGCGGAATCCGCCTTCCGGTCTTACCAGCTGCAGGTCAACCTCCTCCTGAGAGGATTCGCTGACCGACACCGGCAGATTCAGGCTCTTTCCGCCGCAGCCCAGAGTCAAAGTCGCACTGCCGGCCCCCGCAGCGCTGACACAGACCCCGCCGTCCTCCATGCTCAGCGACGCCACGCTGTCATCGCTGGTGCGGATGATATCGGGCACCAAAGGGGTGCCCCGGTCGTTGCAGACATAAACTACTGTCTTCTCTCCGGTCTCCATATCCAGGGAATCTTCGCTGAGGCGGAGCTTCAAGTTCTCGGGTGCTGTCTCGATGGAGTAGATGTAGCCCTTCTGTCCAGAGGATGGGGTGCTCTCCGTGGCGCCGGTCTTGGAATAGAAATTCTGCACCCAGTAAGTCTGGCCTGCCCGGTCTTTCACGCAGGCAATGCCCACGCTGGTGAACGTGCCGTTCAGCATGTTCGCCCGATGCCCTTCCGAATCGTACCAGGATTGGGTGACGGCGCTGGCGTCGGCATTGGTCGAAGCCCCGGCATAGCTGAGGTTTTCGCCAATGGTACCTTCTGTGTACCCGCTGGGCCGGGCGGTGTGAAATTCTTCTCCATTGGGCCGTGTGTGGCTGAACAGAACAGCGCTTTCCGCAGCCCGACGGACCGCCATATCCATCATGGCCTTATCCATGACCAGTTCCTGCAGTCCCGCCTGCCGGCGCAGCTCGTTGAGCAATTCCAATTCTTCATAGGCGGCAGAATAATCCACCACCAGCTCCACCTTCACCGTAACCGTGGAGGCAGCCAACGCGGGGATCGTCAGCCCCAGGCACATCACCAGCGCCAGGAGCAGGGTCAGAATGCGTTTCTTCATAAAAATCCTCCTTCTTCTAAATACTCCAGAAAAGGCAGGGGCCGCCTTCTGAAATCCGTTCCAGCCTGTGCCCATTCCTTTGGGCACAAATCACCCCACAGCGGAAGCTGCCACATCCTCTATGCAGGGAACACATCATCCGCCGGGAAAAGGTGCCGCTCAGTTCATGTATATTTATGCGATTCAACTATACAGCAAAATTACATCCTTTGCAAGCGGCAATTTGGAAATCCCAGGATGAAAGCCAGCCGTTTTCCCCCGCTGTATAAAAAAACCACCCGCTGACCGATGTCAGTGGGTGGTTTTTGCGCAGGGCGGTTCAAGCATCCCAGCCGATCCTCTGGTTCCCTTGCAGAAGCTGCTGGGTGTATGCCTGCTCCATCAGCGTGGATACTGTGGCGGCGACCTCTTCCTGGGTTTGCTGATACAGCCGTTCCAAACACCGGGGGCTGGCCTTCTGGGGGTCCACCTGGGCATCCCGGCACAGCCGCTGCAACAGCCGCCATACGGTGCTGCGGGCCGCCGGCCTGCCGTTGCGGTTGCGGAACACCGGCCCTTTGCAGATGCCGCTGCGCCGGGCAAACTGCAGCAGTTCACCCCGCAGGGGTTCAGGCACCCGCACACCGGTGCAGCAAATGGTCTTTATAATGTAGTAGATCTGTTCTCTGCCCTGCTGCTTTGCCATTTGCAACAAGCGGAAATACTCCTGCCTTGTCAGTTCTGCACACAGGCGGGGTTCTTCCGGCAGCCGCTTCAGCAGCTGCCAATCTGTATGTCCCAGGGCCCGCAGCAAACTGTTGCCCGCCGAAATGCGGGTGTTGATGCTGCTGTTGGACAACGCCCCCTCCTGAACCATGGCTTGCTGCCACTGCGCCAAGCTTTTGGGGCCCAACGCCCCGGCCTGTTGCAAAAAGCGCTGGAACAGGCCCAGATAGCCCCGGTATTGATGCAGCGTATTGGCCGAAAGCCCCTCTTGTTCCAAGCGTGCCAGCCCCGCTTCCAGCTGTTCGTCGGTCAATGGATTGCCGTTCATTCCGTTCCCCCTTCTTCGGTGTCAACATTCTGTTTCCGTTGCTTTTTACAGGCCGACCAGCCTATTGCTCCGGCGATTTTATCCCTTGGCTTGTTCCCCAGGACAAAATCCGTATTTTGTCTAACGAATGAGCTGCATCCTTTCCATTTGCCGGGCATGTTCCGCACCGGTGGAGATCAGGTAAAGGCGCGTGGTCTCTATGCTGGAATGGCCCAATACATCCGCCAGCTTAGCCACATCCCGTGTGATGCGATAAAAGGCCCTGGCAAACAAGTGTCGCAGGTTGTGGGGATATACCTTGGAAGGCGCTACCCCTGCCCGCCGGCACAGGGCTTTCATTTCGGCCCAGATCTGTTTGCGGGAAAGAGAATTGCCGTTTTTGGTGAGGAACACTTCACCAGAAACGGTTTTTTGTTTTTTGGCATACCGCAGCAGTTTGCGGCACAGCTTTTGGGGCAGCAAAATGAGCCGGACCTTCCCTTTGAGGAAGATCTCTGCCTGCCCTTGCCGGGCGGCCTCCACTGTGATATACGCCACTTCAGAGACCCGGATGCCTGTGGCGCAGATGGTCTCCAGCAGCAGCGCCAGCCGTTCCCTCCCTTCCTGCTGGGCGGTCTGCAGCAAGCGGTCGTATTCTTCCCGCTCCAGTTCCCGGTCTTCTTCCCGGAACAGCCGGCGCTGCAAGCGCAGCGGCTTTACGCGGCAATCCTGCCGGCCGGTAAAGAGGAAGAACTGATTGAGCGACGCCAGCATGGCGTTGACTGTGGCAGGCCGGTATTTTCCGCCGGTCAGATACCCTTTCCATCCGGCGGCGTTTTCCTTGGTCACAGGCCGCCCGTCCAGCCATCGGGCAAAGGCCGACACATGGCGCAGGTAGTTTTCCACCGTGCCCGCGCTCCGCTCCTGGGCCTCTAGGTGCCGCCGGAAAGCCACGACCTCTTCCATGGACAGTGTTTTATATGCCATGTTTGCTCCTCCTCGTATAATAAGTTTCAAAGTTAATAATTTTAGGTATCAGCAGGCTTTGGGATGCCCGTGATACAATAGCTGTAGGACAGCAGGGGCAAGTTCTG
>CAJFRA010000055.1 GCA_904419295.1 Candidatus Pseudobutyricicoccus lothianensis
CCTAATTCGTTGTAAAGCGTTTCGCACTGCTTTTTGATGTCGCTGTCCATACGGACGCTGAAATTTGTCGTGTTAGCCATTGTATCAGCCCCTTTCAAGCTTATTGCACTTACAATATATGCTATTTGCAACGCAAAATCAACTCAATAGCCTGGAAATTCACAAAAAAATTAAGGAGGAACCGCTTATGACTACTGCGCACTATTTTGTGAAGATTCACCTGAATCAGGTATTCAAATATTCTGCCAGTGTCCTAGCGGTGTCATTTTTCTTTTCAAAAAAGCAGAAAGCCGCCTAGCGCAATAAGCGCCAGACAGCTTGAAAACTTCATTATGGGATTTGACATTCCTGCAATATATGGTATAATGACTATCGAAAAGGAGGGAACGTATGTTCTAAAATTAACTTAGAGGTATTCAGAATTATGGAGTCCAAGATTTGTATCAGGTGTGCTGCTTTATTACCAGAGGATGCGATTTTCTGCCCCAAGTGTGGAAAAAAGCAAGTACATGAAAAAAGAAAAGCTCTCAAAAGAGCTAATGGGACCGGTAGCGTTTATAAGCTCACTGGGCGGCGTAGGCGACCATGGATTGCAGTAAAAAACAAAGTTGTTATTGGGTATTATGAAAAAAAGACGGACGCTCTGGAAGCCTTAGAACACTTTTCAGGCCGGGTTCTGACACAAAGATATAACATGACCTTTTCAGATATCTATGCTGAATGGTCTGTTGAACATTTTAAGACCATCGGCCGTAAAGGAATTGAGGCATACGAGAATTCCTATAGAATTTTTACCCCTATCCACAATCAAAAATTTCGCGAACTCCGCACAGCTGACTTTCAGGAAATCCTTAATCAGCATTGGAAAAAGTCATCAGCTACATTAGCTAAATACAAGCAATTGATTACCCAAATGTCTAATTGGGCCATCCGTGAAGAAATCGTTTTGACCAATTTTGCCAAGTTTGTAAATATTCCTAAAATGACTAAACATGATAAAGACATATTCACAGTCGAAGAAATTGAAAAACTCGAAAAAGACGGAAGCGAGACAGCTAAAATCATTCTTATGCTCTTATCCACTGGCATGCGAATAAGCGAACTATTCTATCTCCCAATAACGGGATATTATGAAAATTATGTTATTGGTGGATCGAAAACTGAAGCTGGCCGTAATCGCATCATACCGATCCGTCCCGAAGGCCGAGAACACTTCTCCTATTTCGCTTCTCGCGCAACTGGGCCGTTGTTGTTGTCTGGGTATTCAGGTCAAAGGGTTCCGGCCAATTTTCGCCGGAGAGACTATTATCCTCTTTTGGAGAAACTAGAGATCAAAAAAAAGACCCCTCATGCGACTCGGCATACATACGCTACTCGTGCGATTCGAGAAGGGCTTTCACCAGAAATTCTCCAGGAAGTTTTGGGACATGCCGATTATTCTACAACCGTCAACTTCTACAATCACTTCGACGTAAACACGCTAATCAATGCAGTAGACAAGACTGCCGTAGCTAATTCGTTACTAACAAATCCAAAAAGCAAAAAAAAAGAAAAACCCTGAAACCTATTGAGGTTTCAGGGTTTTCTCTTGGTGACCCATCGGCGGCTCGAACGCCGGACACCCTCCTTAAAAGGGAGGTGCTCTGCCTGCTGAGCTAATGGGTCATATTGGCTGGGATGGCAGGATTTGAACCTACGAATGCGGGAGTCAAAGTCCCGTGCCTTACCCCTTGGCTACATCCCAATATGAACATCAAGGTGCGCCTTTCGGGAGGTACGATAGATGATATGGGGTGGATGACCGGATTCGAACCGGCGACCCCCAGAGCCACAATCTGGTGCTCTAACCAACTGAGCTACACCCACCATATCTGGCGTGCCCGGAGGGACTCGAACCCCCAACCTACTGCTTAGAAGGCAGTTGCTCTATCCTGCTGAGCTACGGGCACATATCACAGCGGCCATAGCCACCCGAATGGAGCGGGTGATGGGAATCGAACCCACGTAACCAGCTTGGAAGGCTGGAATTCTACCATTGAACTACACCCGCAAAGGAATCAGCTTAATGAGTATAGCACAATGGGAACCGTTTGTCAACCTCTTCTTTTTCATTTCCCAGAGCGGCTTTGGCCGCTCTGGGAAATGGGGATTACTTTGCTTCTACAATGACCTGTTGGCCATCGGATGTGGCATGGATAGATGTCACCGGGTTCTGATAGGCCGCAATGATGGCGCTGGCAGCCCGATCTTCGATCTCCTTCTGCACAAAGCGGCGCAAGTTCCTCGCTCCGTATTTAATAGAATACGACTCTTTGACCAAAAAGTCAATAAGATTTTCGTCAAAAGTGAAAGAAATTCCGTTTTCTTTCAGAGTGGCAGTCAGATCCCCCAACATGATGTGGGCGATACGGGCAAAATCTTGCTGGCTCAGCTGGTTGAAAGCCACCACCTCATCGATGCGGTTGATGAATTCGGGCCGCATGATGTCGGTCAAGGCTTTCATGGCCCGCTCCCGGCTCTGCTGGGTCACCGTGCGGTCGAAGCCCACCGCGCCATCCCGCCGGTCGGAACCTGCGTTGGAAGTCATGATGATGACCGTGTTTTCAAAACTGACCTTGCGGCCCTGGGCGTCGGTGGCCACGCCGTCATCCAAGATCTGCAGCAGCACGTTCAGCACATCGGGGTGGGCCTTTTCGATCTCGTCGAACAGCACCACGGAATAGGGGCGGCGGCGGATCTTTTCCGTCAGCTGGCCGGCCTCGTCATACCCCACATACCCCGGCGGTGCGCCGATCAGTTTGGATACGCTGTGCTTTTCCATGTATTCGCTCATATCCAGGCGGATCAGGGCGTCTGGGGTGTCGAACAAATCGGCCGCCAAACACTTGACCAGCTCGGTCTTGCCTACGCCAGTGGGCCCGACAAAGATGAAGGACACCGGCTTCCGTTTGGGCGATACGCCGGCCCGGCTGCGGCGGATGGCGGCCGCCACGGCGGAGACCGCCTCATCTTGCCCTACTACCCGCTGGCGCAGCCGGTCTTCCAGGGTGATCAGCCGTTCGAATTCCTGCTGCTGCACCTTGCTGGCCGGGATCTTGGTCCACAATTCGATGACCTGGGCCAGGTCGGCCACCGTGAGCTGCGGTTCGGGTGCCGCCCGCAATTCCCCCATCCGCTGCTCCAGCTGCAGCTGGCGGCTGCGGATATAGGCCAGGCGCTGATAGGCGCCGGTCTCATCCGGGTTTTGCATCAGCTCTTCCTGTTCGGCTTTCAGGTTCTCCGTTTCCTCCTGGATCTTGGCTTTTTCGTTGATGGCCGCATTCTTCAAGTTGATCTCCGAGCAAGCCTCATCGATCAGGTCGATGGCCTTGTCGGGCAAAAACCGATCGTTGATGTAGCGTTCCGACAGGTACACTGCCTGGCGCGCCGCTTCGTCCCCGATCTTGACGCCGTGGAAGTTCTCATAATAGGGGCGGATGCCCTTGATGATCTCCACTGTCTGTTCCAAAGAGGGCTCATTGATGGTCACCGGCTGGAACCGGCGCTCCAAGGCGCTGTCCTTTTCGATGTGCTGCCGGTATTCTTTGAAGGTGGTGGCGCCGATGACCTGCACTTCGCCACGGGAGAGGGCGGGCTTTAAAATATTGGCTGCGTTCATGGAGCCCTCGGCGTCGCCGGCGCCCACCAGGTTGTGCACCTCGTCGATCACCAAAATGATGTTGCCCAGCCGTTTGACCTCATCGATCAGCCCTTTCATCCGGCTTTCAAATTGGCCCCGGAACTGGGTGCCCGCCACCATAGCGGTCATATCCAGCAGCCAGACCTCTTTGTTTTGCAGCTTATAGGGCACATCTCCCTGGGCGATCTTTTGCGCCAGGCCTTCGGCCACAGCTGTCTTGCCCACGCCGGGCTCGCCGATCAGGCAGGGGTTGTTTTTCTGCCGGCGGTTGAGGATCTGGATCACCCGCTCGATCTCTGTCTCCCTGCCGATCACCCGGTCCAGACCGCCCTCCCTGGCTTTTTTCGTCAGGTCTGTGGCGTAGTTGTTCAAGAACTTCTTCTTTTTGTCGTTTTTCTTTTGCTTGCCCGTTTTCTCGGCTCCTTTGTCTTCCCGTTCTTCCCGGGCCCGCATGGAAAAGAAGGGGATCACCGGCACACGGGAGCTGTTCTCCTCGTCTTCCTCCGGCTCTTCTTCCCCGGTCTCTTCTTCTTCCGCCGAAAAGCGCATCCCCTGCATCAGCGATTGCATCAGTTCCTCCGGGTCCCCGTTTTCCAGCTCTTTGGCCACATTTTCAATGTCGCTGTCGGTGATCCCCAGTTTTTCCATCATGTCCGTCACAGGCTTGATGCCCAGTTCTTTGGCGCATTGGAGGCACAGCCCTTCATCGGTGGTCTTACCGTTTTCCAGCCGTGTTACAAAAATAACGGCCACATTCTTTTTGCATCTTGAGCACAGTGGCATATTCATTCTTCACAGTTCCATTTCTCCATGCGGTGTGTCTCTGGCAGCATACGCGGCGCCGCATGGCTCGCCGGTATGGTCGTATGATCAGAGCTCGTTCTATGAGCCGGGGAGACGGAAGCGCTTCCCTTCCGCCTCCCCGGGCCATAGAACACACTGCCCGGTGAAAAAGTCATTCCAAAGCCGGCCCGCCGGGCAGCAGACCGTAGACCAAGCCGCCAATGTAACTCTGCTCCACGCTCTGCAGTGAAAACACCCCGCCGACGCCTTGGGGCGCAAAAGCGCGGATGCCCACGCACAGCGCCGCTACCACCGCCAGGCCGCCCACCAGCCCCAGCAGCAGGCCGGCCCCTTTGTTCAGCGTGCGGACCACCGGCAAGTGGGAACCCAGCACGCAGGCCAGCACCCAGAGGGCCAATTTGCACAGCAGGAAGCCGATGACAAAGGCAATGACCGGTGCCACTGCCTGGCTCACCGCCTGGGTGGCGGCGGCCAACACCGTTTGGCCTCCATCGGCGGCCTGCAAAACAGAATCGGCCAGCTCTGCCGGCAGGTGCATGTTTTCCAGCATCTCGCCCAGCCCTTGGCCGATCTGGTCCAGAGGCTGTTCCACTGCCCCGGCCCATTCCTCTCCTGCGGCCTGCAGCAGCATCCGTTCACAGTAAGGGGCGATCCACCCGGCGACAGCTGGCGACAGCGCCGGTACGATGGCTTTGGCCGCCACCAGGTAGGAGAGCAGCGTGCCAAACAGCCCGGCCAATGCACCGAAAAAACCGCGCCGGGCCCCAAACAGGGCAAACGCCAAAATGATCACAACAAAAATCAGATCAACCATGCCATTTCCTTTCCCCACGCCGGGGCTTCATCGCCTATTCGTCAAATTCCACCATCTCGGCCCGCTCCGCGTAGATCAGTATCACACTGCCGTCGCTGCGCTGGATCACATCCCTGGCATTCACCTCTTGTGCCGTTTGCACGGGTGCACCGGCAAAGGTGCTGGTGTGCACCACTTGATCCCGCAGCAAGACTGCGATATGATCTCCCGAAGTGGACAAGCTGCGCACCGTGGTGGCATAGGTCTGATCGAACACGGCGCTCCCGTCTTCGCCTACCACCACCACTTGAGCCCGCTGCTCCCGGTCCCCTGTCTCCAAGGCGATGCAGGGCAGCTGGCCCATTTTATGGCTGAAGGTCACCAAGCTCCCTTTGGTATAGGGATAGGCCCCGGTCTGCTGGCCGTTGCCGTCGTAGAAAAAGACCCCTTGGTCGGTGACCACCGCCAATGTGTCGTTCTTATAATATTCCATGGAATACACAGTCATACCGCCCAGCGCAATGTCAAACAGCGCCTCTTCCTGGCTGGTGGAAAAGACCCGGATCTGCGCCGCCCGTTTGCCCCCTGACTCCTGCAAACAGAGCACGGCCACATGGTGGGAATCCGGCGCCACGCAGGAGAGGGCGATGTAATATTCAGATGTGTTCCATTTGAACTGCTCCCTCTGCCGGTTGTCGTACACCGTGACGGCCGCCCGGTAGCCCTGTTCGTCAGTGACCACCGAAAAGGCCCCATTGTTGTTCACCGAGGCGGAAATGATGTCCGATTCCAGCTCCGTCTGCCACATAGCGGTATACCGGTTGGTCAGGCAAAGGCCCCGGCCGCCCCGGTCATAGGCCAGCAGATTGTCGCCACTGACGCTCAGGGCCGGTGTGGCATATTGCAGCTGTACGCTCAGTTCCTCGGCCCCCTGCTCGTTGATAAAGCTCAGCGAATCGCTGTTGAGCACAGCCAGGCCGTTGCCGAAATCGTCGTAGACGCTCTCGGTGCCGGCCTCAAAGGTATAGCCGGCAAAATCGCCGCTGCTGGCCTGCCGCGCCGAAGAAAAATAGGAAAACAGCTGCCGCAGGCTGCTGAGGGACAGGCTGTCATGGTAATTCCAGATGCAGTAGACCATGGAGCACAAAAGGCCGATGAGGGCCACGCTTTTGAACAGGCCGCACACCTGGCCCCGCCGGTCTGGCCGGAAAGGGGTCACATTGTCCTGCTGCCGCATTTCACGCTCTGCCATCCAATGCCTCCATCCCATATTCCAGGGCCGTCAGGTAAAGGCCGCAGGCAGGGGCTGTGGGCCCGGCCTGCTCCCGGTCTCCTGCCCGGAGGATGGCGGGCACCTGCTCCGGCTGGATCTTGTGCAGGCCGCAGTAGAGCAGCGTACCGGCGATGGCCCGGGCCATATTGTATAAAAACCCATCGGCGCACACCCGCACCGTGATCCGGTCCCCCTGCTTTTCCGTGCGGCAGTAGTACATGGTGCGCACTGTGCTGCGCACCGGCGTACCCACACTGCGCACAGCGGCAAAATCCTGCCGGCCTTCGAAATGGGGGGCCGCCGCCGCCATGGCGTCATAGTCCAGGGCCGAAGGGCAGAAATAGGCCCGGTTGTGGTAAAAGGGGTTCCGCACCCGGCTGTTGTGGATCAAATAGCTGTATTCCTTCCGCCGGCAAGAGAACCGGGCGTCGAAATCATCGGGCACAGCCGTGGCCCGGCTGACGGAAATATCCTCCGGCAGATAGGCGCTGATGGCCAAGGGCAGCTTGTCCAGCGGGATGCGGGTGGCCAGTTTGGCGTTGGCCACATAGATCTTGGCGTGGACCCCTGCATCGGTGCGGCCGCAGCCCGAAAGGGTGACGGCCTGGCCCGTGGCTTTTTCAATGGCCTCCTGCATCACCTGCTGGATGGAGATGGCGTTGTTTTGATACTGCCAGCCGTGGTAGGCCGTGCCCAGGTAGGCCAATGTAAAGGCAATGTTTTGGCAATTTTGTTCTGTCATGGCAAAATCCTTGTGGCAATCATCACACAGGCAAAAAACAGGATGCTGATGGCAAAAGCCACCCCATCATTTTTGCCCATTTTCAACTGTTTCAACCGAGTGCGCCCTTCGCCGCCCCGGTAGAGGCGGCACTCCATGGCGATGGAGAGCTCATCGGCCCGGCGGAAGGCGGAGACGAACAGCGGCACCAGCACCGGCACAAGGGCCTTGGCCCGGTTGAGCAGATTGCCGCTTTCAAAATCTGCACCCCGGGCCTTTTGGGCGTTCATGATCTTTTCCGTTTCTTCGATCAGCGTGGGGATAAAGCGGAGGGCGATGGTCATCATCATGGCGAACTCATGGACAGGCAGATGGATCTTGTTCAGCGGCCGGAACAGCGTTTCAATGGCATCCGTCAACGCCACAGGCGACGTGGTATACGTGAGCAGCGACGTGGAGGCAATGAGCATGACGATGCGCACCACCATATAGATCGAGCGTTCGATGCCCTGGCTGGTGATCTTGAAGATCCACCACTGCCACAGCACGTCTCCCGGGGTATACAGCAAGTTGAGCAGCGCGGTGAAAGCCGCCAAAAATGCAATGGGTTTCAGGCTCTTGAGCAGCATTTTAAAAGGGATGCGGGACACCAGCGTCACGGCGGCGATCCCCGCGGCACACAGCACATAGGCCGCCACCCCTTGGGCCAGGAACAAAAATATGATAAAAGCAAAGCTCAAGATCAGCTTTGTCCGGCTGTCCAGATGGTGCACCGGGCTCTCCACAGGGAAGTATTGCCCGATGGTGATGTCTTTCAGCATGGCTTTCCCTCCCGCTTATACCGCAGCAGCACCTCCTTGGCCTGCTCCACGGTGTATACGCCGGTGTCGATGTCCAGCCCCTTCTCTTTGAGGCGCAAAAAGACCCTGGTGATCTGGGGCACATCCAGCCCGGCCTCCAGCAGCTGCTGGGCTTTGGAAAAAATGGTCTGGGGCGTGCCGTCTAAAAAAACGCGGCTATCCTTCATCACCACAATGCGGGAAGCCAGCCGGGCCGCGTCCTCCATGCTATGGGTGACAAAAAGGATGGTGGTGCCGTGCTGCTTGTGGTATTGGGACAAAAACTGAAAGATCTCTTCCCGCCCCCGCGGGTCCAGCCCGGCGGCAGGCTCATCCAGCACCAGCACTTCAGGCTCCATGGCCAGCACGCCGGCCATGGCCACCCGGCGCTTTTGCCCGCCGGAAAGGTCGAAGGGCGACTTTTTCAGCATGTCTTCCCCCATGCCGCAGGCCGCCAAAGATTCCACCACCCGCCGGTGGATCTCCTCCGGAGGCAAACCCATGTTTTTGGGGCCAAACGATACGTCGGCTTCCACCGTTTCTTCAAAGAGCTGATGCTCTGGGTACTGGAACACCAGCCCCACCCGGAATCGGGCGTCCCGGGTGACCTCTTTGCTCTCCCACAAATCCCGCCCGTGGAGCAGCACCCGGCCCGACGTGGGCTTGAGCAGGGCGTTCAGGTGCTGGATCAGGGTGGATTTCCCCGAACCGGTGTGGCCGATGACAGCCAAGAACTCCCCTTTGTGCACCGTCAGGCTGACATCGTCCACCGCCTTTTTTTCAAAGGGGGTGCCCGGGCTGTATACATAAGTTAAATTTTCGATCTTGAGGATCTCTTCCAAGGTTCAGCCCTCCAAAAACGAGATCAGCCGGTCGGCGCACTCTTCCACTGTCAGGGCGTCGATGGCCACGTCGGCCCCTTCCTGCCGCAGGGCCTCCAGCACCTCCACTGTCTGGGGGACCCCCAGGCCGGTGGCGTGCATCTTGTCCACCTGGGAAAAAATGTGCCGCGGATCGCCGTCGTCGATGATATGGCCATCCTCCATCACCACGACCCGGTCGGCCTGGGCCGCCTCATCCATGTGATGGGTGATGAGCAAAATGGTGATGCCCTTTTCCCGGTTGAGCCAGCGGATGGTCTTCATCACCTCGGCACGGCCGCCGGGGTCCAGCATGGCAGTGGGCTCATCCAGCACGATGACCTGGGGCGCCATGGCCAGCACGCCGGCAATGGCCACCCGCTGCTTTTGGCCGCCGGAGAGCAGATGGGGGGCGTTGCGCTTGAACTCTTCCATGCCCACTGCCTGCAAGGCGTAATCCACCCGGCGGCGGATCTCTTCGGAAGGCAGGCCCAAGTTTTCCGGTGCAAAGGCCACGTCTTCTTCCACCACTGTGGCCACGATCTGGTTGTCCGGGTTTTGGAAGACCATGCCCGCGGTCTCCCGTATGTCAAACAGCTTGGATTCGTCGGCCGTATCCATGCCGCCCACCAGCACTTTGCCCTGGGTGGGCAGCAAAATGGCGTTGATGTGCTTGGCCAAAGTGGATTTTCCCGAGCCGTTGTGCCCCAATACCGCCACAAAGCTGCCGGTCTGGATCTCCAGGCTGACCCCATCCAGGGCCAGCAGATCCGGCTGGTTTTCCCGGTGGGTGTATTCAAAGGATACTTGTTGTACCTGCACGATGGGTTCCAAAACCATGCCTCCTTATTGGCAGATCCAGCGGGTGGTGTGGCCGCAGGGCAGCCCCAGGCCGCTCTGGGTCACGGGCAGCAGCAGCTCGCCTCCCTCCACCGTGCCGCCATACCGCCGGGCCATGGTCATGCCCAGCAGGTACACCGGCACCGAAGGGGAGATCCCCGTGGTGTAGGAATTGATGATCAAAAACAGCGGGTCTTCCGACAGCACGCCCATGCACAGCTCCAGGAACGGGGCGATGCTCTCTTCGAACTTCCACACCTCGCCCGATGGCCCCCGGCCATAGGAGGGCGGGTCCATGATGATGGCGTCGTAGCGCCGCCCCCGCCGGATCTCCCGCTCGATGAACTTTTTGCAGTCATCCACAATGTAACGGATGGGCGCTTCTGCCAAGCCGGAAAGCCTGGCGTTTTCCTTGGCCCAGGCCACCATGCCTTTGGAGGCATCTACATGGCAGACAGATGCGCCACCGGCGGCAGCGGCCAAGGTTGCCCCCCCTGTGTAGGCGAACAGGTTCAGCACGTTGCACGGCTGATAAGCCACCCGGCTCGCCACCATCTGGCGGATGAAATCCCAGTTGGCCGCCTGCTCGGGAAACAAGCCGGTGTGCTTAAAATTCATGGGTTTGACCTGAAACGTCAGATCGTCATAGTGGATCTGCCAGCTGGCCGGCAGGTGAAAGATCTGCCAACTGCCGCCCCCTTTGTCCGACCGGTGATAGATGGCGTCGGGCTTTTTCCACAGCGGATGGCCGCCCCGCCGCCAAATGGCCTGGGGGTCCGGCCGGATCAAGATCTGCTTGCCCCACCGCTCCAGCCGCTCTCCGCCGCCGCAATCCAACAACTCATATTCCTTCCATCGGTCTGCTGTCCACATAGGCCGTTCTTCCCCTTCTACCCCGGCAAATGCCGTTTGGTCCATAATCAATTTATTTTATCATCCACATTCTTTTTCGTCAATGAACAGGCTGTAAAGTCCCTCCTCAACGCTGTAGGTGTTACAATGATGTGTAACAAATCAAAGAAATAAATAGCGAATAGGAGTGACCTGTGTTAAGGTAGAGTTGACCAGACAAAACCAAAAGGC
>CAJFRA010000056.1 GCA_904419295.1 Candidatus Pseudobutyricicoccus lothianensis
CATCAACAACCTGTCCGTCATGGAAGAGAACATCCAGGATGCCGAATCCACCATCCGCGACACAGACGTGGCCGACGAGATGATGGCTTACACCAAGAACAACATCCTGATCCAGTCCGCCCAGGCCATGCTGGCCCAGGCCAACCAGGTTCCCCAGGGCGTGCTCCAGCTGCTGCAATAAAAGCTTGCATCAAGCGGCGTAATACCACCCTCCCGCCTGGGGCAGCATGGCCGTCCCAACTGGGGTCCCCGCCGAAGCCCAGCGGCGTAAGCCGCGGGTTCGGTGGGGAGCGGAGGAGCAAGGGGGCGGGCGCAGTTTTCGCCGCAGGCGGAAACGGAGCCAAGCGGACTTTGCGACGACGCGGCCCGGGCCAACCAGGTTCCTCAGGGTGTGCTGCAGCTGCTGCAATAACCGGAAAGCTGCACAATGCTTGTGCGCCCGCGGCGCAAAGCAATGCAATCGAACTTTTTATCAGGCAGAAAGGGCCGGCCGCAAGGCCGGCCCTTTCGCTATATACCGAACTGAGGTGACACCATGCAGCCTATGGAGATCGGGCGCCGGATGGCCCAGCTGGGCCAAAAAGAGGACGCCCAAAAGGCCTATACAGTCGCGCTGACTAAAGGGGAGCTGTCCCCCATGGAGCGTTTTGAGGCGGCCAGCTACATCTTTTTTTCCCAGGGCAACTACAAAACGGCCTACACTGCCCTGGTAGATCTGTACAACGAAGGCCATTTCCGGCAGGACATCATGCACCTGCTGGCCCAGGCCTTTTACCAGCCCAACGAAGAGGAACTGCGGCAGCGCTACGCGGCCAACTGCGCCGCCCTGGCCGCCTACCCCTACTGTTTCCGCGGGGATTTCCCGGATTTTGACCAACTGCCCCTGCGGTTTTTCCCCTTTGACGACCAAGGTTTTCTGCCCTATGACCCGGCGGAAGACTGCTTCGGCTCCTATGTCAATTTCAACGACCCGGTCATCGACCGGTATTTTTTCAAAGATTTGGAAAAACCCATCCTGGCACAAGATGTTTATTCTCAATACCAACTGGAATATTTGAACGATACAATACGGAAAAGCGAATGGATCGGCCGGGAAAACCACATCTACCTCCACTACACCGATTGGGGCCGGTTCTGTGCCCACCTGCCCTGCCTGGACCTGGCCCCCCTGCTGGCCCAGGAAAAATTCGTCTTTTTGATCGGGGACCAAGTCGCCCGGTACCCCATCGATTTTGCCGCCGAATACGGCATTGATTACAGTCAATACCCGGTGCGGCCCATCGGCGTGCAAGAGGTCAACCGCCTGATCTGGCACACCCAGCTGGCTGCCCACAACGGCGGCGACTTTTTCAACGAGATCTTTTACGGCCACCCTAACCTGATGTCCTACGAATCGTTGATGTTCGACAATATCTCGGAACAGATCAAGCAGACCCGGGAGCGCTTTTACAAACACACCCTGGGCAACATGCGCATCCACCAGCAGCTGGCCGCCATCAAGCGGCCCACGGAAAAAGACTTTTTGGTGGCCTATTTCCTCACCCAGCCGGCCATGAACCAGTGGCTGGACCCCAACTCCCGCATCGCCCCCGCCCTGTTCTTCCAGCCCCACTTTGGCAACATCCGCTACCAGCTGGAGGTGGCAGAGGGGGACGGCTACTGCGCCTTACACTCCGCAGAATACGAACAGATCAAACGGTCCCCCATCTTCAAGGGGTTCAAGTACATCAAGACCTTTACGCCCATCCGCAGGCCGACCACCAGCTATGCGGCGACAGTGCGTTTTATGGCGGCACAGCTGGGCGACCCCGATGACCCCCTCCGCATCCCCGATGAGCTGACTGAGCGGGTGCTCAACCGCAGCTACCTGCGGGAACCGGACGACCGCCTGCTGAAGGACAGCGCTCTGGTCCGCTTTGAAGACGGCAAGCTCAACCCCAAGGCCATTTTCCCGGTGCTGGCGGCGTTTTTGGACATCCCCTACACCGAGAGCATGACCTATTGTTCCAGCCGCCTGGGCCTGGACCCGGAATCCCTCAAGGGCAATGCCCGGGGCTTTGACCCGGTAACGGTGTACCGCACCTACGACGAATACGCCAACGACGACGAGCGGGCGTTTCTGGAATATTTCATGCGGGATATCTACCAGGCCTGCGGCTATGATTTCTACTACTACAAGGGCGAACCGGTGGACGAAGCCTGGGTGCGGGAAAAGATCGGCAACTTCACCACCCTCAACGGGTATATCATCCGCTCCCTGCGGGAGTGCTACAGCGGTATTCGAGTAAACGGCACCCGTCTGCATACAGATGAGCAGGAGATCGCCCGGCAGATGGATGCACTCAACCAGAACCGCCTGCGCATTGCGGAGCTGCTGCTCAAGAACCCCCGCTTCGTCACCCGTGAGGGCCAGCCGCTGCGGATGATCCCGGTCTTGCAGCCGGACCCGGCGTTGCTGGAACAGCCGCTATACCATTGATGGGGAGGAGCCTATGGAAAACAAAGGAACTGTCTACTTTTTTACCGGCCTTTCCGGCGCGGGCAAGACCACCCTTGGCAGCCTGTTTTACCGCCGGCTGAAAAACACCAAGCCAAACGCCGTTTACCTGGATGGCGACGAAATGCGCGTTGCCTTTGGCGAAGACATCGGCTACACCCACGAAGAACGCCTGCGCTGGGCCGGGCGCATTTTCCGGGTGTGCAAAATGCTTGCCGACCAGGGGATCGATGTGGTATGCTGTTCGATAGCCATGTATGAATCGGTGCGGGCCTGGAACCGGGCCCACATTGCCAACTACAAAGAGATCTACATTCGGGTAAAAAAAGAAACGCTGCTGGCCCGCAACCAAAAGGGCCTTTATACAGCCGCCCACAATGTGGTGGGCATCGACCTGCCTTTTGACGAGCCCCAGCACCCCGACCTGGTGATCCAAAACGACGGCGCCCAGACCCCTGCCGCCCTGGTGGAACAGATCGAGGGGCAGCTCTATCCACAGATCGTGGAAGACCCGATCGACAACCGGGCCTATTGGAACCAGTATTATCAAAACAAGATCTGCCCCACAGAGCCATCCCCTTTTGCCCGGTATGTGGGCACGCTGATCGACCCCGGAAAGACCATGGTGGATCTGGGGTGCGGCAATGGACGGGACACCCTTTATTTTGCCGGGCTCGGGCTGCAAATGACGGCGATCGACCTTTCGGATTCTGCCATCACCCTTTTGAAACAGCAGCCCATTCCCCATGTGTCCTTTGTCTGCGGCGATTTCGTCCAGCAGCCTGCTCCCCATGGGGAATGCTACGACTATGCGTACAGCCGGTTTACCATCCATTCCATCAACCAGCAGCAAGAACGCGTTCTGCTGCGCTCGCTGTATCAAACCCTCAACCCGGGCGGCAAATTCTTCATTGAAGTGCGCAGCATCCACGATCCTTTGTTTGGCAAAGGGGAAGCTTTGGAGCGCAACGCCTATTTTTACGACAACCACTACCGCCGCTTCATCGTGCTGGAAGAACTCAAGGCAGAACTGCAAGAATACGGTTTCCGGATCGAATACGCCCAGGAGCAGACCGGTTTTGCCCCCTATGGCAACGACGATCCCCCGGTCATCCGCATTGTAGCCTGCAAACCATAAAGGAGGCTCTATCATGGAGCAATTGGTGGACCTGCATACCCACAGCACCGCATCTGACGGCCAATATCCCCCCGCCACCCTGGTGGAAAAAGCCGCAGCCGCCGGCATACAGCTGCTTGCACTCACAGACCATGACACCATGGATGGGCTGGAAGAGGCTATTCAGGCGGGGGCAGGCCTTTCTATCACCGTTTTGCGCGGCATCGAACTGGGGGCCCGTGAAGACCGCCACATGCATATCTTGGGCCTCAATCTATCTGCCGATTGCCCAGAGCTGGCCGAATTGTGCCGCGTGCTGAAAGCCAGCCGCGAGGAACGCAAATACCGGATCTTGTCTTTTTTGGCGGAACGGGGCGTGCCGGTCTCTTTGGAAGAGGTGGAAGCCCAGGCAGGCGGCGATGTGATCGCCCGGCCGCACTTTGCGCAAGTGATGGTGCGCCGGGGCTATGTCTCTTCGGTGCGGGAAGCCTTTGACCGGTATCTGGATACGGATGCTTTTCAAAAGATCGAGCGCTATAAAGCCCCGGCAGCCGATTGCATCCGCCTCATCCACCAAGCAGGTGGAAAAGCCGTGCTGGCCCACCCTTACCAGCTGGGGCTTCCCCACGATTCCTTGGAGCAAGTCGTGGGGGATCTGAAGGCAAAAGGGCTAGACGGCCTGGAATGCTTTTACCCCAAACATACCCCCGCCATGGTGGCAGAATATTTGGCCCTTGCCAAGCAGTATGGGCTGCGGGTCTCCGGCGGCAGCGATTTCCATGGGGAACAGATCAAGCCGGATTTTCCCCTGACGCCCACTCCGCTGGATATGGAATGGCTGGGCATAGCAAAGACCTGATGGGCGCACAGCCGCTGTTGGACCTTTGCTGCAAGCGGAAAACGATCAACAAGTTGTGTTAAAAACTGTGTTACTTGCAAAAAGAAACAGCCTGGAATCTTTCGGTTCGTATGGATAAGGATGTTAAGAAAGACTTTTGACAGAGTGTGAATCAGATTGGTTTCATGGACTTGTGACGAAATCCCAATCAATGGAGGCACACGAAATGGAAAGGCCGAATCTTAAGCTATCCTACCATGAACAAGACGGAACGTTGTTGCCGAACATTCGCATCTCCGATCAGCCAGAGGATGATCAACCTCTGGGGAGATATGGCCGCATGGCGCTCGCTTATCTGCGTGACGATTACCCAGAGAGGTATGCCATTTTGAAAATGGATGGAACCCTCATGGAAGCAATGCACCGAGTCCAGAAGGATGCTTTGGAGCGGATAGAGTATCTGACCCAGCAAATGCTGCTTGACGATCCCATGCCGGAAACGGAGGATATTCTGGAACGCGCACGCCATTGGAATTATCTAAAAAGTATGGCGGAAGAAATCGTTTTGCAGACAATTGTATTCCTTGTAAGATAACGCAGACCGGGAGGGGCATGATACCCCTCCCGGTTACTTTGTCCTGTATCGAAGTAGTCAGCTCTGGGTTTTTTCCGGTCTTACGATTTTATATCCCACTCGGAAAACAGTTTTGATATAGATTGGATGCCTGGGGTCAGGTTCCAGCTTGTTCCGCAGACGCCAGATTGTATTGACCACGGTGTTGGTACCTGATTCATAGTCCTCGCCCCAAGTGGCATAGTAGAGCTGTTCCCTGGTATAGACCCTGTCAGGGGATTTCGCCATGCAATATAGCATGGAGTACTCGCCATAGTTCAAGCGGACCTCTTTCCCGGCTTTTCGTACGCACCGGGAGGCTGGGTAGATCTCAATATCACCAAAGGACAGCATGGAGGATGTGGCCTCGACTACTTGCACAGACTTATCCTGTAAGACATCTATGATCGTCTTGAATACATTTTTATCTGGGTCGATTGCCCGTATTATGATGATTTCCTCCATGTTGTCACCTCATATATAGCACTTCTAATTGAGATGTGTATTCCTTACCCAATTCTACTTATCAACTGGGAGTTTATGCATTTCGATGGGTTGCTCCGCCGATTTTGAATTTTGTGCTAACAGGAATGCGCCCAGAACCAGCAAAAAAAGCTGCGCTATTGTAACCGGTATTGAAAGAGCAAATTCTGGGTCCAGCGTCCCCAGGGTCAGAGGGTAAACCGTGAAAAAGCTGCCATTCCACAACCCCAGGGCTTCCGGCAGAGGGAGAGCTATCAGCAGAAAAGGTACCGCCATCCAGACGTACAGCAAACAGTGCCTTCTTTGCCCCATCTGCCACCCACTGCCTAGGGCGAACACCAGTGGCGGCAGGAGCGTCACCAGCGAGGGAAGGACCAGACTTCCCCAGTTGTACCAGCCAAACATTCTGCCATAGAATACTGCTGCCTCTCCCATGCACAGCAGCACCAGCAGCGCGCCGCCCGTCAGGGCTGCGGCGCAGCGAGCCAAGGCATAAGCCCGGGATGTTACCGGTGTGGCAGCCGTCAGAACCGCAGTGCGTCGGGCCCCGGGTGAGGTGAAGAAGGTCAGGAAGAACAGTATTCCAATCCATAACAAAGGCAGCATCCGGGAGAGATAGTCTCCGAAACTCCAGGGGGAGAAAGGTGCGGTGTGGGACACTCCCAGGATGGTCACACCGCTGAGGACCTGCCAGCCATAAAACAATAACGCCGCCATAATGCCCAAAAAGAATTTGTTCAAGAGCAGGCGCCTGCACTCATAGCGAAAAATCTTACCCAAGATTCAATTCCTCCTCCGTCAGCCCGCAGGCATCCAAAAATTCTTGATAGGTCAGATAGGGATACATGGGGTCCAGTTCCCGATTAAACAGGTCGTGGAGGATCTGGTCCATGGCCTCCTCGCCGCCCACCAACCGCTCGGCTTTTAGGATCTTCAGCGGCATCTCGCTGTACTGCCGCACACTGGACAAACTGTTTGAGATATTCAGTCGCTCAGCCTCTGGTAACATATCCAGGTACGCCGGGTGGCGGACATAGAAGTTGAGATAGTAGTCGTCCACCGCCTGTTGCCACTGATCAATGTAATGCTCTTTGGCATAGGCCTCGCCATATAACTCCTTGACGATGCGGTAGGTGGTGTAGACAGTCAGGCCCTCGGCAGACCAAGGGCTGGCAGAGTCGGTGACATCAAACATATTGCCCAGGCCCCACCATTGGTGAACCAGCTCGTGGATGAATGTCTCTCCGGGGACGGCCCCTTTGCTGGTATCTCCCAGATTGGCAATGGTGAAGTCTGCCTCGTCCAGCAGACTGGCTCCGCCGGCGGCATATGCTCCACCGGCTACCCGGCTCTGGATCAGCTTCAGGGTCTCTCCGGTGCCGAAGGACAGTTTCCCGTAGTGCCGGGTGCAGTAGTTCACCACGGCCTTCACAGCCTCAACAGCCTTTGCCTCCTCCATGACGGCCTGATGCTTCCGGCCATAGTAAAACTCAATGCTCATGCCTCCGGCCTCAATGTCCTCCCTCACATAGTCCCCGGCATAGAGGATGTCGCTGGCGCTGTTGTCCTCCCAGTGCCAGGTTTTGGTGCCGTTCTCATGCTCCGCGACCACCTCTGCCTGGCTGGCTCCGAAGGGAACAGCAATCATGGCATCCGGCAAAGTGATCTCCAAATGGGCAGGATAACCGTTCTCCCCAGGCAGGACATTAAGCAGCCGAGGCGAGAAGGACGCGTTCTCCAGGCAGAGGTACTCACCGCTCAGTTCCTTGCCGCCCTGCATGGTGGGGAGGGTCTCCTGGGGAAAGCCGCTGTACTCCATAGTCAGCTCCACCGTCTCCTCGGCGGGGATAGTCACCTCCAGCAGTGCCTCATTGTACTCTTGGTAGCTGCTCACTGTGAATGGTACATCCTTACCATTGGCCTGGACGTTGGAAACCCCATAGCCAGGATCGATGCCGAAGGAGATACTTTGCTCCTGGCCAGAGGTGTTCTGGAAGCGATAGGCGGCTCGGCCCGTTACCGTACCGGTCTCAGTATCTGGAAATACCTGGGCACTGCGACTAAGGAAGGTAACGCCCTCCGCGTAGGGGATCTCATAGAAGGACATCACGGTTAAGTCCGGGTTGCTGTGGTCAATAAAGGGCTGAGCGGCATAGGCCATGCCGGAGCAGACCAGCAGCGCCAGGGCGACCGCCGGGCGATAGACCCGCCGGGCGCTCCGGGCGATAGACCCAAACGCGCCCTTGCCGTTCTGCCGCACGCACAGCCAGGAGAGCGTCCACACCCCGGACAGGGCTGCCAACCAGGTGAGGCGCATATAGCCCACGGAGCGGAAAACGCGGAAGTTGGAAAAGTCGTCGGACAGGGCCCACACGCAGGGGTTCAGCCAGCACAGCTGCCAGTTTCCTGCCCATACTGTCAGGCTCAGGGCGCAGAAGGCGACAAACAGCACCACCGACAGATCCGCCCGACGTGTGAACTGGTAGGCGGAGGCCGCCGCCAAGATGGACAAGAGCAGGGCCAATCCCATGAGGAGTAGATAGGCCAGTATATAGTCCACCCCGTCAAAAACCGAGCCAATCCATCCTGCGCTAATGGGAAACCATATCAGCATGGTGAGAGCCGCGGTCAGCACCGCTGAAGTGAGCAGGGCCAGCAGACGCGTCAAAGCCGTGGTCAGAGGGGACACCACCGCGTCGGTAAGGATATCCACTCGGCTGCGGCAGGCACGGTCCAGTTCAAAGATAGCCAGCAGGCCAAACAGGATGCTGCCCACTACGCCTCCGGCAATGGCCGGGTTGGCCAGATACAGGGAATTCATGGTGGTGGACACGGCCGGCTTGTAGAGCACCAGGCCCACTGCCGGGGAGAGGGCCGTCAGCGCCATGACCAGCCAGGTCAAGCGGCTTCGGAGCAGCCGCCCCAGCTCCAGAGGATACAGTTTCAGCGTTTTCATTGAGCCGCCTCCCCGGAGATCAGGTAGAGGTAGGCGTCCTCCAGGGTGGGTTCTTCTGCCTGAGCGAACGGGGGCAGATCATCTGCCACCGCCCGGCAGCGGACGCCCTGGCTGGTGTTCACCCGGGCGGTGATGTGGAGGCCCTCTTCCTGGACGGCCTCCCGCTCATAGAACACCCCTACGTGGCCTTCAGCGGACTGGATTAGCCTCTCCGGCGTGCCGGCGAAGCGGATCCGCCCCTGGTGGATGACCACGATCTGGTCACACACCGACTGCACATCCTCAATGATGTGGGTGGAGAGCAGCACTAGCCGCTCTTGGGCGGTGCGGGAGAACAGGTTGCGGAAGTGGATGCGCTCCTCCGGGTCCAGGCCTACCGTGGGCTCGTCGAAAATGAGGAAGGGCGGGTCACCCAGGAGGGCCTGGGCGATGCCCACCCGTTGACGCTGACCGCCGGAGAGGGTGCGGATTTTCGCTTTTGCCTTCTCCTCCAGATTAACTGCCCCAATCGCCTTTTGGATCGCCGCTTTTGAATCCCCCAGGCCCTTGAGGGCAGCCATGTAGTCTAAAAATTGGGTAACGGTCAGCTCATCGAACAGACCGAAGTCCTGGGGCAGATAGCCGAGGCTTGCCTTCAGCTTCCGCTCGGCCCTGGCCAGCGGCGCCCCGTCCACCAGGATGTTCCCCTCTGTGGGCAGGAGGGCCGCCACCAGCAGCTTCATCAGGGTGGACTTGCCCGCCCCGTTGGGGCCCAGCAGGCCGATGAGGCTGGGGGATTTCAGTTCCAGGTTCAGCCCCTTCAGGGCCTGTTTTCCGCTTGGGTAGGTCATGCCGACCTCTTGAATGTTGATTTCCATAGTACACTGTTCCTTTCCTTGGGATGGGAACAGCATAGCAGGGCAGCGTGGAGCACACTTGAAGATTATGTGTGGTTTTTGTGGAGATCAGCGGCTACCACAAGACGTGGACTTCAGCGAACGCATATGGTACAATCAGGAACATGATAAATTGGAATTGGGGGAGATGAAGGATGATCAATGGCTTTTTTCTGGTCCTTCCCTTTCTGGCGATCCGGTTCCCGCTGCTGTCTGCCCTGAACAAGAGAGCGCTTCACCGCGCAGTCCATTTCGCGCCCATGGAGGGCGGGGAAAAAATCGCATATGCCGTCTATCAGCTCTCTGAACTGAACCAGTAAAAACGGACAATAGACAAAAGGCCCCCTAATGTAGGAAAATAGAACTACATTAGGGGGTCTTAGTATGTCAGGAAAAAAGGG
>CAJFRA010000057.1 GCA_904419295.1 Candidatus Pseudobutyricicoccus lothianensis
ACAGGAATGGCGCCGCTGACACTGCGCCACTCCTGCTAAAACTGTATAATCCTGCACCCGGGGCTTTTTGTGCTGTCTGCACAATCTGGGGCGGTTCAGGGCACAGAGGGACCTTTTCTGTGTATTGTTAAGGAAGAAAAGAGGGAAAACGAAAATTTAAACATCCGCCGTCTGGCGCCGCAGCCGCCACCGGCGTGCAAAGGGCACGCGGCAGACCGGCAAACGGCCGGGCCGGTGTTTTTCCACTTTGCCCTGAGGAGCCAGCCCGTGAAACACCATGACGCAGTTGGCCACTGCGGCTTCGCACTCCTGGGCAAAATCCCGCTTTTGCTGGGTAAAGGCCTGGTGGGCTTCCAAAAAAGAATCCAGCGCCGCATACCGTGCCGGGTATTCTGCCTGCAGGGCGGCCTGGGCCGCATGCTCCAAATAGGCTTTGATCTGGCGGGATTGCTCCCTTTCATACCGCAGGTGCTGGCGCAGGGTATAGTCTTCGTGGCGGATGTGCACTTCGCAAAAACTGTCCGTCAAGTAATGGCAGATCATACCCAGGCGGAAGCTTTCCGCCCAACGGCTCTGGGGCTTTTCACGCAGGTATTCATATACCGTGCTCAGTGCTTCCTTACAATCGTGGTACCCCGTCCGGTTCCGCTTGACCAGGTCAGGGTAGATGCTTCCGAATGCGAAGACTGCGCGTGATAGCTTGATCTGAAACTTATTCCGCATCACATCGTTGACTCTCCGTGCAATTCGAATATGGGGAACAAGCAGCATGGCGGCGCATCAGCTCCTATCTTGAATTTCGGCTGTATTATAGCAAAGGCGTGTGGTTGAGTGGTGTGCAAATTGTAAACATTCTGAAAATTCTTCACCTGCTTTCTTCGCCCCGTTTTGCCTTGACGTTGCGCCCGCCGGGATGGTACCATGGAGGCAGAGAGAACTGGGCAAACACGCAAATTGTACAGGGGGGCCGCTCCCTTGGCGCCCCTTTGACAAGGTGCTTAGAAAGAAGGAATGTGTGAATGAGAAAGACCAAGATCGTGTGCACCCTGGGCCCTGCCTGCGACGACCCGGCGGTGCTCCGCCAGATGATGCAGGCCGGCATGAATGTGGCACGCTTCAATTTTTCCCACGGCACCCACGAAGAGCAGCAGCAGCGGTTCGACCGCTTCGACGCAGTACGGCAGGAATTGGGCTTGCCGGTGGCTGCCCTGCTGGATACCAAGGGGCCGGAGATCCGCCTGAAGACCTTTGCCGGCGGCAAAGTCCAGCTGGAAAAAGGGCAGCTCTTCACCCTGCGGGTCACCGATGAGCCCGGCGACCAGACGGGCTGCGGCGTCTCTTATGAGCAGCTGTATCGGGATGTGAAGGAGGGCAGCACCATCCTGCTGGACGACGGCTTGATCGCCATGACCGTAGAGCAGATCCAAGGCACGGATATCGTCTGCCGGGTGCACAACGGCGGGCCGGTCTCCGACCGCAAAGGCGTCAACCTGCCGGGGGTCCGGTTTTCCATGCCCTACCTTTCCCCCCGGGATGAACAGGACATCCTGTTCGCCATCCGCAACGACTACGATTTCATTGCCGCTTCTTTTGTGCGCCGGGCAGACGATGTGGCCCAGATCCGCCGGGTACTGCGCAAAAACGGCAGCGACATCGAGATCATCGCCAAGATCGAAAACGCCGAAGGGGTGGAGAACATCGACGAGATCTTGGCCGCAGCCGACGGGGTCATGGTGGCCCGGGGCGATATGGGGGTGGAGATCCCCTTTGAAAAGCTGCCTTCCATTCAAAAAATGATGATCAAAAAAGCCAACAACCTGGGGAAGATCGTCATCACAGCCACCCAGATGCTGGATTCTATGATCAAGAACCCCCGGCCCACCCGCGCCGAAGTGTCCGACGTGGCAAATGCAGTATATGACGGCACCGGCGCCATTATGCTCTCCGGTGAGACGGCGGCGGGCCAATACCCGGTGGCGGCGGTAGAGGCCATGGCCGCCATTGCAGAGACCACCGAGGAGACCATCGATTACAACCAGCGCCTGCGGGAAGAAGCGCCCGGCCCGGTGCCCAACGTGACCAGCTCCATCTCCTACGCCACCTGCACCACCGCTTCCAGCTTGGGCTGCGCGGCCATCATCCCGGTCTCCAAAACAGGCCGCACCGCCCGCATGATCTCCCGGTTCCGCCCGGAGGTGCCCATCGTCTGCTGCACCAACAGCGTCAAGAGCCAGCGCCGCCTGAGCCTGGTCTGGGGCGTCTATCCCCTGGTGACCGATGAGGCAGACAGCACCGACGCCCTGTTTTCCGGCGCTTTGGAAGCCGCCCTGCAGTCCGGCCTGATCCAGCACGGGGATATGGTGGTGCTCACCGCCGGCCTGCCCCTGGGCGTCTCGGGCACCACGAACCTGCTCAAAGTGGAAGTGGTGGGCGGCCTGATCGTCTCGGGCACCGGGGTGACGAAACGGTGCGCCACCGGGCCGGTGGTCATTTGCCAAACAGCGGAAGAAGCGCTGAAAAACATAGCCTCCGGCGACATCCTGGTCACGCCGTATACCACCAACGAAATGATGCCCGCCATCCGCCGCTGCGCCGCCCTGGTCACCGAGCAAGGGGGGATGGATTCCCATGCCGCCACAGCGGCCCTTGCCCTGGATCTGCCCGCCGTAGTGGGCGCCGCCAACGCCTGCGCCCTGCTCAAACAGGGGGCCTGCGTCACCCTGGACGCCGCTTCGGGCACCATCTGCCCGGCCAAAGAAACACAGCGATAACGCAGCAGACCCGCAGGGGAACACCCTGCGGGTCTGCCATATACATTCAATCGTGGAGCGGAGGGAAATGGAGGAGTATCCCTCCTACTGTTTTCAGCATACACCATCCGGCCAGTGGTGTCCAATCGTTTTTTTCAATGGACGCAGGCCCATTCATTGTTATTCTTCATCAATCTGCCAGAAGGAGGCGTTGTTTATGCTGCGATCTTATCCCCAGCTGGACCCCTTATCTTATCAGCTCGGCATGGTGGGCGCTTTTTGCGAAATGGTGCAACAAGGGGTGAAATCCCTGGCTTTGAGCCCGCCTATCCCCACATCCCAAGCAGGCACCGCCCTGGCCGCAGCCCAAGAGATCGCCGGGCACTACGGGGTGCGCTGCTGGGCCGATGGGGACTTCCTCCCCTCGGACTTGGCCCACGCCGAAGACCTGGCCGGCCATACGGTCATCCTGCTCTACCGGGATGATGCCGTGCTCTCTGCCTATCAGGCGCTGAAGGACCGCCGGTCTGCCTTGGCCGCCCGGGGAATGGCGCCCCGCCAGGCCGACGCTGCCATTACGCCGGAGCTCCGGCAGCTGCTGGGCTACCCGGCTTGAAGTTTTCACGCAAAACCAGTTGAACCTTTCCCTATGGAAGTGTATGATAAAGATAGGATTTTGTCCATTGATTGAACGAATGGCATGAAATGGGGGCAGTATCCCTATGCCCAGTGAATCGAAACGAGAAAGTGAGGAGATCGGTCATGCATGCATTCCAAGAAGCAAAAGCCATCGAACAGGAGATCATCGGCTGGCGCCGCACCATCCATCAGCATCCGGAGGTAGGCCAGGCCCTGCCCCACACCGCAGCTTTGGTCCGCAGCAAGTTGGAAGAATGGGGCATTGAATACCGGGAAGTGATCCCCAACGCCTTTTTGGCCTATATTGGCAAAAAGGGCGGGCGCAGCATTTTGATGCGGGCGGATATGGACGCTCTGCCCATGGAGGAGCAGACCGGCCTGCCCTTTTCCTCCCAGTGCCCGGGGGCCATGCACTCCTGCGGCCACGACACCCACACCGCCATGCTGCTGGGCGCGGCCAAGCTGCTCAAGCAGCACGAAAGCGAGCTGAACGGCCTGGCTATCCTGATGTTCCAGCCCGATGAAGAGGGGCTGACCGGTGCCCGGGATATGATCGCTGCCGGGGCGTTGGAAGACCCCACGCCAGACCGGGCCATCGCCATCCACATTGCGGCGGACCGGCTCAAGACCGGCCAACTGTGCATCAAATCCGGCACCTGTATGGCCTCCAGCGACGGTTTCCGCATCCGCCTCCACGGCAAAGGGGGCCATGGCGCTTCTCCCCAAAACAGCATCAGCCCCATTTTTGCCGCTGTCAAGCTGATCGAGGCTTTTACCGATATCGCCCGCTATGAGATCGACCCCCAGCAGCCTTCGGTGGTGAACATCTGCGCCATCCATTCGGGCACCACCTACAACATCATCCCCAATGACTGCGAGATCATGGGCACCATCCGCATGTTCGACGAGCCCCGGCGGGAAGCGCTGCTCCAGCGCCTGCAGGATGCCATGCATCAGGTGGCCGCCCTGTACCGCTGCACCGCGGAATGGTACATCGGCCAGAGCGCGCCCAGCACCAAGAGCGACGAAGCGTTCAGCCGGCAGCTGCGGGATACGTTGGCCCGGGACCTGCCCGAACTGGATGTGCTGCCCCTCTCCACCGAAAAAGGCATGGGCAGCGAAGATTTCTCCTTTGTCACCCAAAAGGTCCCCTCGGCCATGCTGAGCCTGGGCAGCACCAGCCCCGAAGGCCAGTCTTACCCCATGCACCACCCCAAAGTGGTCTTCGATGAAGGCAGCTTTGTCTATGGCACTGCCGCCTATGTGCAGATCGCTCTGTCTTATCTCAACAACTGGGATATTTCTGATAAATAACTACAGCAAGGAGAAGTATTATGTCTATCCTGCAAGAAGCCCAGGCCATATTGCCGGAGATCGTCGGCTGGCGCCGGTATTTCCACCAGCACCCGGAGCTGGGCATGGACCTGCCTGTGACAGCGGCAAAAGTCAAAGAGGTGCTGGATTCCCTGGGCGTCCGCTACCGGGAGATCATCCCCTGCGGCATTTTGGCCTATATCGGCAAAGAGGGCGGCAAGAGCATCCTGCTGCGGGGCGATATGGACGCCCTGCCCCTGGAAGAGCAGACCGGCCTGCCCTATTGCTCCCAGACGCCGGGCCGGATGCACGCCTGTGGCCACGACACCCACACCGCCATGCTGCTGGGCGCGGCCAAGCTGCTCAAGCAGCATGAGAGCGAACTGAACGGCCTGGCCATTTTGATGTTCCAGCCCGGCGAAGAAGTGCTGGCCGGCGCCAAGGCCATGGTGGACGCCGGGGCGCTGCAAGACCCCAAGCCCGATGGGGCCATGGCGCTGCACATCGCCTCTTCCCCACTGAAGACCGGCCAGATCGCCATGGGCTACGGCCCCTGCGCCGCCTCCAGCGATTGCTATAAGATCACCCTGCACGGCAAGGGCGGCCATGGTTCCGCCCCCCAAGACAGCATCAACCCCATCTTCTGCGCCTGCAAGATCATCGAAGCCTTCACCGACATCGCCCGGTTTGAGATCGACCCCCAGCAGCCCTCGGTGGTCAACACCTGTTCCATCCACTCGGGCACCATTTACAACATCATCCCCGAAGACTGTGAGATCATGGGCACGGTGCGCATGTTCAACGAAGAGCAGCGGGCCCGGGTGCTGGGCCGCATGCAGGAGGCTGTGGAGAAGATCGCTTCCCTGTACCGCTGCACCGCCCAGTGGAGCCTGGATCTTTCCGTGCCCTGCACCATCAGCGACGAGGCCTTCTCCCAGCAGCTCCACGACCTGCTGGTCCGGGATCTGGATGGGGTAGAGGTCCTGCCTTTGAGCCATCAAAAAATGATGGGCAGCGAGGATTTTGCCTGGGTGTCCCAAAACGTGCCTTCCTGTGCCATGCAGGTGGGCTCCACCGCTCCCCAGGGCCAGGATTACCCGGCCCATCACCCCAAAGTGGTCTTCGATGAAAATTGCTTCCCCTATGGCACTGCCACCTATGTGCAGGCGGCCCTTTCCTTTTTGAAATAGCCGGCCTGCTGCCGGCAAATAGAATACAAAGGAGTGTTGTGCAATGAGCATCTACCAAGAAGCCAAGGAAATGGAACAACAGCTGCTGACCTGGCGTGAGCAGATCCACCACCACCCGGAGCTGGGCAAAAAACTGCCCCAGACCACCGCCCTGGTCAAAAGCGTTCTGGATGAGCTGGGCATCCCCTGGGAAGAGCTGATCCCCTGCGGCATCGTGGGCGTTATTGGCAAGCCTGAAGGCAAGCGGATCCTGCTGCGTGCCGATATGGACGCCCTGCCCATGAGTGAAGAGACCGGCCTGCCCTTTGCCTCGGAGTGCGACGGCGTCATGCATTCCTGCGGCCACGACTGCCACACCTCCATGCTGCTGACGGCGGCGGCCCTGCTCAAGCGCCACGAAAACGAGCTGAAAGGCCAGGTCATCCTGATGTTCCAGCCCGATGAAGAGGGCACGGAGGGCGGCGGCGCCCGGGTGATGGTAGAAGCCGGCCTGCTGGAAAAATACAAGCCCGATGTGGCCATGATGGCCCACATGGCTTCGGATGTGGTCAAGACCAACCAGATCTTGTTCAAAAGCGGCCCCAGCAGCGCTTCTTCCGACCGTTTTACCGTCAAACTGCGGGGAAAAGGCGGCCATGGCGCCCGGCCCCATCAATCCATCAACCCCATTTTGTGCGCCATGAAGATCGCCGAGGCCTTCACTGACATTGGCCGGTATGAAGTGGATGTGCAGCAGCCTACCGCCCTGTCCATCTGTACCTTCCATTCGGGCACGGCCAGCAACATCATCCCGGAAGAGTGCGTGTTCAGCGGCACGCTGCGCACGTTCAACGAAGAGGTGCGCCAGTTCACCCTGGAGCGGATGCGCCAAGTATCGGCCGAGATCGCCCAGGCCTACCGCTGCCAGCTGGATCTGGAACTGTACAGCGGCACACCGGCCTTGATCTGCGACCCTGCATTTTCCAACAAAGCCCGGGATTGGGCCTACGAAGGCCTCCATGGCGACGGTGTGGATGTCCCTCCCATCTCCTATGAAAAGAGCATGGGCAGCGAGGATTTTGCCTTTATCTCCTCCCGCATTCCCTCCTGCTCCATTTCGGTGGGCAGCACCAGCCACCAAGACCAGGTGTATCCGCTGCACCATCCCAAGATCATCTTTGATGAAGCCGGCTTGTGCGCCGGCGCCGCGGCTTATGCCCAGGTGGCTTACAGCTATTTGACCGAGTGATCTGCTTTCTCCCCAAAAGGCCCATCCAACGGATGGGCCTTTTCCCTGTTTGAGCCCAGCACATGCCAAAGCCCCCACGGAAGTGCATCCGTGAGGGCTTTGCTTTTTGATCCCGCTGGGCAATGGCTCAATCGTATGCGATGCCGACGCCTTTTTGGGATATCGTGGTGAACCGGTAGTCCGCAGAAGTGTAGCCGTCAAATCTATAGTCGCTCTTGGACATCAATCGGCATGCCCTGGCGATCGCATCGTACTCATAGCCGGAAATTTCACAGAAGGTCTCTCCGTTTCGAATGGCCTGCTGGAGCAGCAGCTCCACCTTTGCCGTATTCTCCGCTAAGATCTGGCTGCGGCGCTCATATTCCCGCTGGATGTCGGCCCGTTCAAAGGAATAATACAGAAAGGTCCGGCTGAATTCATCCAACTGAAAATCGGGATAGCGCTGGGCCACTGCCTGGGCCACTTGGTCCTGCAACCTGGATAGCTGGGCCGCCGGGAATTGGTCTTGCGAGAATTTGACTTGGAGAGTCCTGGCTTTTCGCAGGTCTGCCTCTTCTGCCGCTTGGCGTTCTGCCTCGTCCTGGAGCGGAGCAGCCTCGATGGCCTCATAGCAGATGGGGAGGATCTTTTCCAGTGCTTGCCGGTCTTCGGCTGCCTGCTGCTCCTGCTGGGCTTGTTGCTCTTGCTGTGCCTGCTGTTCCTGTTGCGCCTGCTGCTCTTCCTCTTTCTGCTCAAAAGAGTCCGGCAGGTCTGCCTGGTCATATTGGCTGCTGGTGCAGATATGATCGGCCGTCCAGTTGAAGTGATCCCGGCCCATATAGGAATCACTCTTCATAAAGTAGTCGTACCGCACATACCCTTCGCGGTCGGGGATGGGATCGTCCCAAGTGGTATCCACATGGTACCATTCGCCGTCGATCTGCACGATATTCCAGGCGTGGCTGCCTCCATTGGCAGAACCGGTCACATATTCACAGGGGATATCCACAGCCTCCAGCAACATTTGATACGCCTGGGCATAGCCTGCGCATACGGCGGTTTTGTTCACCAGCGCGCCATAGGCCCTATAGGAATCCGCAGGCAGGTTGCCGGTGTAAAGGCGCATATCATAGGCGCAGTTGAGCACCAAGTAATCGTGCAAGGCCTTGGCTGTCTCATAGTCGCTCATGCCGGGCTCCACCGCCTGCGCCAAGATCTTATCCACGGCGTTCTTAATGGCGGCATTCTCCTGGCGCTGCTGCTCCATTTGCTCCAGATCGTTGGTTTTGTAGGTGACCTGAAGGGTCCAAGCGGTCTCTCCGGCCGGCTGCGTGCACCAATAACGGATGATGCCGTAATAGTTGTCGTACCCGTCCACATTCACAATGTCCTCTGCCAGCGCGACCAGCGCAGAAGACTCGATGTGATAGGGGCTGACATCAATGGAGGTCTCCAGCTGCATCAAACCGTTGATGATAGCGGCTTTGGCCCCTTCTACATCGGACAATCCAGCCGGTACATCTTGCGAGGAGCCGCCTTCCGCGCCCTCTTCTTCCGCCAGCTGTTTCCACAGGCAATAGACCACGTCAGAACGGGGGCAACTGGCTTTGGGTGAAAAAGTGAGGCCGTCGGTCAGGCCCTCTTCCGCCGCCCAGCGGAGGGCTCCGTTTGTCCAATCGCTGCCGGTATCGCCGCCGGCAGCACGGCACAAAAATGCCAGGATCTGGTCATAGGTCAGCGTGCTCTTGGGGCCGAACTGACCGCCGCCCATGCCGTTGGTGATCCCCTGCCCCACGGCCCAGCTCACAGCTTTGTAGTAATAGGCGTTTGTGTCAGCCACATCGCTGAACGACGAATGGTTGGCTGCCGGTTCCGGCGCTCCGGCGGCCCGCCAAAGGAATGTCACGGCTTCGGCACGGGTCACGGTGGCATCGGGCGAAAAAGTGGTGGAAGAAGTGCCGTTGGTGATCCCCTGTTCCACGGCCCATTTCACGGCTTCGGCGTAGTAGTCGTCAAAATGCACGTCGCTGAACCCGGCCACCTTGGAACCGTTTTCTGCATCGGCCTCCGCATCGGTCACGGTAACGGCCTTCCCATCTGTGGTGTCATACCGCACCAAAAAACGGAGTTTGTCCCCATCGTAGCGCTGGTACACATCCACGATCAAATTGGCCGGGATGGTGTTGCCGTTGAGGTCGGAGAGCTTGAATACCCCGGCCACCTCCATACATACCGTACCGGCGGATGGCCATTGGTGGGTGTCGGCATAAGCCACATGGGTGTGGTCGTCATACAGCTGCCTACTCTCCTCCAGAGTCAGATCCTTGCGGCTCGGGTTGGGGTCGACGCCGATGCCAGCGCCTGCCGCCCGGGCTGGGATGGCAGTGGCCCCGGGAAGGATGAGGGCAAGTGCGAGCAGCAAAGACAAAAGCCGCCGTATTTTCATACTCACTTCTCCTCGTATAATAAGTTTCAAAGTTAATAATTTTAGGTATCAGCAGGCTTTGGGATGCCCGTGATACAATAGCTGTAGGACAGCAGGGGCAAGTT
>CAJFRA010000058.1 GCA_904419295.1 Candidatus Pseudobutyricicoccus lothianensis
AGGATTGATTCCACCATCCTGCTCCCTGTAACTTATCCACCATATCAGTTCATTATAAAAATCTTAGATTTTTGTCTTGACAACTGAGCCACTATACTGGCTTCCGGCAGCCTGGCCGCCAAACGGAAGTGACCTACCGCCCGGCAGCCACCCGTTTCGGCTGTCGGCCCGTGCCGACACCCGGCTCAGCCGATGTGGGCCTTGCCAGCCCGGTAATATTCTTGCATGATCTCCGGCGGCACCATATTGCCGCCAGTGGCCCAAGGCATCCATGTGATCTGATTTTCTTTGCCGGCCAAACCGTTGTCTTTCAGATATTCCTGGCCCTGCCGGCTGCCCAACAGCCACAGGGGCCCCGCCATACCGGCCAGTGCCGAAGGCTCCAGCCAGATGTCCTCTGCATCTGCCAGCATGGCCAGATAGTGGTACATTTTTTCATCGCTAATGGTATAGCTGCCGCTGAGGAAAGGCTGGATGGTCTTGCCCACAAAGCTGGAGGGCCGCCCCACGGCCAGCCCATCGGCTGCTGTCCGGTTGTCAATGCCGAAATCCTGCACGCACACCTGGTCCTGCAGGCCGGTCACCAAGCCCAGCATCATGCAGGGCGCATGGGTGGGTTCGGCGAAAAAGCAGTGTACTGCATCGCCGTACACCAGCTTCAGCCCAAAAGCCACGCCCCCCGGTCCGCCGCCTACGCCGCAGGGCAAAAAGGCAATGAGGGGGTGCTCTTCATCCACTGTCACCCCTTGTTCTGCCAGCTGCCGCTGGAGGCGCCGGGCGGCTACCGCATAGCCCAAAAACAGGTTCACCGAATTCTCGTCGTCTACAAAATAACATTTGGGGTCTTCTTCCGCCATCCGGCGCCCCTCTTTCACTGCTTTGCTGTAATCGTCCGTGTATTCCACCACGGTCACGCCCTTGCTGCGCAGCAAATCCTTCTTCCACTGGCGGGCGTCTGCCGACATGTGCACCGTCACCCGGAACCCCAACTTGGCGCTCATAATGCCGATGGACAGCCCCAGGTTGCCGGTGGAGCCCACAGCAATCGAATACTGTGAGTAAAATTCACGCATTTCATCACTATTCAACAAGGAATAATCCTCTGTTACCGACAGCTTCCCCGCTTGAATGGCGATGTCTTCCGCATGCTTGAGCACTTCATAAATACCGCCTCTGGCTTTGATGGAGCCCGAAATGGGCAAATGGCTATCGCACTTGAGCAGCATGCTGCCCGGGATCGTCAGGCCCCCCTCCCGGCCCAAAGCCTGCTGCATCTGGGGGATCGGCCGGACCGGCGATTCGATGATGCCACCCTGGGCTGCGGTCTCAGGGAATGCCTGGGCAATATAGGGGGCAAAACGTTGGAGCCGGGCTTCGGCGTCCGCCACCTGTTCGGGTGTGATCGGGCACTGGGCCAGCGCCTCTTGGGTGCTGATCTTCCGGGGGTTCCGCCAAAAAGTCTCCCGCAGGGCAGTCATGTCCGCCAAGATCGGATATTCCTGCTGCCATGTCGCTCTGCTCTTACCTTGAATCATCTGCTCCATCGTTTCTTCATATCCTTTCCATAATAATGCCTGACTGGATTTTTCGGCCCCATGATTCCCCTTTGGATTATCCTTGCTCCCTTGCCGCCCCTGCCAGGCCAGCCAGCGGAAGCCCCCGCGGGAAGGCATATCGTCACCCGCTCCAAGCATGGACCATATGGCGCCGGGCCGCTTGCAGCTTATTATACCAGGGCCAGGCGCAAATTTCCACCCACATCCCGCAAGTAATCTCCATTCTCCTTTTTTGTGTCCTACATATTATATATGACAGTAAACGAAACTACGCTGATGGAGCGGCAGACCAAAGGGCGATTTCCCTCCTACCGCCGGATAGAAAAGGAACCGGGCGGCCCTATGAAAGGGCCGCCCGGTTCCTTTTCAGGGATAAGATCCCGTTAAGGCAACTGGAAAAACGACAGCGGTGTGTCATAGACATTGTGGCCTGTTTCCAGCGTCTCGCCGCCGCAGGTGATCGCCACGGTCTCTGCTTGATACGCGGAGAGCAGGGTGTTGACCAAGCTGCCCAGCATCATGGCCTCACCGGTGGTGCCAGTGCTGCCAAGACCCACGGCAAATTCCTGGGATACATCCATCTGGAGATTGCCCTCCTCATCCACTTCGAAGGTGTTGACGGTCACCCCTTGGGGCAGCACCCCATGGCCGGTCAAAGCATCCACGATGTTCTGGGGCTGGAGGAGGACCGTCTCTTTTGCCTCCTCGAAGGCATCCCCTTGGTCATTGGGCAGATACAGCGTGATCTCCTGTTCTTCTGCCGCTTCTTCCTCCGGCGTGGTCTGTTCCACCTGGTCTGTCCCCGCTTCCGCCTGGGGTGCAGACTCCCCACCGTTGTCGGATTGCCCTGTCGGGGCTTGAGTCTGGCTGCACCCGGCCAAAAACAGCAGGGCCAAAGCCCATGCCGCCAAAGTTCCTTTGTACTGTTTCATCTGGTCTACCTCCTTATCCGTCTTGTGGACGTTTTCGGCAGTGTATGGTCTCTCTGTTTTAATTGTAAGGGAAGACCCGGGTCTTTGTCAATTCCGCTGGCTTTTGCCACAAGGCGCCGTTTCCCTCTTTCACTGGGACACCATAGTCAAAATCCACAGCCTTCCACTCCTTTTTTCTCCTTTTCCCCCGCTGTTTCCACAAAATTCCCCATCTTTCGAAAATTGAAAGAATTCCGTAAGAAAGACCGTCAGTCCATCGTGCTATACTGTGCCTACCTTCCCAAAAGCCGGTCTTTTGGAAGATTTCAAGGAGAGGAGTTTTCAGAATGGACTTGCTTGCACAGCTTTCTTTCCACAGGCAGAGCCGTGGGACACAGCCAGCCGTTCTCGCTTCCGACCGCACACTGACCTATGAAGAACTGGACCTCTATTCCGGCCGCTTGGCCGCCTGGATCCTGCAGACCTGGGGCCACCAGGATCCCACACCTCTGGTAGTCTACGGCCACAAAAGTGCTTGGATGCTGGTCTGTTTTTTGGCTTGCGCCAAAGCGGGCCGCGCCTATTGCCCGGTGGATTGCTCCATGCCCCAGAGCCGGCTCCAAGGGATCTTTCAGGCGGTGTCGCCGCCGGCCGTGCTCTGTACCCAACTGCCGCCGGAGCCCCTGGATGGGATGGTGCCGCCCCAACAGATCCAGGCCGTGGCCACATCCCCGGTGGCCGAAGCGCCTTCCAGCGCCGCCCTGGCCCCGGACCAGACCCAATATATCATCTTCACCTCGGGCAGCACCGGCACTCCCAAAGGCGTGGAGATCCCCCGCCAGTGTTTGGAGCATTTTTTGGATTGGTCCTGCACCTTGGCCGGGCCCATGGAGCAAAAAGCGGGGAAAGTCTTTTTGAACCAAGCGCCCTTTTCCTTTGACCTTTCGGTGCTGGATGTCTATACCAGCTTGGCTTCGGGCGGCATCTTGTGCACGCTGGACCGGGCTGTCCAGGAAGACTACGCTGCCCTGATGGACCACTTTTCCGCTTCCCAGGGGGCTTATTGGGTCTCCACCCCTTCCTTTGCCGACCTGTGCCTGGCGGAACCCACCTTCAACGCCAGCCGTTTGCCCCGGCTGGAGGCCTTCCTCTTTTGCGGCGAGACGCTGCGCTGTGCCACAGCCGCCAAGCTGCTGGAACGCTTCCCCCAAGCCAAAGTCATCAACACCTACGGCCCCACCGAAAGCACGGTGTGCGTGACCCAGGTGGAAGTGACCGCCGCCATGGCCCAAGGCGCTGCCCTGCCCCTGGGCCGGGCCAAGCCGGGCACCCATTTGGCCATCCAGTCGCCAACGGGGGAGCTGCTGCCCGAAGGGGAGCCCGGCGAGATCGTCATTTTGGGCGATACGGTAGGCGCCGGCTATTTCCGCCGGCCCGATCTGACCCAGGCCGCCTTTTTTGACACCCAGTGGCAGGGCCGCCCCACCCGGGCTTACCGCACCGGCGACATCGGCTGGCTCCGGCAGGGCATGCTCTACTTTGGCGGCCGGGGCGACGGGCAGATCAAGCTTCATGGTTACCGCATCGAGCTGGGCGACATTGAAGAAAACCTGCTCAAGCTGCCCGGCATACGGCGGGCGGCAGTGCTTCCCTCCCTGCGGGAAGGCAGCGTCAAAAGCCTGGTTGGCTTTGTGGAAGGTCAGGCAGAAGGCGCCCCGCTGGAAGCCTCCCGGCGCATCAAAGACCAGCTGCGCCAGCAGCTGCCCGCTTACATGGTGCCCAAAAAGATCGTCTTTCTGGACCATCTGCCGGTGAACGCCAACGGTAAGACCGACCGGAAAGCCCTGCAGGAGCGGATGCCATGACATTTTTCGGTGATTTTCTCTTCTTTTTCTGCATGGCGCTGGTCCTGCTTCCCGCAGTGGTCCTGGGCCTGCGGGGCAAGCCCTTGGGCCCCTACGGCCTGCTGGCCTCCCTGGTGCTGTTGCTGGCAGCCCTGGCCCAGGATGTCAGGCAGCTTTGCTGGCTGCTGGGGTATCTGCTGCTGGAAGTGGCCCTGGTGCAGCTCTACCTGAGGCTGCGCAGCCGCTTTGGCCGGGTGGGGTGGCACTATGCCCTGTGCCTTGCCCTCTCGGTGCTGCCGGTGTTCCTGGCCAAGCTCAGCGAGGTGACGCCGCTGCACTTGTTCCAGTTCATCGGCGTCTCTTACCTGACCTTCCGCACCGCCCAAGTCATCATTGAGATCTACGATGGGCTGATCCAAAAAGTGCCCCTGGCCGAATTCCTGGCTTTTCTGCTGTTTTTCCCCACGCTGAGCAGCGGCCCCATCGACCGCAGCCGCCGCTTCCAGCAGGACTACCACCGGGTGTACACCCGGGAAGAATACCTGGATCTGGTGGGCGACGGGCTGCAAAAGCTGCTGGTTGGCCTGGTATACAAATTTGTCTTTGCCTCCCTGGCCTACCGGCTGCTCAGCCTGGCAGACCCCAAGGCCAATGTTTGGCTGGCCCTGGGCTACGCCTATGCCTACGGCATTTATATGTTCTTCGATTTTGCCGGCTACAGCCGTATGGCGGTGGGCGCCGCTTACCTGCTGGGCGTGCGCACCCCGGACAACTTCGACAAGCCCTTTGTCAGCCACGATGTGAAGGAGTTTTGGAACCGCTGGCACATCACCCTTTCCCAATGGCTCCGGGATTACCTGTTTTCCCGTTTGCTGATGCGGGGCATCAAGGGGAAGTGGTTCCCCGACAAGCTCACCGGCGCCTGCTGCGCCTTTCTGGTCAACATGCTGGTCATGGGCGCGTGGCATGGATTTGCCCTGCATTACCTGCTGTATGGCCTGTACCACGGCGTTCTGCTGGCCCTGACGGAAGTGTACCAGAAAAAATCGTCCTTTTATAAAAAACACAAGCAGGACCGGTGGTACCGTGCCCTGTCCTGGTTCGTGACGCTCAATTTTGTGATGTTCGGCTTTTTGCTCTTTTCGGGCAAGCTGATCGGATAAGGAGGAACTGCAATGGAACTGCAAGAAAAAGTATTGGACATTTTGGCGGAGATCTGCGAGGACGACTGCGTCCGGCAAGACCTGTCCCTGCCCCTGTTTGAAAACGACCTGCTGGATTCCCTGGCCGTGGTGGAACTGCTGGTAGAGCTGGAGAGCGCCTTTGGCATCGTGCTCTCCCCATCGGAGGTCACCCGGGAAGACATCGGCACCCCCCAGAAGATCATCGACCTGGTGCGGCAAAAGAAAGCATAGCCCATGAAAAAGCTGCAAGCCTTCGGCCTGGCCCTGCTGTTGTTCTTGTGTACGGCCACCGGGCTCCACGTGTTGGCAGGCCGCAGGCTGGAATTCAACGACCCCAAGTTCAACGCCTGGGTCAACGATGAAAAGCTGCTGTACAGCCGTGCCATCTGCGAGAACCTGGGGCCCAACACCATTCCGGTCTTCGGCTCTTCGGAGTTCCGCCATGGCCGCAGCACCCCCTATCACGCGGCCAAGGTGCTGTCCGGCCAGCCGTTCCAGCTGATGCTCATCGGCGCGGGCTACTACCAATCTTTGTTCCACGCCACGGCGTTGGCCGCCATCGGCCCTGCCATGGAGCAGGATCAGGCGGTGTTGATCTTGTCGCCCCAGTGGTTCAAGCCCTCCGGCGTGCTGCCCGAGGTGTACACCTCCCGTTTTTCCGAATACAACTTTGTGCAGATGCTGAAAAACGACAAGCTCTCCCAACAGACCAAAGAATACATCATCCAGCGGACGAAACAGCTGCTGGAGCCCGACCCGGCCATGGGCGAACGGGTGGAGCTGTATGAGCGGGTCTTGGTGACAAAGGATGCCTCCCTGTGGGATAAGCTCCATTATAAGGCGTGGACCACTTTTTTAGAGGAAAAGATGACCGTTGGCCTGCTGCTCAAAGCCAAGGCCGCCGGCATCCGCCACGATGCGCCCCAGCCCACCCCCCGGCCTGCCCCCGATTGGGCCGCCCTGGAGACCCAGGCCGATGCCGATGGGGCCAAAGCCAACACCACCAACCAGTTTGGCATGAACGATGATTTTTATTTCCTCTACAAAAACACCATGCTCAAATCGAAAAAAGATTCGATGAAGCAGGCCGATTACACCCAATCGCCGGAGTACGGTGACCTGATCTGTTTTCTCAACGTGTGCCGCGATCTGGGCATCCGGCCTTTGCTGGTCAGCCTGCCGGTCAACGGCCCCTGGTACGATTACATGGGCTTCCCCCAGCAAAACCGGCAAGCCTATTACCAAAAGATCCGGGACATCGCGGCGGAATATGGGGCCGAGCTGGCCGACCTATCCACCGAAGAATACACGCCCCATTTTTTTGAAGACAATACCCACATTGCTTGGAAAGGTTGGGTGAAGCTGAATGAAAGCCTTTACCGCTTTGCGGCGCCGGCTGCGTGAAAGCCCCCGCTGGCGCTTTGCCGCCCTGGTGGCCGGCTTTTACGGGCTGATGATGCTGCTTTACGCTTATTTCATGTTGGCCAACCTGTCATCGGCCCCCCAATTCGTCTACGCCCAGTTTTAGCGGGCGCACAACAAAAAAAGACGTCGGACCTCCCGTTTTGCGGAGTCCGGCGTCTTTTTTGCAACTTCGAAAAGGTATACGTTTCTAAAACGAGGGGAGCCGGAAAAAATTTTTTCCCAGAAGCCTTAATAAATCGGGAATTCGGACGATAAAAGAAATGTAAGTTCCATGAGTACAGCCGTTTGAAAAGGTATACCTTTCCAAATTGCCCGTGCAAGGAGGTGGCTCCATGTTATCGCTGACGGTCCATCCCGGGGAATATATCACCATTGGGGATGATATCGTGGTACAGATCTTGAAGACTGGCGAGATCACGCGGGTCGCCATTGAAGCGCCCCGGGAACTTGCCATCGTCCGTTCCAAGCTGGTGGAGGAAAAAGGCGAAGCGCCGGAATGCATCCAGCGGCTGCGGAAGGAGAAAAAGCCCCTGCGCTAGATTTGTTTCAAACGGGAGGCAGCCCTCCTGTCTGAATAGATCGGTCCTTTTGGGCCTGCCCGGCCGGCTACGGGCCGCAGAAGGACCGTGGATCACCCATCAATGCCCGGGGAGAGGGAATTCCCCGGAGAACACAGAAAGGATCTCTTTTTTATGCGTATTCAACACAATATCATGGCGATGAACGCCTACCGCAACTACAACAACAACACTTCTGCCCTGTCCAAGAACCTGGAGAAGCTGTCTTCCGGTTACAAGATCAACCGCGCCGGTGACGACGCCGCCGGTCTGGCCATCAGCGAAAAGATGCGCGCCCAGATCACCGGCCTGGATAAGGCCCAGGACAACGCCAAAGACGGCATCAGCCTGGTGCAGACCGCCGAAGGCGCTCTGACCGAAGTGCACGATATGCTGAACCGCATGGTCGAGCTGGCCACCCAGTCCGCCAACGGCACCTATGAGAATGAGACTGACCGTGCCCAGCTGCAGAAGGAAGTCGACCAGCTGAAGAGCGAGATCGACCGCATCGCCGATTCCGCCAACTTCAACGGCATCAAGTTGCTGGATGGCTCCATGGATTCCACAGCTGAACTTGGTAAGATTTATACATTCACAGGTGCTGCGGCGGCCAACGCGGCTGGTGTGAATGTGTCGATTGAGGTCGACAATGCAACGAATGCGGCTGGTAGTACAATTACGCCTGAGTTTACCTTTGCGCATGGTACTACAAGTCAGGTAGGTGCGAAAGTGTCTGCTGACGGTTCAGTTGTAATTACAATTGATACTTCTAAGGATTATACTGCGGATCAAATCCAAGATTTGCTGAAAGATGCTACCGCTTCGGGCACTGTGGATAATTCTGTTTTGGAAGCAGTACAAAATGCGAAGGTATCTGGCGCTGGCGTCTCGAAGGCTACAACTGGTACGGGTGTCGCGAACGCCAGTGCTACCACCACTGCGACTAACATGGGTGAAGATTTGGTTCTCCAGATCGGTGATACCAGCGATGACTTTAACCAACTGGCAGTATCGATTAAAGATATGCACGTTGCAGCGCTCAATCTGACTGATGTTGACATCAGCACACAAGAAGGCGCACAGAAAGCTGTTAACATGATTAAGGACGCGATTAACAGCGTATCCGATATGCGCGGTACGTTGGGCGCCACCCAGAACCGTCTGGATCACACCATCAACAACCTGTCCGTCATGGAAGAGAACATCCAGGATGCCGAATCCACCATCCGCGACACAGACGTGGCC
>CAJFRA010000059.1 GCA_904419295.1 Candidatus Pseudobutyricicoccus lothianensis
GCCTTTTGGTTTTGTCTGGTCAACTCTACCTTAACACAGGTCACTCCTATTCGCTATTTATTTCTTTGATTTGTTACACATCATTGTAACACCTACAGCAGCGCTCCGCCTGAGTCCCTTCCATCCGTTGACGGAAAGGCCCGATTTTGGTATAGTAAATTGAATCATATTTTGCGCCCTGTGCGCTGGGAGGCAGACCCATGGACTCATTCAGCAAAGCGAAGCGAATCGTCATCAAAATCGGCACCAGCACGTTGACCTATGACACCGGCCGCATCAACATCCGCCGGTTCGAAGGGCTGTGCAAGGTGCTGTCCGATATCAAAAATTCCGGCCGCGAAGTGATCTTGGTCTCTTCGGGCGCGGTGGGTGTGGGCGTGGCCAAGCTGGGCTTGCCCTGCCGGCCCAAAGACACCCCATCCAAGCAGGCCGCCGCCGCGGTGGGCCAGTGCGAGCTGATGTACCTGTACGATAAACTGTTTTTGGAAAAAAGCCACAAGGTGGCCCAGGTGCTGCTCACCCGGGACGTCTTCGACCGGGAAGACCGGGCGCTGAACGCCCGCAACACCTTTGAGCGCCTGATGGATATGGGGGCCATCCCCATCGTCAACGAAAACGACACAGTGGCCATTGAAGAACTGGAGTTCGGCGACAACGACACCCTGTCGGCCATGGTGGCTTGCCTGGTGGGAGCCGACGGCTTGATCATCCTGTCGGATGTGGACGGCCTGTACGCCGAGGACCCCAACCACAACCCCCATGCCAAGCGGATCCCCGTGGTGGATGTCATCGACGAACACATCGAGAGCATTGCCGGCGGCTCCGGCACGGCCCGGGGCACCGGCGGCATGAGCACCAAGATCCAGGCGGCCAAACTGTGCACCGCCCAAGGCATTCCCATGGTGATCCTCAACGGGGCCGACCCCAACCTGCTCTACGACGTGCTGGACGGGATCCCCACCGGTACCCTGTTCACCCCGCAAACCCACTGAACCAAAGGAGAGATTTTCATGGAGCATCTGCAAGATATGGCCCTGCGGGCCAAAAAGGCCGCCCGCCAGCTGGCCCTGTACGACACCGGCACCAAACGGCGGGCCCTGCACGCCATGGCCCAGGCCCTGGAAAGCAATATCCCCGCCATTTTGCAGGCCAACAGCCGGGATGTGGAGCTGGCCCGTGAAAACGGGGTCCGGGAAGCCATGATCGACCGTCTGACGCTGACCAAAGAGCGCATACTCGCCATGGCCCAGGGCGCCCGGGATGTGGCTGCCCTGCCCGATCCGGTGGGCCAGGTGATGGAGACCATCCAGCGCCCCAACGGCCTGCACATCGAAAAAGTCCGGGTGCCCCTGGGGGTCATCGGCATCATCTATGAGGCCCGGCCCAACGTGACGGTGGATTCTGCCGTGCTCTGCTTCCAATCGGGCAACGCCGCCTTTTTGCGGGGCGGCAAAGAGGCCTTCCGCTCCAACACCAAGCTGGCGGAATTGCTGCGGCAAGCCCTGGAGCAGCAGGGCCTGTGCCCCGATTGCATCCAGCTGCTGGACGATACCTCCCGCCAGGCGGCCACCGAGATGATGGGCCTGCGGGGCTTGATCGACGTGCTCATCCCCCGGGGCGGCGCCGGGCTGATCCGCTCGGTGCTGGAGAACGCCAAAGTCCCGGTGATCGAAACGGGCACGGGCAACTGCCATGTGTATGTGGACCGGGCCGCCGACCTGCAAATGGCGGAAAACATCCTGTATAACGCCAAATGTTCCCGCCCCTCGGTGTGCAATGCGGCGGAAAGCCTGCTGGTGCACCAGGATGTGGCGGCGGAATTCTTGCCCCGGGCCAAAGCCCGGCTGGACCAGAGCGCCGTGGAGTGGCGGGGCTGCCCCCGGACCCAGGCCATACTGCCCGGCATCGCCCCGGCCACGGTGGAAGATTACGCCACGGAATACAACGACTACATCTTATCCTGCAAAGTGGTGGACAGCATTGACCAGGCCATCCAGCACATCCGCCGGTACAGCACAGGCCACAGCGAATGCATCGTCACCCAAGACGAGCAGGCCGCCCGCCAATTTGCCGCCCAGGTGGATGCAGCGGCAGTCTATATCAACGCTTCCACCCGGTTCACCGATGGCAGCGAGTTTGGCATGGGGGCCGAGATCGGCATCTCCACCCAAAAAATGCACGCCCGGGGCCCCATGGGCCTGCAGGAGCTGACATCCTGGAAATATGTGGTCCATGGCAACGGCCAGGTGCGCTGACGCCGTCCACTCTCTTCGTACAAAAAGGACTGGAACGCCTTCGCTGTGTTCCAGTCCTTTTTCGCCTTCACCGGCTTTTTCAAACAGGGGCCTCTGCTTGGGAGAGAAGTTCCAAGAAGTCCCGGGCCGGTTTGGTCATGTATTTATCCGGGTGGTATAAGATGTTGAAATCCCGCTGGAACACCGCATCTGCCAGGGGAAGCTGGGCTACCAGGCCCCGCTGGATGCTGTCGCTGACCAGCTGCCAGGGCAGCACAGATACCCCCAGCCCCATGGCCACGGCTTCGATCAGCGCCTGGGCGTTCTCGCTCTCCCACATTGGCTCCACCGCCAGCCCCCGGGCCCCTGCCACGCTGTCCAGCAGCTCCCGCGTACCGCTGCCTTTTTCCCGCAGCAGCAGCGGCTGGGCCAGCAATTCCGCCAGGGTCACCGCCTCCCGCAGGGCCAGCGGGTCCTGGGGGCTGCAAATGGCCACCATATGGTCCCGCATGAACCGCCGGCACACCAGTTTGGAGCTGTGGGGCACGCTTTCGGTCAGGGCGAAATCCATGGCATTTTCCAGCAGTTTCTTTTCTATGAAACCGGAATTTTTGATCTCCACCGTCACTTTGGCGGCGGGATACTGCTGCCGGAACCGGCGCACCAGGCCGGGCAGCAGCTTGGTGCCAATGGTCATGCTGCTGCCGATGTGCAGAGGCGACTGTTCATCCCACTGGCGTGCCCCTTTTTCCAAGTCGTCGCACAGGGCCAAGATCCGCTCGGCATAGGCCAAAAACTCCTTGCCGGCTTCCGTCAGGTACAGCCGCCGGCCAATGCGGTCAAACAGGCGCACGTCGTAGTGTTCTTCCAGCTCCCGCACGGCCAAGCTGACAGCCGGCTGGGCCAGGTACAGCGATTCTGCCGCCTTGGTGATGCCCCCCTGTTTGCACACGGCCACAAAAATGCGGAAATGGCGCAGTGTCATAGGCTTTCCCCCTTCTGTTCTATCTATACCATGATAACCGGCCCGGCCCTCTTTGGCAAGCCCGGTGCCCATCCGTCTTTCTCCCAACCCTGCGCCAGATTGTAAGCAAAGGCCCGCAGCGATGTGCCGCGGGCCTTTGCGTCATTCTTTGTACTTGTCTTCCAGGTCGGAAAGGGTCTTGTCTTTTTCGCTCTGGCTAAATGTCTCCAGGTCGGTCTCCAAGATCTTTTTGGTCTGTTCCGCCTCCCGGTTCTTTTGCTGCTTGGCCTTTTTCCACCAGGTATAGGCCAGGCCCAGCACGATCACCACAGCGGCGCAGACCGCCACCGTCACCCAGGGGGAACGGGTCACCGACATGATCCGGTCTGCCGCTTCCGAAAAAGCGGTGGAGAACATCTCCTCTTCGCTCAGATCCGAATAGTAGTAATGATCCAGATAGTCGAACAAAATGTCCACAGCCTCTTGGTCGATGACCACTTTGGCCTGGCTGCCGCACACATACCACATGTTGTAGTTGCCCGAGGAATTGTATTCCTGGAACAACACCAGCAGATGCCCTTCATCCTGAAACAGCTGGTCATACAGGGCATTGCTGTAGGCGTCCATATCGTCTGCCGTGGGGGATGTGGTGCCGTTGACGGTATCCGTCAGGTATAAGTAGGGCTGCACGCCGGTCTCCTGGTAAAAGGCTTTCATCCCTTTTTCCAGCTGGGTCTGGTTGCGGATCCAACCCAGCTCATCGGTGAAATAACCGGTCTCCGTCACATAGGTGGGGTCCAGCGGCTCCCGCTTCACGGTGGAGGCAGTGATGTCCCCGCCGGAAAAAGACCGGCCGGCGATCAGCTGCCCCATGCCGGAAAAGATCATAAACAAGACTGCCACCAGCACCACAGAGACGATCAGCGTGCTGGAAAGGCAACCTCCCCCGCCCCGCCGGGGGCCGGGAGGGGGCGGAGGGCCCACCGGCCGACGCCAGCCAAAGCCGCCCACCCGGGGCGGGCGGTATCCGCCAAAGCCCGGCCCAGGGCCAAAAGAAGGTCCCCGGGAAGGGCGGAATCCACCGCCGCCGCGGCCTCCCCGGCCGCTGCCGCCCATGCGCCCGCCGGAAGAACGGCCGCCTCCGCCGCCACTGCTGCGGCCACCGCCGCCTCCTCTGCCGCCGCGGCCCATATCAGAGCCCCATCTCGGCTTTCAGTTTGGCCAGCTCGTCTTCCACTGCCCCACTGCCACCCGAGGAGTATTTGCGTTCCAGCTCTTCGGCCGGGTCCGCCGGTCTCTCGTTCAGATCTGCCATGGCGTTGGCCTGGTCCAGCATGGCCTGGGCCTTTTCCTCCATGCGGGCAAAACCCGACAGGGCGCCGTTGGCGCCGTCAAAGGCCTGCTGGGCTTTGTTGACTTTTTGCTGGGTCTTGGCCACGGCCATGGTGGCCTTCACATTCTGGCGCCGTGCCTTCAAGGTATTGATGTCTTCGGTCAGCTTGTCGTGCATCTGCCGCATCTTGTCGGCATTGGCCCGTGCGGCCTGGTATGTCTTCTCCAGCGAAGCGGCGTTTGCTTCCAGCTCCTGTTTTTTGCTCAAAAAGACGCGGGCGTCGCCCTCGTTGCCGGCTGCCAGGGCTTTTTTGGCCAGGTCCATGTATTTCTGCACTTCCGCCTGGTTCTGCTCATACAGGCGCTTGCAGCGGCTCTCTTCCGCCATCACAGCGGCTGTCTCTTGCTTGACTTCGGCCAGATCTTCCATGGCCCGGCGCAGGTACTCGTCGATCATCTTTTCCGGGTCTTCCGCCTTATCCAACAGCGCATTGATGTTGGCCGAAACAATGTCAGCAAAACGCGATAAAATCCCCATTGAATTGCTCTCCTTTTCATAAATTATCAACAATTTTTTTGTACTACTATGGATTTCATTATGTCATACGGTCCCCCGAAAGTCAAGGCGGCCATTGGGCGGAATACGGCGTTTTTCCGCCAAAAAACAGGGTGTGGCCCGCTGCAGCCCCTGCCAAGGAACCTGCCGGGCCAAGGCGGGCCCGCAGCCCGCGGCGCCCCAAGCAGCAGAAAAGCCGCCAGTGCCCGGCGGCTTTTTCGCGCTCAATGGTATTACTTTTCCAGCAGGGCAGATTCCATCTGCGCTCCCTCAGGGTCGATGTATTCGTTGCCGAAATGGCCGGTCTGCTCCGCATGCTGGTAGGCTTCGTTGGCCGCTCTGATAAAGGCGGCATCCCCTTGTTTTTCCGGCGGGATAAAAGCCTGGCCCTGGGCCCGCTTGCGCAGGTTGAACCGCTGCATGGCCTGGCGCAAGATGTCGGCCTGCCGGCTCATCTCATGGCTGGCTGCATCTAACTCTTGGCTGATGGCCGCGTTGCTGGTGGCGGCTTCGGCAATTTGGTTGATCTCTTCGTTCACCTGGCTGATGCCCGCCAGCTGCTCGCTGGAAAGGGTGGAGACCGTGCCAACGATCTCCACGATCTGCTCGATCTCCTCGTTGATGGCATCGAAGATCGCCGCCGATTCCGCGGCGATGGCGCTGCCTTGTTCCGCTTGGCGGATGCTGTCTTGGATCAGGGTCTTGCTCTCCTCGGCCGCTTCCGTGCTCTTCAGCGCCAGGGCCCGCACTTCGTCGGCCACCACGGCAAAGCCCTTGCCGGCCGTACCGGCCCGGGCCGCTTCAATGGCGGCGTTCAGCGCCAAAATGTTGGTTTCAAAGGCGATGTCATCAATGGATTTCATCACGGCGGAGATGCGCTGACTTGCCTGCTGGATCTGCATGACGCTATCCACCAACAGCTTGACATGCTGGTTGCTGGTCTGCGTATCCTGTTTGATCTTTTCCGTGATCTGATTGGCCTGCTGGGCCTTTTCATCGCTGTGCTGGATCAGTTCACTGGCGTGCTGCACCATTTCCGACAGGTTGTGTACCGCCGTGGCCTGCTCTGTGGCGCTCTCTGCCAGCGAATGGCTGACGCTGGCGATCTCCCCGGCGCCGGCGGCCACGGTGTGGGCTGCCTCCACGATCTCATTGAACACGGCGTCGTTGGACTGCACCAGGTGATAAAGGCTCTTGCCCAGGCTGTCGTGGTGGGAGCGGATATTGACAAAAGTGGTCATATCGCCTTGCGCCACCCGCTGGAGCACCTTCACATTTTGCTCGATGTTATCCGCCATGGCTTGGAAGGCGCCCATCATAGTGCCTACTTCGTTGTCTTTGTTCTCCTCCTGCATCTGCCGGAATTGTGCATCGGCTTCCGATTCCACCACGCCCAATGCCAGCCGGTTGGCCCATTTGGCCATGTGCACCACAGGTTTGGAGATCCGATCGACCAACCGTTTGGCATACCAGACGGAAAAGACGGCAATGCCCGCTGTGACCGCCACGATCAGCAGAAGCATCACGAGCAGCAGCGCCTGAAACGTGGCCTTTGCCTGGTCTACCTGCTGGGTATAGTAGGTGTCGATCTGCCCCAAGGCTTGGATCACTTCATCGGTGTAAGGCTCCACCTCTTGGTTAAACTGCTCTATGGCTGCCTCCGGGTCCCTCTCCCTGGTCTGCAGCACATCTGCCGCGGCTTGGTGCATCTCTTCGTGGGGCGTTTCCACCTGCCGGACCAGTTCTACCACTTGAGGGTCTGCCTGGTCGCCGCTGATGTTCTGCTGGACCCACTTCCCAAAGGAGCAGGAGGTCGGGTCTAGGCTACCGCTGAATTCCTCCCCGCTTTGCAGGCTGGAGCTGAGCTGAGCCCGCCACCCATAGTGGGATACGATCACCTGCTGGATCTCCAAGCGGTTTTGTTCCATCTGGTCGAGCGTCTGATAATTCCAAAACAACGCTCCCAGAAACCCGATGGTCAAAAGGCCCAAAATGCAAATGCAGAAAATGACCCGGGTATATCCCCCCATGATCTGCCCGCGGAGATTCTGTTTGTTTTTCCTTTGTTTCGCCATTTCACTATCCGCTTCCTCTCTTTGTGCCTCCGGCTTTGTCTTCGGGGCACAGTATGGCCTCGCGCCCAATTGCTCAACAGCCATTTGCCCCATGGCCCGGGCTGCGGCAAATGGACCCTATCCCACCGCCCTGCAAGAGATAGGAAAAGGCCCAAAATGATATATCGCTGGCACCGCCCCACTTTTCTCGCGGCACGGCGCCGACGGTATTATACCATAATTTCGTTTTTGTTTCAATTCTATTTGCGCCGTGCCCCTCCCCTTTGGCGGCGGCACACAGCACACCAAAGAATCCCACAGCGAGCGCCCATATACGCCAAAGGACCATACTGCAAAACACAGACAAGAACAGCAGCCTGACTGCTATTCCGCTCCGTCAATACTGTTATGAAGTTTGCTTCACTTTCCCCTCGACAAATTTATAAAAGCATGATAATATGAAGTTAACTTCACAAGAAGTTGACTTCATATCAGCAGGGAGGGAGTGCATGAAAACAAAAGTGAGAGAATTGCGAACGGCGGCCAAAATGACGCAGCAACAATTAGCTGATTTGGTCCATGTTTCCTCACGGACGATTATATCCATTGAGAAGGGGCAATACAGCCCATCTCTCATGCTGGCGTATCGTATGGCCGAGGTGTTCGGCGTGACCATTGAAGAATTATGTTGTCTAAAAGAAAACAAAGAATGGGAGGATAAAAAGTATGAAGAATTATAATCGGCGAGGGTTGATGAGCGGTATCGTTCAGCTTCTCCTGTCTGTTTTTTGCCTTATCACAATGACTGTCACAGGCTTTGATGTGAAACTGGCAGTTTTGGGAATCATCATAGCCCTGTTGGGAATGACCAGTGTTATCAGCAGCTTTTCCAAGGAAGCAACTAGAAAAGAATTGATTGACAACGAAGATGAACGCTCACGACTTGTAAACATCAAAGCAAAGTCGAAAACATTCGACATTGTTTCAACCTTTCTATTCCTTGCGACCATAGCGGTCATGATAGCCTATGGCGTTACCCAAAATCAAGTGTTTGTTTCTATGGTTCTCTGTACAGGTGCTGCCTTATCTGTTTGCTGGATCGGCCACATCATCACACACTTTTATTACGAATCTAAAATGTAGTGACAAACAGCAAAACCACCCGAGCCAGCGGGTGGTCCAGCTGAACGGCGCATACGCGCCGCCCGCCTTTGCCGGCAGACAGACAAGGGGCGGCAGCACTCTTTGAACCGCTACCCGTCAAGAGGACAGTGAAAAAATATAAAGTTTTCCTGGCCAGCAGCCAAGCGTTGCTGGCCACTTTTTATGCAGCAAAGCACAA
>CAJFRA010000060.1 GCA_904419295.1 Candidatus Pseudobutyricicoccus lothianensis
CCACCCGCAGCCAGATGGCCTACCTCTTTGCCAATGCGCTGCCTGCCGATGAATTGCCTGTGCTGGATGCCGGGGCGCTGCCCCCGGATGTCTCCGACAGCGACCCATATGCCCAGCAGATCCGGCTGCTCTACCAGGCCCGCGTTTTGCAGGGCAATGACGCCAGCGGCGCTTTCCAGGGCGACCAGCCCATCACCCGGGCCCAGGCCACCGCCATCCTCACCCGCCTGGCACTTCCCGGCCAGCGCACCGCTTGATACGACCGCCTTTGGACCAACGGAAAGATCCCGCTCACCCCATGGATGAGCGGGATCTTCTTTTCTTTCCGGCTACCGCAGGAAGCCCTCCACGATCTTGGCTTCGGCTTCTTCTTCGGTCAGGCCCAGGGTACACAGTTTCAAGATCTGTTCCCCGGCGATCTTGCCAATGGCCGCCTCGTGGATCAGCGCGGCGTCGGCGTGGTTGGCGTCCAGCCCGGGGGCGGCGCTCACCGTGCCCTGGCCGATGATGATGGCGTCGCACTCGGTGTGGCCTGTGCAGCGGCAGTTGCCCCGCACACTGGAGCGGAACTCCTGGTGGGAGCTCCCCTTGGCCACCGAACGGGAGATCAGGTCACAGCCGCTGTCGTCCCCGTTCAGGTCCACCACAAAATCCGTCAGGGCCTGCTGCTGCCCATCGGTGAGCAGCCTTTCCCGCACCAGCAGCTTCGCCCCGGCGGCCAGGGTGGCCTTCGTCACCCGCCGGGTGGAGTCCACGCCGCCGATCTGGGTGGTCTCCATCTCCATGGTGCTGCCCTCTTCCTGCTGGATCTCTGTCACCGGGTCGATGGTGCGGGCCCCGGTCCCATTGCCTGTGCCCAAGTGTTTTTCCAGATACACCACCTTGGACCCTTTGCCCAAAAAGAAGCGGTGGATGCCGTTGTGCCGGGCTTCCCCTTCCCCGTCGGCATGGACGCCGCAGCCCGCTACGATGGTCACATCGGCCCCTTCGCCCACAAAGAAATCGTTGTAGACCAGGTCATCCACCTTGCTGTGGGTGACGCAGGCCGGGATATAGACTTGCTCGCCTTTGGTGCCCGGTGCAATGGTCACATCGATGCCGGGCTTGTCCTGCTTGGATTCGATGCGGATGTGCTCGGTGGAGCGCCGGCCGGCGCACAGCCCGTCTTCCCGGATGTTATAGGCCGCCCCTTCCGGCGCCCCTTTCCAGTTGGAGACAGCCTCCAACAGTTTTTCCGTGATCTTGTTCATCAGTCGTTCCCCCTTTCCATGGGGCAGGGCCGGGCCCGCTCTTCCCCGTCGAACAGCTGGGGCAGCATGGCTTCCCCAGGCCCTTGGGCTGTCACCCGCCCGCCGGAGATCACCACGATCTCATCGGCGATCTCCAGGATCCTCTTCTGGTGGGAGATGATGAGGATGGAGCCGTCTACCTCCTGCCGCAATTTTTGGAACACCTGGATCAGGTTTTGGAAGCTCCACAAATCAATGCCGGCCTCGGGCTCGTCGAACACCGTGAGCCTGGCCCGGCGGGCCAGCACTGTGGCGATCTCGATCCGCTTGATTTCGCCCCCCGAAAGGCTGGCGCTCACTTCCCGGTCGATGTATTCCCTGGCGCACAGCCCCACCTGGGAAAGGCTGTCACACAGCTCTTCCTCCGAAAGGCTGCGGCCGGAGGCCAGCTCCATCAAATCGCGCACCAAAAGGCCCTTGAACCGCACCGGCTGCTGGAACGCATAGGCAATGCCGATCTTGGCCCGCTCTGTCACATCCAGGTTGTTGATCAGCCGGCCATCCAGCAAGATCTTGCCGCTGTCCGGCTTTTCAATGCCGGCGATCAGCTTGGCCAGGCTGGTCTTCCCTCCCCCGTTGGGGCCGGTGATGACCACCAGCTTGCCGTCCGGCACGGTCAGGTCGATCCCATGCAATATCTCCTTTTCTGGCAAATGCCAGCTGATATCCTTCAACACCAACATAGTTTCAATCGCCACATCCTTTCCACGTCTGCTTCCCGCGTTGTTAGCTTCAACAAACTATACTAATTTTATCATCTTTGTCTTCTATGTCAATCCCCCTGCCCCATCTTTTTGCCAAGACAAAGGAAAAGCGCCGGCTGTCCCCGCTTCTGCCTTGCACGCGCCCGGTCCCAGGCTGTGCAGGCCGCGGCTCTGCCGGCGCCCCTTTTCTCTATTTGTGTTGGTACAGAATGCGGATCGAATTGATGACGCAGATCATGGCCACGCCGGTATCGGCGAACACGGCGGCCCACATGTTGGCATAGCCGGCCAGGCCCAACACCATGACCAGGGCTTTGACCACCAGGGCAAAGACCACGTTCTGCCAGGCAATGCGGTTGGTGCGCCGGGCAATGGAGAGGGATTGGGGCACCGCCTGCATAGCCGAAGTCATGAACACCACGTCGGCCGCCTCGATGGCTGCATCGGCGCCGCTGCCCATGGCCGCGCCCACGTCGGCGCCAGCCAGCACCGGAGCATCGTTGATGCCGTCGCCCACGAACATCACCGCGCCGTTTTTCTGGCGGATCTTTTGCAGCTCAGTCAGCTTCTCCTCGGGCAGCAGCCGGGCGTGCACTTCGTCCACCCCCGCTTGCCTGGCCACGGCTTCCGCGCTGTTCTGGGCGTCACCGGTGAGCATCACCGTGCGGATGCCCTGGCCCTTGATCTCGCCAATGGCCGCGGCCGCGTCTTCTTTCAGGGTGTCTGCAATGAGCAGGTAGCCCAGGAACTGGCCGTTGAGGGTCACCAGCACCTCTGTGCCATAGGCTTCGTCTTGGTGATCGCCCAGGGGCACCTGGAAACGCTCCATCAGCTTGCGGTTGCCGCACAGCACCTGGCCCGCCGCCACTGTGGCCCGGATGCCCTGGCCTGCGATCTCTTCCACTGCGGAGGGGCTCTCCACTTCCAAGCCCTTTTGCTGGGCGGCCGAGACGATGCTGGTGCCAATGGGGTGGGTGGAATTTTTCTCGCAGGCTGCGGCCAGAGCCAGCAGCCCATCGGCTTTTTCCCCATCGCCGGGGGCACCGGCCGGCACGGTCTGCTGCACTACAAAGTTGCCTTTGGTGATCGTACCTGTCTTATCCATCACGACGGCGCGCACATGCCGCATCGCTTCCAGCGACACGCCGCCTTTGAACAAAATGCCTTTTTTCGAGCCTGCACCAATGCCGGCAAAAAAGGCCAGGGGCACGCTGAGCACCAGGGCGCAGGGGCAGCTGATGACCAGGAAGGTCAGGGCAGTATAGACCCATTTGTTCCAATCGCCGGTGATCAGCGAGGGGATGATGGCAGTGGCCAGGGCCAGCGCCACCACAAAAGGTGTGTAAATGCGGGCAAACCGGGTGATAAAGCGGTCGATCTTCGGCTTGCTGGCCGCCGCGTTTTCCACCGAATCCAGAATGCGGGTCACCATGGATTCTTCCAGCACCTTTTCCACCCGGACCTTCAGCAGGCCCGACGTGTTGACGCAGCCGGAAGTCACGCTGTCGCCCGCCGTCACTTTGACCGGCACAGGCTCGCCGGTGACCGGCGATGTATCGATGCGGCTCTCGCCTTCCAGCACCACGCCATCCAAGGGGATGCGGTCGCCCGGGCGCACCTGGACGATGTCGCCCACCTGGGCTTCCGCCGCGCCGATGGTGCGCACGCTCTCGCCTTCCACCAGTTCCACCACTTCTGGCCGCAGGTCCACAGCCTCCATGATCTGGCTCCGGCTCTTTTCCACTGCCCGGTGCTCGAAGTATTCGCCCACCCGGTAGAACAGCATGACGCCCACTGCCTCGGCAAACTCGCCGATGACCAGCGCGCCCAATGTGGCAAGGCTCATCAAGAAGTTTTCGTCAAACACATGGCCCCGGGTCAGGTTTTTGCCTGCCGTCAGCAGCACTTTGCCGCCCAGGATGACATAGGCCACCAAGAACATGCCAGTGGTCACCAAAGGCATATCCCACCGGGAGCACACTTCGCCCAGCACAAACAGCGCGGCGCCGGCTAAGATCGCCCACAGGGCCTGTTTTTCCCCATCGTCTTCTTTGTGGCCCGCCTGTTTGGCCGCCGCTGCCGGCTGCTTTTGACGTGGCTCGATGGTGGCGTCCGGCTCTACGCTCCGGGCGATCTGCCGCATCTGCTCCAGCAGTGCGTCCGGGTCTTTGGCCGTCACACGCAGCTGCTTGGTGGCAAAGGTCAGCGTCGCCTCTTCCACCTCCGGCAGCTCGTTGATCTTCCGTTCGATCTTTGCTGCACAGTTGGCGCAATCCAAGTGCTCGATGATATAGGTAGCCTCCCGCAGGCCCGGCTGGCTCTGCCGGGGCTCAATGGTGGCATCCGGTTCCACAGTCCGGGCGATCTGCCGCATCTGCTCCAGCAGCGCGTCCGGATTTTTGGCCGTTACACGCAGCTGCTTGGTGGCAAAGGTCAGCGTCGCTTCTTCCACTTCCGGCAGCTCGTTGATCTTCCGTTCGATCTTGGCCGCACAGTTGGCACAATCCAAATGCTCAATGATGTAGACCTTGCGGCGGTTGCCCGCTGTTTGCACCGGTCGGGGCTCGATGGTGGCGCCCGGCTCCACAGTCCGGGCGATCTGCCGCATCTGCTCCAGCAGCGCATCCGGGTCTTTGGCCGTCACACGCAGCTGCTTGGTGGCAAAGGTCAGCGTCGCCTCTTCCACTTCCGGCAGCTCGTTGATCTTCCGTTCGATCTTTGCCGCGCAGTTGGCGCAATCCAAGTGCTCAATGATGTAGACCCGGCGCACACCCCCATGGTTCTGTGTGTGTTCGTGGTGATGGTGGTGATGCTCGCCACAACCACAGGGCTCTCCGTCCTCGTGGTGATGATGGTGGTGCTCCCCGCAGCCGCAGGCTTCCCCGTCCTCATGGTGGTGATGGTGATGCTCCCCGCAGCCACAGGGCTCTCCGTCCTCATGGTGATGATGGTGGTGCTCCCCGCAGCCGCAGGCTTCCCCGTCCTCATGGTGATGGTGGTGGTGCTCCCCGCAGCCACAAGATTCTCCGTCTTCGTGGTGATGGTGGTGATGCTCCCCGCAGCCGCAGGCTTCCCCGTCCTCATGGTGATGGTGGTGGTGCTCCCCGCAACCACAAGATTCTCCGTCTTCGTGGTGATGGTGGTGATGCTCGCCACAACCACAGGGCTCTCCGTCCTCATGGTGGTGATGGTGATGCTCGCCACAACCACAGGGCTCTCCGTCCTCATGGTGGTGATGGTGATGCTCCCCGCAGCCACAAGATTCTCCGTCTTCGTGGTGATGATGGTGATGCTCCCCACAGCCGCAAGATTCGGCATTCTGCTCTGCCGGGATGGTCTCTTTTTCGTGCTCATGCTCCTGCATGGTCTTTTCACTGGCTTTCGGCATATGTTTCCCTCCTGCCTGACGCACTGATTCTCATTGCATTATAGATATTTGTCGAGCACCGTATTGAACCGATCCAAAATATCGGTATCCCCGTTTTCGATGCCCTCTTTGACGCAGAGGTTCAGATGTTCTTTCAAAATGATCTTGCCCAGCTTGTTCAGCGACCCTTCGATGGCGGAGATCTGCAACAAGATGTCTTCGCAGGATTTGTCTTCCGCCATCATCTGCCGCACGGCTCTCACATGGCCTTCGATGGCCGCCAGGCGGTTATCGATGCTTTTGTCAAAATGAACGGACACTGCCATTCCTCCTATCCCTACCCCCCTGGGAGGGGGTTGTTGTCTACAAGTGCATAGTAGCACGCTCCATCCCGTTTGTCAACTGGATATTTCTCATATCTTCTCTTTTTATTTCTTGTCAAATTTCGTCGATATGCTGCACGCTACCTCTTTCCATGCCTTAAAAACGGCAGGATCCCGCCCCCAGGGGGGCGGGATGGTCTGTCCGGTCTCTACATGCAACACTTGCCCTGGGCCGATCTGCCGTGACAGCCGTCATCCTACTGGTGCCATAGCGGCCTGCGCTAGCCGCCAAGTGCCGCCTAGCTCATGCCCCCATAGGGGGGCTCTGTTCCTCTCCCCATAGCAGAGCCGCATCGCTGCAATGCTACATAGCCCTTCTTTCCACTCTGCGCCCTTGCACTGCATAGCAGGCCATCCCCCTGCCGGGGGCTGCTGCCGGCGAAACGCCGCATCCATGGGCGGCGTGCTTCCACGGCCAGCGGCTTTGCCATCCCATACCGCTCTCTGCCAACCGGTGCAGCTTTAAAAAAAAAGGCAGCTGCCCCTCCGGGAAACAGCTGCCCTTGTTCTCTTGGCGGCAGGGCCGCCCCACAAAGCGGCACTTTTAAGCGCCTATCACTTCCAGCTCGATCACCCGGCGCTCATCCGCCTTGGTCACCTTTGCCGTCAAGTTGTCATACTGGAACGTCTCGCCCACTGTGGGGATATGGCCCAGCACACGGAGCACCCAACCGTTGACCGTCGTCACATCGTGGTCCTCCATCTCTTCCTCATCCATGCCGAACAGTTCGATCATATCGTCCAGATAGGCAGAGCCTTCAATGCGGTAGCGGTTGCCGCCCAACTGTTGGATCTCATCCTGTTCTACTTTGTCATGTTCGTCCCAAATGTCGCCCACCAGTTCTTCTATGACATCTTCCAGCGTCACGATGCCAGCTGTGCCGCCATACTCGTCGGTCACCACCGCCATGTGGGCTTTGCTCTGCTGGAGCAAATGCAACAGCCGGGCGATCTTCATGGAATCGGTGATGAACAGCACCGGTTTGACTACGCTCTTCACATCGGCGTGCCAGTCCTCCCGGCCGTAAAAATCCTTTTGGTTCACAACGCCCACGATGTTGTCAATGGTGCCTTCGTAATAGGGCAGGCGGGAAAAACCGGTGGTGCGGAACAGTTCGGCCACTTCTTCCGGCGTCTCTTTTTCCGATACCGCCACCACGTCGACGCGGGGCGTCAAGATATCGAACACATCCAGCTCGTGGAACTCAATGGCGCTGCGCAGCAGATCGCCTTCCTGCTCGTTGATGCCGCCTTCGCTTTGGGCCTCATCCACAATGGTCAGCAGCTCTTCTTCTGTGATGCCCTGTTCCTCATGGCTTTTGAATACGCGGGACAGCAGCTTTTTCCACTGCATAAAAAGCCAGTTCACCGGCGCCAGCACCATGAGGCAGACCCGCAAGATGGGAGCCGAAAACATGGCGAACCGTTCCGGCGATTCTTTGGCCACGCTCTTGGGCGAGATCTCGCCGAAGATCAGGACCAAGACCGTCATCACCACGGTGGATAGGGTGACGCCCCCATCGCCGTAATACCGGGTGAACAGCACGGTGGCCAAAGAAGCCGATGTGATGTTCACGATGTTGTTGCCGATCAGGATCGTCGATAGGAGCTTATCGTAGTTTTCTGACAGGTCGAGGGCCAGCTGGGCCTTTTTGCTGCCACTTTGCGCCATGCTCTTCATGCGGATGCGGTTGAAGGACGTAAAGGCTGTTTCGGTGGCGGAAAAATAGGCCGACATGGCGATCAACGCCGCCAGCACTGCGATAAGCACGATACTGTGTGTGTCCATAATGGTCGATGTTTCCTCCTCAGAATATTCGATGGTCTCGTTTTTCTATGTCAAAAACCTGGACCCTGCCGGCCCCAGCCCAAAAAGAAAAGTCACAGCAAACACAGCCCCTGTCTTCCAGCGGCATCTGTTCGCTATGACTCCATTTTTTGTCGTTCGTTTTCCAGGCTAACGGCGGCTCGTCCAAGTGCTTCTCTACTCCCGTCTGTAGCAAAGTCGTGCAAGAATGCACAAAATCATGTTTCTATTCTACCAACGAATGGGGCAAATTGCAAGAGGGTTTTCGGCCCGCTCTTCCCCGTTGTTGTAGGTGTTACAATGATGTGTAACAAATCAAAGAAATAAATAGCGAATAGGAGTGACCTGTGTTAAGGTAGAGTTGACCAGACAAAACCAAAAGGC
>CAJFRA010000061.1 GCA_904419295.1 Candidatus Pseudobutyricicoccus lothianensis
CTGGCGTGTAACTTTGTGGCATAATGTGTACCTCTTTTCTTTGTAAAATTGATTATATCTTATTAGCCACTTCCGTTACAACTTTATTATAGCACTTCATTTGCAGGAAACGAGGATGAAACAGCCTAATGCGCTGCTGAAAAACTTTGCTGAGCTCGTGAAAAGGATCGTCAGGAAAGAGAATGATCGGAATAGAGGCAGGGTTAGGGCTGTTTGGGTGCCTTACGTGTAAAGCTGTGATTGCCTCTGCAGAGGGCAGGAGACCATCCGGCGTTCGCAGCAAACCGGAGAAGAATTTTTAGAGGAAGGGCTGTTCGGCAGCCGGGATCAGACCGTAGCAGACTTGCAGCGGATCACGGATGAGGAGTTTAAAAGCTGCTATTGGACGATGACTGCATAGAAGAGAGCCGCCGGAGGGAGGAGCGTCTATGGCTTTCCACCGGCGGCTTTTCGCCCTCTCTTGTTCAGTCCAGAAAAAGGCCCCCGCCAATAAATTCTCGAATCAGAGAAGTCTGCGGCACCGCATCTGCAGGGACCGCAAGGAAATAGCTCAAAAATTTCAACAAGCGTTTGGCCTCCTGGTATTCCGGGCAATTGGGGGAGATCTGGAACAGCAGCGGCTCCACATAGGGCTTGAGCAAGGCGATCTCATAGAACAGGGCCGAATTGAAGATCGCATCGGCACTGTCTTGGAAAGGAAAAATATTCTTTTCCTCGCCCCGCCGGACAGAAGGCCACATCTGGATCGTGGCTTGGGCGCTGTAGCCGCGGGTCCTGGCGTCCCGCGCGATGCGCCGCAACAGACGCGCGTCGGTGGTGGGGATCCGGTTGTGGTCGTCCACATTCAGCACGGTCAGGCAGCTGATATAGATCTTGAATTTGCTTTTTTGAGGCAGGGCATGGGAAAATCCATCGTTGAGGCAGTGGATCCCCTCGATCACTAAGATATCCTGCGGCCCCAGAGCCAGGGTGTCTCCATTGTACTCCCGGATCCCTTTTTTGAAGTTGAAGTGGGGGAGTTCCACAGATCCCCCCTGGAGCAGCCGGTTCATATCCCGGTTGAATTGCTCCACATCGATGGCGCTGAGGCTCTCAAAGTCGGGCTGGCCGTTTTCATCCAGCGGTGTCTCGATGCGGTCTTTGAAGTAATTGTCTGTAGAAATGGTGTGAGGGTGCAATCCGCAGGCGGTGAGCTGGGCGGAGAGCCGGTGCGAAAAGGTGGTCTTGCCAGAAGAAGAAGGGCCTGCGATCATGACGAAGCGAACGTCCGGGCGCTTGGCGATATTCTCTGCAATATCGCCGATCTGTTTTTCCATCATGGCTTCTGTGGCCAAGACCAGCTGGGTGAATTCTCCCCGGCAAATGGTTTCATTTAGATCGGCCACTGTGGGTATGCTGAGTGCTCTGGAAGTTTGACTGCCGGCATGTAAGGCTTGGAATACTTTTGCAGATGGCCGGAAAGGAGACAGCTGCCCAGGGTTCGAAGGGTCGGGCAGGCGGAGGATCAGACCGTCCTGGAACAGCTCCAGCTTGAAATTTTTCACATAGCCTGTGTCCGGCACCATATAGCCATAAAAGTAATCGGGAAAGCCATCCAACTCGTAATAATTGACACGGGAGCTCATGCGGAAACGGAGCAGCTTTGCCTTGTCGTAAAGCTGCTTCTCACGGAAGAATGCAATGGCATCATCGGTGGGAACGGAATGCTTGCGGATGGGAATGGCCTTGTCTGCCAGAGCTTTCATGCGGCATTCCACTTGCTCCAGCAGCGCCTGGTCCAGCTGAAAACGGCCGCTGGGCAAAAGAAACAGTGCATGGCTCAGCGAGTATTCCACAGAAATCCGGTCGATGCGGTCATGGCCCAGCACATCGTAAAAGGCTTTTAACAGCAAGAAGATCGCGCTGCGCTCATAGGTCTGCATACCGGGCTTGTCCTGGATGGTGAGCATCTTCAACGTACAATCCCGGTCCAATGTCTTACACAGTTCACACAGCTTCCCATTCCGCTCCACCAACAAAATATCGCTGGCATATTGGGGCTGAAAGTCTTCCGCAATGTTGCGGAAGGGCGTACCGGCGGGGTAGGGGCGCCGTTCATTTCCCACTGTAACAGAGTGCATCCGTTCCATTATAGATTTCCTTTCTGCGCCTATTGGGTGCATTTGATCGTTGAAAAGTTCTGGTATGGGTCCTGCCATCGTTCTTCGCACTGCACATCGATGGATAGCCGGTGCCAAGGGGCAGACCCACCGGCAAAGTTAGAGCGCGGCCTGCTTTTCACGGATGTAGGCCCGGAAACAGCTGGCTGCCGGGTGGAAGATGCGGTTCTTTTTCCAGGCCAGCACATGGCCGGTGGTACGGGCCGGTGCAAAGGGGCGGAAACAGAGAGACGGCTTGCCGCAAATGGTGAATGAGCCGCGGACGCACACCACATAGCAGAGCCCTGCCTCTACCAATAGGGCGGCATTGTTCAGCAGGGTGTGTTGGGCAAAAATATGCAGCTGGCTGCGCTCCACACCGAACCAGCTGGCAATGCTGTCTTGCACGATCTCGCGCCGGGGCAAGCTCAGGGGGAGGGCCAGCAGCTCTTCTTTTCCAATGGACTCCCGCTGGGCCAAGGGGTCCTCTTTGGGCAAAAGCAGGCCCCAATCCTCCCAATAGGGCAGGCGGATATAGTCGTATTTGGCCGCTTCCACCGGTTCCAGCAAAATGCCGAAATCCAGTTCGCCCCGGTCCAATTTCGCCCGGATATCGTCCCCATCGGCGCTGTACAGCTCGTACTGCACCTGGGGATGGAGGCGGGAAAAATCGGCCATGGCGGCGGGCAGCATCTGGGAAGCGCAGGATTCGACGCACCCCAGGGCCACCGTGCCGCCCAACAGGTCGTTTTGATCGGCCAGATCCCGTTTGGTCTTTTCCATTAGAGAGAGGATCTCCGCCGCCCGCTGCTGGAACAGCACGCCGGCATCGGTCAGGGTGACTTACCGTTTGCCGCGCAGCAGCAGTTTGGCGCCCAAAGCCTCTTCCAGGTCCGTCAGCTGCCGGCTGATGGTGGGCTGGGTGACGTGGAGCAGTTCCGCCGCCCGGGTGATGTTCCCCACCTTGGCCACTGCCAGAAAATATTCCAATAACCTCAGATCCAAAGGTGTTCCCTCCTAGCATACCAAAATGGTATGCTTTATTATCCCGTGTTTCCAGGGGAAAGTCAAGGCATATCCGGCATTATCATGCTGTTTGAGCATGGCGTGTCATCCAACATAAGTATTTTACATTTTTGCCTTCCATAATTTATAATAGTCCTATCGAGAAGGGCCTGCACCAGGCGGCAGCCCCTGGCATGATTTTGTATGGGAGACAAGGGAGGTGTACGCCATGCTTTACCAGAAACAAGACCTGCGCCGTATGCTGGCCCCGCTGGTGGTCGAGCAGGTGCTGGCCATGCTGGTGGGCATGGTGGATACCATGATGGTCTCATCGGCCGGGGAGGCGGCGGTATCCGGCGTGGCCCTGGTGGATATGGTGAATTACCTCATCATCACCGTCATGGCGGCCCTGACCACCGGCGGCGCCGTGGTGATTTCCTAATATTTAGGCAGAGAGCAGCCGGAGCGGGCCGCTTTTTCGGCCGGGCAGCTGGCCATGGTCTCGGCCCTGCTGTCCACGGGCATCATGGCCCTTGGCCTGGTCTTGCGGCAGGGGATCTTGCGCCTGTTTTTCGGCGCGGTGGAACCCCCTGTCATGGAAGCCGCCTTGACTTATTTCGTCATCACGGCCTGTTCTTTCCCCTTTTTGGGCATTTACAATGCCGGCGCCGCCCTTTACCGGGTGTTGGGGCGCACCAGCGTGACCATGTATATCTCCCTGGGGATGAACCTGATCAACCTGCTGGGGGATTATATCGGCGTTCATGTGCTGCAGGCAGGGGTCGCGGGCGTGGCAGTGCCCACGCTGCTCTCCCGGGCGTTTGCCGCCGTGGTGATGACGGTGCTGGCTTTCCGGCCGGGCAAGGCGGTACGGCTGCGGTGGAGCCACATTTTCGCCTGGGATGCCGGTGAGATCAGGCGGTTGCTGCACATCGCCGTGCCCGGCGGCGTGGAGAACGGCCTGTTTGCCCTGGGCAAAGTCTTGATGGTCAGCATCGTCTCCCATTTCGGCACTGTGCAGATCGCCGCCAACGGCGTGGCCGGCAGCATCGACCAGATCGCCGTTATGGTGGTCAATGCGGTCAACCTGGCCATTGTGCCGGTGGTGGGCCGGTGCGTAGGGGCTGGCGAAGAGGAGCAGGCCCAAGCCTATACCAAAAAGCTCATGGGGATCTCCTATTGGTCTTTGGCGGTCTTGGGCCTTGGCGTCTGCCTGCTGCTGCCGGTGCTGCTGCCCTTTTACCAGCTGGAGCCCGAGACTTTGCGCCTGGCCGCTGTGCTCATAGTTTTGCACAACCTGATGGCCCTGGCGCTGCACCCCACCTCGTTCAACCTGCCCAACAGCCTGCGAGCGGCAGGAGACGTCCGCTATACCATGTGGGTGGGGGTGGGCTCCATGGTGGTTTTCCGCCTGGGTTCCGCCCTGCTGCTGGGCGTGGCCCTGGGCCTTGGCATACTGGGTGTCTGGATCGCCATGGGACTGGATTGGCTGGCCCGGTCCGTCGCCTTTGGCATTCGATATAAAAGTGGTAAGTGGAAGGAAATGTGTGTCATTTAGGAGGAGATCGTATGGAATATCGGAAACTACCCCATGGGGAAGAACAGATCAGCATTCTGGGGCTGGGAGCCAGCTCCATCGGCGCCAGCGGCGACAAGGAGATCCGGGCCACGGCGGAATTGGCCATGGAAAAAGGGATCAACTTCTTTGACATGGCGTCGGCAGATGCCGCCCCCTTTGCCGCCTATGGGGCAGCCATGGCCGGGCAGCGGGACAAAGTCTATTTCCAGATCCATTTCGGCGCCAACTACCAGGGCGGCAAATACGGCTGGACCACGGACCTGGACACCATCAAACGGTCTGTCAGCTGGCAGCTGGAAGCCTTGAAGACCGATTACATCGATTTTGGCTTTCTCCACTGCCTGGATGAAGAGGCGGACTTGCAAAAAGTGCTGGACAACGGCGTGTTGGATTACATCCAGCAGCTGCAGCGGGAAGGCACGGTGCGCCACATCGGCATGAGCTCCCACACGCCCCGGGTGGTGGAGCGGGCGCTGGACCTGGGCATTCTGGACCTGCTGATGTTCAGCATCAACCCGGGCTACGACTATCACCACGGCAACTACGCCATCGGCAGCGCAGAAGAGCGCATGGCCCTCTACCGCCGGTGCCAGGCAGAAGGGGTGGGCATTTCGGTGATGAAAGCCTTCAGCGGCGGTCAGCTGCTGGACGCCAAGACCTCCCCCTTTGGCCAGGCCCTCACCGAATACCAGTGCATCCAGTACGCGCTGGATAAGCCGGGGGTCCTCACCGTGCTGCCCGGCGTCCGGGACCGGAAGGATTTGGAGCGGGTGCTGGGCTTTTTGGAGGCTTCGCCCGAAGAGCGGGATTACTCGGTGCTGGGCACCTTTACGCCAAAAGACGCCGCAGGGGCCTGCGTCTACTGCAACCACTGCCAGCCCTGCCCGGCCGGATTGGATGTGGGCTTGATCAACAAATATTACGATTTGGCACAGGCCGGGGATCCGCTGGCCAAGGACCATTACGACCAGCTGGAAAAGAAGGCGGGCGACTGCATCCAGTGCGGCCACTGTGACCGCCGCTGCCCCTTCCATGTGGTCCAGACTGGGCGGATGAAGGAGATCCAGGCCTATTTTGGCCGGTAGGCCGGGCAAACCGCCCTGCACAGGCATAGCATGGGGCCATCTGGTACAGGAATACGATGATAGGGCCTGGCGGCGTTTTACCGCCAGGCCTCTTTTCTCTCCCTTGCGGCTGCAGTGCGTGGAAAAAGTGTGGTAGCCTGTTCCTATTTGCGATTTTTGTGATATACTATACTAAAATGCCAACGCCAGGGAATCTGGAGAAAGGGAGCAAGGAGCCCGGTCATGTACAACCATCAACTGGATACATTCATTCAAGTGGCCGATGCCGGCAGCTTTTCCAAGGCGGGCGAAGCCATGTTCATCTCATCCACCGCAGTGATGAAGCAGATCAATCTGCTGGAGAGCACCCTGGGGGTGCAGCTGTTTCACCGGACGCCCCGGGGCCTGACGCTGACCGACGGAGGCAAGTCCTATTACCAGGACGCCAAATACATGATACAGTATGCCAAAGAGGCCCAGGTCCGGGCCAAAAACGCCATGCAGAGCAATGCCAACATGATCCGCCTGGGCAGCTCGTTGATGACGCCCTGCCAGTTCCTGATGGAGCTGTGGCCCCGCATCCACGCCCAGTGCCCCGACCTGAAGTTTGAGATCATCAACTTTGAGAACACGCCGGAAAACGCCCGGGAGATCCTCAAGAACCTGGGGCAGAACATCGATGTGGTCGCCGGCATCTTCGATGACACCATGCTGGCGCTGCGGGGCTGCGACGCCCAGGAGCTGTCCCGGGTGCCCATCTGCTGCGCCGTCTCCATCTACCATCCGCTGGCCCAGAAAAAGCGTCTGGCGGTCCAGGACCTCTATGGGCAAAAGCTGATGCTGATGCAGCGGAATTGGAGCAAATACACCGACTTGCTCCGGGACGACCTGTGGGAGCATCACCCGGAAATTGAGATCGTGGACTTTTCTTTTTACAACCTGGAGGCCTTCAACCAGTGCGAGCATGAGAATATGCTGATGATGGCTGTGCCCCAGTGGGCCAATGTCCATCCGCTGCTGAAGATCATCCCGGTGGAATGGAGCCACGAGATCCCCTTCGGCCTGCTCTATTCCCACGACCCCACCCCCACGGTGCAGAGCTTCGTGCAGGCGGCGGCCAAAGCCTTCATACAGGGGCATGCGGATGAAAATGAGATACACTATGAACGGCAAACTTGATGCCGGAGAACCAAACGACACTTCTGTTTTAGCCCAAAGGGCGTTATGATAGAAGCAGCAAAAAAATGATACGGCCACCGGGCATCCGGGCCCTGCCGGGCTCTGGGCCAAGGAGCCGGACGATGCGAAGGAGGAACCGATATGAGAAAGAATTTTGGTGCAAATCCCTGGTTTTATCCCCTGCCAGTGCTGATGGTGGGCACTTACAATGAAGACGGCAGCGCCGATGTGATGAACGCTGCCTGGGGTGGCCTTTACAGCCGGGACAAAGTCGTCCTCTGCCTGAGCGGCAGCCATAGGACCACAGCCAATATCAAGGCAAAAGGGGCCTTTACCGTGGCGTTTGCCGACGTGGCCCATGTGGTGGAGGCCGATTATGTGGGCCTGGTCTCGGCCAACCAGGAGCCGGAGAAGATGCAGAAATCCGGGCTCCATGTCACCAAGAGCGAATTTGTGGACGCCCCTGTGGTGGATGAGTTCCCCCTGGCCCTGGAGTGCACACTGGTCAAAGTCAACGAAGATGGGAACATCATCGGCCAGATCGTAAACGTCAGCGCTGATGAGAGCATCGTGGGCGAAGACGGCAAGATCGACCCGGAAAAGTGGCAGGCCATCTCCTTCGACCCTGTACAAAACAGCTACCGGCGGGTGGCGGAAAAGGTGGGCAACGCCTTCCAGGACGGTGCAAAACTGAAATAAGCAACGCCGGCCCAGAAGCCTGCAGTGGGCATGGAAATTCACCCGTTCATTTATTGATTGAGGGGCGGCAGCAAAGTGATATGCTCCCTCTATGAGAGACAGTGAAATAAAACACTGTCAAACATGGAGGGAGCATTGTTATGCCACAAAAGCAAAAACTAAGTTTAGAAG
>CAJFRA010000062.1 GCA_904419295.1 Candidatus Pseudobutyricicoccus lothianensis
TCCCTTTTTTCCTGACATACTAAGACCCCCTAATGTAGTTCTATTTTCCTACATTAGGGGGCCTTTTGTCTATTGTCCGTTTTTACTGGTTCAGTTCATGCACCTGCGGCCTTTTTTGGGGCTCTTTATTTGAACAGATCTTTCATTTTATCGAAAAATCCTTTTTTCTCTTTGTATTGGCCATCGCCGATGCTGTCGTCAAATTTGCGCAAGATCTCTTTTTGTTCATGGTTCAGGTTCCGCGGGATCTCGATCTTCACTTTGACATAGTGGTCGCCCCGGCCGCGGCCGTTTAAGTTGGGGATCCCCTTGCCCCGTATGCGGAAGATGGTGTCGGGCTGGGTACCTTCCGGCATGTTGTACGATACCTTGCCATCGATGGTAGGCACAGTCAGTTCCGCCCCCAGGGTGGCCTGCACAAAAGTAACGGGCATTTCGATCATCACATCCTGCCCGCGGCGCTTGAACAGCGCATGGGGCTTGACGTTGACCGTCACATAAATATCGCCCGGGCTGCCGCCGTTGGCCCCTGCGTGGCCTTCGCCCCGCATGGAGATGGTCTGGCCGTTGTCGATACCGGCGGGGATCTTGACCGTCAGCATGCGGGATTTGCGCACAGACCCGGTCCCCCGGCAAGTGGAGCAGGGCTCTTTGATGATCTTGCCGGTGCCGTGGCACCGGGAGCAGGGCGCCGTAGAGGAAAACACGCCAAACACCGTGCGCTGGGTGGTCTTCACCTGGCCGGTGCCGTGGCAATCCGGGCAAGTCTCTGCCGAGGTGCCCGGCTTAGCCCCTGTGCCATTGCAATCCGGGCACTTTTCCACCCGGTTGACCGTGATCTCTTTTTCACAGCCAAACGCCGCCTCTTCAAAAGTCAGGTTCAGGTTGACTTGTATGTTCTCGCCGCGGCGGGGCCCGTTACGCCTGGTCTGCGCCCCCATGCCGCCGCCAAAAAAGCTGTCAAAAATGCTGCCCAGGTCAAAATCTTCGAAGCCGCCGTATTGGGCATAGCCACCGCCGCCGGCCCCGTAGGAGGGATCGACCCCTGCATGGCCGAATTGGTCGTATCGGGCCTTTTTTTCCGGGTCCGACAAAATCTCATAGGCGGCATTGACCTCTTTCATCTTCTCCTCGGCTTCTTTGTTGCCGGGGTTCAGGTCCGGGTGGTATTTTTTTGCCAGCCGTCGATATGCTTTTTTGATCTCTTCTTCCGAAGCGCCTTTCTGCAATTCCAGCACTTCATAGAGATCTTTTCTCTGTTCAGGCATAGTAGCCTCCTTCGGCAAAAACCCGCGGCGGGCGGCCGGTGGCCGGCCGCCCCTCACGGGTCTGTCAATTCAATCAGTCTTTTTTCTCGTCGTCGTCCACGACTTTGTAGTCTGCATCATATACGTTGCCTTCCGGCCCCTGCCCTTGGTTGGCAGCGCCCTCCGGCTGGCCCTGGGCCCCATTCTGCTCGGCCTGCTCTTTGTAGACCTTTTCCACAATGGGGTAATACCGCTTGGTCAGCTCTTCGCTCTCCCGCTTGATGGCTTCGATGTCTGTGCCCTTCAGCGCCTCTTTCAGCTTTTCGATCTGCTCGGTGATGGGCTTCTTCTCCTCTTCCGTCACCTTGTCGCCCAGGTCGTTCAAGCTCTTTTCGGTGGAATAGGCCAGATTCTCAGCGTTGTTACGGGCGTCGATCTCCTCATGACGCTTCTTATCCTGCTCGGCGAACTGCTCCGCTTCTTTCACCGCTTTGTCGATGTCTTCTTTGGACAGGTTAGTGGAAGAAGTGATGGTGATCTTCTGTTCCTTGCCCGTGCCCAGGTCCTTGGCCGACACATTGACGATGCCATTGGCGTCGATGTCGAAGGTCACTTCGATCTGGGGGCCGCCACGGGGAGCCGCAGGGATGCCATCCAGGTGGAAGCGGCCCAGCGTCTTGTTGTCCGCCGCCATCTCACGCTCGCCCTGGAGCACATGGACTTCCACCGACGTCTGGTTGTCTGCCGCCGTGGAGAAGATCTGCTTTTTGGTGATGGGGATGGTGGTGTTGCGCTCGATGATGCGGGTGCACACGCCGCCCAGGGTCTCGATGCCCAGGGACAGCGGCGTCACGTCCAGCAGCAGCAGGTCCTTGACTTCGCCGCCCAGCACGCCGGCCTGGATGGCGGCGCCCATGGCCACGCACTCATCGGGGTTGATACCCTTGAAGGGGTCTTTGCCTGTGATCTTCTTCACCGCTTCCTGCACGGCGGGGATGCGGGTGGAACCGCCCACCAGCAGCACTTTGGCCAGTTGGTCGGCCGTCAGCCCGGCGTCGCTCAAAGCCTGGCGCACAGGGCCCATGGTGTCTTCCACCAAGTCGGCGGTCAGCTCATTGAACTTGGCGCGGGACAGTGTCATATCCAAATGGCGGGGGCCTTCAGCGTCCGCCGTGATATAAGGCAGGTTGATGTTGGCATTGAGCACGCCGGAAAGCTCGATCTTCGCTTTTTCCGCCGCTTCTTTCAGCCGCTGCATAGCCATGCGGTTGCTGGACAGGTCCACACCCTGATCCTTCTTGAATTCCGCCACGATCCACTGGATGATGCGCTCGTCAAAGTCATCGCCGCCCAAGCGGTTGTTGCCCGCAGTGGCCAGCACTTCCACAGTGCCGTCGCCAATGTTCAGGATGGAAACGTCGAAGGTGCCGCCGCCCAGGTCGTAGACCATGACTTTCTGCTCATGCTCTTTGTCCACGCCATAGGCCAGCGCCGCGGCAGTGGGCTCGTTGATGATACGCAGCACTTCCAGGCCTGCGATCTTGCCCGCATCCTTTGTGGCCTGGCGCTGGCTGTCGGTGAAGTAGGCCGGCACTGTGATGACCGCCTGGGTCACCGGGGAGCCCAGATACCCTTCTGCATCCGTCTTCAGTTTTTGCAGGATCATGGCGGAGATCTCCTGGGGCGAATAGCTCTTGCCGTCGATGTCCACTTTATAGTCGCTGCCCATCTCACGTTTGATGGAAATGATGGTCCGGTCCGGGTTGGTGACGGCCTGGCGCTTTGCCACCTGGCCCACCATGCGCTCGCCGGTCTTGCTGAACGCCACCACCGAAGGGGTGGTCCGGGCGCCTTCCGCGTTGGGGATGACCACCGGTTCGCCGCCTTCGATCACGGAGACGCAGCTGTTTGTGGTACCAAGGTCTATACCAATAATCTTAGACATATCGTTTTCCTCCCATGTATTTCGCTAACTTTTATTCAATTAAGAGTCATCAAAACTCAGTTGGCCACTTGTACCATGGCGTGGCGGATCACCCGCTCGCCCATCACATAGCCCCGGCGCATGACCACCGCTACGGTGTTTTCCGGCAGATCGTCGTTTTCCACATGCATGACGGCGTCGTGCAAATTGGGGTCAAAGGGCTTGCCCTGGGCCTCGATCTCCTGCACGCCCATCTTTTCCAGCGTTTCATTGAACTGCTTGATGATCAGGTCCACGCCTTTTTTGAACTCTTCGTCCGCACATTTCTGCTGGCTGGCCAGATACAGGTTATCCAGCACGGGCAGCAGCTGGGCCACTGCAGCGGCCTGGGCATCGCCATACAGGCTTTCCCGCTCTTTTTGAGAGCGCTTCCGGTAATTATCATATTCGGCCAGCACCCGCAGATATTTGTCGTTCAGCTCTTTCATCTCGTCCTTGGGGGCCGGTGCTTCTGCCTGGCATTCCGCCCCGGCAGCCTGGGTCGTCTCTTCCTGCTTTGCTTCTTCTTTTTTCTTTGTCATGTCATCCACCTATCTATTGCGCCCCGCCGTCCTCTTCCTCTGGGAAGCGGATGGGCATCAGCCCCCGCAGCCCCCTGGAAAGCAGGACGAGCCGGCTGGCGATTTTGCTGTAGTCCATGCGGGTGGGGCCGATCACGCCCAGGATCCCGCTGGTGTCCTCCCCCAAGTCATAGGTGGTGAACACAAAGCTGGCATCCTGCATGGCGCCCTCCCCGTTTTCCGGCCCGATGCGGATGTGGATCATCTGGGGCCGTGGGTCCCGGGCCAGGGCAAACACCTTTTCTTTGTCCGAAAGGAATTCCAGCAGCTGCTGGGCTTTTTTCGCATCGTAGTATTCCGGGTTGTCCAGCAGGCGGGAAGCGCCCTGGACCACCATATCGCTGGTATCCCGCTGCAGCTCCACCTGCTCGATGAAGTCTGCCGCCTGGGCGATCAGTTCGGCCAGCGGGGAGCCGGGCGGCACTGCCCGGGCCAGTTCGCCGATCCGCCGGGAGCCCCCCTCTTTTTGCAGCATCAGGTTGACGGCCCGGCAAAAGGCCATGCCTTCTTCTTCGGCCAGCGGCTGTTCCAGCCGGATCACCCGGTTGTTCACCGCAGGCGGCACTGTCACCGCCACCAGGGCGTAATCGCTGCCGTCGATGGGGATGAGCTCCACCCGCTTCACTTTGGCCTCGCTGTGCTTGGCCGAAAGGGATACGGTAGGCTGCCCGGTCAATTCCGACAAAATGGCGGAAGCCTCCGCCATGGTCCGGTCCAGTTCCCGGATCTTCTCTTCCAGGGCCCGGCGCATGGTCTCGATCTCCCGGGCCGTGGTCCGGTAATGGTTCATCAGTTCATCCACATACAGCCGGTAGCCCAGCGGGGAGGGCACCCGCCCGGCCGAAGTGTGAGGCTTTTCGATGAACCCCATTTCCTCCAGCTCACTCATCTCGTTGCGGATGGTGGCCGACGACAGCGCGCCGCCTGTCTCCGCCGCCAGATATTTCGAACCCACCGGCTCTGCGGTCTCGATATAATTTTCAATGATCGCTTTTAGTATTTTCCGTTTACGCTCCGAAAGATCCATAGCAACACCGCCTTTTATCTCACTTACGGTGCGTTAGCACTCTCAACCCCCGAGTGCTAAAATAATCGTACCACATTCTGCCCAAAAGTCAAGCCATCTGTTGGATGTTCACAAATTCGTTTCAAATCGGCCAACCCCCATTTGCTTTTCCCCGTCATTTGCCGGCTTTTGTTCGAAAAAACGCACTCTATGACCGGGACATCTTGTATTTATAACTAGATTCGTGTATACTGAAAACATCCAGAGAAATTGGGACAGTTCATGTCCTATGTATAGGAGGTCATTGCCATGCGTTATAAAATCCTCTCCGACAGTTCTTCGGATATCACCAATGCCTTTTATCAAGGGGAAACCGCCTTTGATTACGCCGTAGTGCCCATGTCCATCAACGGGCCGGGAGGCATTTCCCTGGCGGACATCGACCCGGTGGACGCTTATCAATTCGTCGAAAAGCCCCGGGATATCAAGGGCAAATGGAGTTCTTCCTGCCCGTCTCCCGCCGCCTACCTCAAAGAGCTCCAGGGGGCGGACTGCTATTTCATCGTGGCGATCTCCTCCCGCCTGAGCGCCTCTTACTCCACGGCCTGTATGGCGGCAGAAATGGCCCGGGCCGAAAACCCGGAAGCCAAGATCCATGTGATCGATTCCAAAAGCGCTTCCAGCGGCATGGCCTTGCTGGTGTTCCGCCTGGCCGAATTGTGCCGCCAGGGCCTGCCTTTTGAGCAGATCGTGGAACAGATCGAAGATTACCGCAAGACAGTGACCCTTTTCTTCCTCATCGGCTCGCTGGAGACCCTGGTCAGCGCAGGCCGGATGAACCGTGCGGTGGGCATGATGGCTTCCATGCTCAACATCCATCCCATCTGCGGCGAAGATGGCGACGGCAACATCAAAGTATACCAAAAAGTGCGGGGCATGACGCCCGCTTTGAACCGCATGATCGAAATGATCGGCGAGCGGGGCGGTACCACGGGCCGCCATTTGGTCATCAGCCAATGCAACAACCAGCAGGATGCAGAGCTGATCCGCAAAGCCTGCCAGCGCCGGTATCAATTCGAAAAGATCACCATGCTGGATATGCGGGGCCTGGCCTCTTTTTACGCCGGCGACCACGGCTTGATCGTGGCTTTCGACACCTGATGGGCTGCGGAGACAAGATGCAAAGAGGGGTGCAGCCCCTCTTTCTTTTTTGCCTACGAGGCCGGCACAGAACACGGCTCAGCCGGGGCGGCAAGATAGCCCTCCTCGCAAAATAGGTGCGGCAAAAGAGAGGATTTCTTCCTGCTGTTTTGTTATACTGCATACAAAGGAGTGGAGCACATGGAGTGGATCGAACAATTCAACCAGGCCATCGCACTGCTGGAGACCGTTTTGCCCGGCCCGGTGGAGATCAGCCGGCTAGCCCAAGCGGCCGGCTGTTCCGCCTTCCATTTCCAGCGCCTTTTTGCCTATCTGGCCGGCATGCCCCTTTCGGAGTACATCCGGCGGCGGCGCATGTCCTTAGCGGCAGCCGATCTGCAGGCCGGCGCCCGGGTGCTGGATGTGGCGCTGCGCTGCGGCTATGCTTCCCCCACCGCTTTCAACCGGGCCTTCCGGCAGGTCCACGGCATCCCGCCTTCCCAAGCGCGGCTGCCCGGCGCGCCCCTCCGCTCCTATCCGCCCATTCGCTTGCAAATTGCAGTACAAGGAGGGACTGTTTTGGAATTCCGTGTGGAAAAACGGGAAGCTTTCCCTATTTTGGGCCTGTGTTTCCCGCTGCGCTCTCACATTGAAGAAAACTTCCGCATCGTGCCGCAGATGTGGGAACAGGCGGCGGCAGAGGGCACGCTGGCCCGGCTGGCCGCTCAAATGGATGGCGCGCCCCAGGGGCTGCTTGGCGTCAGCCTGTGCCAAGATTCCCAGCCCTGGCGCTATTACATCGCCGTCGCCAGTTCTCAGCCTCCCGGCCCCTGGGAAGCCTACACCGTTCCAGCCAGCACGTGGGCCATTTTCCCAGGCCGGGGCCCGGCCAGCGGCATCCAGCAGCTGGAAAGGCGTATCATCACAGAATGGCTGCCCACTTCCGGCTATGAATACGCTGACGCGCCCGACCTGGAGGTCTACCAAAACCCAGACCCGCGCAACGCCCAGTATGAGATCTGGATCCCTGTGGCCCCCAAGCCATAAAGGCACAGGAACCGCAGGAGCGGCAGACCTGGCGTTGTTTTGCCTCCGCCACTGGCAGGCAGCCCCCTCTGAACAGCCGATGCCCAGCCGGCTGCCCAGAGGGAGCTGCCCTTTCCTTTTGGCTTACATCCCCCACTTTCCAAGCTGGTTAAACAGGGAAAGCGGGCAGCCGGATGGCTGCCCGCTTTGGATGAGGGGGGAATCCCTCGTCGGGGTCTTGTGAAGGGGGAGATCCTTCGCAGACTTTATTTTGCCACGTTCTCACAGAAGCGCATGAGGATCGCGGCAACC
>CAJFRA010000063.1 GCA_904419295.1 Candidatus Pseudobutyricicoccus lothianensis
TCAGGCTATCCAAAAAGCGCAAACGGGAGTTTCTGCTCGTTGCGTAGCGATATTGGCTGATTTCGGGTCCTAATTTTTTCATATTTACTTTACAGTGCCGTTTTTGTTGTCGGTATGTTTGGTACGGGGGAGGGAAAAGGGCTTTTTGCAATAGGGGCATTCTTTGCGGCTGGAAAAGCCTGCGGCCCGCCGGGCAAAAGCGGCGGAAGAAAAACCGCAGTGGGGGCACTGGAAGCTGTGCTGGGCCACGTGGTCAAACCGCTCGGTGAGCAGCTGGTGGACCAGCAGCACGGCCAGGGCCACCCCGATCAGCAGGGGGCCGGGCTGGGGAAAGAGCAGGATGGCGATCAGGCCGGCGGCCAGCACCAGGCCGCGGAGCAGGTAGAGCAGCCGCAGCCGCCGCAGGCCGCGCCGCAAAGACTCAGGCTCGATCTCGCGCCGGGCAGGGGCCGGGCGCCGCAGTTCCCGGGGATGGACGTCGATCTGCTCCAAGGGGATCCAGGCTTGGCAGTGGTTGCACTGCACGAAGGGCTCCTGGAGCAGCCAGGCATCGGCAAAATAGCTGGATGCCGCGCCGCAGTGGGGGCAGAAAAAGTGGTCTGCCGCCGCCTTGGCCGCACCCACCAGAGAGACGAGCATGAGGGCAAACCCGGCGATGACCAGCAGCAGAACGGGCCAAAACCAGGGGCTGCCGGAGGTGGGGGACAGCAGGACCAGGGCGATGAGGGTGAGAGAAACGCTGACGCCCCGCAGCCGGTACAGCAGGCGCAGGCGGCGGAGCAGGGAGGCTTGTTCCAAAGGGAGGTCTCCTTTCTGGATGGGAGTATGCGAAAAAACAAGAAGAAAAAGGAAAAAGGTTTGAAAGTGTCCCTTTTCAAACCTTTTCCGTTCGTTGGATCGAGATTCGGAGCAAGGGCCGGCCCCACAGGGGAGAGCGCCTTGGAAAAGGACGGGGCTTATTGGATGGAAGCGCCCAGATCGAAGGCCTTTTGCAAAAAGCCTTCCTGCTCCAGGTCAAAGCCCGCCCGGCTGGTACCTGTGATCAACAGAGTACCCTTGTTTTGCCACCCCAACCGCTTGCCGAACACGTTTTCAAAAAACGACAGGGGCTCTTGGGCCACAGAGGGGTCGGAATCGCCGGCCACCAGCAGCAGGCCCATCTCTTTGCCGGTCTCGTTCTTGGGAAAACGGCCCATGGTATACAGAGCATAGAGCCGGTCGATGAAAGCTTTCATCTGTGCAGTGATATGCCAAAAATAGATAGGCGTTGCAAAAAGGATGAGATCGGCTTTTTCGATTTGGGGATAGACCTCTTCCATGCCGTCTTTTTGGACGCAGTAGCCCTGTTTGCCGCACTGCATGCAATGGATACAGCCGCCCACCCTGTGCTGGGCCAGGCTGAATTTGTATACAGTGTGGCCCGCCTGCTGCGCGCCTTGCACAAAAGCATCTGCGGCCCGGTCGGTATTTTTGCCGGTGCGGGGGCTGCCAGTGACGACAACGATGTGTTTTGCCATATCCATTCCTCCACTCAGTTTGGTCGACTCCATCTGCCTGCCCCAGGGGCCGGCAGAACAAGTGGCAATGCCGCCCCCGAGGCCGGGAGCCGTTTATAAGTTGATCTTTTCTTCGATGTAAGAGGCCAGCTGGGCGATGGGCAGGCGCACCTGGTCCATGGTATCCCGGTCGCGCACGGTGACGCAGCCGTCCTGCTCGGTCTCAAAATCCACGGTGACGCAGAAGGGCGTGCCGATCTCATCCTGCCGGCGGTAGCGCTTGCCAATGGAGCCGGCTTCGTCGTAATCGCACATAAAGTGGGCGGCCAGGTCGCCGTAGAGGGCCGTGGCCTGCTGGGAGAGCTTTTTGGAAAGGGGCAGCACGGCGCATTTGTAAGGGGCCAGGGCCGGGTGCAGGTGCAGCACGACCCGGGTGTCTTTTTTGGCCTCGTCCACCACTTCTTCGTCGTAGGCGTCGGTCAGGGCGGCCAGCACGATGCGGTCTACGCCCACCGAAGGCTCGATGCAATAGGGGATGAATTTTTCGTTGGTCTCCTGGTCAAAATATTCCATGCTCTCGCCCGAAGCGGTCTGGTGGGCCTTCAGGTCGAAATCGGTGCGGGAAGCCACGCCCCACAGCTCGCCCCAGCCAAAGGGGAAGAGGTATTCGATGTCGGTGGTGGCGTTGGAGTAGTGGGACAGCTTCTCTTTTTCGTGGTCCCGGTAGCGCAGGTTCTCCTGCTGGAGGCCCAGGCTCTCCAGGAATTTTTTGCATTCGTTTTTCCAATAGTCGAACCATTCCAGCTCTGTGCCGGGCTTGCAGAAGAATTCCAGCTCCATCTGCTCAAATTCCCGGGTGCGGAAGGTGAAATTGCCCGGCGTGATCTCGTTGCGGAAAGCCTTGCCGATCTGGCCGATGCCAAAGGGCAGCTTTTTGCGGGTGGTGCGCTGCACGTTTTTGAAGTTGACGAAAATGCCCTGGGCCGTTTCCGGGCGCAGGTACAGTTCCGATTTGCTGTCTTCCGTAATGCCCAAAAAGGTCTTGAACATCAGGTTGAAAGAGCGGATGGGGGTGAAGTTGGTGCTGCCGCAGTTGGGGCACTGGATGCCGTTTTCCCGAATGTAGCGCTCCATATCGGCAAAATCCAGGCTGTCGGGCTCATGGCCGCAGAAGTTTTCGATCAAGGTATCGGCACGGTGGCGGGTGTGGCAATCTTTGCAATCCATCAGCGGGTCGGAAAAGCCGCCCACATGGCCGGAGGCCACCCACACCTGGGGGTTCATCAAAATGGCGCAATCCAGGCCCACATTGTGGGGGGATTGCTGGATGAAGTGCTTCCACCAGGCTTTTTTCACATTGTTTTTCAGCTCCACGCCCAAGGGGCCGTAATCCCAAGAGTTGGACAGGCCGCCGTAGATCTCGCTGCCCGGATACACAAAGCCCCGGCCTTTGCACAGGCCTACGATCTGGTCCATGGTCTTTTCTGTATTTTTCATCGACGAATCTCCTTTGCATGAGCGCACCGGGTGATGCGCCTGGTTGTTTCCATTATAACCAATGGGCGGCAAAAAGAAAAGAGGGGACGCGAAAGAATTGACAGGCGGCGGCAGATAGGGTATAATAGGAAAGCTGAAAACGGGGTGTAGCGCAGTTGGTAGCGCGCCACATTTGGGATGTGGATGCCGCGAGTTCGAGTCTCGCCACTCCGACCAAGGGTGAGTCCAAGGGGACTCACCCTTTTCATTTTTTGTTAAATTTGATATACTATGGGCAATATTCGAGCAAGAGAAGAGTGATATCTTTGCGAGTAAGAGACCGTTTTATTGAAATTATAGATGAAAATGAAGAAAACCTTTTTTCACAAAGAATAAAAAACATCAGGAAACAAATTAAAAAGATTTTCAAACACCTACATGAAACATGCGCCGTTATTGAGCCATGTGAGTTTATGCTGATCTGGGGAACTTTACAAAGATGCCTTATTTGTATTGAAAGTTGTATATCACTTGTATCAGATGGGTATATCGGTTCTGCCAACGCTTTATTTAGGCAGATATATGAATTTTTAGTTTGGGCGAAAGTGGGTATCGATTCCGATACTGAGACATTAAAGGAAGTGAATGCTGCATTTTATAAGGGCGATTTGTCCCATAGGATATTAGTTACAAATATACTTAAAGCTGTCAAAATAGATATTACCAATGGTTCTTATAGCGAAACAGAATTAAAAGCAAAAGGCAAAGAATTGTATCATGGCTATTCTCTTTTGACTCATGCCAGTGACATATCTCAACAAGTACCATACAAGCAAGAGAATTTTTATGTTTATTTAAATGAGTGTTTAAGTGAGATCTCTCTTTTATTTGATGTATTCCTAGTTGTCTTTTCGCAATATCTAGATAGTTTGTATGCTCCATTTATTGATGAGAGTAGTCTTTCAGAAAAAGAAAAGGGATACTTATGGGCTGCAAAGGTTCATGCCGGAGAAATAAAATATCAACTTCCTTTATACCATAAGGAATTGCATTCAAAGCAAAACATTGGCATGACATTTCTGCAAATCGCATTCATGGAAAAGTGGCAAATTGACCGAACCAAGTTGAACCTTAAATTTAGGATAAAACCGTTCGCCGGCAGCCTGTAAACCATTGAGATAACGGAGTCTTTCCTCTACTCCTTCCATGGTGGGAGCCACATTTGAGCCTTGTATTGAACGATCCGCCGGATGCATCATCCGGCGGATCGTTTTATCAAGTTTGCTGATTTCCGGTGGGCCGCACATGGTTCTCTTTCGCCGGTGTGTTTTGGGCCATCACGCCCGCAAGAAGGGGAACAGCAGTTTTCCAGGTATGCCATTCCTTCCTGTTCCGTAAGCGCGGCGCTTCGCTGTCTCAAATGGCATGGGGTGTCAAATGATTGCACTGCAAAGCCGGTTTCTCTCTGTGCGGGGCAAGGGCGGTCACGCCGTTGGCCGCTGTCTTGCTCTGGGGCAAAAGCGGCAGCCCCGGCAATTTTACCGTCTGCCGTCCTCCTCATCGGAGGGGAGCGTATGCCATGCCGGGGGTGTTTGGCGGCGTGTCAACCGCCTTCTGATCTGCCGTAAGATCGCTTCTATGAAATGGAACCACAGATTTCCCAATAGGAATACCGCCGCAAGAAACAGCAGGAATGCTCCAATTTCACCCAAAGGTATTTTTCACCTCACTTTGTTGCAAACCTGTTCATAAAGAAGTCGGTAAAAGCGGCCAGTTCTTCATCCTGCGACACATAGACATATAGTTTTTCGTCTTCCAGCCAGTCGTAGGCATTGATGCCGATGTACTCTTTTTTGTTTGGGTAAATGATAAAAGCATCGGTGGGGTATTTGTTGCGGTAGGCTTTCAGAATTTCAGAGCGGCGGTAGTAGGTCGGGTCGCCGCAGCCGGAAAGATCGGGCACTGTGGGAACGGCCACGATCGTTTGGCTGGCCTCGTTCCAGCCCACGATCAAGTTTCCAATTTTCGTCTTGCTGCCGTGAACGAAGCCGTAGTTGAAACGGCTCACATCCTCGGTATAGCCGAAAATCAGCCGGTAATTGTCCCCGTCTTCCACGACTTGGTCAAACAGAGCCCGCATTTTCTTTGCATTGGCATTGCTCTTTTCCATATCGATGGCCGGCCCCTTGAACAACTTGCTAAACAGTCCCATGATTGTTTCCTCCTTACATGTTTCGATGTTTTTATAAGAAACTGTGTCGGGCAGTGCCCACAGCCTCATAAACAGTGCCATCCCTTCCGGCTCCCCGGCAAAAGGAGAGAAAACGGCCGCTTGCGCAGAGAGGCATGTCCCTTATCGCCAGGCGCCCGTATGCAGCCGCCGGGAAATTGCGCCAGCATGGCAGCGGCGGGTCATCGCAGACCATGGCCCGGCGGCGATTTGGGTGCGGATAGACGCTGCATCGCCTAAAATAAATGCAATCATCTGAATTTGTCTTTATTTTATGGAAAAAGAGATCCGTCTGAATAGAACGCCGAAACATCATACCCGGACGGATTTTCCCTTTCGCTTTTCAAGGGGTGGGGTCTGTTTTCAATTTCTCCAAGGCATCCACGATCGCATTCAGCTGAAAGTCGACCGTTTCATCTGCGGCTTCTGGCACAAACAGGGGAAGGGTATGGGGGATCGCTCTGCGCACCACCATCGCGGTCAAGCTCAAATTGGTAAATAGATTGATCCTTGCGGCATCCGCCTTGATGCCAAAGTTTTCTAAAATTTCGCCGAAAAGACGGCGCTGCTTTTGGCGGAACACTTGATAGCTCTCCTGGGATAGACGCTTGAAAATGAGCTGCTGTTCTTCAATGGTCAAAACCGCAATCCCGTTTTCCTCGCCATAACAACAGGCATGGAGGAACTGTTTTACAGCGTCACGCCAGCTCAAAGCAGGGTCAGCCATCAGCGCCCGTACATATTGGATGATTTTGGGCTGCTGCAAGTAAAGCATTTCAACGATCAGATCTTCTTTTGTTGAGAAAAAGGAATAGAAGAAAGTCCGCGAAATGCCAACTTTTTTATATACTTGCTCCACGGTCGTGTGTTGTATGCCTTGCTTTGCCATCAGCTCAAGCCCAACGGCAACAAGCTGCGTGCGGATGCGTTCCCGATCTTCATCCGAATAAGCCACCTTTGGCACGCCATCACCTCCCTCTCGCAAAATAAAGACAAATTTAATAATTTGATTTTATTTTATCATATCCAATCGGGCAATACAAGGGGAAGATACGAAAAGCTATGGCGCATACCCCAAACAACACTATGCAACTTGCATAGTGTTGTTGTGAAGTATGGTCTGTGTTAAAATGCAAAGTGACGAAATGGCGCTTCAAATAGGAGCAGATTGCTGTATTATGCCTGAAATTGAGCGGGGATCCTGCACTTTTTTTGAGATGTATAAATCGCTTGGTAGAAACGATGAGAACAGATGGAGGAAACAGGTATGGCGATGATCAAATGCAAGATGTGCGGTGGTGATTTGAACGTCACCGAGGGTATGACCGTGGCGGAGTGCGAGTACTGCGGCACCCGGCAGACGGTGCCCAATGTGGACAACGAGAAAAAGCTGACTCTGTTCAGCCGGGCCAACCGGCTGCGGCTGGCCTGCGAGTTCGACAAGGCCGCCGGTGTCTATGAGAACATCGTGGCGGAGTTCCCCGAGGAGGCGGAGGCCTACTGGGGCCTGGTGCTGTGCCGGTACGGCATCGAATATGTGGACGACCCGGCCACCGGCAAGAAAGTGCCCACCTGCCACCGTTCCTCCTTCGACAGCATCTTGGAAGACAGCGATTTTGAGCAGGCCTGCGAGAACGCCGACGCAGTGGCCCGGCGGGTGTACCGGGAGGAGGCCAAGGCCATCGAGGACATCCGCAAGGGGATTCTGGAGGTCTCGGGCAAGGAGCCGCCCTACGATATTTTCATCTGCTACAAGGAGACCGATGACAGCGGCGAGCGCACGGTGGACAGCGTGCTGGCCCAGGACGTATACGATGCCCTGACGGAAAAGGGCTACCGGGTGTTCTTCTCCCGGATCACCCTGGAGGATAAATTGGGCACC
>CAJFRA010000064.1 GCA_904419295.1 Candidatus Pseudobutyricicoccus lothianensis
GATTGACCGGTATATCCACTTCTACAACCATGAGCGCATCCAGCTCAAAACTGGAGAGGCACCGCTGGCGCGCCGCCTCTCCGCTTAAAACTTCATATTCTTCTACATAGGTGCCTTTTTGTGCTGTCCGTACAATCTGGGGCGGTTCACCCAGGGCCCGGCCTTTTGTCTGGTCTGTCTATTGGGGCACTTTCACTTGGGCGGGGATGGGGCATTGATAGGGCTGGCCGCCGGTCTTTTCTGCGAACTCGGCTTTGGCAGCTGCCAGCAGCTGGGGGTCTTCGATGATCTCCAGCCCGAAGCGGGCCATCACCTTGGCCGCGTAGACCATGCCTTTTTGGCCCAGGCTGCTGCCTGCACAAGATGTGATCTGCCAGCTGTGGCCCGGCGCGCCGATGTTCTCGCATGCGGTGTTGAACGTGACGGTGGGGCAGATGTAGCACACATCGCCCACGTCGGTGGAGCCGAAATCCCCTTCTTGCCCAATGGGCAGCACGCCGGTGTGCAGATGAGTCCCCTGGGGCAGGCCGCAGGATTCCAGCGCCGCCGCATACTGTTGGGGCTTGGTCTCATCCAGCGCTTTGGCAAAGGCCAGCTCCTCGTCGGTCCAGGGCTCTTGGGGCGTCTGTTCCATGCAGCGGTGCACCAGTTCCACCAGTACGCCGTTGTTCAGCGTGTCGTAGCAGCCGCCCAAAAATTCGATCTCCAGCTGGGTCTCGGTCATGTGGGCCGCGCCTTCGGCCACTTTGACCAGGCGGGCGTAGACTTCGTCCACCGTCTGGCGGCGGGGCGCCCGGACATAATACCACACGGTGGCGTGGTCGGGCACGATGTTGGGGGCAGTGCCCCCCTCTGTGGTCACATAGTGGATTCGCACATCGCTGGTCACATGCTCCCGCAGGTAATTGGCGCCCACGTTCATCAGCTCCAGGGCATCCAGGGCGGAGCGGCCGTTGTGGGGGTCGCCGCCGGCGTGGGCCGTAATGCCGTGGAAATGGAATTTGGCGCTATTGAGGGCCAGGGAGTTGCCCATGGTGACTGCGTTGGCCGTACCCGGGTGGAAGGCGATGGCGCAATCCAGCCCATCAAAGGCATGGCCCCGGGCCATGAAGGCTTTGCCGGTGAGCAGCTCTTCTGCCGGGCAGCCAAAGTAAACGATGGTGCCGGGCAGCTTACGCGCCTCCATTTCTGCCTGCATGCCCAGCACTGCGCCCACATGGCCCACGCCCAGCAGGTTGTGGCCGCAGCCCTGGCCGTAAAGCTGGCCCTCGATGGCTTGCTGGGTCGTGCCCAGGGCCTGGCTCAGGCCGGGCAGCGCGTCGTATTCCCCCAAAAAGCCGATGACCGGGTGGCCGCTGCCCCAGCTGGCTTTGATGGAGGTGGGCACTCCGCCGGCCCCCAGCTCCACGGCAAAGCCGTTTTTCTCCAGCAGTTCCGCCGTCCACTTCTGGGCGTTGTATTCGTGGTAACCGCCCTCTGGCGTGTTCCAAATCGCCAAACTCAGCTCTTCCAGCTGCTGCCGCTTTTCATCCACCGCTTGGTAGGCAATGCTGCCCGTCATGTTTCCTCATCCTTTCTTGTTCCCTTGCGCGGGCGCCCCTCGGGGCTATGCACCCATTATACGCGGGAAAACAGGACAAAGTCAACGAGGGACTGGGCGGCATCTACTCCGCCTCTTCTTCTGCCCGCCCGGCTGTCTTGACCCGGCACAGCAAATACCAGTATTTGATGCACACAGCCAACAGGATGGCCCCGCGGACCCACAGCCAGTCCACCAGGCAAAACGGGATGGCGAGGAGCAGCGTCACGCCGCCCAGCAGCAGGGCTTTTGCCTGGGCCGTCATCTCATGGGTCCGGGCGAAGTGTTCCAGGTGGTCTTGGTAGAGTTTGGTGCCGCAAAGCCACCGGTGGAACCGTTTAGAGCCCTTGGCAAAGAAAAACGAGGCCGCCAGCAAAAAGGGTACTGTGGGCAGCACGGGCAAAACAGCCCCCAAGGCCCCCAGGCCGAAGCAGGCGAACCCCAGCAGCAGCCAAAGGGCCCGGATCGCTTTCATAGTGCAGTCTCTCCCTTCCGGGGGATCTCCCCCCCGGCCCATTGTATGATAAAGCGCGGGCAATGGGCACCCGCCCGGCATAGGATGGGGTGCAGGCGACTGCATGTTTGGAAGGAGTGTGGACCCATGAAACAACAGCCCTACAACCGGCTGGCAGCCGTGGCCTATGCCAAGCGCTGGGCCATGGCCCGGAACCCAGCCTTTTACGACTTCAGCGAATTGGGGGGCGACTGCACCAATTTCGTCTCCCAGTGCGTCTATGCCGGCAGCCTTGTCATGAACTTCACCCCCACTTTTGGCTGGTATTACCGCAGCCTCCAGGACAGGACCCCCTCTTGGACCGGTGTGGACTATTTTTACAACTTTATGGTGAACAACGAAGGCCCCGGCCCCCAGATGACCGAGACCGGCCCCAAGGATATGCGCCCCGGGGATGTGATCCAGCTGGGGCATGCCAACGACGATTATTACCATACCCTGCTGGTGACCCGCACCGGCTTGTTCCCCGGTGTGAACAACATCGCCGTGGCCACCCATACCTTTGATGCCTACATGCGGCCGCTGAATACATACGAGGCGGAAAAAATGCGGTTCCTACACGTAAATGACGCATAGCCCCCGCTGCGGCGGGGGCTCGCCCCGCGATGAACCCGGCGGGGCGGCTGCCGCTGCGTTATTTTCCGGCAAAGCCGGAAAATAACAGTGGCTACCGGACGGCGGCAGCGGCTATGCGTCTCACGGGGGCACCATGTTCCCCCGTGGGCCCCCTCCGGCCTCCGGCGGGGGTGTGAGGGCAAGCGGGAGGCTGGAGGCCGCGCTGGGGGCCTCCATAGGCTGGGTGGCCCGCGGGCTCGCTTCGCTTCCGCGGATTCTTCCGACCGCCTGGGGGCCGGTTAGGGGACGCTTCCCCCCTCCTGCCCCCCGGCGGGGGTGTGAGGGCAAGCGGGAGACTGAGGGCCGCGCTGGGGGCCTCCATAGGCTGGGTGGGCCGCGGGTTCGCTTCGCTTCCGCGGATTCTTTCGGCCGCCTGGGGCCGGTTAGGGGGCGATTTCCCTCTTCCTTCTTCAATTTCTTCCTCCCCTGATTCCTCGCGGGGCTATGGAAACAAGAAAGCGCCTTGGTGGGCGCCGGGTTCATCGCGGGGTGGGCCCCCGCCACAGCGGGGGCTATGCGTCTTTTCTCCAGTTGTATTCTTTGGCGCGGCAATGGATGGCTGCCCGATAAAGGAGGTAGAGCAGGGCGACAGCCGCCAAATATCCGGTCACCAGGGGCATAATGGGTATTGCCAGCATGGTCTGGCTGACATAAGGCCAATCTTCATACCAATTCAGCCCCACGATGCACACGACCCACCAAGCCACGCAAAGGCCGATGGAAATGGCCCTGCCATACCGGCGCACTGCCAGCCGTGGCCCCCAGAACTGTTCGCCCAGTTCCAGCAAGACCATCCAGACAACCATCGCCACCAAGGGCCACAGCGGAAACAGCATCACATCCGGCCCCTGGAGCCCCAGGTCTTCCCCGGTGAGCCGCTGACGCAGTTCAAAGCCATCGTAAGACATCGCCCAAAAGATGGGCCCCATCAAACAGAAGAAGCTGGAGAATGTGGCCAAATGGATCATGGCCCCCAGCAGCCGCTCGGTCCACCTGGCGGGCCGGCAGTTTTCCAGCACGCTGCCGCAGAATTCCTCGGCGGACATCCCCAGCTCCTGCTGCAGGCTCTTGCTCTGGGCCTCCGCTTCCTCTGCCATGTCCAGCAGCTCCTGTTCCACGATCTCCCGTTCGAACATCCCCAGCTGGGCAATGTACAGCCTGCCGGAAATGCGGCGGATCAGGCTGGCGTCTTCCAGCCGCACCTGCTCCAGCCTTTGCCGGTTGCTTGCCCGCAGCCGTCCCAGCTCACTTCTCCACATCGTCGCCCCTCCATTCCAGCACCGTATCCACCGCTTGCCGTGTCTGGCGCCAGCAGGCCATGAACTCTTCCAGCTGCTGCCGCCCTTCTGGTGTCAGGCTGTAATACTTGCGCCGCGGCCCAAAAGGCGAAGCCCGGTACTCCCCTTCTACCATCCGCTTCTTTTCCAGCCGCATCAACAGCGGGTAGATGGTCCCTTCGGCCACCTCGGAAAACCCGAACGCCGCCAGCCGGGAGACGATCTCATAGCCATAGGCGGGCTGCACCCCTACGATGTGCAAGATGCAGCCCTCCAGTGTCCCCCGCTTCAGTTGCGATCTGTCATACATGGCACTGCTCCTTCCAGCTCCCTTGTGCCGCAAAGTAGCTTAGCTATATTGTAGCACAAAGTAGCAAGGCTGTCAACCAAGGAAGCCCTTGGGATCTGCAGCACCAAAAGGGGCGGGGTGCCCTTTGCCGCCCCGCCCCCTGGGAACCGTAGATCTTACTCTTCGGCTGGTTCCACCGGATCTTCCATAGCACAATCGGTGCAGATATCCTCGGCAGAAGCGCCGTTGCAATCCACATAGGTGTCGCCCACCGTGGCCACCGCCCCAAAGGATACGGGAACGGCCACGCAGATCTGCTGGCTGATGGTAAAAGAACAGGTGCCGTTTTTGGTGCCGCCGCAGATGTTGCGCCCAGAGGTCACCACCGGCTCGCCGCAGCACTTGGTGTAAGTCGCCCCTGTTTTGGCTTAGGGCGTCACGGTGACAGGCACACAGACCGCCAGCGACTGATACCCTGTGGCAGGGCAAGCCTGGTCTTCTGTCATCTGCTCCATTGCTTCATTCATCGATAAGCTCTCCTTTCGTTATGGGCCTGCCTTAGTCTGTGCCCAGCCATATGTCAATGTGCATCCGGCTGCAAAAGGCGGGACGGTTTGATCCGTCCCGCCTTGTCTTGCGGTTCTTACTTCTCATTTTCTTTTGACTTCCGTTTTTTATAAATTGCTAAACTAATACCACCCCATGCAATAAAAATCACGCCAACAGCGATACAGATACTTTTTATTGATTGCATAAAACTAAAGCCGGCATATATAGCCAGAAATCCGAATACAAGGCCAAAGATAGCGGTAGGTATGAAGTCGTTTGTTCTTCTCTTTCTCTTTCTCCTTCTCTTTGACTTCTTTTATTTTTGCTTGCAATCGCATATTTTCCGCCTCAGCCTTTTGCTCCAATCCCTCAAAAAATGCTTGTGTAAAGTCTGGATCGTACTCTTTGATCTTCATAGCATATTGAATCATCACCTGCTGATTACCCAATGGATTGGAAAGATAGGGAAGAAGCTCCTCGTGGTAGCTGATTCCGTGTTCCCACAAGACTGCCGCGCTGTACATAATCGAGTCATTATTGCTGAAAACAGATTCAATCTGTGTCCCGCAAAGATATAACATATCCCGAGCGGCACAAACATTATTGACGTATTCCTGAGTATAATCATTCTTAATGTTTGCAGGAGTGTTGTCATAGTTCTGCTTAGCTGCCGAAATCAGTTGATGTGCTATCTGCATACAATAGCTTGCTACTTCACCTACGCATGGCTCTTGTTGGTCGGGTGAAACGTGGTCATGAATTAGCATCAATACATTTTTCAAACAATTTTGTATAGAAATTGCAGCAGACTGTATCTCAGCAATTTTACATTGCATAGCACGAAAATATACGGTATAGAAAGCAGCCTCCCAACTGGTAGGATGTTTCATCAAGATCATATCGTAGTATTTTGCTGCGTTTTCGGCGTTTTTTTCATTCTTGGCACGTCGCGCAATCTGATATAGGTTTTCTAACTCGTCCGATGTATCAATCTTGACGGTGCTGCCGGAAACATCGACCGTACCCTCCACCATCATCTTCTTTGCCTCTTCGACGGAGTATTTCGTGCCGCAGGACTGGCAGACAAATACCCCGTCCTGTTTCACCAGATCCGTGCTACCACACATCTCACAGGTCAGTTGTTTCATCTTAGTTCCCCTTTTCTTTTTGATAGTATGCAGAATTGTTTGCGGCCTTTCCAATGTAGCTGATATTGGGGATTCTCCCGCTTTATACCTTCGCCTTTACCACCTCCATCTCAAATTTACCCGGCGCAATGCCAGAAGCACCGCCGCCGTCAAGCTGTATTTCTGGCGCCGATGTGTATGTTAGTTTATAAACAGATTTCGAACTGCTGTCTCATATCTCTAAAATTGTTGGCATTGGATAGTTTCTACAATCCTTTCTCTAAAGCAAGGGATAAATGAAATACGGACGATCATCCTAACCTTTCCACCTTATTTTTCAACTATACCAAGTTCTCCCTGTAAATTCAAGCGTTTCACGAACCTCCAAGCAAAAGCTGCTGTAGGTATTACAATGATGTGAGACAAAAAAGAAAAGCGAATAGGAGTGACCTGTGATAACATTAACTTACCAAGATAAAATTGAAAGACAGATGTCATGCTATTCGCTATGAATAAGATAACACAAACCATGCACTGGTGATCATCGGTATCGTGCTGTTCATTGCCCGGGGCATGAAGCGGGAGGCCCTTCAGGACTCCGTGGCGCGGCAGGAGCAGAACGAGAACATCACCGAGGCAGTGCTGGACTTTGTGGAGGGCATCGGGATCATCAAGACCTACAACCTGCTGGGAGAAAAGTCCCGGGAGCTGACGGACAACTTCCAGAGGAGCTGCGACACCAATCTCCAGTTTGAGGAGGACCACTCCCCCTGGCAGCTGCGGCTGAACCTGGCCTACGGCCTGGGG
>CAJFRA010000065.1 GCA_904419295.1 Candidatus Pseudobutyricicoccus lothianensis
TTTTCTTCCAGACATAACAATACCCCCTGATGTAGTACTTCTATTTTCCTACATCTGGGGGCTTTTTGTCTATTGTCCGTTTTTACTGGTCCTGTTCAGTGATTCCAGTGCTTTTGTTTATTTTGTAAGTGAAAAAGAATGCAATAAATCAATAATTGTGGAAAATATCCAAATAAAAGCCGGGGTTTTGGCGATTGTTCGCCTTTACACGGTAAGATAAAACCGATATATTAATGATATAACCATGGTAGAGAAAGAAACACGTAGAGAAGACAGAAAGGGGAGTCTGTTATGAAAAAGACTGGTTTGCTGTTGGTTTGCTGTGCCCTGTTGTTTCTTTCCGCATGCGGTGGACAGACCAAAGGGGAGGAAGAAGCGCTCAAAGCATCGGAAGAGTTCATCGGCTTTATCCGGCCCTTTTACGAAGGGGAGCGGGAGAACTACACTTTTTTGGACGCCCAAAACCAAGATCAGACGGACGCGATCTATCAGGATACCATGGAATGGGCCAAAGCGGAAGAATGGGATAAGATCCACAGCCATGTGTTTGAACAGGCGGAGGTGCTGCGGCGCTATGGCACGCTGACCGAAGGGGAAGGCCGGCGGGATCAGGTGGTCACTGTGGCCGCACAGGTCCAGGACGAAGAGGATCCGGAAGAGATCCGGGAGGTCTATTGGGATATGTGCGGGACCATCTGGTACAATGCCAGCGGTATGGTAACCAGCTGTGAAGGAAAAAATTCGAATTTGACTGTTTTGCCCCAAGATGGTACGACGTATCAAATGGCAAAAAGCGTATTCGATTGGCAGATCGCTTCCAGCCAGAGATCTGCCACATTCGGCAGCACCGTACAGATCGCGGCGCAAAGCCCGGATGGACCTTCCTATACCGCCACGTATGAAAGCGTCTCGGACGAAATGGAGATATACGCACCAGAGGTGGGCTAAGGATAGGGAAAACAAAGCGAAATCCCCGGTTGGTTGCCTTGCACGCTGGTATTTGATGACGCAGAAGGGACACAGAGTTTCACCTGGATGGGATGGGTGATGCAGCTGCGGTCTGCTGCAATGGCATTTTTTATGCGGCGGAACGAGGACAAGGCTGGTATCTGCCGGTGTAGCCGCACCGGCGACCGATTGCAGCGTGAAAGGAGGAAAAGATGATGAAAGCCACGTTGGCGGGTATGGTCCTTTTGCTGTGTTCCTGCCTGTTTCTGGCAGGCTGTCGGGAAGAGAGCGTGCCAGTTTCAGATGAATTCATCCAGTTTATCCAACCCTTTTACGAAGGGGAACAAGAGGCCTATGCATTCCTTGACGCTGAGAATGAGGACCAAAGCGAGAAGATATATCGCGCTACAGTGGAATGGGCCCAAGCAGGCCAGTGGGATAAAGTCCACCGCTATGTATTTGAGCAAGCCCAGGTAGTGCAGTATGATAGACCACCCACCGAAGACAGTGGGAAGCGGGAGCAGGTGGTGACAGTCGCCACCCAGGTCCGGGATGAAGAGGACCCTGAGGAAATCCGCGAGGTGTACTGGGATATCTACGGCACCATCTGGTATGATGACAACGGCACGATAAGCGAATTTGAGGGCCGGAATTACAATCTGAATGTTATACCGCGGGATGGGACAGTGTATCAGATGGCGACGAATATTTGCGACGCAGATCTGAAACCAGATCAAAAGTCTGTAACCTTTTACAGCGCAGTGCAGCTGGCGGCCCAAAGCTTGGAAAGCACGGATTATACAGAAATGTACGAACGGGTCGATTGTGAAATAACGGTGACAGCACCGGCCGCATGAAACCAAGCGAATATTGGAAAAGGGGCTCCCCATGTGGGGAACCCCTTTTTGCCCACCCGACCCCAGCGTGCCGCTGGAGGCGTGCCGTGGGAAGAGCCCGGAAGCGGAGTGCCTGAAATAGGAAGGCAGGGCACCCGGCATCCCCCCGTTTTGGCTGTCGGGCCCACCCGACCCAGCGTGCCGCTGGAGGCGTGCCGTGGGAAGAACCCGGAAGCGGAGTGCCTGAAATAGGAAGGCAGAGCGTCCGGCATCCACCCGTTTTGGCTGTCGGGCCCTCCCGACCTAGCGGGAGAGGAGGCCTACGTTGGCGTCTTCGGCGAAGTTGGCGGTCTGGTAGAGCACCAAGATCTCATCGGCGCCGCACTGCTGGGCATACTGGCTGATGGGCATGCGGTTGTAACGGGGATCGAAGACATGGATCTCCTGGTAGCTTTCCGCCAGATAGGGCAGCAGGCTGTTGGCAAAGGAGTCTTTGACCACTAGCAAGGTGCCATGGGCCTCTGGGTCATCGTTGCGGATGGTGAACACAGGGGGATTGCCGCCAAAGAACAGGGAGTACTTGTCTTTTTTGTCCAGATAGGAACGGTCGTAGATGGAGACGGCCTCTTTGTCCGGCTCTTGCATGGTGAGCCCGGGGAAATCGTACCAGGTGATGGTGTCTGGCTCATAGAAGCGGGCGCCTGCCTGGCTGTACAGAGTGCCGTAGAAGCCCGGCGTGACCTGCCGCACCTCTTCCAGTTCCTCTTGGGTGAGGATCTCGCTTTGGCGGCCGACTGCCTGCATATAGGCTTGGTAAGCCAGATAAGCGCCGTCGGTGGTCCAGTGGTGGTCCGTGCGGTAGTAGATGTAATCCTCTTTGTGTTCCATCAGCAGGTCATTCACAGGGATGTACTGGGCGGTATGGAGCTGGGAGGCCCGGTCGAACAGCTGCTGCTGGTCATAGCTGGGGGCATTTTTGGGCAGGTCCTCTTGGTAGATATAAGCCGTGGTGGGCACCAGCACAAAGCGGGTGGGCAGGCCGGTGTTCTGGGCCAAGGCCTCCACTGCCTGGAAATTCTGTTCCACCCGGGCTTCGTCCGGTTGGTCAAAGCGGGCGATCAGGCGGCCGCCATCGGCAAAATAGATGCCGTTGTTCTCCTGGCGCAGCATGGCACGTTCACAGACGTATTTGATGCCTACCCAAGTATCCCGCAGGGGGAATTGATCGGTCAGGTACGTCTCATAATCCGTGGTCCATTGGCCGGAAAACAGGGCTTGAAAGGAGAAGGGGGGATTGCTGGCAAGGGTGCGGTTTTCCATCTCAGAAAATTCGCGGTCGGGCCAAAACAGGTTCAGCAGGCTGAAAACCGCGAGAAACAGCAGAAACAGGCCGCACAGCAGGATGGATTGTTTTTTGCTCATAGGGCAGCCTCCTTTTTACTTTTTAGAAGCGGAAGTAGAGGAACGGGTTGTAGGATGCATCCACCAGATAGGCGGTGCAGACCACCAGGCCTGCGGCACAGAGCACCATGGCCAGGGCAAAGCGGGGATCGGGCTTGAGCCGCTGATACAGACGGCGGCCCAAAGGCAGGCTGGCCACCACCAAGATCAGCAGCAAGGGCAGATAAGAGACCAGACGGTATAAGTCGGCGCCGGCATAGAGGCCCTGGCCGCCGCCGAACATGGAACGGATGTAGCGGACGGCCATGCCCATATCATCCTGGGCAAACAAAGCCCAGCTGATGAGCACCAAAAAGATGGTATAGGCGTGGGAGAGCAAGGCGGGAGCCCGCTCCAGCCATTTGAGCAAAAAGGCCTTTTCCAGCATGAGGAACAGGGCGAAGAACAGGCCCCAGCACAAAAAGTTCCAGGCCGCGCCATGCCAAATGCCGGTGAGCAGCCAGACGATCAGGATGTTGCGGTAGGTCTTCAGTTTGCCCCGGCGGTTGCCGCCCAGAGGGATGTAGACGTACTCCCGGAACCAGGAGCTGAGGGAGATGTGCCAGCGCCGCCAAAACTCCGTGATGCTGCGGGAGATGTAGGGGTAGTTGAAGTTGATCTTGAATTCAAACCCGAACATCCGCCCCAAGCCGATGGCCATATCGGAATAGCCGGAGAAATCGAAATAGATCTGGAAGGCAAAGGCCACCACGCCCAGCCAGGCGCCCAGCACGGAAAGATTCTGGGGATCCATGGCCTTGTAGACCTCCCACAAAGCGCCGATGTTGTTGGCCAGCAGCACTTTTTTGGCCAGGCCGCAGACAAAAGTCTGGATGCCCGCCGCGAATTGGTCTACATTTTCCCGGCGGTTGGTCAGCTGGTCGTCCACATCCTTGTATTTGACGATGGGGCCGGCGATCAACTGGGGGAAGAGGGTGACGAACGTGCCAAAACTGACCAGGTTCTTTTGGGCATGTACATTGCCCCAATAGACGTCGATGGTGTAGGACATGGTCTGGAAGGTGTAGAAAGAGATGCCGATGGGCAAGCTGATGCCCAGGGGATGGAGGAAATCCAGCCCGGGGAACAAGGCGGTCAAATTCGTCACGATAAAATCGTAATACTTGAAAAAGAGCAGCATGCCCAGGTTGGCCACCAAAGAGCAGAGCAAAGCCCCTTTGGCCACCTTGGGCCTGTGCCGGTTGTTTTCAATGATCCAGCCGTTGGCGTAATCCACCAAAATGGAAAAGATCATAATGCAGATGTACACCGGCTCGCCCCAGCCATAGAACACCAGGTTGAGCAGCAGCAGCGCAAAGTTGCGCCATCTGCGGGGGGTGACATAGTAGATGCCCAATGACAGGGGCAAAAAGAGAAATAGAAAAAGGATACTGCTGAAGACCATGGCGATTGCTCCTAGAGGGATAAAATTGGGCCGGAAAACGGCCGCTTATTTAGACGCAAAAAAAGGGGAAATGGTTGCAGGGAAAACAAAAAAATTTTAGCCTTTCACCGGCCAAGGCAAAACAAAGCGCCAGGGGGTTCCCTGGCGCTTTGCAGTGGGAAGATCAATAGGCGATGCCGTAGACCACCATGTATTTGGCGGGCTTGCCGCACACCGGGCACACATCGTCGATGTGCTCCTGCTCAAAGGGGATGCAGCGGGAAGGCATGCCGGTCTGCTCCTTGATGACCTCTTCGCAGTGCTCGTCGCCGCACCACATGGCCTTGACAAAGCCGACCCGTTTGTTCAAGATCTCCTTCATCTGCTCCACCGTATGGGCAGGGGTGATGTTGCCATCCAGATTGGCCTTGGCTTTTGCGTAGATGGCCTTGGCGAAATCGTCCAGCATCTGGCGGACCGCAGTGGGCAGGCCCTCCAGCGAAGTGGGGACTTTTTCCCGGTTGTCCCGGCGCACCAGCACACAGCTGTTGTTCTCAATGTCGCGGGGACCGATCTCCAGCCGGACGGGCACGCCCTTCATCTCGTACTGGGCGAACTTCCAGCCCGGGGTCTGGTCGCTGTCATCCAGCTTGACCCGGATGCCGGCCTGCTTCAGTTCGTCGGCCACCTGGGCGGCTTTTTCCAGCACGCCGGGCTTGTGGGCGGCCACAGGCACGATCACCACTTGGATGGGGGCGATGGCCGGAGGCAGCACCAGGCCTTCGTCGTCGCCATGGGTCATGATGATACCGCCGATCAGGCGGGTGGAGATGCCCCAGGATGTCTGGTGTACATATTGGAGCTTATTCTCTTTGTCGGTGAATTGCACGCCGAAAGCCTTGGCGAAACCATCGCCAAAGTAGTGGGAAGTGCCGCTTTGCAGAGCCTTACCGTCGTGCATCATCGCCTCGATGGTATAGGTCTCCATAGCGCCGGCGAATTTTTCACGGTCGGTCTTGCGGCCCTTGATCACCGGCATGCACAGGTATTCTGTGGCCAGCTTTTCGTACAGGTCCAAAATGTGCAGCGTCTCTTCCCGGGCCTCGGCTTCGGTGGCGTGGGCGGTGTGGCCCTCCTGCCACCAAAATTCACGGGTGCGCAGGAAGGGGCGGGTGGTCTTTTCCCAGCGGACCACGCTGCACCACTGGTTGTACAGCTTGGGCAGGTCGCGCCAAGAGTGGATGATGTGGGCGTAGTGCTCGCAGAACAAAGTCTCCGATGTGGGGCGCACGCACAGGCGCTCTTCCAGCTTTTCGCTGCCGCCATGGGTCACCCAAGCCACTTCGGGGGCAAAGCCCTCCACATGGTCCTTTTCTTTATTCAGCAAGGATTCTGGGATAAACAACGGCATCGCCACATTCTCGTGGCCGCATTCTTTGATCATACCGTCGAAGATCTTCTGGATGTTCTCCCAGATGGCCTGGGCGTAAGGTCGCATGATGACACAGCCCCGCATGCTGGAATAATCCACAAGTTCGGCTTTCTTGACGATGTCGGTGTACCACTGGGCGAAATCCTCGTCCATCGGTGTGATCTCCCGCACCAATTTTTTGTCGTTTGCCATGGTCTATCCCCTCTACTTGGTTAAAATATGGCTCCAATCTCACATGGAACAAAATACACAAACAGTATAGCAGTTTTTTAGCAAGGTTGCAAGGGAGGAAAGGCAGGAAATCACAGAAGAAAGTGTAGGTGTTACAATGATGTGTAACAAATCAAAGAAATAAATAGCGAATAGGAGTGACCTGTGTTAAGGTAGAGTTGACCAGACAAAACCAAAAGGC
>CAJFRA010000066.1 GCA_904419295.1 Candidatus Pseudobutyricicoccus lothianensis
GTTGTGCTTTGCTGCATAAAAAGTGGCCAGCAACGCTTGGCTGCTGGCCAGGAAAACTTTATATTTTTTCACTGTCCTCTTGACGGGTAGCGGTTCACCGGGGGATGACGCCCTATTCCATTATATAATTCCATAAATTAGATGAGAAAAATCGGGAGTTTCGGATAAAGAAACTCCCGATTTTTACGTGATTTTTACATAGATTTTGCTTTGAGTATACTTTTTGCCAGGGCTGAAAACGTAACAAATTTTTAATAAATAGGTGGTTTGAAATTCTCGCAAAGCACTAAAATGCAAGGTAGAAATTTATTGGTTCCCACGAAAATTAGGGTAAAGTAGACAAATTGAAGCGGCTTGATTTGATGGTTGTATTCCAAATAAAACAGGTGATAAGCTAATGTGTTTGAGAGAAAGACAAATGGGTTTATAAAGAGTTAACAAATAAAGCGGAGCTGGTATAAATGGATAAAAATAATTTGAAAGACAGTTTGAAAATAGTTATAATAGATAAAAACAAGGGCAACTCTTCCGGCGTTTCCGCATAAGATGGAATACGGCAGAAGAAGGGCCCCGCAGAGGGCGAGAAAAAGGCCCGCTGAAATTTTGTAAAACATGTGTTGGGAGGAGTCGCCGTGAAAGAGTTCTTAAAAGGGATGAGCCTGAAAAAAGACTGGAAAGTGCATCTAATGTGCCTCATTCTGGTGCTGATCGCCGATGGCATCGGCAAACAGCCAGTGGGGTCGGGTATCATGAAGATCACCCTGTTGCCGATGTTGTATGCTCTGGTGCTGGGCATGGTCTTTGCGGGCCTCAAGATCATCAAGAGGGACATGATGGAGACGGCGTCACCATACATCGGCATCAGCGTTATGTTCCTCACCTGCCGCATGGCGGCGGACATTGGCCCGAACTTGGCCTCTGTGGTAGAAGCCGGCCTGCCTTTGATCCTGCAGGAGATCGGCAATATCTTCACCGTATTCTTTGCACTGCCGGTAGCCGTTTTGATCTTTAAGATGGGACGTGAAGCAGTCGGTTGCTCCTTCTCGATCTCTCGTGAAGGCGGCTTGGCCATCATTGGTGATATTTATGGCCTGGATTCTCCGGAAGGCCGCGGCGTTATGGGCGGCTACATCACCGGTACGTTGCTGGGCGCCATCTTCAATAGCTTGATGGCTTCCGTTTTCGTCGCACTGAATGTGATCCACCCCTATGCCTTGGGCATGGCGGCCGGCACAGGTTCCGCTTCCATGATGGCAGCTGCGCTGGGCCCTGTGGTCGAAGCTTACCCCGATATGGCCAGTGAGATCAGCGCCTATGCGGCGGCCAGCCAGGTGTTGACCAATGTAGACGGTCTGTATGTGAGCTTGTTTATCTCCCTGCCCATGACGAACTTCCTCTATCGCAAGCTGAAGCGCGAGAAGAAGCAGGAACTGAACTTGAACTATAAAGAACTGATCAAAAAGGCTGAAGAAGCCGACGACGAATAAGGAGGCGATCTTATGAGTGTCAAACAAGAATGGGGAGTCCGCATTAAAGTATTGATCATCACAGCACTGATTGCTTCCTTGGGCAACGTGTTGGCGACATGGAAAGACGTGAGAGACGGTGTGGAAGGCGCGTCTATCGTAATGCCTTGGGAGACTCTGAGCGTCATGGTTGTTATGTTGGTCATTGTGGTAGTCGGTTGTGAAGTGGACGATCTGCTGCGCAAAATCAACATCAAACTGCCAAAGGTGCTGTATATTTCTCTGATCACATTGCTGCTCAGCATTCCGAATTTCTCGCCTGTCGCCGGCTGGATCGAGACCAACTTTGCTAAAATCGGCACACTGCCGCTTTGTACTCCGATTCTGGCTTATGCCGGTATTTCCATCGGCAAAGATATGGGCGATTTCCGCAAACAGGGCATTGGCATTGTTCTGACATCCCTGCTGGCATTCGCCGGTACTTACATCGGTTCCGCTGTGATCGCACAGATCCTGCTGAAGGCAACTGGCGTCATCTAAGCGCATACCAATATCCAATGGATACAATACAGCGAGCACGGTCTCATACCGTGCTCGCTTTTTTGCGCGGGCAGCAGCCCTGTCTTCCGCCCGGAAGCAGCGAAGGCAGATGGATGTGTATCTGCTTTTTCTGGAGAAAACAATGGCCGTAACCGACATCTGCCGTACATCGGCCGGTGGAAGCTTGAATTCATAATTCACAAACATTTTTGAATCATTCTTCAAACAATCCCAGGGTAGGATATAGGCGCCCCATGAGGGAAGAAATGATTTGGAGGTAGTTCAAAATGTCTAAGAAAAATTTTGTTTCACTGTTGTTGGGCACGGTCGGAGGCATCTTGTTTGCCCTTGGCATGTGCATGGCCATGATCCCAGAATGGAACGCTTTTCAGCCGGGCATCGTGGTAGGGTGTATCGGCGCTGCCGTGCTGGCAGTGATGTTGATGATCCGCCGGAAAATGGGGGGCAGACCCGTATTGGTCAAACCCAGCGGCAAAGCCATCGGCACTGTGGTGCTGGGCGCCACCGGTGCTTTGGTGCTGGGCATCGGCATGTGCATGGTCATGGTATGGAGCATGATGGTACAAGGCATTCTGGTTGGCTTGGTCGGCATCCTCCTGCTGCTTTGCCTGATCCCACTGGTCAAGGGCATCCAGTGAGGGCAGAGATGGGAACGGGCGGCATGCAGCCAGGGCTACTTGTCCAAGGGGCCAGGGACCGGTTATGAGCAAGTTGGCCAAATTGCTGCGGTCCCGCCTTTTTCTGGCGGCATTCTGCATCGTACTGGAATGTATACAGCTAGAAAAAGGGCGGGATTAATATTTCAGAAACAATTCTCAAACAGGGTGCAAACAAAACTCGAATATGCTACGATAGTAAAAGCGTTCTGTGTAGACTGAGGGAAGGAGGGCCAAATGGAGCGTTGGAAGCAGTTTTTTCATGCACTCTTGTTTCCCCGCCTGGCGGTGGCCCTCATCAGTGTGCCAGTGACGGCCGCTCTTCTGCTGTACACCTTTGCCTATGGGTCAGAAACCAGCCCAGTGACCTATTTGGCCTATCTGTTTTCGGCTTATTCGCTGCTTATCGTCTGCATATCCACCGGCAAAATGGCCAAGGGCGGGGCATGGCAAAGGCTCCACCGCAACCCTTACATCCATCGCTATTTGACGGATCTGCCCTTTCAGACCCACGTTTCCCTGTATCTCTCCTTGGGGATTAACCTTTTGTTTGCCGGAATAAAGCTCTTTCTGGGCGTCTATTACCGCTCTGTGTGGTTCGGTACTTTGGCAGTCTATTACGGGATGATGGCCATGATCCGCTTTGTCCTGCTGCGGCATGTCAGCCGGGCGGGCATCGGCCAGGATATCCGGGCCGAGTTCAAATATTACCGGCTGTGCGGCGTGATCTTGCTGCTGATGAACAGCGCCCTGGCCGGTGTTGTCGTCTTGGTGGTGCGGAAAGACCAAGGGTTTTATTATGCCGGGTACCTGATCTATGTGGTGGCCTTGTATGCCTTTTACAACACCATTACCGCAGTGCGGGATGTGGTCAGATACCGAAAATACCAGAGCCCGGTTTTGTCGGCGGCCAAAGCCGTCAAGCTGGCGGCCGCCCTGGTCTCCATGTTGGCGCTGGAAACCGCCATGCTGATGCAGTTCGACAACGGCCAGAACGCGCCGCGGTTCAAACAGATCATGACGGCGGCCACCGGCGGGGGCGTTTGCGCCATCGTATTTGCCATGGCAGTGTTTATGATCGTGCAATCGACCAAGCGGCTGAGAAAATGGGGCCAAGAGCGGACGGAATATACAGTGGACGGAGGGAACTGAGATGATCCATATTTGGGTGTTGGAAGACGATGCAAAGCTGAACCAGACGGTGTGCACATATTTGAACGACAGTGGCTTTCAGGCAAAGGGGTGCTTAAAAGCCACCGATGCCTATGATGAGCTGTATAATAGCCTGTATGACCTGATCATATCGGATATTATGATGCCAGGGGTGGACGGCTTTGAATTTGCCGAAAACGTCCGCCGGGTCAACAAGCACATCCCGATTTTGTTCATGTCGGCCAAAGACGATCTGCCCTCCAAACAAAAGGGATTCCAACTGGGGATCGATGATTACATGGTCAAACCCATTGAGCTGGGGGAGCTGTTGCTGCGCGTTCGGGCGCTTTTGCGCCGGGCCAACATTGAGATGGAACGCAAGCTCGTTGTGGGCAACCTGGAAATGGACGCCGACGGGGTGAGCGCCGCCATCGACGGAGAAGAAGTGGCGGTGACCACCCGGGAATTCCACATCCTGTACAAGCTGTTATCCTACCCCAACAAGACCTTTTCCCGCGCGCAATTGATGGATGAGTTCTGGGGCATTGAATCGGAGACCAGCCTGCGGGCTGTGGATGTGTACATCACCAAACTGCGGGATAAATTCTCTGCCTGCAATGGGTTCGAGATCAAGACCGTACGGGGCCTGGGATATAAGGCGGTGCTGCGATGAAAGGCAAGGAGGCCGGGCAAAAGGCCATTCGGACCAGCCGTTTCCCCATTGCCATCTTCTTCGTTTTCCTGCTGACGCTCCTTTTGATGTCCGGGGTCCACATTGGCATCATCACCTTGGCCAATGAGGAGCAGTGGCCCACAGCCGTGCAGATCCTGCTGCCCACCCTGTACTGGGGCTTGGTGGCAGTGGGGCTCACCCTCTTCACCCGGTGGGAGATCCGCCGGAATTACGAAGAGCCGATGCGCAATCTGCGCAATGCCACCGAAAAAGTGGCAAATGGCGATTTTTCGGTGTATGTCCCGCCGCTGCACAGCGTGGGCAAGCTGGATTACCTGGATGCGATGATCTTGGATTTCAACAAGATGGTGGAAGAACTGGGGAGCATTGAAGTGCTGAAGACCGATTTCTTCTCCAATGTTTTTCATGAGATTAAAACGCCGCTGGCCGTCATCCACAACAATGCCCAGCTGCTCCAAAGGGCCAATTTAGAGGAGAGCCAGCGCAAGGAGTGCGCCGATGCGATCTTGCACGCAACGCGGCGGTTGTCCAATTTGATCACCAATATGCTCAAGCTCAACAAGCTGGAAAAACAGGCGATCCAACCGGCACCACAGTCCTTTGACCTGTGCGCTCAGCTGAGCGAATGCGCCCTGCAGTTTGAAAACACTTGGGAACAAAAAGACATTGAATTCATAGCAGAGCTGGAAGATCGGGCTTTGATCCGCGGGGATGAAGAGCTTTTGGCGCTGGTCTGGACCAATGTGCTGTCCAACGCCATCAAATTTACGCCTGCAGGCGGAACTGTCACACTGACCCAGCGCACCGAGCCCGATGCTGTGACCGTGGAGGTGGCCGATACGGGCTGCGGCATGGAAGCGGAAACCATGCGTCATATATTCGATAAATTCTACCAGGGCGATACCTCCCACTCCACCGAAGGCAATGGTCTGGGCTTGGCCCTGGTACGGCGTATTTTGGAACTGTCCGATGGGACCATCACCGTACAGAGCACAGTGGGCAAGGGCAGTGCCTTTACAGTCCGCCTGCCGGTCTCTCCGGGCGGCAAGGAGGTAGAGGGATGAACGAACAAGAGAAAAAAGACTACGTCGGCTATGAATACAAAGAAGTGACCGTCCGACTGGAGGAAGCGTCTTTTTACCAGGATTGCTATGAGAATTTCGGATGGAAGCCAGATGGGAATTTCACCATGGCCCGGGGATCTCACTGGACGACATTGCGGCTCAAGCGGGATAGAAAGATCATCAACAAAATGGAGCTGACCCGGCTGCAGCGGCATTTTGAAGCCTGCGCCAATGAGATCAAGGCCCTGGAGAAGGCCAAGACATCAGGGGCGAGCGCAGTGGCGCTGTCCGTTGCCGTCATCGGCACGGCCTTTATGGCCGGGGCCACCTTTGCCGCAGTCCACGAACCTCCTATTATTTGGCTCTGCATCTTGTTGGCGATCCCAGGCTTTTTGGGGTGGATCTTGCCCTATTTCCTCTATCACTGGACCTTGCGGCGCCGGATCCAAAAGATCCAGCCGATGATCGAAGCAAAGCAGGATGAGATCGACGGCATTTGTGAAAAAGGACACGCATTGTTATAACGGCCAGGCTGGCGCACGAAAAGGCGCCGGCCTTTTTTGTTGCCTGTGCCACCCATTGGGCAGCCTGTGCTTTTGCTGTGCGGAGATTTTAACATGACGCAAACAAAACGGAAGCAATGGAGAAACAAACACCCGTTACAATAGAGCCAGAACAAGGCACTGTAAAGTAAATATGAAAAAATTAGGACCCGAAATCAGCCAATATCGCTACGCAACGAGCAGAAACTCCCGTTTGCGCTTTTTGGATAGCCTGA
>CAJFRA010000067.1 GCA_904419295.1 Candidatus Pseudobutyricicoccus lothianensis
GTTGTATAGGTCTTAAGCATTAAATAATTACAGCACGGTTATGTCAACAAAAATGCGGTTATATGACCGCATTTTTGTTGACAAATTTAATGCTTGAGCTATAATATAAATGTAGGGAGGTGTCTAAGTGGGAAACCAAGCCAATGCACAAGACATTTCAGCGTTTCTAGCAAAGATGAAACGACAGGTATCTGCAGGAAAATATGATTTCGTTCCACGAAGAAAAAATATGCAGGCCTTAGCTCAACACGGTTTAACTATTTCAGATGCAAAAGATGAAATATTTAGCCTTGTAGTTGGGGACTATTATAAAGGACCTAAGCAAGACTTAGACCCTCTTAGGCCCGGAGATATTTGGGAATTTAAGAAAAACATAGATGGAAGGCAGTTCTATATTAAAGTTAAAATCGTACAAGTGAATGGTGAAGATATCGTTAAATGTCTTGGGTTTCATGAAGATGATTTTGCTTAGAGTATAGGAGGTGGCGTCGATGAGAAAATATTGTGAACAATGTGGAAAAGAGACAGAGACAAAAGTTGTATCCAAAAGAGAGTCTTATAATGTCTGTGGCGAGTTAATCGAAGTAGACGCTCAGGTCCTAGTGTGTTCAGAATGTGGAGAAGAATTCTTCTGCGAAGAATTAGATAATGCAACGTTGGTGAGTGCGTATAATGAATACCGCAGGAAGCATAAACTTTTACTTCCAGAAGAAATAAGGAAAATCAGAGAACAATATGGTCTAAGCCAAAGAAGTTTTGCAAAGCTTCTCAACTGGGGAGATAAAACTATTTGCAGATATGAAAATGGCTCTATTCAAGACAAAGCACATAATAGCATTCTTTTATTCCTTCGTGAACCTGAAAACATGAGAACGTATCTTACAGAGAACGAAGTAGCTTTGGATGAAAAGCAAATTAGAAGACTTTTGAAGACCATAGAAAAGTTAGAGGAAAATAAAGAATTTCGCGCAGGCCATAGAATTTTAGATCTGTTTTTTTCAAATGTCCCATGCGAGGAAAATGGATTCAAAGGATTTGATTATGACAAATTCTGTGCAATGGTTTTGTTTTTTGCGCATACAAGTGGTGAATTGCTTAAAACAAAGCTAATGAAATTGCTTAATTACTCAGATATGCTTTTTTATAAGGAAAATGGTATTTCTATATCTGGTATGAAATATGTTCACTTTCCATATGGTCCGGTACCTGATAATTTCGAAATTCTTTTGGGAAAAATGCAAGCAGATCATATAGCTCATATTGAAATAACTTACGATAACGGTTACGAAAAGCATCAAATAATTCCAGAGCGTGATATCCCATTAGATGAGTTTTCCAAAGAAGAACTCAACGTGTTGCAACGTGTATATGATAAATTTGCGTACTTTGGATCTGTTGAAATTTCGGAGTATTCTCACAAGGAAAAAGGATATACTTCGACTAAACAAGGCGAGATAATATCATATGCCTATGCTAAAGAGATAGAATTAGATAAGTGATGTGATAAAGATTAAGCGGTCTCAAGTATTTTACTCGAGACCGCTATTTGAATATGCTCAAATATTGAGATGAAGACAAGAACAGCAACCAGGTTTCTTTCCCTACTGTTGTCCTGCGTTGCCCTGGGCAGCGATACGCAAGGCACATATAAGGAGCAAAACATGCTTTTCGTGTGTCATACACGAGGATGAAAATGAGAACTTCATGCGTAGAAAAACCGCAGTATTAAGCCAAAAATCAGATAGAAAGCGAAGAAATTTCCGGATGTTTGGCATGGTCAGCACCACACTCTTGAAGTTCAGCAAGCGCTAATCATCTTTTCTGCTTATCCAGCCTGCCGCCCCCATGGGCGGCAGGTTTTTTGCTGCCCCGGCACAGCCAGAACGAAGGCGGCGCTGCCCCGGCGCTTGTTGACGAAAATGATGTTTGCCGCTATGATAAACATACATTCCTTTGGCATTTGCCTGCCAACCCGGGGGAAAGCCCCCGCAGCCATGGGATGCCTATGAGGTGAAGACATTGTTTCAAATTTTACTGACAGGCGACGTCCATTTGGGACGCAGCTACCAAAAAGAGCCGCCCCAGCTGGCGGAACGGCTCTCTTCCGCCCGGTTCGAGGCCCTGGAAAACGCAGTGGCCGCCGGCAACCGGGAGGGCTGCCGCTTCCTGGTCATTGCAGGCGACCTGTATGACCGGGTCTCCGCCATCCCGGTGGAATACCACAAACGGGTGGCGGCCATCCTGGGTGAGTTCGAGGGCCATGTGCTGGTGCTGCCCGGCAACCACGATTACTTGTCTGCCGAAGGCAGCGACCTGTGGCGCAAGTTCCAGGAGCACTCCCCCTCCAACACGTTCCTCTTCCGGGAAAACGGCCGGAAAGTCATCGACGGGGTGGCTTTTTACGGCTGCATCTGCCACGACAAGCACTCCGCCCAAAATGCCCTGGGCTGGCTGCGGGAACAGCCCCCGGCCGAAGACGGCTTAGTCCACATCGGCATTGCCCACGGCGCCATCGAGGGCCTTTCCTACGATGCCAAACAGCAGTATTACACCATGACCGAAGCGGAACTGCTGGGCCTGCCCATGGATGCCTGGCTGATCGGCCACACCCATGTGGCCTACCCGGCAGCCGATGCCGTGGGCTGCCGCATCTTCAACGCCGGCACCCCCCAGCAGACCGACATCGCCGACAACTCCCGGGGCGAAGCCTTTGTGCTGCAAGTGGCCGACGACCGGAGCGTGGCCTGCCGCCGGGTGCGGACCGGCGTAGTGGATTTCGTCCGCCGGGATGTGTCCGTGGCCCAGGGGGAACCGTTGGCGGACAAGCTGTCCTTCCCCGGCCTGGAGGGCGCCCGCACCGTGCTCCGGCTCCATTTGACCGGCGTCCTCTCCCCGGAGGAATACGAAAGCCGCCAGGCGCTGTACCGGTGCCTGGAAGATTCCTTCCTCAAGCTGGAGGTGGAGGACACCGGGCTGCGCCGGGCCATCACCCCGGCCATGATCGACCAGGAGACCATGCCGGGCACCCGGATCAACCAGCTGCTCAAACACTATGCCCAGCAGCCCGAGCTGCTGGACCTGGCCTATGAACTGGTGCTGGCCTGCAAGGGAGGGAAATGACATGTGGATCAAAGCCTACCAAAACGAACAATACGCCGGCGTCCGGGGCCAGGACCTGCATTTTTCCCCCGGGGTCAACGTCATCCTGGGCGACAACGAGGCGGGCAAAAGCACCCTGCTCACCGGCATTTATGATACGCTGACCAAGGGCTATAAGATCGACGGCCGCCGGGAGAAGGCCTTTTTGGCCAGCCGCTTCCCCTCGGGCGGCGCCAACAGCATCGACGGCACCGTCAAGCTGGAGATCGGCGGGCGGCAGGTCACCGTGAAAAAAGAGTGGGACCGCTCCGGCGCCGACAGCCGGGCCGTGCTGTACATCGACGGCGAAAGATCCACCGGCGCCGCCGCCGAGGCCAAGCTGCGGGAACTGCTCCATTTCAGCGGCGCCATATACGACAACATCGTCTTCGGCCGCCAGAGCAACGAACAGAGCGTGCTGGAATGGCTGTATGCCTTTTTGTTCGACAGCGCCGCCCAAGGGGCCGACGGCGCCATTGCCGAAGCCCGGGACCAGGTCTCCGGCGCCCTTTCCGCTGCCGGCGGCATTTCGGAAGACAAGTTCTTAGAACAGCTCGACCGGGCCATCGACGCCCTGGGGGCCAAGTGGGATGCGGCGGCGGACCGGCCCCAAAACGGCCGCGGCCTTTCCAACCCGTGGAAGAGCGGCGCAGGCGAGATCGTCAAGGCCTATTATGCCTATGCGGAAAAACAGGCCGCCCAGGAAGCCGGCGCCCAGGCCCTGGCCCAGTTCGCCCAAAACGAAGGCCAGCTGGAGGCAGCAAAGCAGCAGCGGGAAGCCCTCCGCCAGCAGCAGCGCGCCCTGGCCGCCCAAAAAGAGGACGCCCTGCGGGCCGACGGGCTCAAACGGGAGCTGGCCCGGTGCGAGGCAGAGGGCAAAGAGCTGGCCCAAGCGGCCCAGCTGTGGCCCCTGCGGCTGGAAGAACAGCGCCAGCTGGAAGGGCTGGCCGCCCAGCTGGCGGAAAAGCAGCGCCGCCAGGCCAGGCAGGCGGCAGAGGCCGGCCTGGCAAGGGCCGGCCAGCTGGAACGGGAGCTGCAAGGGCTGGAACAGGCCATGGAGGGCCTGGATGACATCGCCCGCCGGGCCAGGGAAGCCCGGGAAACGGCCGGCCGGGTGCAGGCCTGGCAAGGGGCCCTGCACAGCGGCAAGCTCCATGCCCAGGTGCGGCTGTCCCCGGGCCAGACCGCCCAGCTGGAATGGGCGGGCGGCCGGCAGACCGACCTTTCCGGCGCAGTGGAGGTGGACCTGGACGGCTTCGTCAAGATCACCCTGCCCGGCCTGGCCGAGATCGTGGTGGCCCCCCAGGACATCGACGTGGCCGGGCTCCAGCGCTCCATCGGCCAGGGGCAGCAGGCGGTGCAGGACACCCTGGCCCAATACCAGGCGGCAGACCTGGCCCAGCTCCAGGCCAAGGCGGACCAATACGCCGAAGACCGGCGGGCCTGGGAGCGCGGGCAGCAGGAGCTGGCCCAGCTGCCCACGGCGGAATACCGGGCTGCGCTGGCCCAGAACCAGACCGACCCCGCCATGGAAGTGCGGCCCGATCTGGAATCTTACATCAAGGAGCGGCTCCGCCCCACCGGCGCCTCTTCTTTGGAGGCCCGGCTGGGGGCCCTCCGGCAGCAGACCGGGGGGTATGCGGACAAATACGGCACGCCGGAAGCGCTGGCGGCCCAAAGAGAAAGCTTGGCCCAGGCCAGCGCCGCCCTGCGCCGCCAGATCGAAGCCCTGCCGGCCGGTCTGCCCAGCGCCGGGGAGATCCAGCGGCAGGACGCCTGGTATGAAGAGCAGATCGCCGCCGCCAACCGGCAGATCGAAGTGCTGAGCAAGGCCCTGGGCAGCTGCGACGACATCGATCTGGAAGCCCTGGAGCAGGAAGCCGCCCAGGCCCGGGCCGCCTGGGAGCACAAAAAAGCCCTCCACCGCAGCTACTGTACCATCAAAGCCGATTTTGAGGCCATCCACAGCCAGGAAGAGGGCAAATACGACGGGTTCTTTGCCGCGCTGAACGAGAACCTGTCCATCCTCGCCGGCGGGCAGCTGACCGCTTCCCAGCAGGGCCAGATCACCAGCCGCGGCAACCCGGCCCTGAGCAGCCAGCTGCTCTCCCAAGGCACCAGGCAGACGGTCCTGCTGGCCTTCCGCCTGGCCCTGCTCTCCTATTATTATAAGGAGGAAGGGGGCGTTGTGGTGCTGGACGACGTATTGCTGGATATGGACCCCACCCGCCGGGCCAATGCCGCCCGCCTGATCCAGCAGTTTGCCCAGACCCACCAGGTGCTCTTCACCACCTGCGACCCGGCCATCGCCGCCCTGTTGGGCGGGCACCAGATCCGCCTCTAGGCCAGCTCTGCCCCCGGCGCCCGGCCCCCAGCGCTTTGCAGCGGCCCCTGGTCCGGGCGGTATGCCTGGCACCACTCCTGCCGGATCTGCCACAGCCCGGCCTGGACGCCGCCCACGCCTTCTGTGTTGCCGGCCAACAGCTGGCTGTGGTGGCGGAAGAGCCGGTCCCAGCTATCCAATATTTGTTGGCGCAGCTGGGGGTAAAAGCGGCTGAGCACCACCTGGTCTTCCCGCAGGCCCCGCTGGGCCAGCTGCTGGCGGAACTCCTTTTCCTGCCGCTCATCCTCCCCCATGTACCGGAGCTGGAGGATCTTGTTCCAATCGTATAGATCGAAGAGCACCACCTGATCCCGGGGCACTTGCAGCTTGATGACCGCGCCCCCGTTGGTGTCTGCGTTGCAAGGGTCTGCAAAGGCCCAATAGGGGAACTGGGCTCCGGCCGGCCGGGGCACTATGGCCTGGGCGTGCTCTGCAAACCAGCGGTAAGCCGTCAAAAAAATGGGGGCGCTCTCCTGGTATTTTTCCGCCACATATTCCTCCCGGGAAAAGCAGGCCCCATCCCGCCGGATGGCTTCCCGCACAGCGGGTGCCTGGGCGGTGTACAGCGTTATCTGATCGTTTGTATGACCCATTCTTTTCGTATCTCCCATATCGTACCGTATGTTTCATTGCTGCCCAAGGTGATGGCGCTGTCAAACAGCCGCTCCCAGCTCTGGATGATCTCCCGCTTGATCTGGGGGTAGAATTGGGACATGTAGGCTTTGGCGTCGCTTACGCCATAGTCTTTCAGCAGCTTTTCGTGGCGCTTGGCATCGGCCTGGTCTGCCGGGATGTAGGAATAATTGAGCATGGTCCCCCATTTGCCGATGTGGATGGGGGTGATGCGCGCAGGGTCCAGGGCCAGCTCCAGGATCACAGTGCCCGGGCTGGGCAGCATGGTGGTCTCCCGGGCAAAGGATACCCAGACCGGGTAGTCGGCGTCGGGCGGCCGGTTCATCCGGTCGGGCCCGTGGCCGACCAGCCAATCATAGACCTCCAGCACCAGGCCGGCGTGCTCCTGCAAGTCTTTGCGGATGAATTCCCGCCGGGCCGTGTAGCGGCCTGTCTTTTCCAAAGTGTCCCAAACCGAGCTGTGCTGCTTGGTCCACACATGTATGGCGTTCATCGGTTCTCCTCCCCTGTCTGGCTGGGTTCCGGACCGGCGCACAGCCCGGCCTGGAGCAGGATCCGGTCTGCCACTTGCTGGGCGGAGCGGCCCTCTGTGGCAATCGGATAGCCAGTGATCTGGCCGGAAAAAGCCTGGATGCATCGGTCGATCTGCTGTTCCGGCCAAGAGTGGGGCGGCTCTCCCCTGGCGCGCAGCCGCTGCTTCAACACTTCTGCCGGGGCCAACAGCACAAAATGCAGCACCTGCCTGCCCTCCCGCCGCATCCGGCCCGTGATCTGTTCCCAGTATTCTGGCCGTGTCACTGTCATAGGTACCACCAAAGGGCCTTGGTACTGTTCTTCCAGATACGCCAATATCCCGCCGCTGATACTGCGCCATAGGGGCAGGTCCTGAAAATCGCCCAGCCGGCTCATGGAAGGCGGGAAGTGATCCCACAGAAAAGCCCCTACTTCCTCTGGGTCAAATAGAAACGCGCCGGGCACTGCCCGGCAGATGGCTTGGGCCACGGTGGTCTTTCCCACGCCAAAGGCGCCGTTGAGCCACAAGATCATGCTGCCTCTCCCCTTTCTCTTTTGAATATACCACATCCCCCCTTTCCGTTCCAGCAAAAAACAGCCGCCCCGGGCTTTTGGGGCGGCCATAAAAAAAACCGGGTGGATCACTCGGTCTATTCTCGGAAGGACAGTAACGCAGAGGGATCTACCTGCAACACTTTCGCCACATTGAACAGCAGTTCCAGCGAACATCGCTTGTCGGTCTTCGGCGCTTCGATCATTGCGATGTGCTGGCGTGAGACCCCCACCAGATCGGCCAGCTGCTCTTGGGTCAGCCCGGCCCGCCTGCGGTAATACGAAATGTTCAACCCCAAAAGGTTGTACCACTCGGAATTATCAAAGGCTGCTTCCGCCTTTCGTGGCATCTCCCTCCCTCCCTTTTTGCTCCTCCCTGTTATGAAGTGACTTTTGTCAAGAGGTAAATGCAAGAAATTTTTCCCTCTTAACTTAGATCACATTTGTTTGTTGTCTGACAGCATCTGAAAAGGGCCGGATTTAACAGTTCTCGGCATATGGCCACTCTGTTATTCGTGGATTGGTTACCTACAGGCTAATGGTCCGCCGGGAG
>CAJFRA010000068.1 GCA_904419295.1 Candidatus Pseudobutyricicoccus lothianensis
ACCTCTCAAAGTGGCTGTCAGATGGCTGCTCTCATTATAGCCATTTTCCCGCAAAATTCAAGCCGTGGAAATTGGGAAGAACAACAGGATAGAACAGACCCCAATTCACAATTTGAACTTGCCCGCAAACCCGCATGGTTACTGGCTTTTCGGCAGTTTGGACTTCCAAATTGGAAACATGATTTCGAGTCAGCCCCGTTATGACCACTTCGATACCGCTGCATAGACCGTTCGTCCGCTGGCCGGGAAAAGGAATCCAGCAGAGACACACCATAGAATACCGCAAATGCGGGAGGTTGTCAAGAGCTGGGGCCCTCTAAATATTGCCGCATTTCATCGGTGGGCTGCAGGCGGCCCTTTTTCAGCATCCGCCGCAGCCGCCCGGCCATGCCGCTTTGGGAACCGTCGTTTGTGGCGCCATCCCGCAGCGCTGTCAGGCAGATCTCCGCCGCGCCTTCATAGTCCTCCCGTTTTTCACAGATCATGGCCAGACGTTTATAGGCCTCTCCATGGGAAGCGATCCAGTCGTTGGGAGAAAGAGAGGGAAGCAGGACGCGTCGCTGGGCAATGACAAGGGCACATTGCCGGATCAATTCTTCCGCTGCCGGCGAGGTGAAAGACCCACTTTCCCGCACATGGTTGTAGGCCTTGGGCAGTTTGTCTACCATCACGGCATACTCGGTGCGCTGTTCCATAATGTCTTCGCTGTAAGGCGCCTGAGGGCTGATGGGAGGCGGAACAGGCGAGGTGGCTGCTGGCGAAGGCTCCGGGGCGGATTCCGGAAGGGAGGGACTCTGTTCGCCCTCTGTCGGCTCTGCCGCAGGCTGTTCCCCTTCCGGGGTGCTGAATATTTTCTTGATGGAATGGAAAAGACTCATGTTCAAACCTCCTCCATAGGGGTCTCGGTTCTAAAATCGCAGGAGATGGAGGCAAAAGGCCGCCTTGCGTATTATAGCATAAATCGGGCGCGCCGGGCAACTTGTTCCAAAATAAGGAATCAAAATGGGTGGGGAAGCAAGAGAAACCGGGGAACACCTTGACGCTCTGGACGGGCGGTGGTACAATGAAGCTGAAAATGAGCGGCTGGAAAGTTTGCGGCAGACAGTGAAAAATCCGCTGAGAGCGGATTTTTTTCCAGCGAAGGGTTAGCTAAAACTAACTAATAGGGCGAAGAAAAGAAAGAGGTGGGAATATGCTTTTGCTCAACCGTACACTAATTAAAATGGCAAAGGGGCTTTGGGGCTGGATCGTTGGCATAGCGGCACTGAAAATGGTGACCCTGATGGGGACAGCTGCATTTGCCCGGATCATCTCGGGCTTTTTGGGGAATGTAGATTCGCCCAGCCTTTCTTGGCAGCAGGCAAGATCTGCAATTTTTTCTGCCTTTGTGGCAGCTTTGGCCATGCTGCTGGCCGAATTGCTCACGGGGGAAGCGGAATACCGCTGCACTGCCAAAGCGCGGCAGTCACTGCGCACACAGATTTTTTCGAAAGTTCTGGAGCTGGATGTGGGCAATGTGGAGAAAATAGGGCCAGTTTCGGCCATTACCTCTTCTGTGGATGGGGTAGAGGCGATGCAGATTTATTACAGCAAGTATCTGCCCGGTCTGCTTTACTGCTTGTGTGCCCCCATTTATCTGTTTTTTCAGATGCGTACCGCTTCTTTGCCTGTGGCAGCAATGCTGTTTGTCATCTCTATGGGGTTGATGCCGCTGAACAATGTGTTCCGCAAACACATTGAAAAACTGAAAACAGAGTACTGGAGTTCCATGGAGGATCTGACCGGCTATTACCTGGAAAGCGTCCAAGGATTGACTACGCTCAAACTCTATGGGCAGGATGAGCGCCGGACCGCCGTATTAAAAGAAAAATCCTTTGCTTTTAATCGGAAGATAATGGAGGTGATGCGGGTAAACTTTTCATCTTTTTTGCTGACAGACGGGCTCATTTATGGGTCGGTGGTGGCAGCAACCGCTATTGTGGGCAGCCAGCTGGCCCTGGGGCGTGTGACCTTTTCGGCGGCGCTGATGGTGCTGCTGTTATCCTTTGGTTTTTTTGGTTCGGTACGGCAGCTGATGAACGCCACGCATTCGGCCCTGGCCGGCGTGTCGGCAGCAGAAAAAGTATCTACTCTGCTGCAAATAGATACCACAAGGCCTTATGACCCCAAAGCGCCCCGGGAGCCTAATGCCTTCGACGGGATCCGGCTGGAAAACGTCAGCTACTCCTATGAAGGGCGGAAATCGGCGCTGCGGAATGTGTCCCTGACAGTCCCACGGGGGAAGATCACAGCCTTGGTGGGCCTATCGGGCTGTGGAAAAAGTACGGTGGCCGGCTTGCTGATGCGCTTTTTTGATCCAGCCACAGGGAAGATCACCATGGAAGGGCAGGATTATATCAGCTTTACGCCGGAAGAGTTGCGCCGCCGCATCATCATGGTGCCCCAAAGTGTCAGCCTGTTCAGCGGTACCCTTGCCGAAAATCTGCGCATTGCGGCGCCGCAGGCCACTGACGAAGAGCTGTGGGAAGCACTGGAACAGGTACGGCTGAAAGATTGGGCTTTGGCCCAGCCGGCTGGCTTGGAGACCGACGTGGGCGACGGCGGCGGCAAACTCTCTGGCGGACAGCGGCAAAAAATAGGCATTGCCCGCGCCCTATTGTGCCAGGCGGAATACATCATTTTTGACGAAGCCACTTCCAGTGTGGATATCGAAAGCGAGCAAGAGATCTGGAGCTGTATGGATGAGCTGGCTGCCACACGCACGCTGATCATCATTTCCCACCGGCTGTCCACCATCCGGGGAGCCGATGTCATCTATGTATTGGCCGGTGGACAGATCGCCCAGCAGGGGGATCATCACCAGCTGATGGAACGGCAGGGATTGTACCGCCAGCTGGTGGAAGAGCAGGCGGCTTTGGAAAAAATGGGAGAGGAGGGGTTGCGTTATGCGTAACCGGTTCCAATACTCTTTGGGAGAAATGACCGGCCGGCTGCTGGGGATCGCGGCGCCAGTCAGAAAAGAGCTGACGATCTCTACATTGGCCAGCGTAGTGGGCAATCTTTCCCAAATGGGGCTCATGGGCTTTGGGGCCCTGGCTCTGCTTCGGTGCACCCAGAAGATCGCCTTCGGTTCTTTTGCTTTATTTTTGAGCTTGATGGTGCTGGCGGCGCTACTCATCGTCCTTTGCCGTTATACAGAAGGCGTGGTTTCCCACGGTGGCGCCTACAGCTTGCTGGCCCACATGCGGGTAGCGCTATTTGAAAAGATCCGGGTGCTGGCGCCGGCCTGCCTGATGGATCGGGAAAAGGGAGACGTTCTCAACATCGCAGTTTCCGACATTGAGACCATCGAATTCTTTTTTGCCCATACCATTGGTCCCATGTTCACCGTGATTTTGCTGCCCTGCGTCACCCTTGGGCTGGCATTGGCCTTTGACCCACTGTTTGCCGGTGCACTTCTGCCCGTTTATTTGGTGGTCAGCGTCCTGTTTCCCCTCATTGCCGTCAAGGCGGGGCGCGGCGTGGGCATGCGTTACCGGCAGCGGCTGGGCAAAATGAAATCTTTGGTACTGGAAAGCGTTTACGGCTTGAAAGACATTCAGATCTTCGGCTATGGCGCCAAACGACTGGAAACGATCCGCTGCCAAAACGAAGCCATCAACCAAGCGGCGCATGGATTGACTATCCATCGGCAGGTGGTATCGTCGGCACCTACGTTTTTTGTGTACCTGGCCCGCATCCTGGTCATTGCCGTGGCCTCTTATCTGGCCACCCACGGCAGCCCGGAACCAGTGGGGACCATTGTGCTCTCCTTTGTGGCAACCGCCTCTTTTTCCTCTACGCAATCACTGACGACCGTGGTCTCCAGCTTGCTGGAAACCTACGCTGCCGCCGAGCGGTTGTTCTTGCTGGAAGACACCCAGCCGGCAGTGGAAGAAATGCCGGATGCCAAGTCGGTGGGCAAGATCGAAACCGTGGAATTTGACAAAGTCAAATTTTATTACAACGACGACCAGCGCCCCATATTGCAGGACTTTGATCTGCGTATTCAAGGGGCTGAAAAAGTTGGCATTGTAGGCCAGAGCGGCATCGGCAAATCCACCGTATTGCGTCTGCTGCTCCGCTTCTGGAACCCAAAAGGCGGGCAGATCCGCATCAACGGGACGCCTGTTGAACAGCTTTCCCTGGCTGAACTGCGCCGTCGCATTGCTGTGGTGGAGCAGGATACGTTTTTGTTCAGCGGCAGCATTGCGCAGAACATCGCTTTGGGCAAACCGGAGGCTACCATGGAGCAGATCCGGCAGGCGGCCCGGCGGGCAGGCATTCACGAATTCATCGAAACGCTGCCACAGGGCTATGACACGCCCATGGGCCAAATGGGGGCCCGGCTCTCAGGGGGGGAACGGCAGCGCATCGGCATTGCCCGCACCATGGTGGTGGAACCCGATGTGCTGGTGATGGATGAACCTACCAGCAGTTTGGACGTCCTCCATGAAAAAGAGCTGCTGTATACCTTGGCCCGGGAGTGTGGCGGCCAGATGCAGCTGATCGTCTCTCACCGGCCTTCTACTTTGACAGGCTGTACCCGTATTGTACGGCTGCAGGACGGGCGGCCGGAAGCGGTGGCAAAGGAAAGCCGTGCTTAAAAAAGAGTGGCGTTGTGCTCCGGTTTGCGGTACAATAAAACAGAATGACTGCGGATGTGCGCCCGGCCCTCCTTTTGCAGGGCCGGGCGCTGTGGGTCAATGGCGGCAGGGGAAGACGAACAAGCCCCTCCGCCAATAGAAAAAGAGGAGTGCAACGCCATGAGAGAAAAAAAGAGTGAACGGTGGCTGTTGATCGCCATTGTGCTGATCGCCTGCAATCTGCGGGCTGCCATCACCGGGGTGGGTTCCCTGGTGGGCATGATACAGCGGGATCTTTCCCTGTCTTCCACCGTATCCGGCTTGATCACGACCATCCCACTGCTGGCTTTTGCTGCCGTGTCGCCCCTGGCCAGCGGATTGGCACAAAAACGAGGATTGGGAAAAACGCTGTTCGCCGGTTTTGTGGTGCTGGCGGCCGGCATTTTGGTGCGCTCTTACCTGGGGACAGCCGGGCTGTTCTTGGGCACCGTGCTGGTGGGCGGCGGCATTGCCATTGGCAATGTGTTGATCCCCGCGCTGATCAAGGGGCGCTTTCCCCAGCGGGTCGGCAGCCTGACCAGTTTGTACACCACGGCTATGGCGGTGTTTTCCGGCGTGGCGGCAGGGGTCAGCGTGCCTCTGGCCAACCAGGTGGGGTGGCGGAACACGCTGGCCATCTGGGTGGTGCTGGCAGTGTTGGCGCTGATCGTTTGGTTCCCCCAGCGGGGCGTGGTGCTGGAGCACAAAGCCCAGCAGGGCCAGCACAAGCCCTTGCTCAAGAGCGGCACGGCCTGGTGGGTGTCTGTGTATATGGGGGTACAGTCCCTGCTGTTTTACAGCTTTGTGGCATGGCTGCCCACCATCCTCCAAGCCAAAGGACTCAGCGCAGAAACGGCAGGCTATTTCTTTTCGGTCTATCAGTTCATCAGCATCGCGGGCTCCTGCCTGTCGCCCCTGCTGGCAGGCCGGCGGCGCAGCCAGGTGGGGCTCGTCACAGGATTATTCCTCCTGTATGTGACCGGCCTGCTGTGCATACAGCTGGGTAGCGCCCCGATGGTTTTGCTGCCTGGCGTGGCGTTGTGCGGCTTTTGCTCCGGCGCCTGCATCAGCCTGGCCATGACCTACATTGGCCTGCGGACGGAAAACGCCGCCGATGCCACCCGGCTTTCCGGCATGAGCCAGTCCATTGGCTATCTGATCGCCGCTGCCGGACCTTTTGTGACCGGTTGGCTCTACGACATGCTGGGCAGCTGGACCGTGCCCCTGTGGACACTGATCGCCGTGGCCTGTATCATGGGGTTCACCGGCCGCAAAGCCGGGCGGGATCGGGTGATCTGAAGGGGAGGCGGGAAAGTCGCCGGGCCGACCTCTTGAAAAACAGATGGAAATCGTGAATTTATGCCGCTTATTTATTGATGCGTGCGGCAGTTCCGATGCAGGTATGCGTTCCTATTGGATTTTGTAATAATATTAAAATATTATTGAACTTTAAGCATCGCCATGTGTTTTCGGTAAAATAGAAATCGAGCAAAAGGGCTCAAGAATGTGAGCACCCAAGTGGCACAAAAAATGAGCCATTGTCAACACCCCCAATCATAGCTA
>CAJFRA010000069.1 GCA_904419295.1 Candidatus Pseudobutyricicoccus lothianensis
AGGCTATCCAAAAAGCGCAAACGGGAGTTTCTGCTCGTTGCGTAGCGATATTGGCTGATTTCGGGTCCTAATTTTTTCATATTTACTTTACAGTGCCCATTCCAATTCTCGATTTTCAAAGGGGCAGCCGCAGCTTAGTCCTCTTTTTCAAACTGATCTTTGCCCACCGAGCAGATGGGGCACAGGAAATCTTCGGCCACATCTTCCCACTTGGTGCCCGGGGCAATGCCCTGATCGGGGCAGCCTTCGGCCTCGTCATAGATGTACCCACAAACTACACACTTATACTTGCTCATGATATTCGTCCTCCTGCATTCTTATTGTCGCATAGTGCTTGCTGCATTCTTTGCAGAGCCCTTGAAACACAATGGTATGGCCGGTGCATTGCCAGCCCGTCGCCTGGGAAAGTTCCTGGTCGGCCCGCTGCCAATACGGGACCGGTGCGTCCTCAAACCGCCCGCACATGACGCACACCATGTGGTAATGGTCGTCTGTACGGCAATCAAACCGGTCTGGCCCGTTGGGAATGGGGATGCGCCGGATCGCCTTTTCTTCCTCCAGTTGAGCCAGGTTGCGGTAGACCGTGCCCCGGCTGATGGTGGGGGTGTGTTGGGCGGCGTATTGGTACACTTCGTCGGCCGTGGGATGGTTTTTCAAATGATGCACGGCAGAAAGCACCAAGGCCCGCTGGATCGTACGGCGCTTCATACTGGGATCACTCTCTTTTTAGTATCAATTCCTAACAAGTACATTATACTACTTTTCTTTTGGTTGTCAAGCCCAGTTCCCGCTTTTCTTTCCTTTCCTGTTTACACCTGTCATCTTTCCCTTTTTCTGCCCTTCTTATTCCTTTCACAGGTAGTTTTGGCTATGTTGGTCAAGGGCTCATCCTATTTAGTTCAGATATTGGACAAATTGCCGTTGACAGGGCCATCCTTTTTCCGCACAATAGTAGTGCAATACCGCGGGTAGGAACACCGGGGCTGTCTTCCATCATCTTCCCACCCGAACGACCGGGGGTACCCTTTATGAAAACACAAAAACAGTCGGGCAAGTTCTTTTATGGCTGGTTGGTGGTAGCCGGCTGCTTTGTCATTATGGGCATGAGTTATGGCGCCATCAACAACTGTATGGGTATTTTCATCAAGCCGGTCTGCGACGATATGGGGTTCAGCCGCGCCGGTATGGGGGTGACCCAGTCCCTCCTTTCCGCTTCGCTGATGGTGATGTCCCTAGTCAGCGGCCGGGTGCTCAGCCGCATCGATATCACAAAGACCATGCGGGTGTGCGGCGCGATCATGGCCTGCGGCTATTTTTGCTTCTCCTTTGCCCAAAACCTGCCCATGTTCTACCTGGCTGCCCTGGTGACAGGCATTGCAGAAGGCATGATGGTGACAGTGGCCGTTTCTATGCTCATCAACAACTGGTTTCACCAGCGCCGGGGCTTTGCCGTCGGGCTGGCCTTTATGGGCAGCGGTGTGGGAGGCATGATCTGCCAGCCGGTGGCCAGCCAGCTGATCCTCCACTATGGCTGGCGCACCGCCTACCAGGTGCTGGCGATAGCTGTTTTTGTTCTAGTCGTGCCGGTGTGCCTGTTCATCATCCGCACCAAGCCAGAGGACAAAGGCTTGCGGCCTTACGGCGAATCGGCGGAAGAACTGGATCTGAGTCAGATCGACCGCCAAGGTCTCCCCTACCATCTGGTCGTCCGCACCCCGCAATTTTGGGCCATCTGTCTGTGCGCCGGTCTCAATACCATTTGCACCAGCGGCCTGATGCAAAATACGGCCCCTCATATCAGCGATGTGGGCTTTTCTCCCACCTTTGCCGCCTCGGTCTCCTCTGCGGGCATGGGGGCTTTGGCCATTGGCAAAGTCACTTTGGGCTGGCTGTACGACAAACTGGGGGTGGGCCGCGCCACTTCTTTGGCCCAGTTTTCCGCTATGGTGGCCCTCATCGGGGCGCTGCTTGCCCCTTGGATGCCCGGTGTGGCGCTGATCGTCATCGGCACCGGCTTAGGCGGTGCTTTCGGCAATGTGGGCCACCCCATCGTGACCCAGCTCGTCTATGGCAGCCGGGATTTTGCACCTATTCTGGGCATGGTCTCCGCCTTTGCCAACATCGGCGGCATGTTCACCCCTATTTTGGTAGGTGGTTCCTTCGATTGGTTCGGCAACTACCGGCCCGCTTTTTCTTGCATGATCCTGCTGCTCTGCCTGATCACCGCCATCTATCTCTGGGCTTTCCGCACCCAAGGAAAAAGCCTGGCTTTGCGTGAAACAGCCCTTGCCAGCAGGGCAAAAAATTGATATACTGTTAGAACTGGGGTCTTGCTGCGGCAAAACCCCAGCCAAGGGCTTGCCTGCCAGGCGGGGCTGGGGACTTTTTCTCCAGGTCAACTCCCTCTTGACGGCCGTGGAGCAGGGGGCCTGTTTGCCAAACCAATGCACGCGCCAGTAGCTCAGCTGGATAGAGCACCGCCCTCCTAAGGCGGGTGTCGGGGGTTCAAATCCCTTCTGGCGTGCCAAAAAGAAAGACATGACCTGTTGGTCATGTCTTTCTTTTTGGGTTTCGCCGCCCAGAGGGCGGCTCCACCCTTCGGCGATTCAAATGCTCGGCGGAAGTGAATTCCGCCTCCGCCGAGGTTTTGCCTGCGGCAAAACGCTCGTACGGCGCAAAGGCGCCGGTTGGGTGGTTCTCCTATACCTTTTCGAGATTTCAAAATATCGATTTTAACCGTCCCTTCCAAAAGAAAAGGACATCCGGAAGGATGTCCTTTTCTTTTGGGTTCCACCGCCCAGAGAGCGGCTCTCTCCTTTTTATTTTTTATATTTTGGCGAAATCAATCTCTTTTGTGGCTGGATCTTTTATTTTTTTCTTGCATAGCAAACTTCTTTCCTGTATAATCGGTCTCGCGTGTCTTTCCTGGGCGCGACAAATTCGTAAAGGATGTTGATAAGTGAAAAAGACAAGACAATGTGTTGCGGGAGTACTCGCTCTGTTGCTGCTCCTGAGTGGATGCAGCAGCCAGCAGGACCAGACTCAAAGCCAGGCCGGCCAAGAACCGGCACTCCGGGCGGAACAAGAGGCCTTTCTATCCCATGTAGATACGACCTATTCCTATGACCTGGCGAGAAAGCTGGAAAACATCCGTTCCAACGAAGCTTTGGGTTACCGTACCGCAGGGTCCGACGCAGAATTTCAAACAGGTGAACTGCTCAAAGCAGAAATGGAAGCCATCGGCCTATCCGATGTGACAAAAGACGCGTTCACCTTAGACACATGGACCTTTGAAACAGCACAGCTGACTTACCCGACTGCAGCAGGTGAGCAAACCACCGTGGAGCTGGGCGGCTACCAGACAAACTTTTCCACAGGAGGGCCCCAGACCTACACGGTCATCGACGGCGGCCGCGGCACAGAGGCCGACTTGGAAGGGTTGGATGTAACCGGTAAGCTGGTGCTGGTTGACATAAACCAGCGGGATGATTGGTGGATCAACTATCCCGCCTATGAAGCCCATCTGCGTGGTGCAGCCGCCGTGCTGGCCGCGCAAAACGGCGGCTACAGCGAAGTGAGCGACGATGCGCTGAACGCTCAGGATGTCTGTGGCCCGGCGGATGCGGCGGCCTTCTCCATTTCCCGCACCGATGCGGAAGCCATCCGCGCTGCCATGGATGCCGCCGGCACCAATGAGCTGACTGTCACGCTCCAGGCTGAGAGCCGGGTGGGGCTGGACGGCACAGCGTACAACATCGTCGGTACGATCCCCGGCAAAGACCCGGATTCCATGGTGCTGATGAGCGCCCATTACGATTCTTACTTCACCGGTTTCCAAGATGACAACGCGGCCATCGCCCTGATGATGGGCATTGCCAAAGGCCTGCTGGACAGCGGCTACCAGCCGGAGAAGACATTGGTCTTTTGCGCCATGGCTGCCGAGGAGTGGGGCGTGACCAACACCCGCTACGACTGGTCCACCGGCGCCTACAATCAGATCTTCCGCGTCCATCCCGAGTGGGTCGGAAAAGTGGTGGCAGACATCAACTTTGAGCTGCCCGCCATGAGCGAGGGCGAAACAGACCAGATCCGCACTTCTTATGAACTGAAGACCTTTGTGGAAGACTTCCGCTCCGATGTCCCCGCTGTGGATGGGGTGTTCCCCGAGGGCATCGAAGTCATCGTCCCCACCCAGACCTGGTCCGATGACTTTTCCCTGTCCATCGCCGGTGTTCCCTCCTGCGTCACCGCACTGCGGGGCGGCTTTTCCCAGACTCACTACCACACCCAATTCGACAACCATGAGACCTATAGCCCGGAAGCTTTCTTGTTCCACCACAACATGTACGGGCTGCTGATGATCGCCTATGACCAGTGCGCCGTATCTCCGCTGGACTTTACCACCCGCCTGGAGGCCCTTCGTTCCTCCATCGACAGCTCGGTGCTGACAGCCGACCAAGTGTCTGCCCTCACCGAGGCCCTGGACCGTGCAGACGAAGCTGCCCAGGCAGCTTGGAAGCGTGTCTCTACCGTCAACCAGGAGTATGCGGAGGCCCTGCACAAGGGCGATACGGAAAAGGCCGATCAGATCCTGGCGGAGAGCCGGGCGCTCAACCAGGCTGTTTTGGAGGCCTTCCGCTCTGCGGAAGACAACTTTGTCCGCCTGACTTGGGAAGATGTGTCCATTTTCCCCCACGAAAACGGCCAAACCAACCTGGCGGCTTTGGATGGCGCCATCGCCGCATTGGAATCCGGCGACCCGTCCGTTGCCCTGGATGAGTATTTGTACCTGGTGGACAACAACTGGTATGCCTATGACTGGAGCCGGGAGACGTTCAACTACTTCACCGATTATGTTCTGAACCAGCCGGCCGACCGCTTGATGTGGGGCGCCGGCCGGGTGCAGGGCCATGTGGACCTGTTTGATGTGATCCGCTCCCTGCAGGCCAAGGCAGAGGGCGATGACCTCTCCTCTGAACTTGCTGCGCTCCGTTCCGCCCGGGAACAGGTGGCGGCTGACTTGCAGGAGCAGATCGGGGCAGAAGTCGACTCCATCGACGCTTTGACCCAATCGCTGACCCAACTGGCCGAACTATAACAATGACGAAAAATGCCACCAGTGTATGGTGGCATTTTTCTATTCATATTCAATCTGCAAATTTTAGAGTATATCAATCCTCCCGGGTATTGACATAATCCTAGACAAAATATACAATAAAACAAAAAGATTTCTCGCAAAAATATAGCAGGTATTCCTATTGCCCCCTCTGTAGAGCCTGGTTGAACACGAATGGTACGCAGCAGATACATGCGACAGTACCTAAAGGTATGTATCAGACGGCAACGATTTGAAATCAAACCATTGTGTCTCTGCATGCTGACGATCCTGTGCGATCTCTCTACAATGATCGCCGTAATGCGTCCGTGGTCACAGAAGGTCCTTTTGCTGGGGTCCTTTTGGTCGAAAGATTCCAGTTGATATGAAACTCAAAGAGGAGTGGATGCCCAATGAAGAATGACGCAAAAAAGAGATTTTGGCGCAGGATGGTTTATGCGGCCCTGTTCCTTTTATTCCTCCTCTTTTTGTTTGTGTCAGCACAGGTTAGATACTCTCAATTATTCTTCCTGAAGATTGCCAATTATCGCTCAAACCATCCTACTTTAAGCACAAATCCATGGC
>CAJFRA010000070.1 GCA_904419295.1 Candidatus Pseudobutyricicoccus lothianensis
GAAGGGCTTGCCGCCTGCTCTTCACAGACAACAAGCCCTTTCAGCCGCTTGAATAATTCCGCGTCTACATTATTGTCTAACTTTTTGGGGTCACTTCAATCTGGCCGGATCTTTTTTGCCTTCTTTTTTCTGGGGTTTCTCGTGCAGCAGCCCTTTTGGCAGCAGATGGGGCCCCTAGGGGCGCTGCTTTCCATCCCCGCTGCCATACCGCTTGTAGAAGGCCAGCACCTGGGGGTAGATCTGGGGCAGGGATATGCCCGCTTCTTTGGTATCCATCCGCAGGCCGCCTTGGCCCTGGGCCTGGCTCTGGCGGATCTGCCGCCGTGCCCGGCGCGAGCGCTTCACCCGGTCCGGTTCCGCCAGGTAAAAGGCGATCACCGGGTCATGGCCCAGGTCTTCCAGCTGCAGGCCGGCCACCTCTTGCCACAAGATCTTCTGCCGCCCCCCTGGCAAAAACGGCCCTTCGATCCCCTCTTCATCCAACACGAACAACGCACTGGGCCTCCAAAGGTGGTACACGATGCCCAGAGCACAACCGACAAACAGCAGGCAAAAAGCGCTGCCCACCAGCCGTTGGGCCAGGGGCGCCCGGGCCTCTGCCGCCATGTAAAAGCCGCCGTAAGCCAGCAGCGGGCAGCACAGCAGCGGCGCCAAAAAGCCCCACATTCTTCTTTTTCGCACCACGACCCGGCTTTTTTCCATGCTCCTCACTCCTTATCAAAACCGTACCATGGGCCGCTGCCTTTGTCAATGCCGGATTTTCGGAAGCAAACAAAAAGCCCCCTGCCGGGGGAAGAACGGCAGAGGGCCAAAGGGATGATCAGACCAGGCCGTAGAACAAAGCGCCTACGATGCCGCAGCCCACCATGACATAGATGGGGTTCGGCTTCCATTTTCGCAGCACAGCCAATGCCACGGCAAACAGGGCGATGGCGAACCAATCCAGGTTGGCAATGGCAAAATTGCCTTCGCCACCCCACAGGGATGTGGCCATCAGGCCAAAGCCGGATGCGCCGATCAGCGCCACCACGCCGGGGCGCAGGCCCTTGACGATGCCTTGCACCATGCGCAGGTTCCGGTATTTAAAGAAGAAGTGGGCCAAAAGCAGCACGATGACCAAAGAGGGCAGGATGCAGCCAAAGGTGGCCACCACCGTGCCCACGATGCCCGCCATGCGGATGCCCACAAACGAGGCGGAATTGATGGCGATGGGCCCAGGGGTCATTTGTGAGATGGTGATGATATCCGTAAATTCCTGAGGGGTCAGCCAATTGTGCTCGATGACCACCTGTTGCTCGATCAGCGGCAGGGCCGCATAGCCGCCGCCAAAGCTGAAAGCGCCGACCTGGACAAAAGCCCACAACAGTTGCAGTAAGATCATGCGACTTTCCCTCCTTTGGCTTTTTTGTCTTGCACGATCACATTGATGGCGCCGATGAGGCCGCAGGCCAGCACCACCCACACCACGTTCACATCAAAGAACAGGGCCGCGATGAGGGAAAGGATCATCACAATGATCTGCAGCTTGTTTTTGGTGACAGCCACGCCCTTGGCCATGGTATAGACCACATCCACAATGACGGCCGCCACGCCGATGCCCATGCCTTTGAGCACCAGGGATACAATGACATTATCCCGGAAGGCAGTGTAGAACTGGGAAATGACCGACAAGACCACCATGGGCGGCAGCACCGTGCCGAACACCGTGACCAGCGCGCCGGGGACGCCCGCCAGCCGGTAGCCGATGATGATGGAAGAGTTGACCGCAATAGGCCCGGGGGCCGATTGGGCAATGGAGATCAGGTCCATCATTTCATCTTCTTCGATCCATTTGAGGGTCTCAACGAATTTTTTCCGCATCAGCGGCACGATGACATAGCCTCCGCCAAAGGTGAAGGCGCTGAGGGTGAAGGTGGACACAAACAGTGTCCAAAAGAATTTGAAGTCTTTTTTCAAACGTTTGCACCTGCTTTCTCTTTCATTCCCCTGTCTACTATACGACAGCCAAAGGCATAAGTAAAATAATATATTGATATATTTTACATAATGTTTTTATTATGAAGAAGAAAAAGAGCCGCAAATGGCTCTTTTTTGATCAGATCACTGTTTTTCCCGTCTTTTTGTCAATAAGCTGTCCCTATTCGTTCTGCAAGATCCATCCTCTTTCTCGCACAGCTGTCTTGATTTTTTCGGCCATGGCTTGATCGAGCAGGGCAATGTGCTGTCTGCCCTGCTGGTCTGCCAAGGGCTCAGCCGTATCCCCGGCCCTGTTGAGTCATTCTTTGATCTGCCAATCGATGGGGCCGCCGTGCTGCTGCAAAAAGGCATTGCACTTGGAGAAATGGCGGCAGCCAAAAAAGCCGTTGTAGGCCGAATAGGGGCTGGGGTGGGCCGCCGTCAAGATCAGGTGACTGGGGTTTGTGATCAGGCTGCGCTTGCTTTTGGCATTGGCGCCCCACAGCAAAAACACCATGGGCTCCTGCCGCTGGTTGAGCAGGCGGATCACCTGGTCGGTGAACAGTTCCCAGCCTTTCCCCTTGTGGGAATTGGGCGTGCGGGCCCGCACGGTGAGTACGGTGTTGAGCAGCAGCACCCCTTGCTCTGCCCAATCCACCAGGCAGCCGTGGGAAGGGGGCAAAATGCCCAGATCATCCCGCAGCTCTTGGTAGATGTTCACCAAAGAAGGCGGGATCGGCTTCCCCTTTTGCACCGAAAAGCTGAGCCCTTGGGCCTGTCCCGGCCCGTGATAGGGGTCCTGCCCCAGGATCACCGCCTTCACCTTGTGGTAGGGGGTGTATTTGAAGGCATTGAAAATATCGTACATGGACGGATAAACGGTGCGGGTCCGGTATTCTTCCGCCAAAAAAGCCCGGAGCTTTTTGTAGTATTCCTTTTCAAATTCACCGGCCAGCAGCCCATCCCAGTCATTCCCTATGTTTACCATATCAAGCACCTCTTTCCATACAGCGGGCCCGCTGGCGCAGGGCATACCGCCCCAACGGCTCGCGTACATCCATTATACCAGAGAATCGCCCCGGGTGCCAATAGGGCGCGCCCCGGCCTGTACATCGCCTTGGCTGCCCCTCTTTTCACACAAAAGCGCTTGATTTTTTGCGGGAATATGGTACCATGAAACGTGTTGTAGCCGTCCCATCCCCCAGCCGCGCAGGTTGGATGGGTTCCCGCGGCGCAAAATACACCCTGGCGCGGAGAAATGGCAGAGTTTTTTTGATTACAGTCAACGATGTGAGCCTGAATTTTGACGGCCAAAACCTCTTTTCCCATGTGGACCTGAAATTTGCCCCTGGCAACTGCTACGGCGTCATCGGCGCCAACGGCGCGGGCAAATCCACTTTCTTGCGCATCCTATCCGGCGAACTGGAGCCCTCCCATGGCGAAGTCAGCATTGGCAAAAATGAGCGCATGTCCGTGCTGAAACAGAACCACTTTGCCTATGATGCCTACTCGGTGCTGGATACCATCATCATGGGCAACCAGACCCTGTATGACATCATGAAGGAAAAAGACGCCCTGTATGCCAAGCCCGATTTCAGCGACGAAGACGGCATCCGCGCTTCTGAACTGGAGGCGGAATTTGCCGAGATGAACGGCTGGGAAGCGGAGAGCGAATGTTCCCGGCTGGTGCAGGGCCTGGGGCTGCCGGTGGACATTTTGGAAAAGCAGATGGCCACGCTGCAAGGCAAGGAAAAAGTCAAAGTGCTGCTGGCCCAAGCCCTGTTCGGCCAGCCCGATATCATCCTGCTGGACGAGCCCACCAACGACCTGGACGTGGTCTCCATCCAGTGGCTGGAGGACTTTTTGCAGGATTACCCCGGCACGGTCATCGTGGTCTCCCATGACCGCCACTTTTTGAACAATGTCTGCACCCACATTGTGGATATCGATTACACCAAGATCAAGCTCTATGTGGGCAACTACGATTTCTGGTATGAATCCAGCCAGCTGATGCAAAAGCTGATGCGGGAACAGAACAAGAAAAACGAAGACAAGATCCGGGAGCTGCAAAGCTTCATCCAGCGGTTTTCGGCCAACAAATCCAAATCCAAGCAGGCCACTTCCCGCCGGAAGCTGCTGGAAAAGCTGGAAGTGGAAGAGCTGCCCGCCTCTTCCCGCCGGTACCCCTTTGTGGGCTTCACCATGGACCGGGAGCCGGGCAAGGAGATCTTGACCGTATCCAACCTGAGCAAGGTGGTGGACGGCGAACAGCTGCTCAACCGGGTGTCCTTCCGGGTGAACAAGGGGGATAAGATCGCCTTCATCGGCGAAAACGAGAACGCGGCCACCACCCTGTTCCGGATCCTGATGGGCGAGATCGAGCCCGACGAAGGGGAGTTCAAATGGGGCTCCACCATCACCCAGAGCTACTTCCCCAAGGACAACAGCGCCTTTTTCGATGGTTTTGAGGGCAACCTGCTCAAATGGATCGAACAATTTTCGGAAAGCGACATCACCGAGACCTATCTGCGCAGCTTTTTGGGCAAGATGCTCTTTTCCGGCGACGATGTGCTCAAGCCGGCCAGCGTGCTCTCCGGCGGCGAAAAAGTGCGGTGCATGCTGTCCCGCATGATGATGAAAAACGCCAACGTGCTGGTGCTGGACCAGCCCACGAACCATCTGGACCTGGAATCCATCACCGCGGTGAACAACGGCCTGATCGATTTTAAGAGCAATGTTCTCTTCTGCTCCCATGACCACCAGTTCATCCAGACCATTGCCAACCGCATCATCGAGCTGAAGCCCGAAGGCTTCACCGACCGCACCTGCACCTATGACGAATACCTGGAAAAGACCGCCGGCGTAGACCATTGATCTGCCCGGCCGCCTGATCCATCTAAAAAGCGGCAGCCCCTGTGAAGTGACCCCAAAAAGTTAGACAATAATGTGTAGACGCGGAATTGTTCAAGCGGCTGAAAGGGCTTGTTGTCTGTGAAGAGCAGGCGGCAAGCCCT
>CAJFRA010000071.1 GCA_904419295.1 Candidatus Pseudobutyricicoccus lothianensis
GCATTCGGCCCCGCTGCCGCCCCCCGCGTTGCTGTGCAGGGCAAAGTGCAGGTCCGGGTTCTTGGCGTTGGAATCGGCCACCACCTGCTGCAAGGTCATTTCCGGCCGGTTCCGGTATAGGATGTAGTGGCCCCGCAGCTGGTTTTCGATCAAATCCATGATCTCGTTCATCCGCTGTTCTTCGGTACCATAGCTGCCCGCGCCCACGTTGTTCTCCTGGGTGCTGGGGCTCAGATAGATGCTTTTCATGTTTTCGCCCTCACCACTTTCTTCTTCCTTCTTGAGCCAGATGCCGATGTACCCAGCCACCTTGCGCCCGGTGGTGATCTGTCCCGCCGGGGTGATGATCTGGCTGCTGTAGCTGCCATCGCCGTTGATGGCTTGCACACAGCCCAGCTCCCGCATCCGCTGGGCCAGGGCGGCCGTGCTGCACGCCTGGGCGCTGTTTTTTGCCGCCACATAGATCACCAGGCTGCCATCGGCTTTCAGCCCCATGGCGGTACGCCCGTTGGTGGACTTGTCCGCCAGGCTGTCGGCGATCTTCCCATCCCGCACCAGGTAGCTGTATGCCCCGGCAAAGCAGGGCGCACCGCTCTCGCCATCGTAATCCCAGAAGGGCCTGCCATCCGCCCCGAAGGCGATGCCCCAGGAGGGGTAATCGCCGAATCGGCTGCCGAACAGGCAAAACCGGCTGCGGATAGTGCCACCGTCGAAATCGTAGATGGGCCAGTTGAATAGGATATCGGCGCCGGTGCGCTTTTTCACGGCCTGGATGCTTTCCAGCCCATCGGCCAGGATACACTCCGCCCGGGCGATCTGCTCCGGGCGCAGGGTCAATGATACGGCCATCACTTGGCCTCCTTATCTTTGGCTGGGGCCTTGTAGTGCATGGCCCGGGCGCTGTCCCTGATGCCCGCCGTGGTGGGGTCGATGAACACCGCCAGCACGGCCAAGATCCCTGTCACCAGCTGCACCGGGTTGCGCAGCACGGCCAGGATGCCGTCCCACACCGCGGGCCAGCTGGTGAAGGTGCTGGGGTCCACGCCGATGGCCGTCAGGGCCACGCCCGCAAGGCCGATCCAAAACCAGGGGTTTTTGATTCTCACTTTCAGATTCACTATGTATCGCTCCTTTTTTCAAAAGATGCCGGCGCTTTTCAGCAAAAAGCCCACGGCCCCGGCGATCAGCGCCGCCACGATGGCCTCCCAGTGCTTGGCCGGTTTTTGCAAAATGCTGGCGATCTCCTCGCTCTGCTTGTTCACTGTGTCCTTGATCTCGCCGGTGTCCGCCAAGATCTGGGCCAGCTGGGCTTGCGTCACCGCCATGGACCGCTCCCCGTATTCCAGACGCCGGTAGAACTCCTTGTGGGCCTGCCGGTTGTCTTCCTGCTCCTTGGCCTGCTGGGCCGCCAGCTGATCCAGCCGCTGCTCCAAGATCTTCGCTTCTGCCAGCCCCAGGCACTCCTGGGCTGGGTCTCTGATGCATTGCATGGTCTTCCCCCTTTCTGCGGTGGGCTTGTCCACTTACAAAGTCCAGTTTTCACCCTTGCGGGCTGCCTCGGTGGCCTGGCGGTTGTATTCCGCCATGTGCTGGCCGGTCTCCTCGTCCGTCAGCTTGGCAAAGTCCACCGCAAACCCGGCAAAGCCCTCCACGCCTTTTAAAGAGTAACTGACGGGCTTGCCTGCGATGGTCTCCCGGGCCATCTGGGCTGCCAGGTTCGCCGCCACACTGATGTCCACATCATTGGTCCGGGCAATTTGCAGGATGGTGCGCTTGTGATCAATAAATATGTTTTTCATGATGATTTTCCTTTCTTTACTCGCCAACGATTTCTTTGTATTGCTCTTCTGTGATGATGCCTTTTGTCACAGCCATATACACCATGGCTTTGTTCCACAATTTCCGGTCGTAGTTTCTCTTGATGGTTTCAAAGGTCATATCCTCACCCCCCTACATCGAAAGCAAATTCTGGTATTCAAGCGCTGCGGCGATACGCTCTTCTGGGCTTGGCTCTTTCTCTATTACCGGCTCTGGCGTATTTATTTTTTCTTGAATTGCAGCGATTGCCTCATCTTCTCCCAAACTTTGCTCAATTCCATACATACTACGCAGAGCCGAAAGGTTGTTGAAGGCAAACATCACCTCACCATTTTCATCTGTCTCTACGACATGTACAAATTCCAATGCCGCCGAAAACTGTTGCAGTACTTCTTCCGGCGTAGCCAGCTTCCCATTGGGGAACATGTATGTTTTTTCGCCCGTATACTTTTCCAATTTTTTCATATAATCCTCCTACTCAATGATATATGCTTGCACTTTCGCCAGTACATCCGAATCCGTGGTTCCTCCATATCCACCAGCCAATATTCCTGCCTCAGCAACGCCAGCCCCCGCTGATTGAATGGATTTGTAGCTCCATGGATCCATTATTGTTTGTACACCAGCACTAGAATAGGCCGTTACGGTATCCGCCATTCTGCTTGGTTCTGCCAGATTTCCATCGCTTTTGAATCCTCCAGCAAAAACTGCAAAGGTGCCTAACGAAACGCCGCCGCAATTAAGGGCAGGATTCTGCAAGTTAGTCCAACTTTGTACCAGAAGATTATCTGTGTAGGCATAAACAGCTGATAAAGGCCCATTCCAATATCCTCCTGCAAACACAGCCTTTCCTTCCATGCCAACGCTTGTATACGATCGTTTTCTTGCAGGAAATGGCGGTATATTCCGCCTCACTCCAGTTTCATCCCATGCAGCTCCTTCACGGCTAGGATCCCCTGTGCGTGGCATAATAAAATATTTCCCTGTCGACGCTCCAGTTTCTTGTCCGCCGCTTTCCCAAGATTCCAAACGGGTCAACACCATTCCCTCTGTATACATATATACTACGCTCGAAGACCACCCATCAAATCCGGCAGCAAAAATAGCAGATGCGCCAGCTCTGCCTCCTCCTTGGCCATCCAGTTTGCTACTGTCCGGAGTATCCAAATATTGATGTACAAGATTTTCGTCATACGTATCTATCTTTGATGAGCCAATAGTGCCATTATTTGAATCATAACCATTTGTTCCACCAAAAAATATGGCCGTTTTATTGAGAATCCCCGCTGGCGTAGAGCTAGCTTTTTTCTCCACTAAATCAGCGACTTCCTGTTTTACAAAGTTTTTATTGTACGCGTCGACAGCACTTTTCGGATCACTCCCCAACGTTACATTGTGTCTTCTGCTTCCTCCAGCAATTATTAAATAATCGCTTACATACTCTCCGGCAGCGAGTGTTCTTGCCTCTTTAAGAGGTGAAACTTCTCCAAAGGAAGATATTTTCCCATCTCCCCAAAAAGGCCGGGCCTTTCCTGCCACCCCAATGTATGCCTTTTTTATCTTCCGGGCTTTTCCACTCACGCCAACGTACATTTTTTTGATTTTGCGGGCTTTCCCGCTTACGCCAATATAGGTTCGCTTTGCCATATCATCACCTATTCATAGACCAGGTAGATCGTGCCTGTTGCCAGGGATGAGCTGCCAGCCGTCATATCGCTGGTGCCTGCATAAATGTTCCTGACTTGCGCCGTGCCCACGGCTGGGCTTGACATGGCCTTCAAGCTGCCTGTCATTGTCCCGCCAGATAGTGGCAGTGCGCCTGTCTGACCCGCTGTAACGCCATGTGGATTGCTTTTGTTATTGATGTGCGCATCTAATGAACTCTGCGCTGTACCAATTCCATTTTCCGCCTGTACGGCCTTTTGGTAGGCCGCCTTGATGTTATTGAGGATACGCAGCAGCAGGGTCTCCAAAAAGCTCCCTTCTGCCTTGACTGGGTCGCTATCCAGCAGCTTTTCCACCGCTTCCTGATAGGTGGGCTGCTCTTCCAGCGTATAGGTCTCCCTTGCCATGGTACACCCTCCCTTCCATTAAAATTCGTCATCGAAAACAAAGGTGAATGTCTCATCGGCATCTTTCCCTTTGGGCGAACAGTTGCGCACGGCGCACAGCTTACCCTGGGCGTCCAGCAGGCCCAGCTCGCTGATCTTCTGCCCAGCCAGGTCTGCTTCGGGCACAGTGATGGTGTAGCGTGCTGTGGTGGACACCGGGAATTCCGGGGCACCCACCTCGTACCGTTTCAGCTCATTGACCAGCGTCGTCTGCTCTTCGTTGGGCGCAATAGGTGTGCCTTCCGGCGTTGCGCCGCCGTCTCCCAGGGCGATATAGGCGATCTTGTCGATGGACGCGATCTGGCCAGATGTGACCTTTGCCAGCTGTTCCCGCCGGAATTTTGTGATGATGCTGTTTTCTGCCATGGTTTTTCCTCCTACTATAAAGATTAAGATTTGGTATCAGCAGCCAGTAGGCTGATGATATAATACCGTCGTATGGGTGAGGCTTCCTTTTCCTCCTTGCGGCA
>CAJFRA010000072.1 GCA_904419295.1 Candidatus Pseudobutyricicoccus lothianensis
GTCCCCAAGCAGTCCGCAGACTGCTTGGGGAAAAGCCGCCCCGCCGGGTTCATCGCGGGGCGGGGTCCCACCGCAGTGGGACCTATGCGTCCGGTCGGGGTGGCGCAGGGAAGCTTTGCCGTGCTGATTATAGCACCGAACCCCCGGCGGCAAGGCTGTGCTTGCTGCCATCACCCGTCATGGCTGCGGGCCCTCGCCCGCATTGGCAGCTGTTTGGGGGCCCGGGGGCCGCGGAACAGCCGGTAGAGCAGGCGAAATTCCTGCTGCATGGCCTCCATCAGGGAAAAGCTGTAGTTGTGAAAGGCCCAATCGATGACGATGCCCCGGAAATGCCGCACGCTGAAGGTGACGATGGTATCGGCGGAAAACTCCGGGGACAGCACGCCCCGCTCCAGGGCCTGCTCCACATAGTGGTGCACCATCTGGTAAATGGTGCGCCCCATATCAAAGGGGCGCTTGCCGCTGACAGCCAGCATGTTCTGGTAATACCGGGCGGTCAGCTCCCCCTGGTTCTGCTCCATGTATTCGGCGTAGGCGGTGAACAGCAGCCGCAGGGCCGAAAGGCTGCTGTGGTGGGGCCGGGTGCGCAGCTGCTGCTGGATATACAGGTCCAGCTGCTGGCCGCCCATTTCCAGCATCTGTTCCTTGCTGGAGAAATGGTGGTAAAACGCGCCGGTGGTCACCCCGGCTTCCCGGCAGATATCCCGGATGGATACTTCCTCATACCCGTGCTGCAGCATCAGGCGGCGGCCTGCCTCGATGAGCCGCTGCTCCGTGGCCTGGCCCTGGGCCCGGCGGCGCTGCTGATAATCCATGGGTCCCCACCTCCTCGCCCGGCGGAAGCCGTTGACATTTGCCCATGTCCTCTGTATAATGGGTGTATTACATAACGTTGTTATGGGACTTTTCCATATTATACGCCTAGGCGTTGCAGCCGTCAAGCGCGACCTGCCCTGGGAATATGAAAGAGAAAGGCGTGTGTGATTGTGAATCCGCAAAAAATCGCGGTGTTGACCGATTCTTGTGCCGATATCGACCCCCGCCTGGCGGAGCAGATGGAGATCTTCATCTTGCCGCTGAAGATCATCTACCCGGAGCGGGAGTATCAGGACGGGGTGGACATCGTGGCCAGCGAGGTCTACCGGCGCATGCCGGAGCAGATCCCCACCACATCCCTGCCCGACGGCCAGACCGTGCTGGATATGCTGGAGCGCATCCGGCAGATGGGGTATGAAAAGCTCATCGCCATCTGCCTTTCCGCCGGGCTGAGCGGCACGTACAACATGGTGCGCCTGGCGGCCCAGAACTTCCAGGGCCTGGAATGCGCCGTCTTCGATTCCAACAGCGGCAGCCTGGGGGAAGGGTGCATCGCCCTGCAGGCGGCCCACTACATCCGCCAGGGCATGGGCTGGCAGGAATTGCAGCGCCGGGTGGCCGGCCTGGTGCGGGATACCCATGTGATGTTCAGCCTGGACACCCTGGAATACCTGCAAAAAGGGGGCCGCATCGGCAAGATCACCTGCCTGGCCGGCACCATGCTGCAGATCAAGCCCATCATCTCTTTTGCAGAGGATGGGCAGCTGGCCAGCATCAGCAAAGTGCGGGGCCGCCGCCGCTCCATCGATGAGATGGTGCAGCGGGTCAAGGCCATGGTGCCCACCGACGGCCGGCCCTATGTCATGGCCACGGCCCACGGCGACGCGCCCGAGGACCAGGCCTATCTCAAAGCCCAGATCCAGCAGGAGATCGCCGGGGCGACCCACTACTACGAAGGGGTCATCGACTGCACGCTGGGCGTCCACACCGGCCCGCACCTGATCGGCGTGGGCATCCAGCTGCTGGAGCCCTGAGCACAAAGCAGAACAAAAAAGGCAGGACAAGCCGCCCTGCCTTTTTCGTACGCCATGGGAGGAAGGCACAGTGGAAGAACAGACAAAAGAGCGCATCCGGCGCTTCCGGCTGCACAGCCACCATCTGGATGATTGGTACCCGGCCAGCCTGGCGGAACAGGCCGCCGGCGCCTGCGGCCTGCAAAATTCGCCGCCCGGCGCCTGGCAGACGGCGCTGTACAACCGGGTGCAGGGCCTGAGCCTGGGGCAGATGGAACAAATGCTGGAAGAGGACAAGACCCTGCTCCAGGCCTGGAGCTTCCGGGGGGCGCCGGTGGTGTTCCCCACGGCCCAGAGCCCGGTGTTTTTGGGGGCCTTGGCGGCCCGGGGCGGGGAAGAATGGATCTACACCCGGGGGATCCAGCTGGCCCTGGACCGGCTGCACATGCCCCTGGAGCCTTTGCTGGCGCTCCTTTGCCAGGTGCTGGACCGGGCAGAGGGCCAGGTGTGGCACAGCAAGACCGCCCTGGACCAGGATCTGGCCCGGCAGATGCTGCCCCTGCTGCCCCCCGGCAAAGAGCCGGTCTGGAACAGCCCTTCCCCCTATGGCAGCCCGGACAAACAGACCCTGGGCGGCGCCGTGGTCTCGTTTTTGCTGCGGCCCTGCTCCTTTTTGGGGCGCATCGTCTTTGGGCCCCGGCGCCAGGGCAGCCCCACGTTTGCCCCCTACCGGGATTGGGTGGGCCAAGTCATGGATCCGGGGGAAGCGGGGGAGCGGGATCTGGTGCGCCGGTACCTGCACTGCTATGGCCCCGGTGCCCCCGGCGACCTGGCCGCCTGGCTGGGCTGCTCCACGGCCCAGGCGCGCCGCCTGTGGCAGCTGGCCGCCGGGCAGATGGAGCCCATCCGGCTGGAGGGCAAGACCCGGTATCTGCTGGCGGAAGACCGGCCTTTGTACCAGGACCCGCCGGCCGCCAAGCGGCCTTTGGTGCTGCTGGGGGCCCACGACCCCTACCTGGACCTGCGGGACCGGGCGGTGGTGCTGGAGGACAAGAAGCGGCAGCGCCAGGTGTGGCAGACCGTTTCCAACCCGGGCGCCATCGTGTGGCAGGGGGAAGTGGTGGGCCTTTGGCGGCCCCGGAAAAAAGGGGCGGGCCTGGCGGTGGAAGGGACTTTGTGGGCAGGCCCGGCAGGGCTGGAAAAAGACGTTGCCGCACTGGCCGAAGCCTATGGCGCCTTCCGCCAGACGCCCCTGGGCCAGTGCACCATCACACGGGAATAGAGAACAGGAGGACATCAGGTGGATACCACACGGGAAGGGATTCTGAAACTGGGGAAAGACGGCGAAGAGCGGCTGCTGCTCAGCCAGCTGCTGGACAAACAGCGCCAGGCCCAGCGCTACCAGCAGCTGGCCGCCACTTTCTTTTTGGATCTGCACCAGCAGGCCCTGTGCCGCCAGGCCATGGCACGCCTGGGCCAAGGGGAAGCGGTGCTGGCAGGGGGCTTCCCCCAGGCCGAGCGCCGGTGCGCCCTGTTCCTGCCCGATTATTGGGAGAGCCTGGACCAGGTGCCGCCGGAGGAGCTGCCTTTCCAGGCCCTGCGGGTGGAGGCCAGGGGCACAAAAGAGCTGACCCACCGGGATTACCTGGGCTCTTTGATGGGCCTGGGCATCCGGCGGGAGATGGTGGGCGATATCCTGACCGGGCCCCAGGGGGCGGACCTGCTGCTGATGGGGGAGATCGTGCCCTATGTGGCGCAAAACCTGCAAAAAGTGGGCAATGCCCCGGTGGCCTGTACGCCCCTGCCTTTGAGCCAGCTGGAGCCCCCGCCCCTCAAAGTGAAGGTGCTGCGGGATACCGTGGCATCCCTGCGGCTGGATGCCGTGCTCACCGTGGCCTTCTCCATCTCCCGGGGCGAGGCCGCCGAGCTGGTCCGCCGGGGACTGGTGCAGGTGGACGGCCTGGAGATGACAAAGCCGGACCGCCCGGTGGAACAGGGCGCCCGCATCAGCGCCCGGGGCAAAGGCAAAGCCATTTTGTATGCCGTGGGCGGCTTATCCAAAAAAGGCCGGCAAATGATCGAAGTCCACAAACTACTCTAGGTCGGGAGGGCCCGACAGGTCGGGACGGCCCGACGGGCCGAAACGGGAGCCCCCGGAGGCGCAGCCGACGGGAAAGGAGCACCCAGCCACAGGGAGCCACGATAGTACGAACGCAGCGGCACGCTCACGGGGGCACCAAAACCCCGCCGGGAGGCCGGAGGGGGCCCACGGGGGAACTGGTGCCCCCGTGAGACGCAT
>CAJFRA010000073.1 GCA_904419295.1 Candidatus Pseudobutyricicoccus lothianensis
TGAGGGTCCACCTGTTCCCATTTCGAACACAGAAGTTAAGCTCACGAGTGCCGAAGATACTTGGCTGGAGACGGCCCGGGAAAATAGGTCGGTGCTTACACAAAAAAAGACAGGCGAATGCTTGTCTTTTTTTGCATTCTAAAGACAAAATGGACACTGGGAATGCTCATAGCGGTGCGAAGACGGTACGGCCTGGGGATGAATCTTAAAAGAGCGATCCTAAAAGACAATACGCGGAGGAAGGCAAGGAGGAGATGCAAGGCGCAGCCTTTTTGCACGCACAGCCCTTTTCGGCGCTGTATCTTGCCGGACTATTGGGACAAATGATTCTGTTTTTTAGCAATTCTGCCTGGAATACCAAGGGAGAGAGGTCTGATTTGTTACCGTTTCGTCATTGCTATTAAAAGGGGAAAAGCATATAATGGAATGGTACTCCATTGCAAATTTCAGAGTCAAATGAGATAGGGGAGGATAGAAATATGGCGGAAGAGCGCGACAATCGCCCGGCTGGTAAATACAGCAAGGCCGATAAAAAGCCTTTTTATCGCAAACCATGGGGAATCGCAGCCATTGCAGTCAGCTGCTTGGCTGTCTTGTTGGTAGGAGCGGCTTGCGGTGTGGCTTTCGGCTATCAGGGCGTTTATCCAGGTGTCTCTGTGGAGGGGACTGATCTGGGTAAAATGAGCAAAACCCAGGTGCACACTATTTTGGAGCAGAATTACACAGGCCAGTCCGACGAGCTGGGGCAAGTGGTGATATCGGTGAATGGGGAAGAACATGATCTGGATATCAGCCAATTGGGCGCAGCGTACGACCTGGAGCAGACGGCTGAAAACGCCTACAATTATGGCCGCACCGGGAACATCTTTCAGCGCCTGGGCCAGATCGCCACAGCAGCATTCCAGGGGAAAGATCTCTCGCTGGCGATTTCGGCCGATGAGAACCAGGTAAAAGCCAGCATGGGCGGCGTGATCGAGCAGATCGGCCAAAAGGTGGTAGAACCCAGTTATCAACTGGGAGAGGATAAGCTGGTGATCGACCGCGGGGAAGCCGGGTATGAAATTGACCCGGATGAATTGACCAGCCTGGTGGTGGAAAACTTAAACCAGGGGGCGGCAGAACCCATCGAATATGAGGCCAAGGTGGTCGAGCCCCAGCCGGTGGATCTGGAAGCTATCCACACCGCGGTGGTAGGCGAAAAGAAGAACGCCACATTGGACCTGGCGGCAGACCCAAAAGGCAATACCATTTCCCCTTCGCGGACCGGTGCGGAATTTTCCATCGAGCAAGCACAGCAGGCGCTGGATGCCACCGAGGAGCGGTATGTGGAGATCCCTGTGGAAGTGACGCAGCCTGAAGTGACGACAGAGGATCTGCAAAGCAAGCTGTTCCGCGATACGCTGAGCAGCAGTACCACCAAATTTAACGCGGGCCTGGTGGGGCGCACGACCAATGTCAAATTGGCGGCCCAGAAGATCAACGGGACTATTTTGAACCCGGGGGATATCTTCTCTTACAACGATACAGTGGGGCCGCGGACCTATGCGGCCGGCTTCAAAGACGCTACGATCTTTGCCAACGGCGGTGCGGAAGACGGGGTTGGCGGCGGTATTTGCCAAGTCTCCTCCACCCTGTATGTGGCAGCCCTCCATGCAGATCTCAAGATCGTGGAGCGGAAAAACCACAGCCTGTATGTGAGCTATGTGCCTCTGGGGCAAGATGCGACGGTAGCTTATGGGGCAGTGGACTTCCGGTTTCAGAATGACACCAATTATCCCATTAAAGTCGTGGCAGGGACCAAAGGATCTTCCTTGACGATCTCTTTGGTGGGAACGAAGACCCAGAACAAGCAGGTGGAAATCGAGACCACCACCCTTTCCAGAGACCCCTTCCAAGTCATCTACAAAGACGACCCTTCGTTGCAGCCTGGCGAGACACGGGTGGACACCGGCGGGTACCCGGGCTATAAGACCCAATCCTACCGGGTGGTCTACATAGACGGCAAGGAAGTGAGCCGGACTTTGGAAAACACCAGCACCTATAAGAGGGTGGATAAAGTGATCTTGCAAGGGCCGGCCAAGGTGGAAGAGCCAGTCACACCGCCTGCGACAGACCCCACCACACCGGAGACGCCAACTACACCGGAGACCCCGACCCAGCCAGAAACGCCAACTCAGCCGGAGACCCCGGTGGAGACACCGGAGCAGCCGACCACGCCGCCGGAAGACCAACAGCCTGGCACCGGTGGGGAAAACAACGGGAACACAACGCCGCCGGCACAGGATGGGCAGACGGCCACGACTCCATAACTGATCAAAGAAAGGGCCTGTATGAAACTATCCGTCTTTTATTTGCGGCGCATGGGCCGTGCACTGATGCATGGGAAGTATACCGTCTGCCTAGGCGGCATGACAGTCCTCTTGGTATTTTCCCTGGCATTTTCTACACTGGAGCAAAGCTTCCTCAATACCAATTTGGATCTCGATGGGAAAACGATCCTCACCGCTTTGTTGATCGCCGTATTGAGCCTGGCGGTGACTTCGCCTGCCCAGGTGGGGGTGCGGAGTTTGTTTGGGGATATCGCCAACCAGAGGGAAGCCAAACTGGCCCATGTATTCCAATGGTATGGCGACGGCAAACGGCTGAATCGTTCCATCGTGTTGATGCTGCTGCAGTCTCTGCTCTTTCTGGCAGCGGCAGTGGTGTTTTTTGGCTTGGTGTTCGGCGGAGCTTATGCCATACATCCAGAGTGGTTCGCAGGCCTCACCAGCAATAACATCTTTGCTGTGGTAGATGCGCTGACGACAGTATATACCCTGGCCCTGGTGGCGCTGGTGCCCACCTATTTGGTGGTGGTTCCCTTTTTGCCGGCCCCTTATCTGCTGGCAGAAGATCCGGAGAAAAAGCCCCTGGTATGCCTGCGGGAATCCAGACGGGCCATCCGCGGTTTTTACTGGAAGTATGTAGGCCTTCAGCTCCTTTCCTTCCTCCAGGTGATCGCATATGCCTTTTTGGCCAGCATCGTGGCTGTCCTTTTCTCCGGTGGGGACATCACTGGGGCGACTACGGTGGCAAGCTGGATCTTGCTGTTGGTGATGTATTTCAATATCCTGCCCCATTTGGGGATCAGCACTGTTTTGTTTTTAAATGACGCCCGGGCCCATCAAGGCCAAAGCGGCGCAGAATAGCCGAAGAAAAGCCCCGTTCAGTTTTATTGAACCGGACCAGTAAAAACGGACAATAGACAAAGTCCCCCCTGATGTAGGAAAATAAGACTACATCAGGGGGGATTCTATATGGCAAGAAGGTATCA
>CAJFRA010000074.1 GCA_904419295.1 Candidatus Pseudobutyricicoccus lothianensis
AGTCACACAGCCGAAATATCCAAACGGCGCTGCGGTATCAGATCCGAATGCGCCTGATGACGGACTGGATATTACAGGCATGACCGCAGCGGACTTTCACATCATCCCCGTATCCAAAGAAGCAGAGCAGGCGGTACGGGATATAGCTTTGGAGCAGATGAAAAAGTATTATGGAATGTCCGGGCCTGACGGCAATGACTTAGGAAATTTCATCAAGTCCTATTATAAGCAAGTCCCCGTCTCAGACCGCGCCAATGCTGGCTGGACATTGGATCAAATGCACAGGGATGAGGCCTATCGTCTCTATGATTTCGTCCGTTCCCGTGTTCCCGGTTGGGAGATTGGTCAATGGTTTGATACCAGTATTTTGGAGGAATACCAGCGGGGCGTTGATGTAAAGGCATAAGCACATTTGGAGGAAAAATACGCACGAATAGCGGCAGAAAGGAACACCTTTCTGCCGCTATTTTTCTCAATGTTATTTTCTGCAATTTTGCATTTTTACAGTTGCGGAAAAGTGGGTGACTGTCAAATTCTTATGTGCTACTTTATGGTACATGAGCATTCGCTCCAGGCTTCTTTTCTTTTCGTCTGTCATCCGTTTGCCCAGGTTCCAAAGCCTGCCCCGGCTCACGGGAGCCGTGCCGCTTCCGCCGGTTTTTCCAGCTGCTTGAGCAGTATGGGCAAGATCTCAACAAGATCCGAAGGCAAAATACTGTAAACGGAACGCTCCAGCGCCAGCAGATCTGCACAGGCGCCATGCAGGCATGCGGCCAATGCCGCTGCTTGAAACAGCGGCGCCCCCTGGGCGGCAAACCCGGCGATCATGCCGGTGAGCACATCGCCGCTGCCCCCTTTGGCCAGCCCACTGTTGCCCGTATGGTTCACGTAAAAGCGGCCATCCGGTGCAGCCACAACAGTCCGGCTGCCCTTGAGCAATACCAGCGCCCCGGTGCGCTGTGCAAATTCCCGGGCCGCCTGGATGCGGTTCCCCTCGATCTCGGCCACCGGGCGGCCTGTCAGCCGGGAAAACTCCAGGGGGTGAGGCGTAATCAAACACTCCGGCCCCAGCCGGTCCAGCAATTCGGGCCACTGGGCCAGCAAGTTGATGCCGTCTGCATCCAAGATCAGCGGGCTGCGCCGGTGCCGCAGCACTTCTTCCAGCAGCTGGGCCCCCTGGATGCCGGTGCGCAGGCCACAGCCTATGGCAATGACAGAAGCCCGCTCCACCCAATCCCGGAGCTTGTCTTCCCACAGCATTTGGCCCTCCTCGCTTTCCTCCAGCCCCATCAGCACGGGCTCAGGCAAGGCTGCGCCTACCACGGGCAGCAGGCTTTTGGCTGTGGCCAAGCGCACCAGCCCCGGCCCGGTGCGCAGCGCCGCTTTGGTGGAAAGCAGGGCGGCGCCGCTCATGCCCCGGCTGCCCGCGATGTTGAGCACCGTGCCAAACGTGCCTTTGTTCCCCTGCTCGCTGCGGGGCGGCAGCAGTGCTGCGATCTGCTCAGGCGTCGCCGTGAAGGCCCGCGTCTCATATCCTTCCCGGTCTTCTTCCTCTTCGCCAAAACTGCGGAGCACCACTTTGCCGCACAGCGTGCTGCCCGGCGTGGAAAAGTGGCCCGGCTTGTAGCAGCCTAAGGCAATGGTCAGGTCGGCTTGGAAGGCCCCTTCCGCAGCGCTGCCGTCATCGCCCCGCACGCCGCTGGGGATATCGATGGCCGCTTTTTTCGCCGGGCAAGCCGCGGCCACGGCAAATACCTGGCGCACGGCATCGGGCAGCTGCCCCCGCATGCCGATGCCATATACGGCATCCACCAGGATGTCGCAGCCCCCCAGCAGCTCTTCCAGCTCCTCTGCTTCCATGGGCAGCCGGTGTACGGGGATGCTGCCCATCCGGTGGTACATCTCCACCGCGTCTTTGTGCACCGGCTCTTCCAGCAGCAGTACAAAGGGCATCGCCCCCCGCAGCTGCAAGTACCGGGCGGCTACCAGGCCATCGCCGCCGTTGCCCCCCTTGCCGCACAGCACGCCCACCCGCTTGTCGCCTACGCCCCACTGGGCCTGTAGGCTCTCGCAGCAGGCGCGGCCGGCGTTCTCCATCATCTGCAAATACGAAGTGCCCCGCTCATAGGTCATCTGCTCCAGGCGGCGGGTCTCTTCGGCTGTATACAAAGGTATCATTGGGTATCCTCCTCCGCTGTGTCTTGTTGTATTGTACCACAGCCTTTCCCCGGTTTCTTAGCCTTTTTGTAAAATCGGCTTTCTCTGCTCGGCCCCCTTTCGATCCGGTTCTAATCATTATATCCTAAATGAAATGTCTGTTTCTTTTTCTTTGGGACCACCATGTCAAAAGGAGGGCTATACACATGCAAAAGGAATCTTACCCCATGGAAGATTGGGCGGTGGAACGCAGCTACCAAACACCGGATTACAGCCTGTTTTTCCACTACTTCTTTGAGCTGTACCGCATTGGCTTCACCCAGGGCAAGGCTTCGGATGCCTTTATCCAGCAGCAGCGGCGCTTCCCCGTGCTGGAGCTGGATGCCAACGGGGCGGTCCGCCGGTATATACTGTCCGGCACTCCTCTGCTGCAGGATGCGCTGCTGCCCCAGGTCTTTGCCATGCTGCAGGAAAACCTGATACTGGAATTTGGGGACGGCGCCACGATAGAACAGCGCAAAATGATGAACGTGGCCCGCACGCTGATGCAAGCCATGGTGACAGATGGTCTGTCTGTGCTACAATTCATGTGGCCCCTGTGGAATCCGGAACTGCAGGATTTTGCCCAAACCGATCTCTATTCCCACCTTCCTCCAGATATACGGGAAAAATATTGTTTATGAACAAGGCCGGGCAAAATGAACAGCACCCCATTTGTTAGACAGTATGGTATACTGAATAACAAGTGGGGTGTTAAACTATGCCAAGAGAGAAAAGGAATCAAAAATACACG
>CAJFRA010000075.1 GCA_904419295.1 Candidatus Pseudobutyricicoccus lothianensis
TGAAGGGCTTGCCGCCTGCTCTTCACAGACAACAAGCCCTTTCAGCCGCTTGAATAATTCCGCGTCTACATTATTGTCTAACTTTTTGGGGTCACTTCAGGAGCGGAGGGGCGGCCTGAAAAACTCGCCGGTTATTTTTTGTTCTGATAATCCAGGGTGATGGTGCCGTCTTCGTTGTTGATGACTGCTTCCTTATCCAGGAACAGCTGGTCGATGGTGTCGAAGAAGGCCTGCATGGAGGGGAAGCGGAGCTGGGCGTTGGCGATGACGTCTTTTGCCACCTTCGCTTCGTTGGAGAGCAGGGCTTCGGCCATCAGCACCTGATACTGGGCAGAGAGCACCAGGGCAGATTCGGGGTCGTTAATGTAGAAATCGGAGCCGTGGGCTGTGCCGCAGGCACCGGAGCAGTAGGGCTGTACAGTGGGCATCACAGCGGAAACGTCGCCCATATCGGTGCAGCCGGTGCTGCGGCCCCGCTTGACCAGGGCGTCTTCGCCAAAGCATTCGGTGACCACCTGGCAAGTCAGGTCATACAGCTGGGGCTCGTTTTCCAGCGGTGTGTAGCCCGGCCGGTCCTTCAGCACCACATTGGCGCCCATGGAGGCGGCCGAGGCGGCGATGGCCCGGTTGATCTTGATGTTGGTTCCCATGATCGCTTCCAGCGTGGCGCCGCGGACATAGCTTTCCATGCGCACATCGTTGGGGATGGCGTTCACCGCGCCGCCGCCCTTGGTGATGATGGGGTGGAAGCGGATGGTATCCTGCTCTTGGAAGGTCTCACGCAGGGCGTTGGCCGCATTCATGGCCTGGCTGGCCGCATACAGGGCGTTGACGCCCAGATGGGGCGCACCGCCGGCATGGGAGGAAACGCCCACGAAGTTGATGTTCTTGGTGACGCAGCCGTTGCTGCCCGGCGTCAGGGCGATGCAGGGGTGGTCGGCCGAGGAAGTATGGACCAGCAGGGCGATGTCGCAGCCATCCATATAGCCGCGGTACATGAACTCCACCTTGCCGCCAAAGTATTTGATGACGCCTTCCTTGCGCAGGCCTTCCCGGTACTCGATCTCGATGAGCTCTTCGGCGGGCACGGCCATCAGGCGAATAGAGCCGCTCATGCCGTCCAGGGCGCCGGGCTGCTTCAAAGCGGCGGCAATGCCCAGCAGGGCGGCGGATTGGGCGTGGTGGCCGCAGGCATGGACAAAGCCGGTCTCCGGGTCACACTCCGGGTGGGTGGAGACGATCAGGCTGTCCATCTCGCCCATGATGAGCAATTTCGGGCCGGGTCTGCCCGTGTCGATGTCGGTATAAAAGCCGGGGATGTTGCCCGCTTCGGTCAGCTGATAGCCCAGCTTTTCAAACTCTTCTTTCAGATAGGCGTGGGTCTTCCATTCCCGGTAACCGGTCTCCGGGTGTTTCCAGATCTGGCGCTCTGCGGTGAACATCAGGTCCCGCTGGCCAGCGACGATGTCTTTCAGTTGCTTGACACGCTCTTGATTCATCATGTTGATCCTCTCCTTTTCCATATAGGGGACAGGGCCCCACAGAGTGGAAGATGCCGCGGCATCTTCTGAGGTTTTGCTCCTACTCTCCATTATAGCAAGTTCAAAGGGTGGACAAAAGCGGACCTGGCGAAAAAACAGGGGCTTGCTGTGGAGAAAATAGGGCGGCAAAACTGGTGAAAGCGCCCAAAATCAAAACCGGTCCCAGCCGCAGTGGGGGCAGCGGAAGCGCAGTTGCTGGTAGATCAGACAATACGCATCCCCCAAAATGGCACAGCTCAGGAAGGCCAAGAACCCTGCCCGGTTTTGGAACCGGAGGAACATTTCGAAGACCAGGGCGAAAGCTGCGCCTTTGGAAAAGAAATCTTGGAGGGCAATGACCATTTTGGAAAATTGCAGCCGTGTAAAAAACATAATGCCTCCTTTGTCCGGTACAGCGGCGGGCCTACAGCGCTCGGTGAGATCTGCCGCAGTCAGAAGGTATCCCAGCCGCAGTGGGGGCAATGGAAAGCGTCCATATACAAAACATCCTTTTGTTGCAGGCGCTGGCCGCAATGGGGGCATTTGGAATGGCGGTCGGCATACCATTCGCACAGAATGCCCATTACCACAGCAAGAGTAGAGAGGAGGTAGGCGCGTTTGAGGTGATAGGCGCCAATGGTGAAGTGGAAGAACAGAATATACAGGGGGATGGAGAAACCGGCGCTTTTCAGCTTGAACATCACTTTTAAAAAGGAAAAACGATCAAAAAACACGATGGACACCTCTGAACTCATATTACATATGGTATCGAAAGAGCATTGGTTGCCGAGTGGATGTCATCCCTTTATTTCGCAGCCGCCCCACTCCACCATGGTGAAACCTTGGCGGACGAAAGGCTCCAACACTTGAGGCTCTACCTCTACCGGCCGGTCCAGCGGCTGGTAGGCCATGAAGACACGCAGCAGGCTGTCGGGTTCTGGCGTGATCTCCAGCCGGGCGGTATCGGTATAGGCCTCCTGCT
>CAJFRA010000076.1 GCA_904419295.1 Candidatus Pseudobutyricicoccus lothianensis
CTGCCGTGTATTTTTGATTCCTTTTCTCTCTTGGCATAGTTTAACACCCCACTTGTTATTCAGTATACCATACTGTCTAACAAATGGGGTGCTGTTCATCCATGGAGGGGCGGCCTTTTTTTCAAATTTCTTACGTTTTCCTTAATTGTGACCAAAAACTCACTTCTTCGGCATTCCTTTGTGCTATACTGCCTGTGGAGAATGGGATGGAGCCGCGCTCCATCCTGGAAAAAAGATGAAAAGCGAGGGATTTTGATGCGCAAAGTGCGAAGGGCCGCGGCAATGGCTGTGCTGCTGTCCCTGTTTGTTGGCCTGTTCCCCCTGGCAGTCAGCCTGCCCGCCGCCACATCCGCTTCTGTGGTGGCCCAGCGGCAGCAGGACCTGGCCTATCTGATGGAGACGTTGGAAGCCTCCCACCCCGACTTGTACGCCCACACGGAAAAAGCCGTCTTCGAGCGCAAAGCCGATTCCATCCGGCAAAATCTGGCCAATATGACCGACTTTGACTTTGCCATCGAACTGCAAAGCCTGGTGGCCCTGGCCGGCGATTCCCACACCATGCTCTCCGTGGGCGGCCTGGCAGACCAAGCCACTTTCCTGCCCCTGTCCATCCAATGGATGGAGGGGAAATGGCTGCTCTCCGTTTTGCCGGAAGGCATGGAGGACCGGTTGGGCCAGCAGCTGGTGTCGGTCAACGGCCGATCGGTGGAAGAGATCTACGAAGCCGTGCGTCCATTCTACAGCTATGACAACGAGATCAAGCTCCGGCGCCAGTTCCGCCAAAACTTCTATCTGGTGCCCCTGCTGCAGCACTACGGCATTTTGGGCCGGGACGCCCAAAACGCCACCTTGGTGTGCCAAGACGGATCCGGCCGGCAGACGGCTTTTCAGCTGCCTGTGGTGGATGGGGATGCCCTGGGGCAGCTCTCCCTTTGTTCCCTGAGCCAGCAGCGCAGCCAAGTGCCGGCCACAGAACCGGACCGCGACGTGCTCTACAAAGCGCTGCTGCTGGATGAGCAGACGGCCTACATCCAGTACAATGCCTGCCGGGAAGACCCCGAATTGCCCATGACAGAATTCGTAACCCAGGTGGATCAGCTGCTGGACAGCAGCCGCTGCGAAAAAGTGCTGCTGGACCTGCGGAACAACGGCGGCGGCTCCGACGGGGTGCTGGTGCCCCTGCTGGAGCGCCTGGCCCAGCGGGGCCAGCAAGAGGGCCTGCAACTCTACGCCCTCATCGGCGAGACCACTTTTTCTTCTGCCGTCATCAATGGGGTGATGGCCAAACAGGTGGGCTTCACGTTGGTGGGCGAAGCCACCAGCGGCAGTGTGGACCATTTTGGCGCCGTCAACTCCTTCCCACTGCCCAACTTGCCTGTCACTGTGTCCTATTCCACCAAATACATCGACTTGGGCGAATACTTCGCCGCAGCCGAGCCCTATGGGGCCGGGCCGCTGACGCCGGACATCCCGGTGGAGCAGACTTTGTCCGATTATGAAAAAGGCGTGGATACCCTGGTGGAGTTCTTGCTCCAAAATGAGCAGCGGACTTATGAGCTGCCCTATTACCTCCGGGATGGCCAGCCGGTATACGCCGGTTTTTCAACTCTGCAAGATGGGAAAATGGCCTACCTGCTGCCTGCCGGCGTCACGGTGCTCTACGGGACCAACCCGGTGTCCTTTGCCGATGTGCAAGACCACTGGGCCCAGCAGGCCATTCAGTTCGTGGCCAGCCGCCAGCTGCTCCAAGGCACGGCGCCAGGCGTCTTCTCCCCCGATGAGGGCATGACCCGGGCCATGTTCGTCACGGTGCTGGGCCGCTTGCAGCAAAGTGCCACCGGCGAGGCCATGACCCCCTCCGGCTCTTTCTCCGATGTGCCTGCCGACGCCTATTACGCCCCCTATGTGGGCTGGGCCGCTGCCCAGGGGATCGTCACCGGCAAGGATGCTGCGCACTTCGCCCCGAATGACACTGTGACCCGGGAGGAGATGGCCGCCATGCTGGCCCGCTTCTGCCAGGCCACCGGCCGGCAGCTGGAGCCGGTGCAATCCCCCACCCGCTTCACAGACCAAAGGAGCATCCACCCCTGGGCCTTAGAGGCTGTGGCCGCCATGCAGCAAGCGGGTGTGCTCCAGGGAGATACCCAGGGCCGGTTCAGCCCCCAGGCCCCCGCCACCCGGGCAGAAACCGCCATCACCCTCCAACGGCTGGTCGAAGCCGTGCTGGCAAGCAGCACGCACTAAAAAGGTCGTTGGAAAGGGATTTGTCGAGAAGAAATCCCTCTGGTGGTGAGCGGGACCCGCGATCGGTCCGTTCTTGCACTCAAGTCTTTTTCTGGACCCCCAGTTCAACTGGGGGTCTTTGTCTTGCCGTTTCGCAGTGAGAACAGGGAGTTTCCCAAAGTTAAAGATACTATATACCCAAACCCACGCTTACACGACTTCAACCTTGTAACAGAATACTAATAATAGAAGCACCAGTGCCATCA
>CAJFRA010000077.1 GCA_904419295.1 Candidatus Pseudobutyricicoccus lothianensis
TGCAACTCCGCGGCGACCTTCTTCTTTTCTCCGCGTATTGCTTGGCGGATCGTATCCAAAACCAGATTCACGCTTTGCTCCGTTCCTGTTTTGTAGGCCACAATGCTGTTGTCGTACAGGTCCCGGATCATCGACAGGTACAGTACCCCTTGTTTGGTGTGAATATAAGAAATATCGGTCACCCATTTGCTATTCGGCGTTTCGGCATGAAAATCTCGGTTAAGTAGATTTTCATATTTGTGCAACTGCTCACCCATCCGCTGCCACCTCCTGCGGCGGCGAATCTCTGCCAGCAGGCCATATTCCCTCATGACACGCAAAATTGTCTTGGGATTGTGGTAAATTCCTTTGCTGCCTTTCAGCCACTGCCACATCCGTCGGTAACCGTAGGTATGAAAGCATTTTTCTTGTTGCTGTCGGATCATTTCGCCAAGGGCTGCATCCTTTTTGGGACGGCCCATCCGCTGCACAAAGCTGTAATAACCGCTTCTGGATACTGTAAAGAACCGACACATGACAAGCACTGGATATTTTTCCTTGTACCGGTAAATCACGGCATATTTTGCCGTCGCTCTCACTTCCTTCCTGTGGATTGCAGAAAATCCCGCAGCAATTCATTCTCCATTCGCAGACGCTCATTCTCCCGTTTGTATTCTTCCAGCGTTTTTGCGGGTTTGCGGCCTCGTGCTTTACGTATTCCCTGTATTTCCTTCTTCTTTTCTCGCTTTAACAGATTATGCACCGGTCTGTCTCCCTCCAGACCCAAGATTTCCGCCACTTCACGTTGGCTCTTTCCTTCCTCAAGCATTTGCTTGATTTCTGGAAGCAGTGCCTGCATTTTCTGATATCTTCTCGCCATATAAAAATCCCCCTGATGTAGTACTTCTATTTTCCTACATCAGGGGAATTTTGTCTATTGTCCGTTTTTACTGGGGCGGACTTTGTGCAGGGGTCTGGCCGCCTCTGCCGGCGAAATTGCCTTGCGGCTTTGGCCCAGAGACAGTATAATAGAAGGGGCGGCAGCGCCGCCTGTGAAGAGAGAAATTCAGAAGCAAGGAGACATGCCATAGTGGAAAGACTTGTAGGTACGGTATCGAGGGGCATCCGCGCCCCCATTGTGCGGCAGGGGGATGACATCGCCCAGATCGTGGTGGACAGCGTGCTGAATGCCGCCGAAAGCGAGGGGTTCTCCCTGCGGGACCGGGACGTGGTGGCCGTGACCGAGGCCGTGGTGGCCCGGGCCCAGGGCAACTATGCCACGACCCAGCAGATCGCAGCGGATATCCGGGCAAAATTCGGCGGGGGTACCCTGGGGGTGATCTTCCCCATCCTGAGCCGCAACCGGTTTGCCATGTGCCTCAAGGGCATTGCCAAAGGAGCGGACAAGATCGTGCTGATGCTCAGCTACCCGGCAGATGAAGTGGGAAACCATCTGGTGGATCTGGACGCATTGGACGAAAAAGGGATCAACCCCTGGACAGACGTGCTCACAGAACAGCAATTCCGGGATCTGTTCGGCTACCAGCGCCATACCTTCACCGGCGTGGATTACATCGAATATTACAAAGAGCTGATCACAAGCTGCGGTTGCCAGGTGGAAGTGATTTTATCCAACGATTGCCGCACCATTTTGCAGCACACAGACAACGTACTTTGCTGCGACATCCACAGCCGGGCCCGGACCAAACGGCTGCTGCAAAAAGCCGGGGCTAAGACCGTGTATTGCCTGGATGAAATTTTGACCCAGCCGGTGGACGGCAGCGGCTGCAATGAAACCTACGGCCTGCTGGGCTCCAACAAAGCCACAGAAGAGAGCGTCAAACTGTTCCCACGGGATTGCGGCCCGGTGGTGGAGGCCATCCAGCAAAAGCTGTTGGAGCGCACCGGCAAGCATGTGGAAGTGATGGTCTACGGCGACGGCGCATTCAAAGACCCGGTGGGAAAGATCTGGGAGCTGGCAGACCCGGTGGTCTCCCCGGCCTATACCCCGGGCTTGGAGGGGCAGCCCAACGAAGTCAAGCTGAAATACCTGGCAGACAATGACTTTGCCGATCTGCAGGGCGAAGAACTGAAAGAGGCCATCTCCGCTTATATCCGCAACAAAGAGGAGGACCTGACCGGGCAGATGGTATCCCAAGGCACCACGCCCCGCCAGCTGACCGACTTGATCGGCTCGTTGTGCGACTTGACATCGGGCAGCGGAGACAAGGGCACCCCCATCGTATTGGTGCAGGGCTATTTCGACAACTACACCAAGTAAAACAAGCACAGAAAAAGCACTGGAAGTGTGAACCGCCCCAGATTGTGCGGACAGCACAAAAAGGCACCTATGTAGGAAAACATGAAGTTTTAAGCGGAGAGGCGTCGCGCCAGCGGCGCCTCTCCA
>CAJFRA010000078.1 GCA_904419295.1 Candidatus Pseudobutyricicoccus lothianensis
AGCCTAACGCCCGACCTATCCGACACAACGCGCGAGTGCCGGATAGGAACGGCAAAATTTTTTACACTTCTATTACTTCTTTATCGCACATCAGTAAAATGCGCGGGCACATAAGATACTGCCAAGTGCTGTCCCGCCGTAGGCCACAAGATCCATAATCGTAACAGAGTTAAGCTGCATTGTAAGGACTTTCATCGTGGCTTTGCGGAAACGCTCAGCGTCGGCATTCATGGTTTCATGCCTGGCCTGGTCGGCGCCATATACCTTCAGGGAGATAAGCCCCTGCAGGTTTTCCAAAAAGCTATCTCCCAAGTCGGCATAAGCATCCCAGTATTTCCCCAGTAGTCGACGAGCCACCTTCTGTACCGCTGCGATGGCGGCTGGGATCAGTGGCACACAGAGAAACAGGACGATAGCTGTCAGCGGTGAAAGGGGTAAAAAAACAGACAACAGAGTGAGCGGAGCCAGCATTGCATAAAATAACTGCGGCAGATAGTTCCCAAAATAGGATTCTAACTGCTCTACACCTTCTCCAGCGAGCTGTACCGCCTCCGCTGTGGGGAACTGTTCCGCATAATCCCCACCCAGGCGCCGCAGCTTATCATAGATAGCGGGCCGAATCGCTGTTTTCACGCATGCGGAAGCCTCATGGGTATGGAAAGAAGATCGCCGCGTAAGAATGAACCGGGTTGCTACACAAAGGATTGAGATTGCAAACGAAATACCCAGTTCTGAAGGCTCCACCTCATGCTCCAGAACTCGCTCAAGAACCATGGCCACTGTGAACCAGAGCACGATCCCAGCCACAAGAGAAAGCCAGTTAACCATGACTTTTCGCCAAATATGGCTTTTCGCGTCTGGGACCATGTGAATGAGTCGTCTATTGATCATCATGGCAGTATGGATCACTTCCTTCTCCCCGCTCTGTCGGGCAGGTCTTAATTATAAAGCAGAATGCAATGATATGGGCAATCCAAACAGCAAGCAAGCAGATGCGCCCAATCTGTGTATTCCGCATGGCAATAAAAGCGATTGCCATGATGATGGTCACTGTACCCATAATCCGCAGCTTTGCTTTCCACGTCATCCCTTGTCCCCGCACAAAGGTCTCCAGATTACTTTTATAGAGTTTTGTGCTCCGGAACCACCGATTCAGGCGAGCGGAACTTTTAGCAAAGCAGAAAGCTGATACCAGTAGGAATGGTGTCGATGGCAGTATGGGCAACGCCACTCCGACACAGGCTACTCCTAGCGAGAGAAAGCCCAAAAGGATCAGAATAATCTTCAAGTAAGAAAGCACCTCCTAGAAAGCGCGTTAACCAGACTAAACATCTTGACATCGCAGTACGCACGGAGGCAGATGATACTGTAATTGCGATCTCTCCCAGGTGCGTGCAGTACACGCCTTTTTAAACGAGGCGTTTTATATTCCACATGCGCCGCAAATGGTCTTTTCGCACCATCTGCCCATGACGGCTCTGTCCTATACCGCCATGACGCATAATTTACCTTCCGCTCGAATGACCGGAAGATTGATCCCATATAGTACTTGGATCACATCTGAGGTAATGACCTCATTCGGCGGCCCTTGGACGGCCACTTGACCGTCCCGCAGTCCAATGACCTCATCCGAGTAGGACAGGGCCTGGTTGATATCATGCAGAACCATGACTATCGTGATCCCCTCCTCCCGGTTCAGCCGCTCGACCAAGCGCAGGATCTCCACCTGATAGCGCACGTCCAAAAAGGTGGTGGGCTCGTCCAGAAAAAGAAGTTTCGTGTTCTGTGCCAACGCCATGGCAATGAAAGCTCTTTGTCTCTGGCCGCCTGAGAGCGTACCCACACGCCGATCCCGGAGATCTGTCAAATCGGTGAGGCTCAGTGCACGCTCCACCTGCATCTGGTTCTCCTCGTCCAACCCGGCCTTAAAAATAGAACTATAGGGGAGTCGGCCGTAAGACACCAGCCGCTCCACAGTCAGATCATCTGGGGCGGTATTTTTTTGGTGGACAATAGCAGCTTTTTTGGCGAACCCCCTCAGGGATATCTCGCCCAATTCCTGGCCCTCCAGCCGAATTACCCCCTTGTCCGGCTTCAAATTCTTGGTCAGGATCTGAAGCAAAGTGCTCTTGCCGCAGCCATTTGCGCCCATCAAAGTCGTTATGGCCCCGCCGCGGATATTGATGGACAGATCACGAAGGACTGGCGGGTCATTGTCATAGTGAAATGTGAGGTGCTCAATGCTTAACATGGCGGTCACCTCGTTTCAAAAGAATGATGAAGAACGGTCCACCCACGATGCTCATGATGATCGAGGCGCTGATTTCATTTGGTGGCACAACGCAGCGTCCAACTGTATCAGCCAGCAGTAGGACAAAGCCACCCAGCAGGATGCAGAAGGGGACAAGGATGCGATGGTCGGATCCCACGAACCGCCGGGCCATGTGGGGTACAATCAGGGCCAGAAAGCCGATCACACCCACAACGGCGGTGACGCCAGAAACCAGCAGGACTGCCGCAACGGAAACCACGAGACGCACCACGTCCACATTGACGCCCAGCCCTCGCACCGTCTTATCATCCAAGGCAAGCAGGTTGCAGAGCGGTGCCAGGACAATAGCGGCGGCCAAACCGATGAGGGAATAGATGGCCATCATCTGCACATCATCCCATACCAGTTGGGAGAGGCCGCTCACGGAAACGGATACGCCTGTCCGGTTTGTCATGCCGCTCAGCACCTCCTCTAGTCCGGTGAACACCGCTGCCACGGCAATCCCAATCAGGATAATCCGCACAGGATCCAAGCTCCCCTTCCAGGACAGGGAGTAGATCAGGGCAAAGGCAACAAGACCTCCCAGAAATGCAAAAATCGGGATGGAAAAATACAGCATGGGAAATAGGCCGGATATCAGGGCCGCAGCCAGGGAGGCGCCGCCGGATATTCCGATGATACCCGGGTCCGCCAAGGGATTCTTCAGCACTGCCTGAAATAAAAGACCGGAGCAGGAGAGTGCCGCACCTCCCAGCAGTGCCACAATAATGCGCGGAAAACGCAGGTCGTAGATCGTGGCAACACGCTGGTCGTAGGCTACGAAAAGCCCATTGAACAGTTCCCGGTATGTGATGGAGATACTGCCGAGTTTCATAGCTATGAGCGTCAGACAAAAGATTAGGGCCGCCAGGACTACGCAACCCGCCACACCTCTTAGGATGTCTTTGCGCAGGGTTTTCACGATTTCAGGACCTCCTTTGCTGCTGCAGCGGCGCCCCAATGCTTTCGCACAAAGATTTCGCAGCGCGTCGGCTGAATAATGATGTGAGAAGTCATCACTCACCCCTCTGCGGACTGTTCCGCATAAGCTGCCCCTGCGTCATATGACTCATACGTTCCGTCGTATAGGATCTCTTTCAATACCTCCAGCGCATTTGGCCATTCAAAGGTGCAGCTCATGCCAAACGTATCATAGTCCAGTTGGTAGACATGTCCCTCTTGTACGGCGCGGAAGTGCTGCCAGATGTCGTTGGTCGTAAATTCTTCCGCAAACATCTCCATGGCAAGGTCGGGCAGCCCATGGGCGGTGAGCAGTATCACATCCGGGTCCAACGCCAGCAGTTCCTCTGTGTTCCAAGCGACAAAATTCATGTAGTCATCCTGCACCACGTTCGTGGCTCCGGCCAGCTCTACCAGGGAACCTACATAGGACTGAGGGGTGCATTCAATGTAGGCTCCCGGCAGACCCATAAGTACCAGCACGCTGGGGTGCTCTTTCCCCTCAATATCCGCCTCAAAGCTTGCCATGGTCTCTTCATATTCCTCGATCAGCGCGTCGGCGGCGTCTTGAACGCTGTATTTTTCTCCCAGCATGGCGATGCTGACATACATGCCTTGGACGCTCTGCAGGTCAATGAAGGTGTAGGGGATGCCGGCGGCCTCATAAGTAGGCTCAATCGATTCCTGAAGCGTATCCGGGCCAATTACATCGGTGGGCTCCAGTAGCGCGATCTGCTCTGCATCAGGTGCCATGGCGGTCCCGATCTCCGGTAGCCCCTGATACTGCTCTGGCACTTCCCCCGTGGTGGTGGGAATCCCCACCAGCTCAAGTCCCAGACGGTCGCAGATCTGGAGGGTAGCATTAGAGGTAGCTACGATCCGTACCTCCTCTGACGCAGAAGATGCACCTGCATTGGAGGAAACGGAGGTCTCCTCTGGATGCTGATTCACACAGGCGGTCAGTGACAGTGCAAGTGCACAGGCAAGCGTCCCGGACATGAGTCGTTTCATTTTATCTCTTCTCATCTTTTTACTTTCCTTTTTACAATGTAGACGATGCAGACGACAGCCGCGACGATCACCACACCGATCACGACCGATACAACGCCGCCCCCGGTGCTCTCCTCGGTTTCCGTATCGTTCCCTTGGTTCTCCGGCTCAGATGTCTCCAAATCCTCCACATTCTGTGTGTCTTCCAGGCTTTCTGATTGGGTGGGATCGTCACCTTCAGCAGGGCTACCCGGCTCATCCGAAGGCTCATTCCCCGGCACTTCAGTTTCCTCGGGCGGGGTGTCGGTTTCATGGCCCGGCTCCTGTGTCTCGGATGCGGGAGCGGACGGCTCAGTGGTATTGGAAACCGAGGTATGCGTATCCGCTGGAGTAGTCGATGTGGCCGGAGTCTGCGTGGTGGGAGACGTCTCCTCGACCTGCTGGGCTGCGGAGTTTGCATCAGTAGCGGGATCTAAGCTCACAACAAAATCTCCGCTCCCCGCAGTAAGCGTAGATGTATCTACGTACAGATACCACAGCACATCGCGTCCCATGGGGGTGACATACATCGTGCACTTCAGCTTTTGCCCCACATCGGAGACCTTGATGCGGTAGTCAATGGAGTCATTTGCCGCATCTTCCGACATGATATCGTAGCTGACTTGGGAATAGCTGTCGTAGCCGTCTCTGGTATAAAGGGCTACGTTGCTGCAGTTGCTCTGTAAGAGTAAACGAACCGTGATCCAAATGTCGTCTCCATCGACCTCTACAAGGCAGATATCATCGGTGGCAGAACGACACATGCCCTCGCCCAGCGCGGCGTTGGCAGTGCCTCCATCATCCACGTTTCCGGTATCCGGATTATAATAGCTCGTTACCATTTCAGCGGTATATACGCCGTCCGCTGTTCCAGCTGCGGACGCAGGCACCACCAGCAGACTGGCCATAAGGGCAAGGCTGGACAGCAGTGCACCAATTCGTTGCACTTTCATGATACATGTTCCCTCTCATCTAAATTATTTGCTCCACACTGGTGTTTGGGTTCGATCTGAGTCAGATCAAATACAGCGTCCGCCTCGCTCTCCGGCATTTTTCGGATGCTGATGGTGGAGCGAAGGCGGATACGGACAGTCCCGGTGATGCTGTCCTGTCCATTTTCAAAGCGCAGTGCCGTAGCCGGTATGACCCGGCTGCCATCCGTTTTTTCCTGTGCCTCGAACCAAGACTCACGACTGCGATACCACAGCCGATCCAGCTTGGCAGTGTAACACTTGGAAGAATCCGAAGCCTGATACTGCATCTGCTGAGGGTACATCAGGAAAAAGCTCTCATCCCCTTCGCAGATCAATACAGCGGGCTTACGGAAACCGCGATCTCCCATAGAGAGTTCCGTTCCGCCGCATTTGTAAACTTGAAATGGGACGGTATAGGCCCCTGGTGCGAGAGCAAATACAGGTTTTTCTCGATCAACGGCCTGCAACGCAGCAGCCTGACGGTCCCATCGGTCAATCAGCAGCAAGACCGTTTCAGCGTTCAACCTTGTTACAATCCGTCTGGCCTCCTGCTGTGCCACACTTGGGGGAATGCCTAAATCGATCTCCAGCCACTCCTCCAGCCTGCCCATCTGCTCCAGCTTTGGTTCAATCAAAGCACGCCCCTGCTCCGTCAGTTCCAAGGCCCCGTGGGCATTCCTGCTGATGAGGCCAACCTCCTCCAACCGAGCACTGACACGGGATGCAGAAGCCTTAGTCACTCCAAATTCTTCTGATGCCGCCGCGATACAACGACCCTTCTCGCTTTGCGTTGCAAACAGAAGAAGGTATTCTTCTTGTCGGTTTGTCAATTCATCTCCCCGCTTTCTCTGATTATGGCAAGCCGCCGGGCCGCCTGCGGATCGGCGGCCCGGCAGGTTCTTGCGTGTTCATGCTGCGTAGTCCAGATAGCGGCAAAGCATCGTGGCGACCTGCGCCCGGCTGGCGCCGGTTTCCGGAGAGAGCGTCGTGCTGCTGGTACCGCTGACGATCCCCGCCGCGTTTGCCCAGGCCAGGGCGTCCTGTGCCCAAGCGGCAATCGAAGCGGTATCAGTAAATCCAGAGAGGTCAGCGCCGGCCACCGGCGTGTTCGTCAGGGAGTAGAAGCGATAGAGCATGGTAGCCAGTTCCTGCCGACTCACTGCCTGATCCGGATAGAACGTCTTGTAGCCGCCGATGATACCGTTGTTGTAGCCCCAGGCGCAGGCGATCTCATACCAGGAACCCGCTGCCACGTTTTCCATGGAGTCGGGCAGCGTAGTAGCGGGGGAGCCGGCCATACGGTAAAGGACGGTGACTACCATGCCCGCTGTCATAGAAGTATCCGGGCTGAAGGTGGTGGAGCTGGTGCCGGCGAACAAGCCGGCGTTTACCGCGCGGATAATGTTGGCCTCTGCCCAGTGTCCGGAGATATCAGTGAAGGAGGCCGCGGCATTGGAACCGGTATTCGTGTTTGTGTTCGTATTGGTATTGGTATTCGTGTTGGAGCCAGGAGTAATGTTCATCTTTGTTCCGCCGAAGACAGCAAACAGTCCGACCTGGGTCGTCATGACCTCGTAGCCATCATCCGTCTCTGTACCACGGAGTACGGTCCGGGTCCCGCTGTCATTGATCCGATACATCTCCAGATCCCCGCTGTAAGGGAAGAGCAAGGTGATCGCGCCGAAGGGATCGGTCTCTGTGCCGGCCGCCGTGACCAGCGTGACCTTATAGAGCGTAAAGCTACCGGATACGCTGCTCAAGGCGCGGCTTGCAAGATTGTAATCAGAACCGGAGGTCACCGTTTCAACCTGGAACTGTGTCGTCGTGGCCACCTTTGTACTGTCCGTCACAAGCCGCACGCCAGTGTCGGCATCCGTAACATCCACATTTTCCACTTCGCCGCTGCTCATCGTGTTATCCGGCTGGATCTGAGTGAGGGAGGTGGTCTCCACCTGGCTCCAATCGATCCGCAGGCGGGCATCCAGATAGCCTTCGCCCACGACCTCGTCCATGGGCGTGTAGGGGACCATCATGTGCAGAGGAATGTACTCCACACCCTCCTTGGTAATATAGCTGGGCAGTTCGATCTCAAAACTGCTGACATATGTAACAGCATGATCCGTGCCGTCATATTTAGTGCCTGTTTGGACAGTGCCGGTAGATAGCACCTCCACATCTACATAGCTTCCGTTCCCAGTCGTGTCGTACTGCACCTGCGTGATGGCGGACTGATAGCCGCTGACACTGACAGGGTTCGTCGCCACCTGCAAGGTGTTGTCTTCCGGATCGTAGAGAGCTTTGCTGTTGTTGTCCGTTGCCACATTGCCCATGGACGCCTGGTTCCTGGTGGCGTGCCAGAGGTCTACCTCCACCAGCTGGTTGGTGCTTGCAGCGCCAGCGGGGACTGCCATAAGTCCAAGTGCCAGTACCCCTGCCGTCAAGGCGCTTGTGAGCCTTTTCCTCCATGCGTTTTTCATACCTTGGATTCCTTTCTTAATCAAATTTGTAAGGCAAGTCCTTTGTCCGGGGTGCCAACTCTGGGAGCCACCCGGAGGGGCGGCTCCCAGAGTCGGATCATGCAGACGCACGCCTTTATGCAACTGCTTGTGCGCGGTTTACCCTTCCGTTTCCTCAGCCGCTTTTTCCTGCGCGGGAATGACGATAGCCTCGTCAAACCGCATCAGGATCACAGCAACCTGCGCACGGGTAGCGCCGCCCGTAGGCGTCAGCGTTGTGGCGCTGGTGCCGTTGATCAGGCCGTTGGCCACCGCCCACTGCATGGGCCGAATCGCATAGCTGGCCACGGTGGAGCTGTCCGTATAATTCTCAAGGCCCTTAACCAAACTGACATCGTAGCCCTTGTACTGCGCATAGCGGTACAGGAAGGTCGCCATCTGCTGCCGGCTGACAATATCATTCGTTCCGAAGAGTCCATTGTCATAGCCAGCGACGATTCCATTCTCAGTGGCCCAGAGCACTGCGTCCGTGTAATACTGGCCGTCCAGGACATCTGCAAATTTACTGCTCCCGCTGACTTCCGGGGTGCCATCCATGCGATAAAGGACCGTTACCAGCATGGCGCGGCTCATCGTCAAGTTCGGTTCAAAGGTGGTTTCAGAGGTTCCGGCAAACATTTCCTTCTGGACAACATATTTCACCGCATCGTAGAACCAGTCGTCCTCGGATACATCCGTAAATGGGTTTTCCCAGATCTGCTCCGCATCATAGCCGATAACGAATACACCGAACTCTGTGGTGTCAAAACTGACATACTCCCGGCTGGATTTGTAGGAGAATTTGATCGACTGAATGCCGCCGTCCTCATCCACCAGCCAGATGACCAACCCGTCCTTGTTTTCATCATCCTGCAGCTCATAGGGCAGGGTGACCTCGGCAGTTCCGTCGTCGATCTCCGTAATAGTTTTGCTGCCGGAGGTGATTTTCAGCTGGTAGACCGGCCGGTCTCCAGCAACCTCCTGCTGCTCATCCGTGAGATTGGATTTTTTGACTTCATCCAATACAAACTTGATGCTGGAGCTGGTCTGGTCGTAGAGGTCCTCCAGGGCATCCGTATCAAAACGGGCCGTCAGGTAGGTGTCGTCTCCCTGCACCAGCAGGGTGTACTCCTCATCGATCCAGTCGGACAGGTCGCTTCGGGAAACGCTGTCTCCAGAGTCGATGACCTGCTCGGTGGCGTACTCATCCACAAAGCCCTCACGAGCAGCGTCACCACCGTCATCCAGCGCATTGTCCCAGTCCAGGCGGACCAGAGCGTCCTGCAGGGCGCTGTCTCCGCCCATGGCATCGACAGAAACCTGGATATAGTAGTCTTCGTTGGGCTCACCTTCCTGATAGACCTCCACCTCACGCGGGAAAGTATCCATGTCGCCGTTCATATCCCGGTCCTCATAGGTCCGGACAACAGTGGCTCGGATAGGATTGCTGCGGGAAGTATCGTCCGGCGCGTAGTACCACATTTTCAGCAAGTGACCACGCAACGGTTCGCCGCCCAACTCGTCGCCGATTCGGGCTTTGAGGAACATGGTATAGGTAACGCCGTCTTCGTCAACATCGGCAACCACCATGTCACCCACGGCGTCATTGGCCATGGAGTCACGGCTGGGGGCATCCGCCTGCTTGATGACGATGGGCACGCTGTATACGCCCTCAGTGATGCCGACCTCCATCAGGTTGCGATCTGTACTAAGTGCCCAAGTGGAGAAGTGGTCTGTGATCCAGGTCGCACTGCCGCCGCTCACCGTCATGGCATATCGTTCGGCAAGTTCGTCACCATCCACATAGTAGGCATAGCCGACATCTTCATCCCAGGGCACGCTGATTGTAACTTCACCGCCGAGGCTGCTGATATTCCGGCTGCCGTAGCTCATGGCCAGTTCGTAGGCAGTCTCAAAGTCGCCGTCGCTCAAACCGTCGATATCAGGGATGTCGATTTCCCCGATTTCCAGCGTAATGTCCTGTCCATAGCCTGCTGCATTTTCGACCACATCATAGTCGAGCGTCAGCTGGCCGACATCCGTCTCGAAGCGCAGGGATGGGCTTGTGCTTCCCAGGCGATCCAGCGCCGACAGCAGGGCCGTCATTGTGTTTGCATCGATGGTGATAACCGCTTGAGAGACTTGGGAATTGCTGCTAGTCGCGTCAATAGTGATCCGGCTGCTCGTGGATGTGATGCCTTCGTTCGCACCACTCAGGGAGGCGCCGCTGATGTCAACTCTCGCGGTACTCCCGCTGACGTTGACGTCAGCCGCAAAGGGCGCGTCGTTCGTCACGGTGACAGTGATCTCCTTGGTCAGCGGATCCGCGCCGTCTTTCGAGGCGGTCACGACAAAGGTGCTCGTTCCCTCCTTCACAGCGGTGAACGTAATGGTATTTCCTGTCACGCTTGCGGTTGCAACCCCAGCGGCAGTCTGACCATCCTCAATCTTCTCGTCGCAGCTGATCGTCCAGCCGCTGGAGCCGAGCACATTGGCAGTTACTTCTGCCGTCCGGACGCCGTCTGCGTAGAGTGAGAGATTCACAGATGTGCTGCTTAGGTATAGAGCGTCCTCAATTTCACTTTCAGGAACCGCTTCCAAGGTGCCCCAGGAGAGCATAAGGATTGCACTTGCATATCCTCCCATGGCATCCACATTCATACCGACCCAATAACTCCGCAAATCGTCTGTTGTTCCGATATACGGCAGAGTAACCGTGACCGTACCGGGCAGGTTGTATGTATCTGTCCGGATATCTTCCCCCAGCACTTCAGATGCTAAGGTTTTCTGTGCGGATGTACTGCTTCCTGCGTACCAATTGCTGTAACTTGCCTCCGTTGCCAAGCTGGTGTCTTTCCCATCTTCTGTATCGCGCTGCATGTTGACTTTAGCCTCATTCACATCTTCACCATTGTAAATAAAGAAGTCAAGGAGATGTCCGTACACCGTGTACTGATAGGTGGGGCCAAAGTTCAAAGAAAGTGTATACTCCGACCCTGCCTTCAATAAAATCGCAGTGGAATCCAACGCGCCATTGGCCATGGACGGAGTTGTCATGTTGGACTTCCACAGCCCAATATCGATGTAATAGTACCCGTCTTCCATCGTAGTGGGATCAATGTCGGCGGATGCGGTCAAATCAATCATAGCCTTACTCAATGTTGCGGCTCGATAATCGATTTCATCCTGATTGGCATTCCGGTTAGAATCATACAGCCGTTTCGCCAGATCATACGCATTTGTAAAGGTTGACCAAGCATCTCCCGGATAGCTACCATCGCCGTTTCCGGCCTCATAAATAGACTTTGTAGTCGCCAGAAGCTGCTTCAGGCCGGAATTGCTGCCGTCCGAAGCCCCTTCAAAATCCTGGTAGGTGTATTCCAGAGTTTGGTCGATGCCAGTACCCTCACTGGGGGTATAGGTACCCCTCAAACTGTCAGGATCAACTAGGCTGACATATCCGTCCGAATCCCCGTTTTTCAGAAGATTCAGCACCTTCTCTGGCGTAATATCTGTATCAGCCGCATCCAAATAAGTCACGAAATATGTGTCGCTGATGGGGAGCCCGCTGCTGTTGCAAGCAAAATATCCGCCTTTGATGTTTATAATCGGAAGCTGGTCAAAGGTCGCATTTTCGATTTCAAGTGCATAAGTGTCACCCTTCAGCCTCGCATCCCCATCGATAGTTACACTTGACTTCTCCATCCCAACTCTTCCGGCACTTTGGGAGATCTTCACGGCGGAACTGTTCACTGCTTCGATTTTAGCAGCCCCAGCGATGGAGGCTGTTACACCATCAGAACTCACAACACGGACAGCAGGGGCGGTACCTTCGCAGTAGATTGAACCTCCAGTCATATCAAAAGCGCCTTCAACAATTCTAAAAACGCCTTCCTCTGTTCCTGTACTCGAAGCCTCGTCTGCAATAACGGAGCCACCAGTTATTTTGATTGTGCCGGGAAATGCTACGACGGCCATTCCGTAATCGCGGGTTTCTAATCTCGCACTATCAGAAATAATCAATGTGCTACCGGCTGCACCCATTCGCACTCTGCCTAAGATTACGCCGCCGGAAAAATTTACTTCTCCATTTACAGCGTCACAAGAGATACTAAACGCAGAGCCAAGCGAGCACAAGTCTTTCAGTGTACCGCTAGTAAAATTCAATCTCGTTCCTGTGCCCGTCAAACGAATACCACTGATTATCCCATTGTTGAGAGAAATCGCACCGTTTCCAACAGTATCTTTTATGGTAAGAGATCCCCCAGACACAAGGATGACATAGGTTTTAGACAAATCACTGGACTGTGCCTCCGCACTTAGGGTCAGCGTCTTCCCATTCAAATCAAGTGTCACATCATTTTGGTTGAATTCCAGTTCCTCTTCCCACACAATATCTTGGAGAAGTTTGACAGTTTCGCCGCCCTTCAGGTTGGCAAGTGCGCTGGTGAGAGAATTGTAACTGGTTTCTTCGACCTGCACGATGGGTATCTGTGATGTACCAGTGAACTCAACCTCGAATTTCAGAGTGAAATCGCCATCTGGCATAGTTGCTGTATAAACAATCTGGGATTTATCGCTACTCATCGAAAAATCCGAGTTTGCAAGTTCTTTCTCTTCACCTCCAACGATGAAAGTGACTTTTCCTGTAAAACTGTAGTCCTGCTTACAAGTCACAGTCCAAGTAATCGGTGTTTCGGCTAAGATATTTTCAAAGGATTCCAACTCTGCCCCTTCACCATTTTTTGCAAGAATGTTCACCACATAGGGGATTTCAGCACCATTCGAGCTGTCAACAACTTTGATCGACGCTGTATGATTTCCGATTTTTTTAAAGGAAACATAGTCTTTATAGGTCCCATCGGCAACAGTATACTCTGAGTAACCGGTGATGTCTTTTTTAGCGGTCCAAGAACCTTTCACATAGCATTCTTCGCCAGAAACCACTGCGGTGCCACTTCCTACAATACCTCCATTGAAAACTCCATTTTGTAAAGTGACCTTTCCGATTACATTAATCGCAGAAGTTCCCTCATAGCTTCCTCCGATAACAACATTATTTTGCCCGGACAAATACAATGCGGCAGAATTCTGAGCCGTGATCTTACAATTAACAATGGTTCCACTCTGACGGAATCCATACCCGCTTCCCGTATTAACAATTGTAGTATCCTCAACATTTGCTGTATTACACTTAATCACGGTAGCCGAACAATTTCCCTCAAAGTAAGAACCGTGTATACTGTTTTCGGTAAAATAGAAATCGAGCAAAAGGGCTCAAGAATGTGAGCACCCAAGTGGCACAAAAAATGAGCCATTGTCAACACCCCCAATCATAGCTA
>CAJFRA010000079.1 GCA_904419295.1 Candidatus Pseudobutyricicoccus lothianensis
AAGCATGTCAGTCTCTACAACTATGGTCTGGATGTCATGGCCGCCAACAATGCTGTGCTGACTCCCTATGGACTGGTACAGCGCAGAGATGGCAACGAGTTGCTCCAAGCCCAGGAACACCCGTCTGAGAGCAACGGAATGGAGATGATGTAGTGAACGCTCAACAGTCTGAACTCTTCGACTTGCTGGATGGCTTTGATATGACCAACTCCCAGCATGACTGGCTGGAGAGGCGATTTGAAAACATGACGGTCAAAGAAAAGCTGCTGTTTCGGGGCGCCCTGCAGATCGAGCATCCCCAGACGACTCTGGATGTGATGCTGATTGCCAATCAGCTGGATCACTACGACCTGTTCTACGGTGCTGGGGACGATGCCCGGCTGGGCAAGTTCATCATGGAGCAGATCCAGCGCCCTGTCTCTCAAGCCCGTGCGTTTCTTGACCCGGAGAAAGTGGGCACAGCCTATCGTCAGAACGGTGGGAACACCTTCTGCGACGGACACTTCATCAAGGTCACCTCTCTGATCGATCCGTTTCTGGATGGCGACCCGACGCTGAATCCCGACAAAGGTGACTACGGTATCCGGGTCAAGCTGGCAAGCCGCTCCAATATGAACGGCGTATGGGTTGGATTCCCGGACACTGGCGAGTATATGGATACTGCACACCCGGACGAACTTCTCCTGGCTCTGGACGCACTGGAGGTCGAATCTTTGACCGAGTGCATCGCCGTGGATGTGGACTGCTGCCTCCCACAGCTGGAGGACATTCTTTCCCAGTACGGCTCTGCAGCGGAACTTGTCCGTCATGCCATCGACTTTGGGTATGCTTGGGCCGAACAGGGGCAGGGCGAGCCGAGGTGGCTGGATAAATGGCAGGCAGTCATGGAACTGGAGGACTGCCATCGTCTGGACTATGCGTTGGATTTGGCACAGAATCTTCACTGCTACAACTTCATGCCGCGGGACATGGAACTGGCTGAATATGGCAAGACCTTGGCAATTCAGGATGGCGTATATCCCAAAGACGAGCTTCTTGCGTCGTGCTTTGACACCGAAGGATATGCAAATCAGAAGATGAAAAACCTTGGCCTGTCGGCAGCAGCGCACGGCTATGTGTCATGGAATGGCACGGATATTGTCTTCGAATATAGCCAACCACCCGACGAACCGACCATGTCCATGTAAAATCCTATCTGCTATGGGAAACGCAAGGAGGTGATCAAGACAAAAAGTAAATAATCAAAAAACAATGGGGCCGTTTTTCCGAGAGGGATAAACGGCCCCCTCCTTTTTATGCCCTTTTCGGAAAAACACCCCGGAAAGGAGGCATCTATGAAGGAAGATCGGCTGGCGGAATTTTTGGAACGGTACCATTCCGGCGAATCGAATGCCGCCACCAGCCGGGAATTGGAGTGCGTCTTCTCCATCAGGGGGATTGAGGTTCGGCAGATGGTCAACCGCCTGCGCCGAAAGAGTATTCCCATTGCAAGCAGCGGAAACGGCTACTACTATGCCGCCACGGAACAGGAGGTGCGGGCGACTATCGCCCACTTGACACGGCGGATCAGTGGGATCGCCGCGGCCATCGCCGGCCTGAATCATTCTCTGGAGCAATTTGATACCGCCCAGACCCGTCTGCCACTGGAAGGCGGTGATGCGGTTGAATAGTTTCATGAGCTGGATCGGCGGGAAAAAAGCCCTCCGAGAACTGATCGTCACCTTATTCCCGCTCTACTACGAGCGATATATCGAGGTCTTTGGCGGAGGAGGTTGGGTGCTGTTCCATAAGCCGCCCGGCAACGATTTCGAAGTGTACAACGATTTCAATAGCCTATTGGTCAATCTTTACCGCTGTGTAAGAGATAAACCGCAGGAGCTGATGGAAGCACTGAAATATGTGCTGAACTCGCGGGAAGACTTCGATGTAGTCCGTACAGCGTTAGCCCGCGACAGTCCCGCTACCGATGTTCAGAAAGCCGCATGGTTCTACGAACTGATTCGGTACAGCTATGCCGCAGGACTGACCAGCTTCGGCAGCCAGCCCCATGACATGTGGGGCAATTTCCCCCTCATCGAACAGGCCCACCGGCGTCTGGCCAAAGTGGTCATTGAAAACAAGGACTTTGAGAAGCTCATCCGGCAGTATGATCGCCCGGTGAGCTTATTCTATCTTGACCCACCCTATCATGCCACGGAGGGCTACTATCAAAACATCGGTGAGGACGGTTTCACAGAGGCGGATCACATTCGTCTGCGAGATGCCCTGATGCGGATTGAAGGCAAGTTTCTGCTTTCCTATAACGACGATGAGTTCATCCGCAGCCTGTACGATCAGCCGGGCATCTACCTGATGGAAACCACACGGCTCAACAACATCAAACAGAGGTACGACAACGGCGCCCAATTCCCTGAGCTGATCATTGCCAATTACGATATGCATGAGCGGCTCCGTGTGACACCGTCCCAGATGACTTTGTTTGATCTGGCAGGAGGTGATGCAATATGGCCGAAGGATTGACCGAACTGGATAAGCTCAAGCACGCTGTTCAGTTGATTGAGGAAATCTCAATGGGGCGGCTGGAGGTGTGCCCCGCGCGAACCCAGTGCTTCTGCATCCGCGCCGAGCCGGATTCACACATCGGATTAGACGTCTGTATTCACGCTCGCCCGAGCCAAGAAGGCTATGATGTCACCTTTTATGCCGGCACAATCAACTCGACTGGTAATCTGGACTCCAAGGGTATCAGCAAACTGATGCTGGAATCCCAACAGGCGTATGCACTGTTGACTGCGCTCGAGATTCAGTCATACCATCCAACGCACAAAGACCTGGAAAAATTCCAGGCTTTTCTTTTACACCGTCACCAGCATGACCAAACTATGCAACCACAAATGTAATCAAGGAGGATCTGTATATGAAGTTCGTTAAGGATACCAATCACAACAATCTGACCATTCCTGCCGCCGCTCTCAAACTCAGCGGCTTTGATGACGGCATTTCCCCCGAGCTCCATGCCATGCCCGGTGCTATCGTTGTCCTGCAGAGCAAGATGACCGCTATGGATATGATCCATACGATGGAGTCTCTCCTGACGCTGCATGATGAACTTCTGGCGCACCTGTGTCTGCAGTGCGGTTTCTGCGATGGCTGTGAGGGTGAATGCCCTGCAGATCTGGACAGTGTGACTGACCCGGTTACCCTGCCTGACAGCGTTCGTGAAGCGGCCGGTATTCCCGAGGGCGCAAAACTGGGCGTCAGTGTGGATGATGAGGAAGGCACGGTTACGATCTACAAGGCAGACTACGACCACGACCTGAGCGATGTGCCCCCGCACATTCTGGAACTTCTGGCTTGCAGCGGTGTCTGCCTGGGCGAACTGGAGGAGTGCCTGCTGGAGGATGTGATCATCTATGGAGATTGATGTATATCTTTATCCTTACTCGGCGACAGAAGCCCGATCACGGAATGAGCTGGCCCTCTGGCGGGCCAGCCACCATGCCAATGTGAACTGCGCCCGCGACATTGAGGAAGGCATACGCACCCACTTCGATGGTGCCCACCTGGACGACTCTTTTCTGCAGCCCCTTGTAACTAAGTGGGGTTATAAGCGTATCAACTTTGTTCTCTCCAATACCCTGCAGGAACTCAGTTACGATGGGCGCTTCAGCCGGAGCAATCAGGAATGGGCGAAGACCACCTACATTCCGCCCGATGGCGATCACAACAGCTCGTTTGTGGTCAAAAGCCATCCAGCGGTATTGGACGGCTTTGTAAACATGATGCGCGAGGCTTACAAAAACCTCGGCCTCTTCGGCCCGCAGCACTGCGAACTCAATTCCTTTGAGAACCTCGACTATGAGGGCAAGGTTTTGGTGCTTTCCCCAGACACCCTCAAGGAAAGCTACTGGTCGCCCGAAAACCAACTCTGGTTCGCTCATGACGGGTTCGGCTGCTCGCCCCACGCCATTGGGCGTTCTATTCGATCCACCTGTCTTGGCGATGGAGAGCAGACACGGTGGAATCGCACCGACTTCATCGGGGTGCTTCGGGAGGAGTTTCTCCCGGATTGGGCCAAAGAAAAGCTGGCCGAGCTACAGCCGGAACAGCCCGATATGGGGGTGATGAAGATGACCTGATGAAAACGAGAAAGGAGGAATGCCGCCGTGAGCATTCAGATGAAGAACGGATGCCTGGTCTACTACGGGAACCTGATTGGATATCAGGCAAAAAACCAGACCGAAATCACTGTTGATCCGCAATTCCGTCGTGGGGAGCTGGAGTCTTGGCTGGCCCGGCGCGGTTTTGTTCCTCGCTGGGAAGAAGGCGTCTATGAGCGCCTGTCCAACGAGGGCTTCCATGCCAGCGACAGTTCACCGGAGCTGCAGTCCTGCCGGATATGGCAGCTCAAGCCTGGTACTCCGATTCAGATGCGCTTCATCGGTCTTGACACCATGGTGCAGAAGTATGACGGTCCAACGCCTGAGCAGTACCATGTGGTCTATGATGGCCAGATCCAGGACAACGACCTGGAAAAACTCTGGAACAAATTCAGCCGCACCCCTCTGGGGCCAGACGGCCAGCCACTGGCCATTTCCGATGTAGTGGAGCTGTACAGCGTATCTGGCAGCTCTTTTTTTTACATCGACCTCTATGGGTTCAAACCCATCGATTTCACGGATCAACCCACTCAGGATCAGACAATGAGCATGACCCTATAACTTTAGAGAAGGAGGAATCATTCCATGGCAGATAAATCCCCGAAAGCCACACCCCAGTCCGAAACTCCCCAGCAGCAGACGCTCCCCATGCAGTATGATGTCCGAATCCACTCCCTCCGCCTTGATGGCAACTGCCGCGCCCACGCCTCCGTGAACATCAACGGTTGCTTTGCCATTCGCGGTGTGAAGGTGATGGAGAGCAGCAAGGGCCTGTTCGTCTCCATGCCCAGTTACCGCGCCGGCAACGGTGAGTACAAGGATATCTGTTTCCCCGTCACCAAGGAGGCCCGTCAGGAGTTCGACAACGCTGTCCTCAACGCCTATCAGCAGGCGCTCTCCCAGAGCCAGCAGACCAGGAGGGCGGCTCCGGACCCTACGATCCGGCAGGCTCCGGGGCCTGAAATGTCGATGTGACCTGCCGCATCTCCGCAGAACAGACCTGAACAATCCAGTCACTACAATCTTTTTTCAAAATATAAGGAGGAAATGAACCTATGAAGAAGCTGTATAACAAGATGATCAACACCATGAGCTCCGTTTCCCGCAAAGCCATCGGCACTGTCAACACCATGGCGCTCTCCGCCCGTGCCGCCCTGAGCAACACCCGCGGCGAGGGCTATATCGACACTGCTGTGAAGATCCTGATCGCTGTCGTGCTGGGCGCCCTGCTGCTGGCCGGTCTGTACACCCTGTTCGGCGACACCGTGCTGCCCACTGTGACCCAGCGCGTGGAAGACATGTTCAACTATGCTGGCTGATGCCGCTTTTCAGACCGCATGGTTCTTCTGCGCCCTTGCACTGGCATCCGTTTCTGATTTGCGAAGTCACCACATTCCCAATTCTATTTGTATCCTGACTGCCGCGGCGGGGCTGATTGCAATCAGCCCCGCCCGTTTTATCGGTCAGATCCTTGGTTCAGTAGTCGCTCTTCCGTTTCTTGGAATGGCAATATTGTTTCGAAATCGAATGGGCGGGGGTGATATTAAATTCATAGCCGCCGTTGGTTTCGCAATCGGATTGTTTCCAACTTTATGGGGCGTCATTCTTGGTATGTTGGTGGCTATCTCCTATGCTGTCGTGCGGGCATCTATTGAGAAACACTGTGCAGCCACACCAACCCCCATCGACCAAATAGCCATCCCCTTGGCACCGTTTCTATCCATTGGCTTTGCCACATTCTATGGCACTGTAAAGTAAATATGAAAAAATTAGGACCCGAAATCAGCCAATATCGCTACGCAACGAGCAGAAACTCCCGTTTGCGCTTTTTGGATAGCCTG
>CAJFRA010000080.1 GCA_904419295.1 Candidatus Pseudobutyricicoccus lothianensis
AAGCTGCTGGGCAAGGGCCAGGCGGCGCAGGCGGCCGCTCAAACCTCGGCTCAAGCCGCAGGCGGCCCCACGGCGGACAGCTTGCTGAAGCGGGGGCAGCTCTTCCTGGAGGACGGGGACTGGAAAAAGGCCAACGAATACTTCGACAAGGTGCTGGACATTAACCCAGAGTGCGCAGAAGCCTATGTGGGCAAATTCTGCGCTGCCCGCCGCTATCGGGATATCTCCGACATGGCTTACGATGGTGACTTCTATACCACCGGCGCCATCTCTTCCGACAGCGTTATAGGAAAAATTTTGGAGCTGTCTGCCGGAGGGAGCTTAATTCAGGCAATCAAATTTTATCGGGAACAGACCGGAGCTGGTCTTTCCGAGGCAAAGGCTGCTGTGGAGCAGATCGTGGCCTCCAACGGGGCGGATGTACCCGACCTTCTGTCCGGCAATATACAGGTCAACATAATGGATATTCCTTCCAATGTGAACGTGGAGATGATTCGCTCTCTGAATGCCAGTAGCCTTGATACGGGAAAGCTGCAGGCCATCAATTATTACCGGGAGCGCACCAAGGCGGATCTCGCTACAGCAAAGGCCGCTGTGGAGCAGATCCTTGCCACCAGTCCGGCAGCTGTGGTGGAGCGAGACAGGTTGGCCGTTCTGGAGAAAGCGCTGCGGTTTGCCTCACCGGAGCTGCGGGAGCAGCTGGAGGGCTATGAGGCTGCTGCAAAACAGGTGGCTCGGGAGCAGGAGGAGCGCCGCAGGCAGGAACAGGAAAAAGAGCGACTTCGTCGGCAAGAGGAGAAGGAACACCGTCAGCAGGAGGAGCGCCGCAGGCAGGAACGGGAAAAAGAGAGACTTCGCCGGCAAGAGGAGGAGGAGCGCCGCCGTCAGGAAGAAGCACTTCAAAAAGCCAGAAAACAGAAAGAGGACATGCTGGAAAGTGCTTACATAAATGCTTGCAACATGGAGCGCGATGCACATTCCGATGAGAGCTTGCAAGATGCAGAGGACGCGTTCCGTTCTCTGGGCAACTACAAAGATAGTATGGAAAAGTATCAGCTCTGCCGACAGCGCCGTTTAGAGCCGGGTTATATAAAGGCTTGCCGCCTACAAGAAAGTGCATATACAGAAGAAGATTTTTCAACAGCAGAATATTCATTTTACTTGCTTGGGGACTATAAAGATAGCCCAGCAAGAAAGAAAATGTGTCATGAAGCATCTCTGAAAGCTGGACGAGAAAGTCTGCGACAGGAACTCGCATCTCTAAGAGGATTCTTCACCGGCAAGCGCCGAAAAGAGATCGAGGCCCGCCTGGCGGAGATCGAGGCAGAGCTGAAAAAATTGTAACAAAGGAGAGACTGCAATGGCGCAGGAACAAAAGAACCGCCGATATGACGAACTGTTCCCCAACTTAGAAGAAAAAGCTGCGGCCTTTGATCAAATTGCCGCCCAATTCTATGAGGGAAATTTTGGGCGGATGTCGAAAGCTGACCTGGAAACTCTCATGTTTCATCTCTATATTGAACAGATTTTGAAGCGGAGCGAGCAAGATTTTCATACATACAGCGATTTTCGCCTTTCAAAAGAACTGGGCATCCCACAAAGTCGTGTATCGAGCTTAAAAGTGAAAAAGCAATTACAATACCCCAGGAACTTTAATTGGAGAGAGGTTTTTTCTGAGGTGAGCAAGAATGCCCGATATGAGCAGGGGAAAATCAAAATTCAAATCCCGGATATCAACTTGTATTACGAAATCAAAAATGCAGTGGAAGAAGCCGGTGGCTACATTGATGTAACGCTGACGCCGAGATTGCTCCAAATCTCTCCAGAGTATTTTTTGGACCTTTTGGTTGCGATTTCTGAGGATCGAACCCGGGATGATCTACGTGAGGCTTTATATAAAACACTACGTAAGGGAAATGAAGACTCCAGATTTTTGGAGGAAGGGCCTATCGGGCCAAAGATTGCAGGGGTTGGAAGAGAACTCGCAATCAATACAGTCAGCTCTGTATTATCTGAAATGTTGAAGGTAGCGGGGCTTCCTGCTGCAATTGTGAATACCATCAAAAATGTAAACTCCGTTCTGTCTCAAATTTTATCCCAATCAAAGTGAGGAGACGTACTATGTCTAAATTTGTAATTGAATGTCCCAATTGCGGGAAATACGCAGAGGCCAAAACCGGCTTCTTCGCACGAAAGAAGATCGACTGCTCTTGCGGCTACACCATCGACGTGCGCACCGACAAGATGACCGTCCGGAAGTGCCCGCACTGCGGCAACGAGGTGATCTTCGACCAATCCAAGGGGGAAAAGGCCAAGTGCCCGGTGTGCCATGAGCCCATCAACACCCAGGCGGAGCAGACCAAAGTGGAGGAGTTCTCCTGCGCCCAGTGCGGCGTGCGGCTCCAGGCCAGCAAGAGCGCCAGTACATACACCTGCCCCGTCTGCGACTATGTGAACGACGTGCAGGAGCGAATCATGGCCGAGAAGGTCAAAAGAGAGGGCCTGGCCAGCATCATCAAATACGAAGGGGACAACGAGACCCTGGTGTGGAAGCATCCCATCGAGGATTTCAATATGGGCTCTCAGCTCATCGTCCATGAGAGCCAGGAGGCCATCTTCTTCCGGGACGGCCAGGCTCTGGACCTGTTCGGGCCGGGCCGGTATACCCTGGAGACCCAGCAGCTTCCCATCCTGGAGAAGCTCTATGACCTGCCCACGAACCCAGAGGGCACCTTCCATTCCGAGGTCTACTTCATCAACAAGACCGTCCAAATGTCCATCAAATGGGGCACACCGGACAAGGTGCGCTTCATCGACCCCCTCACCAGCGCCCCGCTGGAGATCGGGGCTTCCGGCGAGCTGAATCTGCAGGTGCAAGATGCCCGGAAACTGCTGGTCAAGCTGGTGGGCACCCAGAGGGGCATCGCCTGGGGGGATCAGGAGGGCTTCACCAAGTCGGTCCAGGGCTCCTTCCGGCCCCTTATCGTCAACACGGTCAAGACCAGCCTCCCGGCCATCATCAAGGCCCAGCAGATCGACTTGCTGGAGATCGATGAGCGGGTGGATGAGATCTCCGCCGCCCTCCATGAGAAGCTGCTGCCCGGCTTCGAGGAGTATGGCCTGACCATCCCCCAGTTCTATGTGACCCATGTGGTGCTGCCCGAGGACGACCCCAATTTCAAGCGCATCCGGGAACTGCACACGGTCATGCTCCAGACCCGTGTTTACCAGGCGGAGGCCACCGTCAAGACGGCCCAGGCCGAGAGCGAGGCCGCCTACCGCACCGCCCAGGAGCGGAGCAAAGCAGTCATCGCCGCCGCCCAGCGTGAGGCGGAGCTGGAGCGCCAGACCACCGAGACAGAAGTGAAAAAGCGGGAGGCGGAGCGGACGGTCATCCAGGCCCAGGCAGAGGCCCAGGCCGCCCGGATGGCTGGGCTGACTGAGGCCGAAATCATGCGGGCCAAGGGCTACACCGAGAAGGATGTGCTCCAGGCGGAGGTCCAGAAGGCCTACGCCGCCGGGCTGGGCCAAATGGGGGCCAACGGCGGAGGCGGCGCGCTGGGCGATATTGCCGGGCTGGGCGTGACACTGGGGGCCATGGGCGGCATCATGGGCATGACCAAAGAGGCGATGTCCCCCATGTTCGGCGGCCAGCCCCAGGAACAGAGTGTTCCCGCGGCCCCGCCCGCACCCGCGGCGGGCGGCTGGGATTGCGCCTGCGGCCAGAAGGGGATCAACGGCAACTTCTGCCCCAACTGCGGCGCCAAGAAGCCCGCCCCGGCAGATGCCTGGGACTGCGCCTGCGGCCAGAAGGGAATCACCAGCAACTTCTGCCCCAACTGCGGGGCCAAGCGGCCCGCCCCGGCGGATACTTGGGACTGCGCCTGCGGCCAAAAGGGGCTCACCGGGAAGTTTTGCCCCAACTGCGGAGCCAAGCGGCCTGAGCCTGCCCAGCCGGATACCTGGGACTGTGCCTGTGGACAGAAGGGAATCACCGGCAATTTCTGCCCCAACTGCGGGGCCAAGCGGCCTGACCCCGCCCAGCCGGATACCTGGGACTGCGCCTGCGGCCAGAAGGGCATCACCGGTAACTTCTGCCCCAACTGCGGAAAGAAGAGAGGAGAATAGATATGGCAGCGTTGCAATGTGAGATCTGCGGCGGCAAGCTGATCGGGAAGCCGGGAGGCGTGT
>CAJFRA010000081.1 GCA_904419295.1 Candidatus Pseudobutyricicoccus lothianensis
AAGCACCTGGAGGCTGCCGTTGAGGATACCTCCATTGCTGGCTGACTTCTCTCATGCCAGGGCCTGCAAACCATTTTGCGAAAAATACTTGACACTACCAAAACTTCAATTACTTTATACCGTTTTCATCACCAAAAGATTCGGACTATATAGCATTGGCTGACGGTTCAAAGGTTATTCGGAAAAGTATTATCCCTATTATAAGAATGACCACCAAAGATACTGCGTCTGGTGCAATAGAGCGGGACATTGAAACTAAACAACATGATTCCAGTCCCAGCGAGTGAATTAACTCCGTATGACATTTCTCAAGAGACAGATACAAGTTATCAGCAGGTCATACAGAAAGAATGGGACTTCATTCGTTCCCATATGACTATGATTGTAAAAAATGCCAAGGTAATTTATAATCAGAAAACGAAGTGCGATACTTTATTTAAAGGAAAGAAAGTTCCAGGATATTTGGCTGGTACAGTTGACTTTCAGTATGCAGAAGAAAAGTGCAAGGCTTTTCAAAGCAGATATCCTGTCAGCTCGAAAGAGTGAGGCATTCAACTTTACGGGGAGTATCAAACTCATTGAACTGTTTAGGCATAGGGAGTGTCAAATGGTGAGGAGCTGTGAAGGATGGAAATCTATCGCATTAGTCAAAAACTAGAAATGAGCCAAAAACCCCTGACTCCCGGAGAGCGGGCATTGGTGCTGCTTACCACTCAGGAAATGGAGCATCCGCCGCAATTGGCCAGACTAGAAAATATAATTCGCCACATCCCCTCAGCCCAAGGAGCCAGAGGATGCCGGGTGGAGGCCCGCCGAGACTATTTGAGCGGGACAGTGATTACACCGCGGCATACCAGGGCAGGGATCCCCATTGCTTTTGGATTTTTGCTGACATCGGACCTGCTGATATTGTGTGATGATAGTGAAGCGATTCCGGCATTGGTCCACCGCCTGTCCAAAGAAGGGCGCTGGCAGGAAAACAGCCCTGGAAGACTGCTGTGCCAGCTGCTTGAGCTACTTTTGGCAAAAGATGCTCACCACATGGAAGAATTAGAGGATCGGTTGAGCCAGCTGGAGGAGCAAGTGCTCTCTGGCCAGCTGGATCAGTTCACTGCGCCGATCTCCGGCCTGCGCCGGGAGCTGATGCACTGGTCTCGGTACTTCTCCCAGTTGGGAAACATGGCGGACACCTTGGAGGAGGATGACTGGGGCTTATTCATGGAAGAGGAAGGCCGGCTGTTCCATATGCTATCCCAGCGGCTAGGACGTCTACGAGAGGATGCCCAGTTCTTGCGGGAGTATTGCCTGCAAGTTCGGGAACTGTTTCAGACGCAGGTAGATCTTCGGCAGAATAAAATCATGAAGACACTCACTTTGGTTACGACGCTTTGTCTCCCTTTGTCTCTGGTGGCTGCATGGTATGGGATGAATTTCACCGGGATGCCGGAGCTGGGCTGGAAGTATGGCTACCCTGCTGTCATCGTAGTGAGTGCCCTCATCGTAATTGCATGCTTGTGGATTATGAAAAGGAAAAAATTTTGGTAGTAAGTCTTAGGAGGGAACAGGTGTATTTTTTAAAATGCACCTGTTCCCCAAGCAGTCCGTCGAAAAAGTCCAGCTTGTGCTGGGCTTTTTCATATGGACACTATAGAAAAAGAAATGGACAAAACGCTCAGGGAGCTGGAAGCAATTGATAGGGTATGGCCACGAAGAAGGGAATGGTTCCAGAAAATGATGTGACAATAGGAAAATTAATTTAAGGGCATCAGGATGAACGCACATTGCGCTGCCGATGACATCTCTGCCCGCTTTTACTAGTGTGGAATTGGGGCGAAAAAATACTTTTCCCTTTTGAGTAGTGTTTGTCTCATGCAAGAATACCACAGAATATAAGAAGCTATTCAAAGGCCGCTTACAACGAAAGATAGTGCCCAAAATCACCTTTTATCTTGACGGTAAATACCCATTCAAGGCAAAGAAAACCGCCTGTCCCATAGGCCGATTAGCTCGGCATAGGGACAGGCGGTTTGGATTTTCGGATTGCCTACACGCTGCTGATTTTGTGCCATACTTTGTTATTATTGAACGGATTCTGAGTGCCGTCCATGCTGCCAATGCAAAGTAGTAGACAGCATAAATTACCTTATTGCTGTATATTATTCGCTTTTTGACTCCATCAAGATTTGCTTTCAAAAAACGGAAAACACCATAAAAAACACGGGGGTCTCCCTGTATGAGAATAGAATGAAAGATCGATTGAGACCATATTTAGAACAGATTACGGTATATCTAGAAATGATTATGGGGACTGAGATATAGATACCCCGTAATCCTATAGGAAATTGCTTTATATCATAGCTAAATCGTTCTATTTTGTATTTGAAGATGATTTACAGGATATATGGCGATGTGCAAACTCCAAAAATAAAAATTACGGGGTATTTAGAACGATTCAGAACAGATTGCGGGGTATTTTGCCTTTTTGAACGGCAAACATTTGTTCCGTCCTTTAAAATCCCTGCGGATGAATATTCGATGCAAAGTATTACAAAAATTAACTTTACGTCTAACATCTGTATGCTGAAAAACTGGTTCATGTTGAACCAGTGGCTTGGATTTTCAGCTTTTTAGTAGCAAGAAAGAAGGGAAGGACAAGGTGTCATCCCTTGTCCAGCTTATACTGATGTTCCAAAAAAGAAGTCGATAATCTCATTGACGCCTTGGCTGCGCGGAGCCATTGCTGTATAGTCGGCTTTTTCTTTTAGCGGATCGATTGCGTTGCCGACAGCAGCGCCGATGCCAGCCCACTCGATCATATCGATATCGTTACTATGGTCACCGCAGCAGATGACAGCTTCTCTAGGAATTTGGAGCCAATTACATAACCGAATTAAAGCAGAGGTCTTTGAGGTACCGGCACGCATCATTTCAACAAGATAAGGCTGGGAAGCGGCGATATAGAGGTCTTGGCCCACGGATTCGTAAAGCATACGATGAACATTTGGTACATCCGAAGGATCGGTTACAATCATCATTTTGGGTGTATCCCCGAGCTTTGCCGTTGAAAAATCATTTACTTCTAAGCAAGGAACGTTTCTTAAGTCAGGGTCTATTTCAGTTTGCCACACCTTTTTTTCTACCACTATTTGATCATTGTTATAAAGCTGCAAATAGTAGCCTGTCCGCTTGCAAAATTTGATAACTGCTTCCATATCTACTCTGGGAACATAGCTGGTGAATATAGGTTCTTTATCCATTCGGCGGCGGATGACTGCACCGTTATATGTGATCAAAGGTGCGGATGTACCGATCATGTCCGCATAAATTTTGGCAGAAGGGAACATCCTTCCCGTAGAAAGTGTAACGGTTACACCTATTTGAATTAATCGGCGTAGGCGGTCAATGGTATTCGAAGGAATCGTCAGATCTTCTTCAAGCAGAGTCCCATCAAGGTCAAGCGCCAATAGTTGAAATTTCATTATACACCTCTTGTTTATAATGATTGACATATTAAATCAGGAACTGTAGGGCATGATAAATAATCGATAAAAATAACAATGATAATATCGTAACATTAAAAAGCCGGAACCAAATACACGTATGTATATAGGGGAAACGACGCTTGATTCCATTCTTTTCTTCGTATAGTGATTGATTAAAGATATAAAACCGATTGATGAAGGGATGATTTGAAATCCTATCTCTCAACATTCCGTCTTGCATCAAAGAGGACTCTGGCACACCACACAGGAGCAGATATAAATGCTGTGCCATTAGCATGTGGGCATCAAACACATTCCCCCATCGCTCTGTCATAACGGTACAAACAATGCTCAGCATAAATAGTATGCATAATATCACTAGACTGGTCAGAATAGAATCGATTTCTGCAACCATCCCCAATGCGCCGCCTACCAGCGCTGTAAATAACGTTATAAACATCATCCGTTCGTTTTCCACATGTCTCGCATGGTTTAAATTTTCGTGGAAATATTCTAACAACATTTCCTGATTAAAAACAGGATTGAGTCCTTCAATTTTTTTGGCCGTCATTTTCAAATTCCTCCCATGCTTATTGTATGGAACTTGGAGGAAAATTGCAAGAATGAAAGTGAAGAATTGCAATATTAAAAATACTATATAAAGAATGATGAATTTATTATATAATAATAAAATATATAATTACCGATTGGTAAACAGTATCATATCCATTATCTATCTTTAACAAAACAAAAAGGCATGTACCCATTCAGATACATACCTTTTTCCGTGTTCCTTGTTTAGAAATTGTCACGATTTGATAGGGAATTGGGCATGATTGTTTCAGCTTATCTGGGTTCTATATCAAGAGATGCAGTGATTCCACCTTACTACCTTTCTTGATATAAATTAAATCACTTAGGTTTACTCCCAGCCATTCCGTCTGGCTAAGTCCAGCATAGCGGAGCAAAAATACTCCCACCGTTCCAATGTAATCTGTGATGGGTCCCCTTCGCGGATGCGCATGGTACGGCGGATCTCTTTGGGGATCACCACCCGGCCCAGATCATCGATCCGGCGCACGATTCCTGTGGCTTTCATAACCGTATTCCTCCTGAATTTGTGGTTTAACAGCCTTAGTATTTGTCATGAAAGGCCACAAATTCATATCTTGGAAAAACTTTGATGGCATTTTTACCGGCATAGGGGAAGTATAAAAATGAGGTGTGCATGGCGCGGGCAAACGCGAAACGCCATACACACCTCCCTCCCCCAGGTGGTACCGGTTGTAGTATACCACCATTTTATACAGATATCTACATATAGTGGTTTAAAAGTATCCCAATAGTGTTCATAATTTCATTAGAATGAAGGGAGGAAGGGGCGAGGGCGATGAGCATTGTTGGTGACAAGCTGCGGGAACTGCGGACCGCGCGGAATATGACCCAGGCCGAATTGGCGGACCGGTTGAATATCACCAAATCCACCGTATCGGCCTATGAAAACGGCGCCAGGCTGCCATCCTATGATGTGCTCATTCGCGCCGCCCGCTTGTTCCGCACCTCCACCGACAACCTGTTGGGGTATACCAATCGAGATTTTATGGATGTCACCGGCCTTTCGGCCAAACAGCGGACGGAGATCTGGAATATCGTGCGCACATACCAGCGGCACAACGTGCTGTACCAGGCGGCGATGGAAGAAGACGGGCTGCGCCAGCAGCTGGCCGCCCAGGGGCTGCTGGAAGAGGGGGAAGTGCCGGAAGAATAAGAGGGGGAGGCCTCTTATTTTTTTGTCTGGGACTGCCAGGGGATTGCTGCGACTTTCCGGCCAATGGGCAGACGGCTTGCGCAAAAGAGAAAGCTATGGTATCCTGTTACCAATGGATTCCTGCCGCAGGGCGGCGGGATGGAGCCTGCACCCGATGTGATGCAGGCTTTTATTCGATAAGAGAGAGGGAGTGGTAGCATGAGCGGAGGGCTGACGCGCTTTTTGGGCACCCAGGATATGACGGTGGGCAGCCCCATCAAAAAGCTGATCCAGTTTTCCATCCCCCTGCTGTTGGGCAACTTGGCCCAGCAGATGTACAACACAGTGGACAGCATTGTGGTGGGGCGTTACGTAGGGGATAACGCCTTGGCCGCCGTGGGGGCCAGCGGCCCGATGCTGAATCTGCTGCTGGTGCTGTTCATCGGCATCTCCACCGGCGCAAACGTCATGGTGGCCCAGTATTTTGGCGCCAAGCAGCGGGAGCAGCTTTCCAAGGCGGTGGGCACCACCATTACGCTGACTTTTTTGGCCTCGCTGGTCATCATGGTGGTGGGGCCGCTGCTGGTGCCCCCGTTTTTGGAGCTGGTGGGCACGCCGCCGGAAATTTTTGAATGGACAGCCGACTATTTGACCATCGTTTTTTGGGGCATTGCGGGCATGGCCTATTACAACATCATCGCCGGCGTGCTACGGGGCATGGGGGATTCGGTGATGCCGCTGGTCTTCCTGCTAGTGGCCTGCGGGCTCAACATCGTGCTGGACCTGCTGTTTGTCACCCAATTCCACTGGGATGTGGCCGGCGTGGCCTGGGCCACCATCATCGCCCAGTTCATCTCCGCCATTTTGTGCCTGTGGCGGCTGATGCGGATGAAAGACACCCTGGATATCAACTGGCACACCCTGCGGCCCAAGAGCCACATGGTGAAGGAGCTGCTGGTGCTGGGTCTGCCCTCCGGCGTTTCCCAGGCCATCTTCTCCACGGCGGCCATTGTGGTGCAGTCGTTGACCAACAGCTTTGGCACAGTGATCATCGCGGTAAACACGGTGGTGATGCGGGTGGATGGTTTTGCCATGATGCCCAACTTCACCTTTGGCAACGCCATGACCACCTATACGGGCCAGAACATGGGCGCCGGCCGGGTGGACCGGGTGGAAGAAGGCGTGCGGGAAGGCATGCGCCTGGGGCTGGCGGTCATCGCCGCTTTAGTGGCGGCCATCCTCCTCTTTGGCGGCCAGCTGGTGGGGCTCTTCACCAGCACGCCGGAGGTGATCGAGCGGGGCCAGCACATGATGCGGATCTTGGCCGTGGGCTATTTGGCCATGGCTGTCACCCAGACCCTCTCCGGCGTGATGCGCGGCGCCGGCGACACCATGACCCCTATGTGGATCTCCATGATCACCACTGTGGTCATCCGTGTTCCCATCGCCTATGGGCTGGCGGCCCTGACAAAGAGCCCGGACAGCCTGTTTATCAGTTTGCTGATCTCCTGGTGTATGGGCGCGCTGCTGTCCTTTGCCGCCTATAAGCGGGGCAAATGGCGGAAAAAAGCCATTGTCAAGCGAAAAGATGCACCTGTGCTCCCGGTGGAATAAGGGGCCAGCTACAATGACAGAATCAAGAAAGCCGTGTTTCCGGAATCTACCGGAAACACGGCTTTTTGGTTTTTTTGAAAAATTGGAAAATATTTTTGAAAAGGTGTACTTTTCCAAATTGGAAACAGTACAAACCTACAGTTAGATATTACCACGCAATGTGGGGTTTTTCAATATGTTTTTGAAAAAAATCGAACCGGAGGTCAGAATTTGGAAAAGTACACTTAACCAAATTAGGGGGGTGATTTGGTCGGGGGAGGACTTTCAGAAGCGATCAAAAAGCAACCAAAATTTCATGTTAGGAGGAAAGGCAACATGAAAAAAAGATTGTTGTCTGCTCCCGTCTACTGCGTTTGCAGCAGAAGAGACCGGACAAGAACAAGTTGATTCGCAGGAACCCGGCACATCAAGTGGCTCGGAAACAACTGCAAGTAGTGTATTGACAGCAGCAAGCATCGTTCAGGCACCTCTTGCAGATCACTCTGAGAGTAACGTTCAGGATCTGTATGATAAAGACAGCTATAAAGTAACACCGCCTGCAACACTCGATGCCGAGGGTCTGAACACTGTGAAAGTCGAGGTGACAAACCTCAAACAGCACACAAATACTGACCAAACAGTTGGCTATTGGTGTGGTTTCTCGGTAGTTGCCCCGGAGGGTGCCAAGAAAATGAAATATGCCTTCGGAGCGGATGCAAATGCGCTTGAAACATGGAGTGAAGTGCAGTCTTTGGAATTCAATGTAGACGGGAAAGGCAATGACGGCATCGCTTTCTATGTGAACGCTGGCGCAGAGACACCAAAGACCTACTGTGCGGTACAGTTCTTCGGCGAAGAGGGAACTGAAGCGGTGACCGGAGTCTACAAGTTCCAGATGGATTTGGCCGGTGTGAAAACTTATGCAGAAGCCTCCATCGGAGAACAAAAGTACACCACCCTGGCCGAAGCTGTAGAAAAAGCGGAAGCCGATCAGACCGTGACCCTGCTGAAAGACGCCGCTTTGACTGAGAAGCTGACGATCAATAAGAACGTCACCATCGACGGCGCCGGCTTCACCATCACAGGCCAAAACGCAAGTGCTGATGTGTATTTCGAAATCAAGGACTGTCATTTTAGCATTTCTGATGCTACCTTGACTGATTTTGGCGGCAATACTCCGCGTGTTACTGGCGCCGGTGTCTTTAAAGTACAGCCAGAGGCCGATGCAGAAAAGACTTCGGTAACTGCAACTGACTTGAAGATTAAGAATTTCAACTGCGCAGCATTTGATATTCGCCAAGGCAAATTCACGATTACAAATTGTGAGATCGATTGTAATAACGTGTATGAGCCTAAAGAAGGTGAAACAAATACAAAGCTGACCAAAGGCATTGTGGCAGGTTATAATACGGCCAGCGATGTAGAAGGTACAGTAACCGGCGGCTCTATTCTCGGCGCCAATTCGAATTTTGATAGCTGGACATCCAATGGTGTGGAAGTCAGCTATGGCGCGGATGTCACACTGGATGGCACCACGATCGACAGTGTGCGCGGCGGCGTCAGCCTGGCCCGGAACTATGGCCCGAAAGATAAAACCGGTTCCGTGACATTGAAGAATTGCACCATTTCCACACAGCAGCCGGAAGAAGATTATGCTGTGCGTATCTTCCAAAGCAATAATAATGCTACCTTGAATGAGCCCGTAAGCGAGCAGGATGCGACGCTGAAGATTGAAAGCGGCAATTACAAGGGCGATATCCGTGTTAGCATCAGAGAAGACGACCAAGTTGATAAGGCTAGCAACATCGTCATCACTGGTGGCTACTTCACTAATGACCCGACAGAGTTCTTGGCCACTGGCAAGGCCGCTGTGACCAGCGACAAAGACGGCTACAACTATATGGTTGATGAAGCTGGTGACAATCCTGCGGAAGTCGTCGTGGCCGATCCTGAAGTGGCCCAGGTTCCAGCGGATATTATTGGCAAAGATAAGGAGCTAGCCGAGGCGGTTCATAATGCACTGAGTACTGGTGCACCTTCCGTAAAAGGCGATGGCCTGACTGCTGCGGCGAAAACGGTTGCAAACAAGAATACAGTAACTGCTGAGGATGGCGAAGATGCTCTGAAAGATGCCGGTGTACAGGTTGAAGAGAATGCTAAAGTCACCATCGTGGTACAGCCTTATATGGCAATGAAGATCACTGCTGCCAATGCAGAAGCTAGCACCTTTACTCTGGACATCACCCCGATGTACAGAACCATTGCTACCACAAATGTGGACAATATCGTTCTGCCTGCAACAGATGGTACTACTGCCAATGCAGTAGAAATCGGGAATGCGCAGCCGTTGACAGTCAATAAGGCTGTGACTGTGACCATCCCTGTGCCTGATACGATTGCGGAGGCTGCACAGAATAAGACTCTGTATGTCACCCATAAGAGCTATGTGTACGAAGGCAAGGTTCAATCTTCTACAAGTGAAGAGGTAACCAGCTACACCCTGACTTTCGAAAACCCCCATGGGTTCAGTGAGTTCACTGTTTCTGCTACAAATGGCGCAGTTGCCAAAATCGATGATGTATCCTACACCACTCTGCAGGCCGCTGTAGATGAAGTGGCAAAGGGCCAGACCATCACGCTGGTTGGCAAATTGACAGCAGAGCAGATGACAGCCACAGTGAATGAACCTAAGACATTTACTATTGCTCTGAATGGTAACGATGCTGATCTGCTGGATATCAAAGCAGGCAGCGGCTATGAAGTGACTAGCAAACCCAATGAAGCGGGGACTATGATCACTTACACAGTGACTGGAGACGGCCCCCTGCCTCCCACTGAAGAAGAAGGCGGCAGCAGCGGCGGTTCCGGCAGCACCACTTATGCGGTGAGCGTGAACACAGCCACCAACGGCACCGTGAGCGTCAGCCCGCGGAACGCTTCCAAGGGCGCCACCGTGACCATCACCGTGACCCCCAACGAGGGCTATGTGCTGGGCACCCTGACAGCCACCGACGCCAACGGCGACACCATCAGCCTGACCAATGCGGGCAAT